>NZ_JBWKZK010000001.1:0-564510 GCF_059424425.1 Pedobacter sp. GW456-11-11-14-TSB4
CGGGCTATCCCCCAGATGAAGGTAGGTTGCATACGCGTTACGCACCCGTGCGCCGGTCTCATGGTTGCAAGCAACCACTACCCCTCGACTTGCATGTATTAGGCCTGCCGCTAGCGTTCATCCTGAGCCAGGATCAAACTCTCCATTGTAAAATGTGTAAGTTCGAACACTGACCATTCTTATTCTAACGAATTATTAATAGTCTTTATTCTATTTGTATTATGTTGTCTGATAGTTCCAGACTTAAGAAACAGCTTGGTGTCATGTACTTTGAAATCGTACTGTTTGCCTCGCTGCGTTGTATAAATGATATCTCTTTAATGAACTTTCCGATCTTGCCTCGCGGTGATCTTTATATGTTGCAACCTTTATGTTTTCAGTTCAGAAGTGGTCTTGTTTAGTCCACCGCTTCCCTTTCGGTTATTGGTTGTTTCAATCTTGTCTTTCAGCTTTCCGAACTCCGTTCGTCAGCTCCCGTTCCGTTTGGGATTGCAAAGGTAGGAAACTTTTTTAGACTTGCAAACTTTTTTTTTATTTTTTTTGAAACTTTTTTTCGTTTCGTCTGTTCGTCTGTTGTTCCCATTATTTCAAATCCCTCACCTCCCTTATCTCTCCCTTTTTCCTTCTGTCGTTACCTCCGTAGCGGGTTGCAAAGGTAGGAATGTTTTTCGGTTTCCAAAACTTTTTTTTAAGTTTTTTTAACTTTTTTGTAAGTGGCTTGTTTACAGCCCAAATACTTTCAAATCCCCTTTTTCAATGCCCCTCTCACTATTTCCGTAATCCCTGTCGCCTCCTCCGAAGCGGGATGCAAAAGTAGGAAAAATAAACGGACCAGCAAACATATCCAGCAATAAATCCAGAGAAATATCGTAAGTACATGATACACACACAGAAAAATTTTTGAAGAGGTATACGGAAAGGTGAATTTTAGAGTAATTACCGATTGTATTGAGTTGTGAATGTTTTACTGTACTCTATTATTAACCAAACGAAGTGCATAGATTTAGACCATTAATGCTTTAAAGCATCTATATACTATATATAAGTAGCTAAAATATTTATAAATATTATATGTAGCATATTTACATAACTAAGTAGGTGATATGAAAAGGACAGTTATTATATAGACCCGGTGGAAGCGGAAATACTTTGCGCAGCCAGTAATTAGGATTTAGCAGAAACTTTGCGCAAAGATTGTAGCGAACGACGGGACTAACTTTAATTGGAACACAAAGATTGATCTACTTATATAAACAAACATCGTTACCTATTATATATATGCATTAGTTAAAAGCAGTAGAAATATAAAGATACTATATAAAGTAGCAGGATAGAAAATATTTTGCCTCCACTCTACTAGTGTTTGGTATCAAATTTTAAGCATGGGTTAATCTGCTTATTGAAAGCTTTAGCTATTATTGAACGTTATATATATGTAGTAAATATGTATATAAGAAAAGTATGAGCAGCTAACTTTCTTAAAGGCAACCTATATTTTTGGATTATTGGTTGATATATGGAGAATAGCCAGAGCTATTATGTTAAAATTTGTTAAGCGTTTGATTGGGTGGATAGCTTTATTTAGCTTAGCGAACTATTATTTTTAATTGACGTTATCGTATTATTACCTTATCTTTGCAAAATGTTTAAAATTAAACAACTACTTATTTTAAGTTTTACAATTATTTTATTAGGCACAGCTGGCTGTAAAAGCAAGTTTGAGAAGTTACGCCTAAGCAATGATGTTTTAAAGAAATACCAAGAAGGTATTAGATTATATAATAAGAAAGATTACACAAAGGCTTTAATTTTATTTGAAGGTTTAGCTCAAAAATATAGAGGAACGGCTGAGGCAGAGGAATTGAGCTATTATTATGCTTTTACGTTATATCGTTTAAAGGACTATACCACTGCACGTTATAAATTTAAAGAATTTGCTGATACTTATCCGGCAAGTAAAAATGCGGAAGAATGTAGATATATGGGAGCTTACTGCTATTATTTAGATTCTCCTAAATCATCATTAGACCAAGATAATACTTATAAAGCGATAGACGCTTTGCAGCTTTTTATTAACTTGTATCCGAAAAGTGATAGAGCTACACAAGCAGCACAGTATATTGCCAATTTAAGAGGAAAATTAGAGACTAAAGCATTTGATAATGCCAAATTGTACTATGATTTAGGCGGTTACAGTATTGACAACTACAAATCTGCTGTTGTAGCATTAAAAAATGCTCAAATTGAGTTTCCGGATATTAAGTATGCTGAAGAAATGAACTTATTGATTGTTAAATCGCAGTTTATGTATGCTAAAAATAGTTATCCTTTTAGACAAGAAGAACGTTTTAAAGAGGCTATTACTTATTATGACGAATTTGTTGAGGCTTACCCAAATAGTAAATATGCTAAAGAGGCTAACCAATTAAAAGAAGATAGTGAAAGCGGTATTATAACTGCACAGAAGATTTTAGCTGCTGAAAAAGCAGAGACCGAGAGATTATTGGCCTTAGATAGAAAAGGGGCAAAAAAGACAGATAGTACTAAATTAGAGATTAAAAACCCAAAATAATGAATACAGCAAAACCTGCAATACCAAATACAACGGTAACTAGAAATGTGCATGATTTAGATGCGACTACTGATAACATTTATGAATCATTAGTTATTATTTCTAAAAGGGCTAATCAGATTTCGAATAACATGAAAGAAGAGTTACACGGTAAATTAGCCGAGTTTGCTTCATCTAATGATAATTTGGAAGAAATTTTTGAAAACAGAGAACAAATTGAAATTAGCAAGCATTATGAGCGTATGCCTAAGCCAAGCTTAATTGCAATTGACGAGTTTTTAAATGGTAAAGTTTACCATAGAAATCCTTCAAAAGAACAAAAATAATTGATGCCATTGCTTATCTTGCACCTTTGATTGAATAAGGTATGTTGAGCAATAAAAATATTATCCTTGGCGTTTGCGGCAGTATTGCGGCATACAAATCGGCCACCTTAGTAAGGCTACTTATTAAAGCTGGTGCAAACGTTAAGGTTATTCTAACGGCTGATGCGAGTAATTTTATTACTCCTCTTACCCTTGCCACGCTTTCAAAAAATCCTGTTTACACACAATACTTCGAAGCTGAAACTGGCGTTTGGAGCAACCATGTAGAACTTGGCCTCTGGGCAGATTACATGATTATTGCCCCAGCTAGTGCAAATACCATAGGTAAAATGGCCAATGGTTTGTGCGATAATTTATTGTCTGCAGTTTACCTATCGGCAAAATGCCCTGTTTACTTTGCGCCTGCGATGGATTTAGATATGTGGAAACATGAAAGCACCCAGGAAAACATTGATAAACTAAAAAGCTTTAAAAATATCCTGATTTCGCCGAATAGCGGTGAATTGGCTAGTGGATTGGTTGGAGAAGGGAGAATGGCTGAACCTGAGGAAATTGTTGATTTTTTAATAACAGACATTAAAAGAGCTTTACCCCTACTTGGTAAAAAGGCTTTGGTTACTGCCGGACCAACTTATGAGGCGATTGATCCTGTACGTTTTATTGGCAACCACTCTTCGGGCAAAATGGGTTTTGCAATTGCAGAAGAACTTTATCAATTAGGCGCTGATGTAACTCTAGTTACAGGACCAACCGCAGAAAAAACTAAAGTTAAGCTTAATAGAATTGACGTTACGAGCGCTGCAGATATGCTAAATGCTTGTTTGATCCATTTTAGCGAGAGTGACATTACTATTATGAGTGCAGCTGTTGCAGATTATACACCAGTTGCAGTTGCAGACCAAAAGATTAAAAAGAAAGAAGATAGTTTTACTATAGCGCTTAAGAAAACAGTTGATATTTTAGCAAGTTTAGGCAAACAAAAAACTACCAAACAAATTTTGGTTGGCTTTGCACTTGAAACTAACCAAGAGGAAATTTATGCCAAAGACAAATTAGAAAGGAAAAACCTTGATCTGATTGTTTTAAATTCTTTAAATGATAAAGGCGCTGGATTTAAAACCGATACCAATAAAATAACTATATTTAATAGCCGCTTAGAGAAAATCAGTTTTACTGTTAAATCTAAAAAAGAGGTGGCAAAAGATATTTGTAAAGAAGTGCTTAAGTTAGTTAAATCATGAAAAGGATATTAGGTTGTATTGTTTTAGTTTTATGTTGTGTGATGGTTAATGCGCAAGAGCTAAATTCGCGAGTTCAGGTTTTAGCACCTAATGTTGCTAACATTAACAAACGAAACTTAGAACAATTACAAACCACGATTAGAGATTTCTTGAATAACAATAAGTGGACAGCAGAGACTTATATGCCACAGGAGAGAATTGAGTGCAACTTTATTATCACTATTACAAGTTGGGATGGTAGCTCTAGTTTTGGTGCAGAGGCGCAAATACAAAGTAGCAGACCTGTGTTTGGAAGTTCGTACTACAGTACATTATTAAACATAAGTGATAAAGATTTTAGTTTTAACTATAATGAAGGTCAGCCTGTAGATTTCTCAGATCAGAACTTTATCTCTAATCTAAGTTCGCTTTTAGGCTATTATGCTTACACCATTATTGGCTTAGATAAAGATAGCTTTAGCAAGCTTGGTGGTACTCCAATGTATTTAAAGGCACAAATGTTAATGAACATTGCTCAAACTGCAGGCAATAAAGGATGGAAAGCTAATGATGGTTTACGTAATCGGTTTTGGTTAAATGAAAATTTATTGAACACAAGTTTTAGGGATTTGAGGGTTTTTATTTACAATTACCATTTAAATGGCTTAGATAAACTTCAAGAAAATATACCAAACGGTGCTAAAAATATATTGACATTGTTAAACGATTTACAGGTTTTGGATAAGCAAAAACTGGGTTCGATCTTTCCTAATGTTTATCTAGCGAGCAAAGCTGATGAACTTAGCAATGTATTATCTACGCTTGATTTAGCCGATAGAATTAAGGCTTACAATTTACTTAGTGAGATTGACCCTGCCAATATTGGCAAATATGAGGCTTTAAAAAAGGCTCGTTAAACACTCCTAACAACCTTTTTTCTTTTTTTATTAATTATTTTAAAAAAAGTTTTGTTTATACGAATACATTCGTACATTTGAATACGAAATAATTCGTAGTAACAATATGGATCAAACGAACATCAAACCTACGGAAGGTGAATTAGAGATTTTACAAGTGCTCTGGAAAAACGGCAATTGTACGGTACGTGAAGTACATGAAGCCTTAAATAAAAAAGATGCTGGCTATACTACAACACTTAAAATGATGCAAATTATGCATGAAAAAGGATTAGTTGATAGAGATACAAGTTCGAAAACGCATATCTACAGGTCTTTAATTAATCAAGAAAAAACGCAACAGCAATTGGTTAATAAAATGATTGATAATGTTTTTAATGGTTCTGCAGCCAGATTGGTAATGCAAGCTTTGGGAAACAAATCTGCAAGTAAAGAAGAAATAGATTTAATTAAGGAATACTTAAAAAAGGTAGAAGGTAAATAGAGGTTGAGGGATAAGGGCTAAAAGGTTGAGGGTTTAGTCGACAAATAATCAATTCAATAAAAAATTATGGAAGCTTTTTTAAACAACATCGTTAAAGCAATTGGATGGAGTATTATACATTCATTATGGCAAGGAGCTATTATTTATGCGATACTTTTTCTGACCTTTTTGATATGGCCTAGAATGACATCGAGATTAAAACACAACCTTGCATTTGGATCTCTTTGCTTGACTTTTAGCATATTCTGCTATACCTTATTCTCGTTGTTTGAGATACCAGCTACTGGAAATTTTAAATCTATTGCTATTAGTCAGAACGATTTAAAGGATCTAGCTGTATTTAGTGAGACCCTTAATTTAAAAACAGAAGCTTACTTTCCTGTTGTGGTTTCAGTTTATATTGTAGGTATTATATTTCAGCTTATTGTACTGCTATCAGGATATATCAAAATTAAACAACTTAAAAAAGCTAGCAGAATTGCCATCCCAGAAAACTGGAGAATTGTTTTTGACATGACGATTTTTCAGCTAAAAATAAATAAAAAAGTAAAGTTTTATCTATCAGACAAAGTTAATGTGCCACTTGTAATTGGTTTTTTTAAACCTGTTGTTCTGTTCCCAATTTCATTAGCTACACAGTTAGATCCTAAACAAGTAGAGGCCATTTTAATTCATGAATTATCTCATATCAGAAGAAATGATTATCTCATCAACCTTATTAAAACCTTTATTGAAACCATCTTATTTTTTAATCCATTTGTTTGGCTAACCACTAAACTTATTCATATAGAAAGAGAACATGCTTGCGATGATTTGGTAATAAAAGCAACCGGAACACCATTAACTTATGCTCATGCTTTGTTAAAATTAGAGTTATTAAAAGATAAACGGACACCCGCATTATCACTAGCGGCAACAGGAAAAAATCAACATTTATATCACCGTATTAAACGAATTACACAAATGAAAACAAACTACATTAATGTAAAACAGCAATTTCTTATCCTAACATTGGCTATAGCAACAGTTGCATCTTTAGCCTGGATAAATCCTTCAAAAAAGATATCAAACATCAAAAAAAATGAGCTTAAAATAAACTCACTTAAGTCATCGATGTTAGAAGATAAGAATATCTCAAATCGTATGATTTTAAAAGCAGATACTGATTCGGTATTAAATAAGTATGGGAAAAAGAAAACAACACAAATTATCCTAACAGACGATAATGGAAATGTTAAAACATATAATTCTATTTCAGAATTACCAGATAGTTTACGAAAAAAGGTGCAAAGACAAATATTTGTTAGCGATTCTATAGCGAAGTTTTACGATTCTCCGGAATGGAAAGACAAAATTGCTAAAATAGAGTTTAATGCAAAGGAAATAGAAAAAAAGTATAACTCACCAGAATGGAAAGATAAGATTGCCAAAATAGAGTTTAATGCAAAGGAGATTGAGAAAAGGTATAACTCACCAGAATGGAAAGACATGATTGCTAAAATAGAGTTAAATGCAAAGGAAATTGAGAAAAAGTATAACTCTCCAGAATGGAAAGACAAAATTGCTAAAATAGAGCTGAATGCAAAAGAATTAGAGAAAAAATATAACTCACCAGAATGGAAAGACAAAATTGCTAAAATAGAGTTGAATGCAAAGGAGATAGAAAAAAAGTATAATTCACCAGAATGGAAAGAGAGGATTGCTAAAATAGAATTAAATGCGAAGGAATTGGAGAAAAAGTATAACTCTCCAGAATGGCAGAAAAAAATTGAAGAGATGAAAAAACTGCAAGATTCACCAGAATATAAGGAATTGAGAAAAAAATACGAGCAAGATTTAGAGGAATTGAAAAAGAAAAAAGGGTTAAAAACAGATAAGGCTTTCTTATTGTTCGATAGCAACACAGAGGTTCAGAAACACTTTTTACCACTAACTGGAAACATTGCTGTTCTTACAAAAATAAATACACAAGACATTGGCAAATTTTCTGCTATAGAATCTTTAAGTGCCGAAAAATTGAATAAGATTAATTTTGAAGCTGTACCGCTTAAAATTGAAAAGCTTGATAAGGCTACCGATTTAAAAGTAAAGCAAAAAGACAAAAATTAAACCAAACAAATGAAACAATGCCTAGGACAAGATTAATTTCTTGTCCTTTTTTGTTTAAAAAACCTTTAAAACCTTAGGGGTTTAATGTTTAATTTAGCGGGAGATATGCTACAAAAACTTTCGATACGTAATTACGCTTTAATTGATACACTAGAAATTGAATTTAGTAAAGGATTAAATATCATTACTGGTGAAACTGGTGCAGGTAAATCTATTATCTTGGGAGCCTTGTCGTTGATTTTAGGTCAGCGGGCAGAAAGCAAATATTTTTTTAACCAAGATAAAAAATGTGTTATTGAAGGTAGTTTTCTACTGGCGGATGAACAGCTTAAACCATTATTTGATA
The DNA here is from genome assembly GCF_059424425.1 of Pedobacter sp. GW456-11-11-14-TSB4. Lineage (NCBI taxonomy): Bacteria > Pseudomonadati > Bacteroidota > Sphingobacteriia > Sphingobacteriales > Sphingobacteriaceae > Pedobacter > Pedobacter sp. GW456-11-11-14-TSB4. The sequence goes on from NZ_JBWKZK010000001.1 coordinate 7,975, forward strand.
ACAATGATTTGGATTTTCAAGCTGACACTTTATTACGTAGAGAAATTGCTGCCGATGGCAAATCAAGAGCTTTTATAAATGATACGCCTGTAAACTTGGGTATTTTGAAATTAGTTGGCGAAAACTTAATTGCCATCCACTCTCAGCATGCCACACAAGAAATTGGTAATGCTGATTTTCAATTACTGATTTTAGATGCTTTGGCAAATCATCAGCCAATGCTTAAAAATTACAAACAAAACTATAAACATCTTAGGCAGCTGGAGCAAAGTTTAGCAAGCCTAAAACAGCAAACAGACGAGGCTAAAAATAAACAAGATTACGAGCAGTTTTTGTTCAATGAATTAGAGCAAGCTGCATTAAAAACTGGCGAGCAAGAAGATATAGAGCAAGAATTGGAGAAATTAACTCATGCCGAAACAATTAAAAGATCGCTATTAGCAAGTACCAATTTAATAAGCGAAAGCGAAACCGCAGCCATTAATTTAGTAAAAGAAGCCAATTTGCAATTGAATGCTGTCGAGAAATTTGATCCCGCTATTGCCGAATTAAACGAAAGGTTAAAATCTGTTTTAATAGAATTGAAGGATTTAGCGATTGAAATTAGCAGCGTAGAAGAAGGTACGGAACATAATGCAAAGCGATTGGAAATCATCCAAGAACGGTTAGATTTATTTTATACTTTGCAACAGAAACATCGTGTAGGCAATAATGCTGAGCTTTTGGAAATTCAAAATCAGCTATCTGATAATTTGAATGCTATTTTAAATAGCGATGAGCAACTAGTAAAACTGCAGAAAGAAATTGATGAACTTAATGTATTACTATTTAAGCAAGCCAAAGATTTAGATAGTAACAGAAGAAAAGCAATTACAATTACCGAAAAAGAAGTGGGCAAATCTTTAAAGCAAATGAGCATGCCAAATGCAGCATTAACTTTTAATTTGACTAGCCAAACTCAGTTAAATGGTAATGGCTATAACGAAGTGCAGTTATTGTTTACCGCTAATGCTGGTCAGCAGGCGGCACCTGTTGGCAAAGTTGCTTCTGGTGGCGAGCTATCTAGATTGATGCTGGCAGTTAAAGCTTTACTGGCAAAACACACTGCTTTGCCTACCCTTATTTTCGATGAAATTGATACAGGTATTTCTGGGGAAACAGCATTAAGAGTTGGTGAGGTGATAGATAGTTTGGCTGAAGACATGCAAATTATGGCCATAACGCATTTGCCACAAATAGCAGCAAAAGGTAATTCGCACTATTTTGTTTACAAAAATGAAAAGGCAGATAAAACTACTACCGGTATTAAAAAGCTAAATGCAGATGAACGTATTGGTGCGATTGCAGAAATGTTGAGTGGCAAAAACCCTGGAGCATCAGCTTTGCAAAATGCAAAAGAGTTGTTGGAATAGCTTAAAATTTTCATATCAACTTTTTAAACTACTATTCTTTTAGTTATATTTACTTGTATGATAAACAAGCTAATTATAATCTTATGCCTCATCGGCTTATGTAATTATTCGACTGCGCAAAATAATTACACCATAAGCGGAATAATTAGAGATAACAAAGAAACTTTACCGGGGGCAGCAATTTACGTTAGCGGATATAAAATTGCCACCGTTAGTAACGGAGAAGGCAAATTTGTTTTACCAAATTTAGCTCCAGGTAATTACGATATTTTGGTGCAGATGATTGGCTATTTACCTTACTCTAAAAACGTAATTATAGCTGATAAATCTGTATCATTAAATGTAACACTACAAGAAAATGTTAATTTGCTGAAAGAGGTAGTTATAAAACCTGATCCAAACAGAGCCTACCTTTTAGCTTTATTTAAAGATTTTTTTATCGGTAAAACACCCAATGCTCTAGATTGCAAAATTCTAAACACTGATGTTTTAATTATTGATGATGACAAAACGCAAAGTTTATTATCGGTAAAAGCATCAGACTTTTTGATTATAGAGAACAAAGCGCTTGGATACAGATTAAAATATTTATTAGAGTATTTTGAATATGACTACAAAACTAGAATGATTTTTTATGCCGGTCACCCATTTTTCGAAGAGTTGAGAGGCAGCAATGCAAACCAAAAACGTTGGATAAAAAATAGAGAAATAGCATATAACGGATCTCATTTGCATTTCTTTAGATCACTATATAATAATACAACAACTGAGGAAGGTTATATCATTAATAAAATAAGTAAAATACCAAATACAAACAGACCACCAGATAGCTTAATAAATGCAAAAGTAAAACAATTAACTACTGGCAAAAATGGATTAACTAACGTGTTAACTTTTGATGGAAGCGATTCTTTATCCTACTGGTTAAAAAAAAGAAAAGAGCCAAAAGAATTTAATGTTGTAAGCAGAAAAGATGTTCTGGTAGATACTTTAGTAAAAAAACTTGATGCTGATTTAAAAAGCATGAAATATACTGATGAACTTTATGTTATATACAAGAATGAAAATGAAACGCCAGCATATAATTCAAGTGGCTTAAAACAAAACAGACCAATGGATTTAGAAGGATATCAAATATCTATCGTTCAGTTATTACATACATCTGCTAGTTTTTATGCGAATGGAACAATCTCTAATCCCAGAGCATTATTATACAAAGGGTTTTGGGCCTATGAAAAAGTGGCTGATATGGTACCTATGGACTACATGCCTCCAAAAAAATAAAATGTTCGCAATGAATTTAAGTTTCTCATGCTTCTTAACTTTTTGTTGAAAAAGCAAACAATTAATTACTAATATTTTTAGTAATTTTAAGCATGAATTTTGTTAATGATGATTATTTAAATGGACAAGGTGCGCAATTTAATACCGCTAATAAATTTTTAAAAAATTCTTTAGCAAAAGAACATCCAGAGGGAATTGACGATTGGGAGGAGCCAAATGCTAAAACAACTTTTATCATCGGTAAATCTAAATCTATTGTTAATAAAGTTGAAAGTCCTGATGTTGGGATGGCTTATTCCTTAAACCCTTACCAAGGTTGTGAACATGGTTGTATTTATTGTTATGCTCGTAATTCTCACGAATATTGGGGATTTAGTGCTGGTTTAGATTTTGAAAGAAAAATTATAGTGAAAAAAGATGCACCAGAACTTTTCAAAAAGTTTCTATCCAAAAAAGGTTGGGATGCCACTCCTATTTCTTTATCTGGCAATACAGATTGTTACCAACCCGCAGAGCGGAAATATAAACTCACTCGACAACTGTTAGAAATTGCATTGCAACATAAACAGCCTATCACCATGATAACCAAAAATGCTTTAATTTTAAGAGACATAGATATTTTACAAGATTTAGCAAAGTTAAAATTAACAGCAGTTTATGTTTCTATTACCAGTTTAGATGAAAAATTACGTTTGAAGCTCGAACCTAGAACAACCACAGCTAAACAACGCTTAAAAATTATTGAACAACTAAGCAAAGTTGGTTTACCCACTGGCGTAATGGCAGCACCGATGATTCCAGGATTAAACGATTATGAAATGGCAGCAATTTTGAAAGCTAGTGCAAATAATGGTGCAAAAAGTGCAGGCTATACAGTAGTTCGCCTGAATGGTGTAATTAATCAAATATTTGAAGATTGGCTGAAAAAAACATTTCCCGATAGGTTTGATAAGGTTTGGCACCAAATACAAAACTGCCATAATGGAAATGTTAATGATAGCAGGTTTGGCACACGCATGCGAGGTGAAGGTAATTTTGCAGAAATGATTAGAAATACATTTAAACTACACTGTAGATTAAACGGTTTAAACAATGAAAGATTTGAACTAGAGCAAACGCTGTTTAAAATTCCTAAGGCGCAGATTAGTTTGTTTTAAGGTAAAGTCTTACCATTTCGATCCCGACTTTTCTTTTGGAGAGAAATTCCTGGGGTTTAAAACTGTATTTATTTTCTGTGTTTAAAAGATAGAAGTTTATAGGAAGCAGATATCTCAGTCGATCCTCCTTCGATATGACGGAAGGCATAAATTCCTTACCTTCGACACTCAAACCGAATTAATGAAAATAGCTTTAGTAACTTATCAGGATAAAGGCGCTTATAATACTATAAACGTTAATAATGAAGATGACCAGATCATCAATTATTTAACTCAAAATGGATTAAATATCAATAAAGAAATCTGGAGCGACGAAAAAGTTGAATGGGAAAATTACGATTTGGCAATCCTTAAATCACCTTGGGATTATTTTGATTTAATTGATGATTTTTATGTTTGGCTTAATAAAATCGAAACCTTAAATGTTAAACTTCTTAATCCTATAGAAACCGTTAGATGGAATACCGATAAGCATTATTTACATGATATTGAAAAAGCTGGGCTTAATGTAACACCCAGTATTTTTTTAACCAAAGGTGATGTTATTGAGCTGAGAAAATATTTTGATTTTTATAATACTGACAAATTTATCGTGAAACCTGCTGTGAGTGGTGGTTCTAAAAATACGTTTAAGGTTACTTCTGAAAATGTTGATGAAATAAATGAAAATCTGAAATCTTTAGTAGCAATTGAAGATTTTATCATCCAACCTTTTTTGAAGGAGATTGAGGAAGATGGAGAGTTATCTTTCTTATTTTTCAATGGTAAATTTAGTCATGCTTTATTAAAAAAAGTTGCCAAAGGCGATTTTAGAGTACAGGCTACTTTTGGAGGCACTGTTTACCCTCAAAAACCGAATGAAGATTTAATTGCAACTGCTCAAAAATATGTTGATCAATTTGCAAAACGTTGTTTATATGCTAGAGTTGATGGAGCAATGGTTAATAATAAGTTTATGTTAATGGAGCTAGAATTAATTGAACCATTTTTGTTTTTAGAAACTAGCGAGAAAGCTTTAGAGAATTATTATGAGGCTTTGATTGGGTTGTTATAAACCGAAAAGGCACAAAAAGTACAAAGTTTTTGACATCACTCCGCTCCTAGGAATGACAAATTAAGAGTAAAAAAACCAAGAGTTAAGTTTTGTCATTCAGAGCGCAGCGAAGAAACTCTTGATTAAATTAGCGAAGTAACTTAAACATTCCTCGTTCCTCGGATTGACAAAATAAAAGCAAAAAACCCCGAAGTAAAATTTACTTCGGGGTTTTAACTTTTCTTATCCAGACCCTGAAATAAATTCAGGGTGACGCAGATCTATTATGCTCCTTCTTCTTTTTTCTTTTTCTTACCGTTGCTTTTATTTACAACTGTAATTTCTTCTTTTTCTTTATCGTAATCAATCTCTAAAACATCTCCCTCTGCAATATCACCTTTCAATATTTCTTCAGCAATTGGATCTTCTAAATATTTCTGGATCGCACGTTTTAACGGACGAGCACCAAAAGCGCTATCAAAACCTTTTTCTGCAATAAACTCTTTAGCTGTTTCGGTTAACTTAACTTCATAACCTAAAGTATTTACTCTACCAAATAAAGATTTCAATTCGATATCTATAATTTTAAAGATTTCCTCTTTACCTAAGCTGTTAAACACAACCACATCATCAACCCTGTTTAAAAACTCAGGCGCAAAAGCACGTTTTAAAGCATTTTCAATTACACCTCTGCTATGTGCATCGCTTTGGTTTACTTTAGCAGATGTAGAGAAACCAACGCCAGCACCGAAATCTTTCAATTGTCGAGCACCAATGTTAGATGTCATGATGATTATCGTATTTCTAAAATCTACTTTTCTACCTAAACTATCTGTTAATTGACCTTCATCCAATACTTGTAACAAAATATTAAATACATCAGGGTGCGCTTTTTCAATCTCATCTAGCAAGATTACTGCATAAGGCTTTCTTCTAACTTTTTCAGTTAATTGTCCGCCTTCTTCATAACCCACATATCCTGGAGGCGCTCCTACTAAACGAGATACCGCAAATTTCTCCATGTATTCACTCATGTCAATTTGAATAAGCGAATCATCACTATCAAACATAAAGCGAGCTAGTTCTTTTGCCAATTCTGTTTTACCAACACCAGTCGGACCTAAGAAAATAAACGAACCAATAGGTTTTTTAGGATCTTTTAATCCGGCTCTGGTACGTTGTATCGCTTTTGTTAATTTCTTAATCGCATCATCTTGACCAATAATTTTCTCGTTCACTTTGTCGTACATATTCAATAGCTTAGTACTATCTGCTTGTCCAACTCGTTGTAACGGTATACCAGTCATCATCGAAACTACTTCAGCTACGCTATCTTCAGAAACTTCATAACGTTTAGTTTTAGTTTCTGCTTCCCATTCTGCTTTGGCACGGTCTAACTCTTCTAACAAGTTTTTCTCAGTGTCACGCAATTTGGCAGCCTCTTCGTATTTCTGACTTTTAACTACTTTATTCTTCTCAATTTTAATATCCTCTATTTTACTTTCAATAGTGATGATATTTTCTGGAACGTGAATATTTGTTAAATGCACTCTCGAACCAGCTTCATCTAAAGCATCAATTGCCTTATCTGGCAAAAAACGATCAGTAATATATCTAGCAGTCAAACTAACACAAGCTTTAATTGCATCATCGGTATAAGTTACACCGTGGTGTTCTTCATACTTTTCTTTAATACGGTTTAAAATTTCGATAGTTTCATCAGGCGTTGCAGGCTCAATCATTACCTTTTGGAAACGACGATCTAAAGCGCCATCTTTTTCAATGTACTGGCGGTATTCATCTAAAGTTGTAGCACCGATACATTGTATTTCGCCTCTGGCCAATGCTGGTTTAAACATATTCGATGCGTCTAATGAACCAGAAGCACCACCTGCACCAACAATGGTATGAATTTCATCAATAAATAAAATTACATCGGTAGATTTCTCTAACTCGTTCATCACCGCTTTCATACGCTCCTCAAACTGACCACGATACTTTGTACCCGCAACCAACGAAGCTAAATCTAACGTAACTACACGTTTGTTAAACAAAACTCTAGAAACCTTACGCTGTACAATTCTTAATGCTAACCCTTCAGCAATTGCACTTTTACCAACACCAGGTTCACCAATTAAAATCGGGTTATTTTTCTTTCTACGTGATAAAATTTGGGAAACACGCTCAATCTCTTTCTCGCGACCAACAATTGGATCTAAACGACCTTCTTCGGCTGCACGAGTTAAATCGCGACCAAAATTATCTAATACAGGTGTTTTAGATTTAATGTCTGATACCTTTTTAGGCGTAGTAAAACTTTCCTCTTCTTGGTAATCATCATCGCCGCCAGCAGTACCACCACCTTGAGCTTCGTCTCTAAAACCATTTTTATTTACCTCAACCTCTTGTTTAAAGATCTCGTAAGTAACGCTGTATTGCAATAAAATTTGCGATGCAATATTGTCATCATCTCTTAAAATAGACAACAATAAATGCTCAGTTCCAATTAAATCGCTTTTAAATATTTTAGCTTCTAAATAAGTAATTTTTAATACCTTTTCGGCTTGTTTGGTTAATGGAATATTACCCAAATTAACCGTAACACTCGAAGTACCACGAACGGCTTCTTCAATAGAACGGCGAAGTTTTGAGGTATCAACGCCTAAAGACTTTAATATCTTAATGGCCATACCATCACCTTCGCGAATTAGGCCTAGTAGCAAATGCTCAGCGCCTATATAATCGTGTCCTAATCTCAGGGCTTCTTCCCTGCTAAAAGAAATCACGTCTTTTACTTGTGGAGAAAATTTAGCTTCCATAATATGTGTGTATAACCAGTCGACTCTAAACTATAAATTTGTTTTATAAATACGGCCGCTGATTTTTATAATTTATCAACAATTACGCCATTTTGGTGAATAAGGCAGTAGTTATATTTACTAATTAACAAAAAATAACATTCCCAAAAAAGTGCTTTGGCAATACCTTACTTACGTAAATCGGCAATAATTAGGTTTTTAATGGGCAAAACATATTCAAATTCACGATAAATAGCACATTGTCGATTTATTGTAAGGTTTTATCTGCAACTAAAAACTGACAATTTGTTATGAATTTGAAACGATTTTACCACTATTGACAGGCTTGGCTGATGTAATTTTTAGCTTCCAAAAAATAAAGTCGTGATAAATATGTGTTTTAACCAGACTCTCAAATCTTATACGTAACTTCTTATATCTTTAGAAAAGCAGGGTCATTGCTACTATTGAAGTTAGTCCCGCTCTCCACTGCAATCTTTTACCCTAAATCCCCTGAAAGGGGACTGGGTAAAAGTATTTTCGTTGCGATCGGGTTTACAAAGCAAAGGAATTGCTGAAATTGAAGGATTAAAAAGATATGTCCTTTTCTCGTTTGCAACGAGGATTACGGAGCTAAGCGATCGAATCTCCAGATCAGCGATTTTTAATTATTATTGTTCAAAACCTTCATCTTCCCCTTCAAAATCCCAGCAGCTTTCGTGTAACCGCCTTCGGCCCCATCAACAAAATGAATATGATCATCTTTCATATCTCTTACATAGCAAGACATTACTGAGGCATTGCTAATATGGAATCCATAAATAATCTCTCCAGAATTTTCTAAATCATCTAAAACTTTAAATAATTTTTCTCGCTGCGCAACCGTACCACTTATTACAGTATTTATTTTGCCATCCATTACCAAAGTATCAGACATTTCTACTAAACGTTTCAAATATCTTTTACCATGGTTGGTTAAAAAATAAATTGGCCCGAATGAAGTTACAAACCAAGTTTGCAAAAGTTCAAAAAACTTAATCTTTCCTATCCTATTTCGCATTTCGGTTTTAATGCGGTTGTAGGTTGTATTCAACTTCAACTTTTCAACAGAAATCGGCTGTCTTTTTTTTACACCTCCATAAATATCATCAATAGCTTTTAATACTTTACTAAAAGCCATTGCTTGTTTATTTACATCTGGTGCAGCAATTAATAAGGTTAAAATTTCTTGTAAATCTGCCGGCGGACTAATCTGATCCCATCGGCATTGCATACCATCTAAATCAAAATCTTCTAACTCACCGGCAGCTTGATCTAGTTTATAAAATTCATCCTTAATTACATCTTCGGCATAACTCAATCCATCACCCAAAATAACTGGAATAGCAAAAAATCTTGTTAGTCCATATTTACTTAACCTAATTTTACGCCCCTGCTTATAAATCTCTTCAACTGGCAAACTGCCAACTCGTAAATCTAAACCAAAGGTCTGCATCACGTTTGTTTGATAAGCCATTAGCTTTTTCGCAGCTAATTCTACCAAAACATCAGGCACTAAAAAAGTTGCCCCATCACCACCAAAAAAGAAAGGCACTACAATTTTTGCCTTAAAGGCCAAATTAAGTACGGTTACAATACTACCTGTGGCTATATAATTTACATTTTCGCTAGAACCACCTAAAACAGCAGCAGTAGAACCTTTAATATCAGTTAAAATAACATGCCAATCTTTCGGTACATCAAAAAATGATTTATCATTAAGTAATAAATCACTTAATTTACGCCTATTGATAGGCATATCGCCATAAAAATTATGATTTGTTTTGATCACGATGAGGTAGTTATGTTAGATCATCCTTTTAACAAACTTCGGCATAAATTGTTGCATCACCTACTTTAATATTAACTGAAACTTACAAAATATCCACCATTTACCTTCAACCTTTTACCTTCCACCTTAAACGACTATATTTGCACAAATACTAAATCATATGTCAGACGAAAAAATAATCTTTTCAATGGCTGGAGTGAGTAAAATCTATCCACCACAAAAACAGGTTTTAAAAAATATTTACTTATCATTTTTTTACGGAGCAAAAATCGGCGTTGTTGGTTTAAATGGCTCTGGTAAATCATCCTTATTAAAAATTATTGCTGGTTTAGATAAATCTTTTCAAGGCGAGGTAGTTTTTAACGCGGGGTATAGCGTTGGTTATTTGGCGCAAGAGCCAATTTTAGATGAAACTAAAACGGTTCGTGAAGTAGTTGAAGAAGGTGTTGCAGAAGTAACTGCCATTCTTAAAGAATATGAAGAGGTTAATGAAGCATTCGGCTTAGAAGAAAACTATTCTGATGCTGATAAAATGGATAAGTTGATGGCTCGCCAAGGTGAGTTGCAAGATAAAATTGATGCAGTTAATGCTTGGGAATTAGACACCAAATTAGAAAGAGCGATGGATGCTTTACGTTGTCCGGAGCCAGAAACTTTAATTGGAGTGCTTTCTGGTGGTGAGCGCCGCAGAGTTGCCATGTGCCGTTTATTGCTACAAGAACCAGATGTTTTATTATTAGATGAGCCTACCAACCACTTGGATGCTGAAAGTATTGATTGGTTAGAGCAGTTTTTACAGAACTACAAAGGAACAGTTATCGCTGTTACACACGATAGATATTTCTTAGATAATGTTGCTGGCTGGATTTTAGAATTAGACCGTGGCGAAGGTATTCCGTGGAAAGGAAATTACAGCACTTGGTTAGAGCAAAAAGCAAAACGTTTAGCGCAAGAAGATAAAACAGAAGGCAAACGCCAAAAGGCATTAGAGCGTGAGTTAGAATGGGTACGTATGGCGCCAAAAGCTCGCCATGCAAAATCTAAAGCTCGTTTAGCCAACTATGATAAATTGGCTTCTGAAGATGGAAAAGAACGCGAAGACAAATTGGAATTATTTATTCCGGCTGGGCCGCGTTTAGGAAATGTAGTTATTGAAGCTAATGAAGTAACCAAAGCTTATGGAGATAAAATTTTATTCGAAAACTTAACTTTCTCTTTACCTCCTGCCGGGATTGTTGGAATAATTGGCCCGAACGGTGCTGGTAAAACTACTTTGTTTCGTTTAATTACCGGACAAGAAACGCCAGACAAAGGAACTTTTAGAGTTGGAGATACTGTTGCTTTAGGTTACGTTGATCAAATGCACAATGATTTAGAACCAGAAAAAACAGTTTACGAAAATATTACTGATGGTTTAGACAACATTCAATTGGGCAACAAAGCAGTAAACGGTCGTGCTTATGTTTCTAAATTCAACTTTAATGGTGGCGACCAGCAAAAAAAAGTAGGTGTGCTTTCTGGTGGAGAACGCAACCGTGTACATTTGGCCATAACCTTAAAAAAAGGTGCCAATGTTTTATTACTCGATGAGCCAACGAATGATATTGATGTTAACACTTTACGTGCGCTAGAGGAAGCATTAGAAAACTTTGGGGGTTGTGCAGTGGTAATTAGCCACGATAGATGGTTTTTAGACAGAATTTGTACGCACATTTTAGCTTTTGAAGGCAACTCTGAAGTTTATTATTTTGAAGGTAACTATTCTGATTACGAAGAAAACCGTAAGAAAAGATTAGGTGATGTTGCACCAAAAAGAATTAAGTATAAAAAAATAGTTTAATTCAAATTACCGTCATTTCGACGAGGTAAGAGGAGAAATCTCTTGCTCACTGGCAATTATAAAGATTTCTTACTACATTGCGTTCCGTTTCGAAATGACGGTATATTTTTGCGATCGCTTCCTGCTTGAGGATGTCAATTACTTCAAAATATCATTTAATGCACCGTTTATATCTGGAAATTTAAATTGATAACCAGCATTTTGCAAACGCTCAGGAATTACCCATCTACTTTTTAAAATCAGTTCTGTTTCTGTACCAATCATTACTGCACCCATCTTTAACATCCAGGTTGGAGATGGTAAACCAATGCCAACTTTCATCGTTTTGCGTAAAGAATTCATCAAAGCCGCATTAGTAATAGGATTTGGGGCAGAACAATTGAAAACACCAATTAGCTTTTTTTCATTATGCATGAAAAGGATGATGTTGAATAAATCTTCTACGTGAAGCCAGCTGAACATTTGCTGGCCAGTGCCTTGTTTGCCTCCTAAGCCAAAGCGAACTAGGTTTACAAAAGGTTGCATAACACCACCGCCTTCGCCTAAAACTATAGCCATTCTTAAAGCGATTTGCCTTGTATTTGGTAATTTAAAATCGAAGAAGGACTTCTCCCATTTTGTGGCTACATCAACAGAAAATCCAGTTCCAATTTCTCCATTTGCTTCAGTCATGGGTTTATCTATTGCGTGCCTATAAATGGTAGCGGTGCTTGAGTTAAGCCAAAGCGCTGGTGGATTTTCGCAATTTAAAATCGCATCGCCTAAAATTTTGGTTGTTGCCGTTCTAGATCTTAAAATCTCGTCTTTATTTTCTTGATTGTATCTACAATTAACAGATTTCCCTGCCAGATTAATGAGCATCTCTGCGCCATTAAGGGCATTTTCTATTCCCTCTTTATTATCCCACTGGATATGGGCATTATTTCTCGAAATGATAATAACCTCATATGATAATGCGCTAAACTTTTCGGCTAAGTATTTACCAATAAACCCAGTGCCGCCTGCTAAAACTATTTTCTTTTGCATTTTTTTTATTTTTTTGAACTGCCTTTGTAATATAAACCCGACAGAAGCGTAAATACTTTTTTCGAGCCATTAAATTCATCAGATGAATACTGGCAGTATTTTTATATTCATCGGATGACTGCCAAAATCCTCAAAAAAGATTGAAGCGATTGGCGGGACTTAATTTGCCATGAAAAACTGCCCTTGTTTTACTAAAAAATATAAATATAAACTCTTCTTTTTTGTTCTTTAACTGGCAGACCCTGAAATAAATTCAGGGTGAGGAAGTAATTGGTGTCCTATTGCCCTACAAATGTAGGTGCTGTTGGAAAAGGTCTTGGCGCTTGGCTAGCTTTCCTTTTACCTCTAAAAAAGAAATACAAATTTACGAATAACATGACACCTAAATAAACCGCAAAACCGCCTATTTTATAACTTAAAGCCTCAACTAGACTTTGGTAAGTGTTAATATATGGGTTCAATTTTAGGATCATAAGTGCAAAACCTAAATTCAATAAGTAAAACCCAGTTTCAAATAATCTATTGGTTGCTATCGCGATTTCGCTTCTACCTTTAAAAATATCGAGCATATAAATTTTACTGTTTTTAAAAAGTGTTCGAGATACGTAAAATGTTAAGCTTAAAGCTATTGGAACATAAACTGCGTAGCCGATTAAAATTTTTGTTGTTGCTTCCATGATTTCTAGATTTTATGTGGTTTTAATTAATTTTTGAATGCTTGTTGTGAGTATGAAAATGTTTAGGTAGTGCAAAAAAGATAGAATGCAGACGATAATTGCTGTTTTAAAAGCAATAACCTCAACCAAAAGGGATAAGGAGAGAATGTTTTCCCAGCTCGCCAATGTCATTGAGGCATAGCCGATGTTTACCAAATAATACCCTACTAATAACGTTTTGTTAATTTGCTGGCAGAGTTCTAAATGATCTGGAATAAGAGATGCCACGAAAATATTGCCGTTTTTATAACAGATTTTGCCTACTACGACAATAATCAACACAATAATTAAAATGAAGATGCCGTAGCCGATTAAATTATAACTCATAACCTTATATTTTAAACTTTCAGAAATTTTTGAAACTTATAATTAAATTTTTTTACTTCATCATTTTCACAATTAACTTAGTTAGCCAATTGTCTTTATATTCTGTCACTTTATCAATCATCGTATCAGCTTTTGAAACGAAATCGTACAATTTTGTAGTTTGGTCTTTAAAATGTTTTGCCTCTGCAGAACTGTTATCTGTTATAGAACTAACTTCTTTCAATACCTTAAGAGCTGGTTTTATTTCTCTTTTACTTCTCTCTTTGGCAATTTTAGTAGCCAATTCGTCTAAATCTTTTTCTGCTGTAAAAAACTCTCTCCTTTCTCCTGCTTTAAATTCTTTATAAACAATTCCCCAGTCCATTAAAGCTCTAAGGTTCATACTTGCATTTCCTCTAGAAATTTGTAATTCCTCCATAATTTCTTCCATGGAAACAGCATTTGGAGTAACCATTAACAAAGCATGGATTTGAGCCATAGTTTTATTTATACCCCATTGAGTACCTAAAGCTCCCCATGTTTGCACAAATTTATCTTTTGCTTCTTTGAAATCCATAATCAAATGTACAATATGTTTTTAAACTTTCAAAAATAATTGAAAGTTTTTATTAAAAAATAAGTGATGTCAAGAACTGTTATAATTTAAAGCGAGAGGAATGAGAATACCAAAATTAAGACGAAATTGATCTCTAAATTTAAAGCATTAAGGATGTTTGCAAAAATGAGTTTGCCATAGCAATTGCTATAATTAGTGAAACTGCAAAAGCAATATATGTTAACAAAGAAGGTTTTTCCTTAGAACTTTTAATACTGAAGAAAAGCCCTAAACTAATTAATAAAAAACTTATAAATATAATATAGGGTGTGTGCTTAATCTCAATAAAGCTTCCTAAAGTGGTAGAAGATTGAATGGCTATTGCGCTGAACAAACCAAAAAAACCTATAAAACGTAAGGGTACAGAAAAATTTTCTTTATTTATCATTAGCTGAGAGTGATATAGTTAACTAAAGATACAAAATTAAGTGGTAAAATAATTTATCAAAAAAACGCCTGCTACAACTACTAATATAAAAACCAAAACGAATTTAATTTTTACGTTATAACCTTTAAATTCTCCAGATTTCGCTTTTATAATTATATTGGAGATTAAAAATACTAAAGCAGCAATAATTAAATACGGAATAAACTTTTGTAAAACGTAAGTTTCTTTTTTAAAAAACTGTCCTACCGCTACAATTATTAAACAAATGTAGGCGGCATAGCGCAATATCAACTGTAATTTTTGCTTATCCATTATATGGCTAACTTAAAAAAAATAGTTTCAAAGTATTGTAAACTGTAATGATTTTTTGTTGTTATATATTTAATCTTACAATATTATATATTTGCGATTATGAAAAAGATACTTGTTGTTGACGATGATGATGATGTTTTAGAAACCATTCAATTAATCTTAGAAATTGGCGGGTATGATGTTGAACCGTTAAATGATGCCGAATTAATTTTCGAAAGAATTGACGAGTTTAAACCCGACTTAATTTTACTTGATGTTGTTTTAGGTAAAATTGATGGACGGATTGTTTGTAGCCAAATCAAATCTGACGACGACACAAAAAGAATTCCTATCTTAATGATGTCGGGACTATATGATTTAAAAGAGGTTAATGAAATGGAATGTGCTCCAGACGATTTCATGTCTAAGCCATTTAAAATGGATATCCTATTAGAAAAAATAGAGAAATTAGTAAATAGAAAACAGATTTCGAGATATGATATTAATTAGTTTGCCGCTATTTCGAAGGAGTTAACACCGAGAAGTCTGTTAGTTTTTATTACTGTTTTGATAATTAGAATTTAATAATCAAATAGCTCAAGTTTTTCTCCTATTTGTCGAAATGACGTGCATATTTCTTATGCTTTTTTCTCTTCTCTTGGTCCGCGTTTGTAGATTACCAAACCGTTTAAAAAATTACGCAGAATTTGATCACCACATTTTTTAAAATTTGGATGTTCATCGTTTCTAAAAATATCACCTAGTTCGGCTTTTGTAACTGTAAAGCCTACTAGTTTACATATTTCCATGATTTGATCGCTGTTTAAGGATAATGCTACCCTTAACTTTTTCATGATATCGTTGTTGCTCATAACCCTAAATCCCCTGAAGGGGAATTAATTTTGTTTATAAATTTAACTTTACCCTTCCCTTTAGGGATCTGGGTTTACATTGCTGTTTCTATTTTAACTTTTTTATTCTTTACTCTTTCGTTGGCTAAAGTTTTTAAAACTTTTGGAACCAATTTTCGCTTAATGGCTACATAAGATGCCTGATCTTTAACTTCAATTAACCCAACATCTTCTTTTTGCAATCCGCCTTTTTTAAGCAGCATACCTACTATATCTATTTTATTAACCTTATCTTTTTTACCAGCGCTAATGTATAAAGTTTGCCAAACACTATCTTCTGGTAGTTTATAAGGGCCTTTTAGCTTTTCAGTCTCAATATCTGCTTTTAAAAATGGGTATTTTTCTTCATCTGCTAAAATTAAATAAGCCGTGCCTTTGGCATTCATTCTAGCGGTTCTGCCATTTCTATGCAAAAATGCATCTTCGGTATATGGCAACTGGTAATGAATAATATATTCAACCTCTGGTATATCTAAACCTCTTGAAGCAAGATCTGTAGTAATTAAAATCTTAATGCTTCCATTTCTAAATTTTAATAGCGCTCGCTCACGTTCATCTTGCTCCATGCCACCATGAAAAATATCATGTGCTAAATCTTTGTCGATCAACAAATCGCTAATCCGGTCTACAGTTTCCCTGTGGTTGCAAAAAATTAGGGTGGTTTTACTGCCAATTTTACAAATTAACTCAAACAAGGTATCTAATTTATCTTCGGCGGTAGTTTGTACTTTTTTAAGTTTTAAATCTGGTGCCGATTGCACATCTTGCAAAAAATTAATCTCCTTGTGATTTTTTAAACCTGTAAAAGATGGTATTTCTTCCATCGCAGTAGCTGATGTTAAAATACGTTGTTTTAGAGAAAGTAAAGTACCTATGATGTATGACATATCTTCAGTAAAGCCAAATTCTAAGGCTTTATCAAATTCATCTAAAACTAAAGTCGTAACAAATGATTCATCGAAATTTTGATGGCGCAAATGGTAAGCAATTCTACCTGGTGTACCTATAAGTACAGCTGGCGGTTGCTCTAAATTATTGCGTTCGGTTTTTATTGGGTGACCACCATAGCAACAATTTACTTTAAAACCCGTACCCATTTGTTTAAATACTTGTTCAATTTGCAGAGCCAACTCACGCGATGGCACTAATATTAAACATTGAACACCTTTGCTTTCTTTATTGAGATTATTTAAAACAGGTAATAAAAAAGCTAAAGTTTTACCAGAACCGGTTGGTGCTAAAACCAAAATATCATTTCCTTTTTTAGTAGCCGCTACTGATGCATTTTGCATCTCGTTTAATGCAGTAATCTTAAGGTTATCGAGTATTGGTTGAAGTATCATACTGCAAATGTAACAATTGTTTAGCGTAAGGCGCTATTCGGTTAGTGTTTGATTTATCGCATCGGCAACTATCCTTAACACAATTAGCATTAATATCTTTTGAAAAGCAAAACAATGCTACTATTTACGTTAGCCCCGCTATCCACTATCTGCCTACAGCAGGCAGGCAATCTTTTCGTACACTTCAACTAGGCTCAGTATGACACAAAAAGGATTTTCGTTACTATCGGGTTCAATGAACAACCTGCGCTAGGGATTGGAGCGGCATCCTTTTGCCCGAGCGAAGCGAAAGAAGGCAAAAGATACAGCGGAAAGCCCGCTCGAGCGCCCAAATACAATTATCTATTTCATTTAACAATTCACCCCCGTTAATTATTTTCTATTTATTTTATGAGGTAGTGATCCTATCTAACATTTTATAATCTAGATACACTAACGTATCTTGTTGATAACCAAATAAATGTTGACAATTAAACAACATAAATTTAATCATTATCTCACATTAACCTCTTAAATTTAGTAAACCTGATTACGGGTTGTTAACCTTAACACCAATTAACGTATGACTTGGAAAAAATTTAGCGGCGAAGTGATCCACTCGTCAATTCTAGAAGAAGTAGAAAACGCAATTATTCGCGAAACAGAAAATGGTTACAAATTAAAAGTTTGCATCGGAACCGACTCTCAAGTTAAAGGTGCAGTTACAGATTTTGCTACCGTTATTGTGCTTTTGAGAGAGCATCATGGTGGTTTTATGTACATTGCGCAAGACAAGACTACACAGCAAATGGGCATCAAAGAAAGAATGCTTGTAGAAGTGCAAAAATCTATCGAAACTGCTTATTCGGTTTGTGATTTGTTAGATTTATATGACGTAGACCTCGAAGTACACGCAGATATAAACACCAACCCCATGTTTAAATCTAACAAAGCGCTTAACGAAGCAATGGGATATATTTTAAGTATGGGATTTATTTTTAAAGCTAAACCCGAAGCTTTTGCAAGTAGCACCTGTGCTGATAAAATGGTGCATTAAAGGTTTGAAGTTTAGGCGGTTAGCGTTTAGAGGTTAGGAGTTAGGGATTTAGTTGTTTTGGGGTTTAATCTTTCGGTCTTGCCGACTTTCGGGCTCTTCGAACTTACCGACTTCCCAACTTTCGGACTTTCGGACTTCCCGACTTACCACTCCTTCTTTATCACTTTCTTCTCTGCAGGTTTAGCTGAAGTTGCTGGAGTTGAATTTGTCATTTCATTTTTAAATTCTACTGCAAATTCTTTGGCAAATTTAGCTGTCTGCGTTTTGTACTCCTTCCATTCGCCGGCATTTAGCTTACCAGGATTATTTTCTAAAGGCACACCAACCGTTGTACTTGGCACAAAATTGCCGTAACGGTCTCTCATGTATGGGATAAACTTAAAATCTGTAAGCCAAAATCTGTATTTACCCTCTTTTATTTCTACCTGAAAATCATAAATAACTTCCCCCGATGGACGAGACATTACAAGCAAAGTTTTATTGATCACAAATTTACCTGTTGCCATAACTACCCCATCACGCTGTGATTTTTTTAATTTTAATATTTTGCTTTTCTTTTTGATGAATTCATTAGCCCTAGCCTGCAACAAAGCTGGACTTACTGTTAAATTTACAACTTCGTACTGAATGAATTTGCCATTTTCATCAACAGGTAATGTATTTTCAGTTTGCGCATTGGCACTCAAAAAAGATAAACAAACGAATAAACTTAGGAAAAACTTCATAGGCTAAATATAAAAAAAACGTCCCGAAAAATGCGGGACGTTTTTTGAGTAAACGTTTTTAGAATTAAAAAGCATATACAGCAGCCAATGAGAATTGAGATGCTGATTTTGTAGGAGTTAAATTAGATTTTACAAAATTTTGAGAGAAATCTTTATCATTATCGAAACGAACTTCTGGAATGAAAGTTAAACCACCAGCTTTTAGGTTGGCAGAAAAAGTGATTGAAGTAACACTTGGATTTGGTACCGAAGGAATATTATAAGTAAAATATTCGCCTCTTAAACCCAAACCAACTGCTGGCGTAACCATGTATTGAGGATATAAAGCAACACCAGTGTAGCCACCATTACCACCAGAAACATGATAATCGGCTGCATTTAGCCCTAATTTAAATTTATCAGTTATTTGATAAGCAGTTGTTAAATCGTAAATAGTTCCTGTACCAGCTGCACCTGCAGAGTATCCCGATAGGAAATTTAAATAAGCTGTCCAACCCTCAACTGGCGAAACCATTAATTGAGCACCAACATGAGAAACACCATTAAAATCCTGATAAGCATTCCAATCGTTAAACAAGCCCGCCATTAAACTCACTTTATCTGACAATGCATATGTACCTTTAATACCCGCATTTTGGAATGGCCCGTTGGTAAATAAGTAAGAAGTAGAATAGTTAAAATTGGCAGCTGGTGAAATCACTTCGTAACCAATAAAAGTACCCATGTAACCGGCAGTCATGCTAAATTTATCAGAAAAAGCATAGTTTACGTATAGGTTTTGGATGTTGAATGAATTTTCGGTTTCATCATAAACACCAGCAGCGTTTGGTATAGACTGTGCTTGTCCTCGTGGTCCAAAAGACAATTCGCCTACAAAAGATGCTTTACCGGTAGTTTTTTTCAATGCCAAATCTATCATACCCAATGAAACAGAGTTTTGCTCATTGGCAAAAGAAGTTTTAATATTTCCAGTTTTACTGAAATCGTACTTAAAATAAGTATCAACAGATCCAGAAATTTGTAGTGGAGCAGCCTCTTGAGCTAAAGCCACAGTTGTTAAACCAAATGTAAGTGCAGAGAGTAAAAGTTTAATTTTCATAATTAAAATTTAAGGCGTAAACGGTTAGATTGATTGTATGGTTGGAAAAAATAAGCGGCTTAAAATTTAATTTAAGCCGCTCACCTTTTATTTGTTTTCTACTTCTTGGCCTGCAACGATGAGCGTACCTTGTGAGTATTTTTCATTGTGCTGACTGTAATCCAATCCTTCTTCTTCCTCTTCTGCTGTTACACGAATTGGTTGGAATATATTAATCAGTTTAAAAATTAAGAAAGAAACTACGAAACTGAATATGATTACTATTACTGCGCCTTTTAATTGAGTAAAGAAAAAATCAGCACCACCATACAATAAACCATCTGCCCCTAAGCTGTTCACAGTTTTTGTAGCAAAAACACCAGTTAACAACATACCAACTATACCACCTACACCATGGCAAGGAAATACATCTAAGGTATCATCTAAACTTGTTTTTTGTTTCCAAGAAACTACTAGATTTGAGATTACCGCAGCAACCGCTCCAATAAATATACTAGATGGTATGCTTACAAAGCCTGCACCTGGCGTAATGGCAACTAAACCAACAACTGCACCAATACAGAAACCCAAAACAGATGGTTTTTTACCTCTGGCTACATCAAAAAACATCCAGCTTAAACCTGCAGCACCCGCAGCAGTATTAGTTGTTAAAAATGCCGATACTGCTAAACTGTTTGCTCCTAATGCAGAACCTGCATTAAAACCAAACCAACCAAACCATAATAAACCTGTACCAATTAATACATATGGAATATTTGCTGGTGGAACTTCTTTATGCTCTAGGTGAGATTTTCTGCGTTTTAATACTAATGCTCC
This sequence comes from Pedobacter sp. GW456-11-11-14-TSB4, assembly GCF_059424425.1. NCBI lineage: Bacteria > Pseudomonadati > Bacteroidota > Sphingobacteriia > Sphingobacteriales > Sphingobacteriaceae > Pedobacter > Pedobacter sp. GW456-11-11-14-TSB4. The sequence continues at coordinate 28,603 of NZ_JBWKZK010000001.1, forward strand.
GGCTAAAGCTGCCATACCTGCAGAGATGTGTACCACTGTACCGCCTGCAAAATCTAAAACGCCCATTTTTAACAAAATTCCTTCTGGAGACCATGTCATGTGCGCCAATGGAGAGTACACAAAGATGGCAAACAATACAATAAATAATATATATGAAGTAAACTTGATACGTTCTGCTACTGCACCAACCACTAAACCTGGAGTAATGATAGCAAACATCAATTGAAACACTGCAAACAATGAAAGTGGAATAGTTCCCCAAGCTGGACCAGAATTTACCCCTTGAAAAAACAAGAATGTTCTAGGATCTCCGATAAAGCCATGCCATGATTCGCCAAATGCCAAGCTAAAACCTACAACTGTCCATAATACTGTAATTACACCTGCTGCAACTACACTTTTAATCATAGTTGATAATACATTTTTACGGTGAACCATGCCTCCGTAAAAAAAAGCTAAGCCAGGTGTCATTAAAAACACCAATGCTGCACATACTAAAATAAATGCAACATCTGCAGCATTGTATTTTCCCTCATCAAAGTTTGGGAGTAAAGGGATAAAAAGGGATAAAATTGCAACTATCATTAAAACTGCAAATGGACCCCACTGTTTAAATAAAACTTTTGCCATAATTTTGTATTTAGCGTTTGATTTGTGATTAATTATGATAAAATTATGAATTATTTTCAATAAAAATCAAAATTTATTAAAAATTTTATCATAAAATATAAAAATAAAAGTAAAAACAACAAAAAATAATAAAATAAAACTATTAATAATCTCATTTGTTGCGATTTTTAGTATTTAATTCAAAATAACATTAATTTATTTCAACGAAAAATCAATTTTTACATGATAATTTTATATTTATTTTAAAATTTCAACTCAAAATTTAAAAAAACACAATAAATCTGTCGGTTCAAAATAATCGTATATTGTGTATATGAAATCTTACCAAGTTAAATTCTTGCAAAAACTACCTATTTCTTTACCCGAAGCATGGGATTTCTTCTCCTCTCCAGCCAATTTGGCTAAAATCACTCCTCAAGAAATGGAGTTTATCGTAACCTCCGAGCCACCTATAGATGGGAAAATGTATCCAGGCTTAATTATTACCTATAAAGTTTCACCTTTATTTGGCGTTAAGCTTAACTGGATGACAGAAATTACGCAAGTTGTTGATGAAAAATATTTTATAGACGAGCAGCGTTTTGGGCCATTTCAATTTTGGCATCACCAACACCACTTTAAAGCAATTGATGGCGGTGTAGAAATGACAGATATTTTAACCTATGGTTTACCTTTCGGACCAATTGGCCAATTGGCACATGCCATTATGATTAAAAAGAAAGTTGAGGAGATTTTTACTTTCAGAGAAATTAAGGCAAATGAATTGTTTGGCAAGTATGAGAATAAAGCACCGCAATTAATTATTGCCTAAGCAGGCACATAAGCCGATCCTTGGTTAACCCCACGGCGCTCAATTTCTTTATCTATATAAGTTTGGATGGCCGATTTGTTTAAACCCCAGTTTGGCGCAATCAATAAATCCCAATCAGAAATACCAAATAAACGTTGGATCACAATATCTGGTCTTAACAAAGGAATCAATTCACACAATAAATCAGTATACTCTTCAAGTGTAAAAAGCTTGAAGGGATTTTTTTTGTACTTCGCTCCCATTATAGATCCTTCTACAATGTGTAGGTGATGAAACTTTACAAATTTTATTTGCGGAAAACGGTTAATCTCATGGATGTATTGCAACATCATCTCTCTCGTCTCCCATGGAAAACCGAAAATGGTATGCACACATAAATCTAGTTTGGTATTTTCTAATAATTTAACAGCCTCCAGAAACTCACCATGACTGCAACCTCTATTAATCTGCTCTAGGGTTTCATCATATATAGACTCCATTCCCATTTCCAAATCTACATCATATCTATCCGTGTAGCTTTCTAAAAGCGCCACCTTTTCTGCATCAATACAATCTGGTCTGGTGCCCACTGCAAAACCCACTACATCTTCGGTATTTACTGAAAGCGCTTCGTCGTACATCATCTTTAAATAATGAACCGGTGCGTAGGTATTGGTATTTGGCTGAAAGTAAACGATAAATTTATCTGCCTTGTATGAGTTTCTTGCCCTCGTCATACCTTCAGCAAGCTGATCTTTAATGGCAGGGTTTTTTCTAGATGGCTCTGGGGTAAACGAATCTACATTACAATAGGTGCAACCGCCATAACCTTTACTGCCATCTCTATTCGGACAGGTAAAACCTCCATCTACAATTACCTTAAATACCCGTTGTCCGTTATATTTTTCGCGTAAATGTACTCCGTAAGCCTTGTAACCTTTTATTCCCGAATCTAATGCAGTTCCCATTACAGCAAAGGTAACAAATAGATTTACGAATTACGATTTTGGCTTAAGGTGATCGTAAATTTGAAATTGAGGTAACATTATATATTAATTATTAGAAAAGCAGTAACAGTGCAATAGTTAATGTTAGTCCCGCCTTTTGCTACAATCTTTTACCCTAAACGCTTTTTGCCGGGCTCTGTAAAAGTATTTTCGCGGCAGTCGGGTTTAGAAAACTCAATGGATGCTGTTTAAAAACGTTTGTTACCCACAGCCTTAACCCATCGATTGCTGCATCTCCCTTCCGCGTCATCTCCAACGCACCGCAGCGAGGAGAGATCTGTTTAATTTAAGCTTTGTCTAAAATGTTGTTAAAGGTCATTGGTAATTCGATTTTTCATCGTTTTTAAAAATCTGCTTCTTACTTTGTGAACATGCATTTAAGCATCATGCTCTACCTCTCTCGAGGGGGTTGGGGGAGGTATTTTCCAAACGCTCAAACCTTGCATCGGCTCATAGGCGCCTATGGCTTTCTTCTTTTCCATTGATGAAAAGAAACAAACCTGAGCGCAGCGAAAGCATGAATACCTTTAAAAACAACAACAACTCATGAATAAATCTAGGCGGGTAATAATTTGTGCGAAAATTCGTCAACCTGCTTTTGAACAAATGATTTTAAGGCTTAGCCCAAGCTTGCTCTAGCCCTCGCTGAAAAATCTTTTTGGAAGTTGGGTATTTAAAGTTAATGCTCTCAGTTAATGCTCGCAGTTTAACGTTTTTCTCTACAAATAATTACAAGGCCGGATAACGTGCTTGGGAATGGCAGTGCATAATTAACGATTTACCCACCCATCAACCCATCGGTTACTGGGCCTCTTTCTATGCGGTTAAGCACTTGCCAATAGCACGAAACTTTGTTAGCTAAACCCGACTGGTGCGGAAATGCTTTTTTTTGGCCATTATAGTCATCCGATGAATATGAGCAGTTTGTTGATATTCATCGGATGACTTAAAAGTTGACGAAGAAAAAAAGCATTGCAGAGAAGGCGGGGCTTTCGGTACCGATTGTTTGCAGGCCCTGCTTTTCTAGAAATTTAAGTGCAGCAAATGGTTAAATTACTCGCTAATCACTCCCTTTTTTCTGTTGATGGCTAAATAAATAGGAACGCCCAGTAAAACGATAATTAAGCCTGGCCAAGTGTATTGTTGTTTATAGATTAAAAGCAACACACAAAATGCACCGCCAATAATTAGGTAAATGATAGGTGTAATTGGATATAACCATGTTTTATATGGTCTTTCTAAACTTGGTTTTTTAATTCTTAAATAGATTACGCCGAAAACAGTTATCATGTAAAAGAGTACAATTACGAAAGAAATCATGTCTAACAGGTTTCCGTATTGTCCGCTTAAACATAAAACAGATGCCCAAATTCCTTGCATCCAAAGTGATTTTTCTGGCACCCCATTTTTATTGTTTTGGATGGCAGCTTTAAAGAACATGCCATCTTTTGCCATAGTTTGAAAAACCCTTGCACCTGCTAACACGATACCGTTTACACAGCCAAAGGTTGATACCATTACTAAAACAGCGATGATAATGGTACCGATGCCACTTCCGAAAATTTGCTCTGATGCTGCCACAGCTACACGATCATTTGCAGCGAATGCAATGGCATCTCTGCCCAAGGTATTTAGATATACAAAATTAACCAATAGATACAATACCATTACGGCTGAGGTGCCAAAAACCATTGAACGAACTACGTTCTTTTTAGGGTTTTCCATTTCTCCAGAAACGAAGGTCACGTTTTCCCAAGCTACACTTGAAAATACAGAGCCCACCATGGCTGCTGCAATACCGCCCATAATTGCTACACCGGATATAGATTCCCAGCCAGATTTTAGGAAATTTCCGCCAGTATCGGTAGTTAGATTTTTAAAGGCATCCCAACCGAAACTCATATTCGCATTCCACAAGTTTTCTTTTACCAATAAAAAACCTAAGATAATTAAACCGATGATGGCGATGATTTTAGATCCGGTAAAGATATTTTGTAATATTTTACCACCTTCTACACCTTTTGTATTGATATAAGTAAGGATAATGATTACCCCAATCGCTAAAATTTGGATCCATGTAATTTTATAGCCTCCGCTCTGAAAAATAGGTGCAGCATCATTTAAAGCTGGTATTAAATAGGCTGTAAATTTACCAAATGCTACAGCTACCGCAGCAATTGTACCCGTTTGGATTACAGCAAACAAGCCCCAGCCATATAAGAAACCCATCATTTTGCCAAAAATCTCTTTAAGATAAGTGTATTGACCACCTGCTTTTGGAAACATAGAAGAAAGCTCGCCATAAGAAATAGCTGCAGCAACTGTCATTACCCCAGTAATTAACCAAACCACAATTAACCAATAGCCAGAGCCCAAATTTCTCATGATATCGGCACTTACGATAAAAATACCGCTACCAATCATTGAACCCATTACCAGCATTATGCCATCAAAAAGGCTTAATTTTCTTTTATTAACACCTTCTTCTTGTTGGTTTTTCATCTTTTTTATTTTTTAATGGTGATGAAGCTATCACGAGCTTGTTTTTTGTTCCTATTTACAGGCTTGCTCAATGACGGTTCTATTTTAATTTGAGGTTTAGTTTTGGCTAAGATATGTTAATTATGAATTATAAAAAATAGACACAAACGATTTGGTGTGCTATTTATTACTTAAAAAGAAATTTTTTTAATGTGTAATTGCATAAAAATTTGAATATTAGCTAAACACGGTTATTTTTGTTAGCCTTGTATTAATATTATTTCAATTCGTACATTGTATTTTTATCGTTAGGTAAAAGAAAAAGAACCGCAACTAAACAACCAAAATATAAACGTAAACTATGGATTTTCTACAAAACAATTTAATCTACTCCATTCCGCTGCTTGGCCTAATAGGCATATTGGTGATGGCAGTAAAAAGCGCTTGGGTTAACAAACAAGATGCCGGCGACAAAAACATGCAAGAACTTGCTGGCTACATTGCCGATGGTGCCATGGCATTTTTAAAAGCAGAATGGAAAGTGCTCAGCATTTTTGCCGTTTTTGCAGCTGCATTATTGGCCTACTCTGGCACCATTACCGAGATTAATGGCAAACCGTTTCACTCAAGTTGGATCATTTCTATTTCTTTTTTAATTGGCGCATTTTTTTCGGCACTTGCCGGATATATTGGAATGAAGGTAGCCACCAAAGCCAACGTTAGAACAACACAGGCTGCCAGAACCAGTTTAAAACAAGCTTTAAAGGTAAGTTTTACAGGTGGAACCGTAATGGGATTGGGTGTTGCTGGATTGGCCGTATTAGGTTTAGGTGGCCTGTTTATAGTTTTTCTCTCTTATTTTGATGTGATAGGAACTGACGGTACCGTGAGTGTGGTGAATATGAAAACTGCTATTGAGGTATTAACTGGTTTCTCTTTAGGTGCCGAATCAATTGCTTTATTTGCTCGTGTTGGTGGTGGTATTTACACCAAAGCTGCCGATGTTGGCGCCGATTTAGTAGGTAAAGTTGAAGCAGGAATTCCTGAAGATGATGTACGTAACCCAGCAACCATTGCCGATAATGTGGGAGATAACGTGGGCGATGTGGCAGGTATGGGTGCCGATTTATTTGGCTCTTATGTAGCTACCATTTTAGCAACCATGGTTTTAGGACAAGAGATTGATGCTAAGACTGATAATTTTGGGGGGATGTCTCCTATTTTATTGCCAATGGTAATTTGTGGCTTAGGTATTATTTTCTCGATTATTGGCACCTGGTTTGTAACTATTAAAGGTGAAAAATCTAATGTACAAAACGCATTAAACTTAGGTAATTGGTCTTCTATTGTAATTACTGCTGTAGCTTCTTTCTTTATCGTAAAATGGATGTTGCCAGCAACATTAAGCTTGCGTGGTTATGAGTTTACCAGCATGAATGTTTTTTATGCCATAATGGTTGGTTTAGTTGTGGGTACGATTATGAGTATTGTTACCGAATATTATACCGCAATGGGTAAGGCACCAGTTAATTCAATTATTCAGCAATCATCAACCGGTCATGCTACAAATATTATTGCAGGTTTATCAGTTGGGATGAAATCTACAGTTATTCCGATTTTAGTTTTAGCTGCAGGGATTATGGCATCATATTACTTTGCCGGATTATACGGAGTTGCCATCGCGGCAGCAGGCATGATGGCTACAACTGCTATGCAATTGGCCATTGATGCATTTGGACCGATTGCAGATAATGCAGGCGGTATTGCAGAAATGAGCCAGCTACCTCCAGAAGTACGTGAACGAACCGATAATTTAGATGCTGTTGGTAATACTACTGCTGCAACCGGTAAAGGATTTGCCATTGCTTCGGCTGCGTTAACATCATTAGCTCTATTTGCAGCTTTTGTAGGTATTGCAGGTATTACAGCAATCGATATTTATAAAGCTCCAGTTTTAGCTGGTTTATTTGTCGGTGGGATGATTCCTTTTGTATTTTCTGCATTATGTATACAAGCAGTTGGTAAAGCAGCAATGGATATGGTACAAGAGGTGCGCAGACAGTTTCGTGAAATTCCAGGAATTATGGAATACAAAGCTAAGCCTGAGTACGAAAAATGTGTAGCTATTTCTACCAAAGCATCAATTAGAGAAATGATGTTGCCAGGGGCGATTGCATTAATCACACCTGTTATTTTTGGGTTTACTTTTGGCCCGGAGGTTTTGGGTGGGTTGTTAGCTGGTGTTACTGTATCTGGTGTATTGATGGGTATTTTTCAATCTAATGCTGGTGGTGCCTGGGATAATGCAAAAAAATCATTCGAAAAAGGAGTAGAAATTAATGGTGAGATGTATTTCAAAAAATCTGAACCACATAAAGCATCTGTAACAGGTGATACTGTAGGTGATCCTTTCAAAGATACTTCAGGTCCTTCGATGAATATTTTGATTAAACTAATGTCGATTGTTTCTTTGGTAATTGCGCCATATATCGCAATTAGCGCAACAAATGATGATAAAGTAATAGAAGTAAGAGCGCAAACAGAAATCATTAAAACTGTTGATTCTGCTGGTGTAGAAAGAACTGATACAATCAAAAATGAGATTGACACTTTAGTAAATCGTTGATAAGCTAAAATTGTTACCAAGTAAAGGGGATTTTGCATAAAAATCCCCTTTATTATTAAATAATTTTTATTTAGGTTTGGAATTGATTTTATATAGACTAAACAACTAATCGAAAACTAACTAATTACATTATGAATTTAAAAAAGCCTATTGATGTACTTGTTGCCGAGTCGGCAGAAAGTGGCGAAGGCACACTCAAGCGTACATTAAGTAGCACAAGTCTTGTCGCACTAGGAATTGGTGCGATTATCGGAGCTGGTTTATTTTCTTTAACAGGAATTGCAGCTGCTGATCATGCTGGTCCTGCAGTAACCTTATCATTTATTTTAGCAGCTGTAGGCTGTGCATTCGCAGGCTTATGTTATGCTGAGTTTGCATCGATGATACCAGTTGCTGGTAGTGCTTATACTTATTCTTACGCAACCATGGGCGAGTTTATGGCATGGATTATTGGATGGGATTTGGTATTAGAATATGCATTAGGAGCTGCAACTGTTGGGGTTTCTTGGTCTGGCTATTTTAATAAGTTACTCCATGAATTTGGAACAGAGATGCCGCTATTTTTGAGCAAATCTTTTGCAGAAGTTGATGGTGGTGGTATCAATTTACCAGCTGTGGTAATTGTATCGTTACTTTCTTTAATGTTGATCCGTGGTACTAAAGAATCTGCAAGCTTGAACAACATCTTAGTAATTGTTAAAGTTTGTGTGGTTATTTTGTTCATTGTATTAGGTTGGAAATTCATTAACCCAGCAAACCATACTCCATACATCCCTGAAAACACAGGTGTTAAAGGTGAGTTTGGTATTTCGGGTATTGCAGCCGGTGCAGCTTTGGTATTCTTTGCATTTATTGGTTTTGATGCTGTATCTACTGCAGCTCAAGAAGCTAAAAACCCTCAAAAAGGCATGCCAATTGGTATTTTAGGTTCATTAGTGGTTTGTACTATTTTATATGTGCTTTTTGCTCACGTAATGACAGGTTTAGTTCCTTTCACTATTTTTAAAGGTGATGCTTCTCCTGCAGCTACGGCATTTAAAGTAACGGGATATAGTTTCTTACAAATGGGCTTAATCATTGCTATTTTAGCTGGTTATACTTCAGTTATTTTAGTAATGTTGATGGGACAATCTAGAGTGTTTTATACCATGTCTAAAGATGGTTTATTACCTAAATTCTTCAGCAATATTCACAGTAAATTTAGAACTCCATTTAAAACGAACTTATTCTTTATGGTGTTTGTAAGCATATTTGCTGGATTTGTGCCAGTAACAGATTTAGGTCATATGGTATCAATAGGTACGTTATTCGCCTTTTCACTAGTATGTATTGGTGTATTGTTACTTAGAAAAACAGATCCAGATAGACCAAGACCATTTAGAACTCCATTGGTACCATTCGTGCCAATTATGGGTGTAATTGTTTGCGTTTACTTAATGTCTTCATTACCATTTGAAGCTTGGATTCGTTTAGCAATTTGGATGGCTTTAGGTGTAAGCATTTACTTCATGTACGGAAAGAAAAATTCTGTGTTAAGAAAGAAAATAGAAGGTTAATTTCTATTTAATACATAAAAAACCATTCGCATTAGCGGATGGTTTTTTTTTGCCATTAATACTTAACCATAACTTAACATAGAAATAAAGTTATATTTGCAAAAAAACATTAAAATGAAGCTGTTCAGTCCCTTCTATCTTCTTATACTGATCTTTTTTATTACTGCTTTCGGATCAAATTTATCAGCACAACAAACTATTAATGATGTTTTAGATAGCACGATTGTAAATAATCAACTGATTATTTCTAAAAAGTTTGGCACTGTTTCTTTTAGTGGCTATTTACAACCTCAGTTTCAATATGCGCAAAGTAAAGGAGCGCCTGCAGACTACCAAGGCGGTTCTTTTGGCGAAAATACTGACAATAGATTTAGATTAAGACGTGGACGTTTAAGGGCAGATTACAGCCTAAAAAACGAAGATGGCACACCATCAACTTATTTTGTATTTCAGTTTGATGGTACGGAGCAAGGTGTGAATGTGAGAGATTTTTGGGGTAGATATTATGAGCATCAATGGCAACTATTTTATTTTACAGCTGGTTTAGCTGGCAGGCCATTTGGCAATGAATTACAAATATCTTCATCTGCTAGGGAAGCACCAGAACGTGGCAGAATGTCTCAAATACTGATGCGTACAGAACGTGATTTAGGGGTAATGTTTACCTTTAATCCTCGTAAAAAGGATGCAAAGTTTAAAAACATTAAGTTTGATTTGGGCATTTATAACGGTCAAGGTTTATCGGGTCCGGCAGAGTTTGATAGCTCTAAAGATTTTGTAATGAGGTTAAGTCATAAGGCGATTGATTTAAAGAAAATACCACTTCGCGTTGCGGGAGGAGTTAGTGCCTTACTAGGTGGATTAAACCATCAACTTAACGTTAAATACCAAATGAAAAATGAAAATAACATTTGGGCAATGAGAAAAGATTCCGCTGCATCAATATTCAACACTGTAGCACCAAGAAAATATTATGGAGCAGATATTCAGTTGAGAACACAGTTAGAAAGCTGGAGATCCGAATTAAGAGCAGAATACATTACAGGATTGCAAACAGGCACGGCAAATGCAAGTAATACACCTGGCACATTACCAGAAGATAAGAATTTCGTAAGGCAACCTTATTATACCAGGAACTTCAATGGTGCTTATTTCACTTTCGTGCAGACTTTACATAGCACAGACAGTCAGGTGATTTTAAAATATGATTTTTATGACCCAAATACAAAAGTAAAAGGAAATCAAATTACAGCTGCAAATGGCTTATCTGGAGCAGATGTTCGTTTTGATACTTTTGGTGTTGGTTTTCTTCATCATTTTAATCCAAACCTAAAGGCTGTGATTTATTATGATATGGTTAAAAATGAGAAAACAGCATTAACTAATTTTCAAGATGATTTGGATGACAACATATTAACTTTAAGAACGCAATTTTACTTCTAAGAGGAATTAATCTTGATTTAATTTATCTTCAAATTAAATCATTTAACTTTGTTGACATATAAAATGCTTATGGAACATTTACAATTCAATTTCAGTGAGATATTATCAACCACAATGATCTTATTTGCTATCATTGATATTTTGGGTTCCATTCCAATAATTATAGAATTAAGAAAAAAAGCAGGACATATTGAATCTGAAAAAGCTGCCATTGTAGCTACATTTTTAATGATCATTTTTCTTTTTGCTGGTAAAACCTTATTAAACGTAATCGGAGTTGATGTGGCTTCTTTCGCCATTGCGGGTTCATTTGTGATATTTGCTATTGCGATGGAAATGGTTTTAGGTTTAACCATTTTTAAAGATGATGCCGATAGTTCTGCAGCAACATCTATTGTTCCTTTAGCGTTTCCTTTAATTGCAGGTGCAGGAACCATGACTACCCTTTTATCCTTAAAAACAGAATATGCCACCCAAAATATTATTGTTGGGATATTGCTAAATATGCTTTTTGTTTATTTTGTACTTAAAAATACAATTAGGTTAGAAAAGCTCTTTGGCAAAACGGGTTTAAATATCTTAAGGAAAGCATTTGGTATTATCCTTTTAGCTATTGCGATAAAATTATTCAGAACAAATACAGGTTTGTAACAATTTTTGGTTAAATTAGTCTATAAGTTAACCAAGTAGATCATGAATAGCTTTGAGAAATATACGGTAGTTATTGGTGCTTTGGCCATTCTCTTTGAGGCGGTTAAGCATTTAAAAGTCAAAATCAAACATTGGCTTCAATAGCTTATTGTTTTTCGTCGCTATAGCATTGCTATTTATATAAGTCATCAAAACCGCCACAAATGTAAATTTCTATCAATTGAATTTATAATTCCCCTGAATTAATTGTGATTAAATCTTTAACTATGAAAACTTTAACTATAAATATTGAAGATCAGTCTGCTGAAGAAACTGTCAAAGCATTTTTGGATAAATTAGGCTTAGCATATTCCATAGATAATAATTCTTTATCAGCGAATTGGTGGCAAGATCAATCGCTAAATAACGAATTAAAAAAGCGTTCTGATGATCTTAAATCTGGAAATGATAAAGGCGCTTCATTTTTAGAAATTAAGAAAGACTTATTAAATAAATAGTGGGTTACACTATTATTTTTGCGTCTGTAGTCAAAGCTGAACTACAAGTCTCTTATGATTGGTACGAAGAACAAAAATTAGGTTTAGGAGAGCATTTCTTAAATATTATAGAAGCTTGCCTATCTTCAATTGCTAATCAGCCATTATTCTACCCAGTAAAATTCGCAAATTACAGGCAATACGTTGTCCCCAAATTTCCTTATATAATTATTTTCGAAATAGTTGAAGAATTTAATACTATCTATATTTTGCATGTTTTTAACACAAATAGAGATGACAAAAAGAAATTCAAATAGCAAAAATTAGATTTATCCCAGAAATCCCTACCAATAGCTTATTGTTTAATCAAGCGTGCTACAAACATACTGTCTGCCTTATCATTGTAACCTTTAATCAATTCCATTCTATCTAATTTTAAATCGAAATTAGTAGTCAAGTAGTTTACAACATCCTCATTTTCTGCTTTAAACACAGAGCAAGTCATGTAAATTAAAGGTTTATCCTTTTTTAGATATTTAACAACATTGGCTGCTATGCCTTTTTGCAGTTTTACGTAGTTGTCAATTTTATATTGTTCAAAAAAGTAAAGCATTTCTGGAGTTCTTCCCCAAGTGCCAGAACCTGAGCAAGGCGCATCTAATAAAATGCCATCAAATTCATAGTGGTGCAAAATTTGGTCGTTGTTTTGCAGTAAATCCATCGCTTTTAAATGATACTTTTTCAATCCGGCAAGCTGAAAACGTTCTTGCAAATTATTTAAACTATTTTCTCTCACATCGCTCACTAAAAGCTCTATATTAGGCTCTAAACTATGCAACAGCAAAGATTTTCCGCCGGATGCGGCACAAGCATCCCACCAGTAATCGTACTTATCTGGTTCAAAATAATCCCCAGTTTTTTGAGAGGAAAGATCCTGAATTTGATACAATCTAGGATCGGCAATTATTTGTTCTAATTTTGTTCCGTTAGGTAAAGCGAGCGTTGTATCGCCAATCTCTTTTACCATAATCCCATTTGCCTGTAATTGGTCAATCACAACCTGTATATGAGTTGATTTTACTCGGATAAACAAATCTGGCTGTATGAAAAACGATTGCAGAAAAGCTGCTCTATCTATTTGCTCAGATAAATTTGAGTTAAAACTAAAGACTTGCTCCAAATCGAATGAAGGGAATTTTTCCCTCACTAAATCTATTTTATCAGCTAAGCTAAAATGAATTTTGGGTTCTAAATCTGGCAAAAAATAAGCTATGATTAAACTCGTAGTTTCATTGCACAAAAAATCTGCTATGGCTAATCTTTGTAAAGTATTTACCTCTGCCAATGCTTTGCCCAACCTAAAGTAACTGTAAATGTACCGAGTTGCCCATCTCCTATCTGATGAACCCATTTGTTTGTTCTGCTTAAAATAAGCAAACAAATGTCGATGTAGCGGCACAACACCATTGTAACTTTGCAATAATTGCTCAAAAGCCCTAATTTGGTGTTCTACTCTCATATGTTTTATGCTTTAATCAACTAGATTTAAATTTAGGTTTTTGTATTGCAACAACATCAGCTCTGTGTTGTAATAACCGTATTGCGGATTGTAGGCGAATTCAAATGAATTATGTAAGCCTCTGTATTTTTCTTTGGTGATAAAATCTAGGTAATTTGCTCCGTGCTTCGAAAGCATTTTTCCAAAGTAAAATCCAATATCAAAACCTTTAAAAGAATACTCGCTAGGCTCAAATTTAAACTGAGCTCTATATTTTTTTATGAAATTAACAACTGCTGTACTTTTATAATCAATTTTATAGGAAGTGCTTACAATGGTATTCAAATTCTGAAGTTGATCTAAATTATAAGTCTGTTTAAGCCACGTTGGATGACCAAAAAGGTTTAAATCATAACCACCTGTCCTTAAATTTTTAAGCTTAAAAAGTTTGTCAATACTAGGCTTTACAAAAGCTGCATCATCAGAACAAATTACAACTGCATATCTCTTGTTCCTAATCATCTTTGTCTCAAAAATATATGTTGAGGTAAACTCTTGTACGATAAGATTCGGATATTTTTGTTTAAATCTATTTCTTAAAGGGGCTGCAAATTGCTCATCAGCTGTTCTTTTAGGGTTAATCAAAACTACGATGCTATTATTGTTTGGGTATTTATCTGCAATATAATCAGCTACTTTTTCTGCATGCTGATTAATGTTATTTACAACAGATATTAATTTGGGATTATTAAATTCACTTGGCTTACTTGCTGCCAATGGCGATACCACAGGCAAATCATTAGTAATAGAGAAGTTAGTGATGTACTTAATTCCCTCAGGAAAAACCGGACCAATAATTAAATTACTACTTTTAACAGCACTTTTATTTAATACAGCTGCTATTGCTGCATTATCATCTTTAGTATCGTAAATATTTAGGTTAAAATTTAGTCCACCAGCAGCCGCAGAATCAAAACCCAATTTAATGCCTTGGTAAAAATCTATAGCCATATCAGTTCGGTCTACTTGAACTTTAGTGGCTGTTTTTAAATTGATCTGATTTAACTTAAATGGTACAAGAACAGCAATATTAGCCTCTGTAAATTTTTCAGCTGGTTTATCCTTTTTTTCTGTTACTGGATTATCTTTAACTGGCTTAACAACAGTTTTGGTAACTTTTGGCGAACACGCCATATAGGTACAAGCTGTTAAAATGAAAAGATAAAAACTTATTTTTTTCTGGATTCCCATTACAAAAAATTAAATAAACACAATAATCAAATCACTGCTAACCAAAAACTGTTAACTGTAAATCAAAAACTGAATACTAAACTATTCCCACTCAATTGTAGCTGGCGGTTTAGAACTGATATCGTATACCACTCGGTTAATACCTCTCACCTTATTGATAATTTCATTCGAAATTTTCGCTAAAACCGGATATGGCAAATGGCACCAATCAGCTGTCATTCCATCAACCGATTCTACAGCTCTTAAACAAATAACATTCTCATAAGTTCTTTCATCTCCCATTACACCAACAGATTGTACTGGCAAAAAGATTGCTCCAGCTTGCCAAACTTGATCGTACAAACCAGCTTCTTTTAAGTTATTGATGTAAATTGCATCGGCTTCCTGCAAAATAGCAACCTTCTCAGCAGTTACATCACCTAAAATTCTAATCGCTAAACCCGGACCAGGAAAAGGATGTCTACCTAAAATAAACCCTTCAATACCTAAACTTTTACCAACCCTACGCACTTCATCTTTAAACAAAGTATTTAATGGCTCTACAATTTTAAGTTTCATAAAATCTGGTAAACCACCCACATTGTGGTGAGATTTAATGGTTGCAGATGGTCCTTTAACAGAAACCGATTCAATAATATCGGGGTAAATTGTTCCTTGTGCTAACCAAACCACATCCTCCACTTCATGGGCAGCATCATCAAAAACTTCAATAAAAACTCTACCAATGGCTTTTCGTTTCAATTCTGGGTCTTTTACGCCAGCTAACTGACTTAAAAATCTATCTTTTGCATCAATGCCTTTAATATTTAAACCCATATGTTTGTACTGCTCTAAAACGTCTTCAAACTCGTCTTTACGCAATAAACCATTATCTACAAATATGCAATGCAGGTTTTTACCAATTGCTTTATGCAACAAAATGGCAGCTACACTACTATCAACACCTCCAGATAAGCCTAAAACAACTTTGTCGTTACCCAACTTCTGTTTTAAATCTGCAATGGTAGTTTCAACAAAAGCATCTGCTGTCCAATCTTGCGAACAACCACAAATACCCACTAAAAAGTTTTGTAATAATATTTTACCATCGGTACTATGTGTTACCTCTGGGTGAAACTGAATAGCATAAGTATTGGTATCTTTAATTTGATAACCAGCAACTTGTACATCAGCTGTGCTAGCAATAATCTCAAAATTATCTGGAACTACTTTAATGGTATCACCATGGCTCATCCACACTTGTGAATTTACATTTATACCTTTAAAAAGCTTATTATCTTGGTTTACAAAATCTAAATTTGCTCTACCATATTCTCTCGTGTTTGATGCCTGTACATCGCCCCCGTTTTGTTGCGCTATAAATTGCGCTCCATAGCAAACTGCCAATAACGGATAAGCTGCAAACAGATTTAAATCTACAAATGGCGCATCTTCTTGGCGTACAGAATACGGGCTTCCTGATAAAATAACCCCTTTTACAGTAGCGTCTAGCTCAGGAATATGATTAAACGGATGGATTTCGCAGTAAACATTTAGTTCGCGAACGCGACGAGCAATAAGCTGAGTGAACTGAGAACCAAAATCGAGAATGATGATTTTTTCTAGCATGCGCAAAGGTAACAATTAGAAGTGAGATGTAAGATGTAAGAGGTGAGATTTCCTACACTTTTTAATATTTGAAGCGCAATCACAGTGCTAATATTAATGTTAGTTCCCGCTTTTTGCTTCAATCTTCTGTGTTATGCTTCGACTACGCTCAGCATGACAACACAGAAGGATTTTCGCGACAATCGGGGCTATGAACTTAAAATAGCGGTAATGATATGATTTTGAAGCAATAATCAAATGAAGGCTTTACACTAAAGCGCTACTTATAAAAAATTTAGTTTGCTACAATGCAACTTCTAAGAGCAGCACAAACCTGTGTTAATAAACCTTTTTGAAGCGGTATCCTTTTTAGCTGTCATCCTAAACCTACTAAAGGTAGCTAAAAAGATTTAGCGGAAAGAAGGACTGATGTTAATAGTTGATAAGAGTTGCTTTTCTAAAAATCACTGAATTATCTGATTAATCACAACGCTATGCCTCAACCTCATGTTGCACTACATCTACCCCAAAGCGCAATAAAAAATCAACCCCTTCATCGCTAGCTAAACCTTTATAAGCAGCATACGAATCTTTAAAGTAAACTTTTTTAATACCTGATGATAAAATCAATCTTGCGCAGGCTATGCAAGGAGATAATGTTGTATATAGTGTTGATCCTTCAATATTAGAACCATTTTTAACCGCATATAAAATTGCATTCTCTTCTGCATGTAAAGCTAAAGAACAACTTCCTTTACTATCTCTTGCGCATCCATTCTCTGGCCATTCTTCATCGCAGTTATGCGTACCCGCTGGCGGTCCGTTGTAACCAATAGAAATTATTCGCGTATCTTTTGTTAATACTGCACCAACGTGAGCCCTCACACAATGAGAACGGGTTGCCAAATCTGTGGCCAACCTCATGTAAATATCATTAAATGCTTGTTTTGCCATTTTATATCATTAAAAAAGCTCTCCAGTATGCACTAGAGAGCTTTAAATATTGTAGTTAAGAATTAATGTCCGCCAGAAATTTTCTCATCAAAGTTGATACCTTGAGATTTTAAAATACTGCTCGCTCTTAAAGCATAAAATGCTAAATAAGCAAAACAAGCAATACCAACTACGTAACTGTACTGAATGCCAGTAAATCCAGAAACATATCCTTGTAACCAGCTTATTAATCCACCGCCCATAATCATCATAATTAAATAGCTACTTCCTTGACTTGTATGTTTACCTAAACCACTTACAGCTAATGTAAAAATACAAGGCCATAAAGTACTGCAAAATAAACCAACACTAGTAAATGCATAAACACTAACCATACCATCGGTAAACATTCCAACTAATAGAGCCAATATGCCTACACTAGAAAATATCAATAACATACGAGCTGGATTTCCTTTGCTTGCCAT
This sequence comes from Pedobacter sp. GW456-11-11-14-TSB4, assembly GCF_059424425.1. Taxonomy (NCBI): domain Bacteria; kingdom Pseudomonadati; phylum Bacteroidota; class Sphingobacteriia; order Sphingobacteriales; family Sphingobacteriaceae; genus Pedobacter; species Pedobacter sp. GW456-11-11-14-TSB4. The sequence goes on from NZ_JBWKZK010000001.1 coordinate 46,017, forward strand.
ATCTGCTATAATTAATACCAATATGATTAATGCATATACGTAAAATGGAGCTAAATCATGTTTTGCAATGGCATTTACTAATAAGAAAATACCAAAAGCTAAATAAGGAGCAACGAACCTTAAAACCTTTTGTAAACTAACCTTATCTGTAAAAGCTTCAACAGCTCCAGTCCAACGTCCAATCATCATACTTGCCCAGTATAGAGAAATGTAGGGCGCAATATCTTTAATAGAAAAACCTAAATCTTCTTCCATATAAGCTGGCAAATTACTTGCTGTAGAAACCTCTACACCTACATAAACAAAAATGGCAATCATACCTAAAACTAACTGAGGATATTTTAATGCAGAGCCTTTTAATGATCCATCTTCAAGTTTGGCTTCAACCAATGGTGGTTTATCTGGCAATGAAGACATTTTTAAAAATATCGCTACCAATAGAAACGCAGCGCCTAAAATTAAATAAGGAATTTTAACACTTTCTATACTGATATTTGAATTACCACTATCAGCAGAACCGAAAATAGCAAAACTAACAATTAACGGACCGATGGTTGTACCAAAATTATTAATACCTCCAGCCAATGTTAAACGTTGAGAACCTGTTTTAATTGGGCCTAATGCAATAGCCAAAGGGTTGGCAACTGTTTGTTGTAACGAAAAACCTAATGCAACAATAAACAAACCAGATAGCATTAATGGAAAAGAACCTGTATTTGCGGCCGGATAAAATAACAATGTACCTACAGCAGAAATTGCTAAACCTAGCGCTAAGCTATTTTTATAGCCAATTTTGTTGATAATATCTGTTTTCAATAAGGCAGATATGCCCACATATATTAACGAACCAATAGTATAGGCAATGTAAAATGCCAATGATACCAACTGACTTTCACTTTGAGATAGGTTAAAAGCAGATTTAAAAACTGGTATTAAAATATCGTTACTTGCTGCAACGAAACCCCAAAAGAAGAAAACAGTTACTAAGGGAATGAACTGTGCCCAATTGGTTTTTGAATTTTGTTCCATGTGTGGATTAAAGTTTTAGTTTAATATTAAATTTTGGTTCGCTAAACTTAAATAAAATTTATTGTTTATTGAGTGTATTTTTAACACTCAACAAAATTTTTATAAACGTTATTTTAACGTATATTATATGCGTATAAGCTATAAACTACTAAAAAAACTATAACATAAAATGGATAGTTTTTAGCTTTAAAAATTGCATATTAGCACAAATTATATTGATAAAAGAATGTTCGAAGCGATAATACTAGGTTTGGGTGCGGGGCTAATTTCCTCATTCTTAACTGGTCCTGTTTTTTTTGCAATGATTAAGACTAGCATTGAAAAAGGCTTTATGGCTGGCTTTTCTTTGGCATTGGGTGTAATAATTAGCGATATCATTCTGATTGCCATCGTACTTTTTGGAAGTCAGTTTTTAGTTTACCAAGATAGTTTTGATAAATATGTTGGCATATTTGGAGGTGTATTTTTACTAGCCGTAGGGATTTACTACTTGTTTTCGAAGGTGTCTATTAACTATGAAAACAATACCATGATAAAAATTAGCAAAAGAGGCTACCTTTTAAAAGGATTTTTAATGTGCATATTAACACCATCTACCTTAATGTTTTGGATTATTGTAAGTGGGATAATCTCTGTAAAGCTTAACAACAGGCTAAATGAAAAACTTTTTTGCTTTTTTATAGCCATGGCTACACAGTTGGCAATTGACAGCTTAAAGAGCTATTACTCTAGCAAATTGCGTTACCGAATTAAGGAAGATACTTTAAGAAAATTGAACAAAGTAGCTGGTATAATTATTATTGCGTTTGCTTTATGGTTAATTTATAAAACCTATTATCAGTTTTATGTTTAAGATTTACAGAATATCGTCTAAATTATAAAGATCAACATAATCTAAAACCCTGCCACCCTCACAGTTTTCCATATTTTGCAAACGGTAATAGCTTCTATCACCCTTTTTTAAAAATGTTTGCTTACCTGTTTTTTCGCATGGCGCACCGCCGTTGTTACTTTTTATGTAAGTAATTATTGTTCCTTCAAAAGCGATGTGGTTGGCATCAGTTCGTTTTAACTTACCATTAATTTTTAGGAACTCGTTATTTGAGTTGTTTTGCTCACCTTTTATACTAAACCAGCCATCTTCTTGCTTAGTTAATTCTGCTCTTCCTTGCGCATTGGCAAGCATTCCAATCCATTGTAAGCTGATAGGAATACTTCGTTGAACTTCTATTTTAACCTTAGGAATTTTATTTTTGACATCATCACCAACTTTTTTTAAAGTATCATTTAGCTTATTTAATTTGGCATTTAAGCTATCGCTGGTTCTTGTAATTGCATCTTCAACTTTGTTTTGTTTAGCATCTGAACAAGCTAAACCTAAGCAGACTAGTAATCCTAAAAATATCTTTTTCATTTAGTTGTATTTTGGATAATTAACAAATAAAATCTAAAGAAAGTTTGTTTAGGGCTTGATTTTAATCTATGGTTGTTTTAAGGTTTTTGCCAAGAGCAGAAACTTTAAAAAATAAACCTGATTGGAGTGGAAAGCCCGAAGGTGAGGTACGAGCCGAGGACTTGCAATGCAAAGCAGGACTTCAGAATCAAAAAGGGCAAAAACTTTCGTTTTCACCCTTAATTATTTATAAAAGAAACTCCTCGCAAGCTTGGAATGATAAGACTACATTAGTAAGCTCTTTGATTGTTTCCTTCTTTCCAGTTTACAAATGCTTTGTTTACCACTTTATTACCACCCGGTGTTGGGTAATTACCAGAGAAATACCAGTCGCCACTGTGGTTAGGGCAAGCAATGTGCAAATTATCTAATGTTTGATAAATCACTTCAACCTCTGCAACTGTTCCTTTTGGAGTGATGATTTTAGCAATCTGATCTGAAATTTCTTGTTGCTTAAACGGTCTGTAAATATCTTTTACATGGTTTACGATTTCTTCTTTTGGCAATAACAACGAAGCTTTACATTTTTCGTAAACCTCTTCTATGATATGCTCCATTCCTCTTTCCTTTAGCAATTGTATTGCAGCATCAAAAGCTACAAACTGCCCCATTTTAGACATATCGATACCGTAACAATCTGGGTAACGAATTTGTGGTGCCGAAGATACGATAATGATCTTTTTAGGGTGTAAACGATCGATGATTTTAATGATACTCTGTTTAAGCGTAGTACCACGAACAATAGAGTCATCTACCGCAACCAAAGTATCGGTATCATTTTTAATTACACCGTAGGTAGTATCATAAACGTGTGCCACCATTTCTCCTCTATCTGCATCTTGCGTTATGAAGGTACGAAGCTTAACATCTTTGATAGCCAGTTTTTCAACTCGGGGCGCCATCGACAAGAGTTCGTCAATTTGCTTGTCATTTAACTGTTCTTTATTTCCAATTAAGGCCTCTTTTTGTACCTCGCGTACATGTTGGTGCAAACCTTCCACCATTCCATAAAATGAAACTTCGGCAGTATTTGGTATAAATGAGAAAACTGTATTTTTTAAATCTTTTTTTACTGCGGTTAAAACTTGCGGAATTAACAAATGGCCTAATTGCTTACGCTCTTTATAAATATCGGCATCGCTGCCGCGTGAGAAATAAATACGCTCAAATGAACAAGCTCTTTTCTCGGCAGGTTCGCGGTACATTTCTTGAGTTACCGTGCCATCTTTTTTAACAATTAAAGCATGGCCTGGTTCAATTTCTTTAACCTGTTTTATCTGTACATTAAAAGCAGTTTGTATAGCTGGTCTTTCTGATGCAGCAACTACAATTTCATCATCGGCGTAATAAAATGCTGGGCGAATACCAGATGGATCTCTCAATACAAAAGCATCTCCATTACCTACAATACCAGAAATGGTATAACCACCATCCCAATCTTTAGCCGAGCGACGAAGAATTTTAGCGATGTTAAGTTTTTCGGATATTTTATGGGTAATCTCCACATTACTCAATCCTTCTTTTTTGTATTCATCAAACAATACTTGATTTTCATCATCTAAGAAATGACCTATTTTCTCTAAAACGGTAACTGTGTCTGCTTTTTCTTTAGGGTGCTGACCAAGTTCATACAACTGCTCTAACAATTCATCAACGTTAGTCATGTTAAAGTTACCAGCAATTACCAAATTTCTTGTCATCCAGTTGTTTTGGCGCAAAAAAGGATGGCAATTTTCGATGCTGTTTTTACCATGAGTACCATAACGTAAGTGGCCCAAAAGTACCTCGCCAATAAAGCTTACATTTTGCTTTAAAAACTCGGTATCTTTCATCAACTCTGGTGTTTCATTTTGTATATCTACAAACTTGTTTTGCACATATCCAAATATGTCTGCAACCGCATTTTGCGCCATAGAACGGTAGCGACTAATATAGCGGCTACCAGGTTTCATGTCTAATTTTATGGTTGCAATACCAGCTCCATCCTGCCCACGATTGTGCTGCTTTTCCATTAACAAATACAATTTGTTAAGTCCGTAAAGTGCAGTACCGTATTTTTCTTGGTAGTATGAGAGAGGTTTTAACAGGCGGATAAAAGCTATACCGCATTCGTGCTTGATCTGATCGCTCATTGAATTGATGATTGAGCCGCAAAATTAACCTTTTAAAATTTTAAAACCTAACCAAAAATGAAACCGTTTTACACAAAAAAGTAATATAACTGTTAATTAGTTTATGACAGGTTTTGATTAGAAAACGTACGGCTTTAAGCGTTTGGCAATTGCAGTCCCGTTATTCGCTATATCCCCGATGAAAAATCGGGGGATGTCGCTACTACCGGGTTTAAAATTGAAGTTTTGTGCTGCCAGTAAAAAACAATACCTATTTCATTTTCTGACAATTTACCTCTTCGCCTAAAAAGACAGAAGCGTGTTCATTAAAAGCTTTTACATCTCCAGAGGTATAAAACTCTCTTTTCGAATTTTGCGCTAACTTGTCTTCAATTTCTGGGTGCCTAGTTAGATAATCGACTAAGCTATTAGCTACAATATCACCCTGTGCCAATAAATTGATATGAATAGGCAAATACTTTTTGATTTTAAGAATGAGCAATGGATAATGTGTGCAAGCCAAAAGAATACAATCTAGATCTGCAGATTTTGATAGGAGCTCTTGAATGTATTGGTTTACGAAATAATCTGCGCCATCGCTTTCATGCTCATTGTTTTCAATAATTGGCACCCACATTGGGCATGCCTGCTGGTGCACTGAAACCGATGGAAAAAAATTATTAATTTCTATTGGATAAGAATTAGAATTAATGGTGCCTCTTGTACCCATTACGCCAACATTTTGGGTTTTGGTAAATTCTCCAATTACTTCTGCTGTAGGTCTTATTACGCCTAAAACCCTATTGTTTGGATATTTTTTAGTCAAATCTAATTGCTGTATATTTCTTAAAGCTTTTGCCGAAGCGGTGTTGCAAGCCAAAATTACCAACGGGCATCCTTTAGCGAAAAGCCACTCTACACATTCTAATGTATATTGGTAAACGGTTTCGAAGGAATGATCGCCATAAGGAGAACGAGCATTATCACCAAGGTAAATGTAATTGTATTTAGGCAATTCTTGCGCAATTGATTTAAAAACGGTTAAACCACCAAAACCAGAATCGAAAACACCAATTGGAAATTTGTTCATAAAAAAAGCGGAGTAGGATTTAAACCCTACTCCGCTAAGATAATTATTTAAACTTAATTATGGTTTTTTAACTGGAGTTGCAGCTGGTTTAGCCGTTGCAGAAATACCTAATTTAGTTTTAACAGCAGCTGTAATATCTTCGCCACCATCAAAATAGATTAAGTTATTGAAACCTGCAGATGCAGAAATATCAAAAACGTAAGCTAAACCTTTTTCTTTAGCAACAGCACCCATTGCAGTAGATAATTTTTGGTTAATTGGAGGATATAATTTTCCTTGCTCAGCTTGCACATCTGTAGTTGCTTTTGTACGTGCATCTTCAATTCTTTTTTGCAAATCGCCTAACTCAACTTGAGCTTGTTGTAATTCTTTACCAACAGCTTCTTTATTAGCTTCACTTAAAGTTTTTTCTTTGTCAATTGCCGCTTTATACTTTGCTTGATATTCAGTGATCATTTTATCGATTTCACCTTGTTTTGTTTTAGCTAAGTTCTCTAAAGTAGTTTGTGCAGCTTTAGCCTCTGGCATAGTTGCATAAATCTCATCAGAGTTTAAGTGACCGAATTTTTGTTGTGCATTTGCAACATTGCTAGTAATTAATAATCCAGCTGCTACAAATAATACGTTAATTAACTTTCTCATTTTCTATTTACTTAATATTTGTTTTATAATTGATTGTGTGTTATTTATTATTTTACAAGTGTACCTGGTTTATAACCTAATCTTACAATTACATCATTGCTGATGTCGTAATTTGCACTTGCATAAATCATCATGGTAGATTCGCTGCTCTTATCAAAAACAAAATCTATAAATTTATTTTTGGCGGTTTCTCCAATTACTTTAGATACGTTTTCTTGTATTGGCTTTAAAAGCTTAACTCTCATCTGAAAAAGCTCACCTTCTGGACCAAATTTTTGGCGTTGCATTTCTTTTGCTTTTTTCTCGCTTTCGATGATATCGTTTTCTCTACGTTTGCGCATATCATCTGTTAACAAAACTTGGTCTGCTTGGTAAGCTTTGTACATTTTATCAATCTGTTGAAAACTATCATCAATCTGTTTCTGATATTGAGCTGATAAACCATCCAATTGGCTTTGAGCAGCTTTATAATCTGGTAAATGCTTTAGGATATATTCAGTATCCACATAAGCAAATTTTTGTGCTGATGCCCCTAAACCCATTAGAAGCAAAAAGCTGGCTAATATTATTTTTTTCATCGGTGTGTGTTTTCATTAGTTGGTTAAAAACTGTGCCATTTTTAAACAACAATAATTAAACTTTAATTTTTTAGTTAAATCCGCCTAATTGTTGAGCTATACTAAAGTGAAATTGTCCTTTGTTTGCATCTGCAACGCCAGGTATTTTATCAAATCCATATCCATAATCAATACCAAGCAATCCAAATATCGGTAAAAATATTTTTGCACCAACACCAACAGATCTTCTAATATTAAACGGATTAAAATCGCTAAACTTATCCCAGGTGTTACCACCTTCGGCAAAAACTGTCATAAATGCAGTTGCCTGTTGCGAGCTAATTACTGGGTAACGCAATTCCATTACATATTTGTTAAAAATAGGGCTACCAGAGTTTTGCGCAATTGTTGGGTTAGCACCTACCGGGATAACCGAGTTGTTTGAATAACCACGCATCGCGATAAGCTCAGATCCTTGTAAAAAGTCGAAACCTTGCATACCATCACCACCTAATTTAAAACGCTCGAAAGCAGATTGACCAACAGCACTATTGTAACTACCTAAGAAACCGAATTGAGCTTGCGCCTTAAATACTAATTTACCTACTACGTTAGTAAACCATTGCGATTCGAATTTCCATTTGTGGTATTCGGTAAATTTATAACGCTGCATATCTGAAGCCGTTTTGTAATTTACATTGTTTAACAATGAGTATGGCGGTGTAGCTTGAATAGTAAATCTGATATAAGCACCACCAGTTGGGAAAATATTATGGTTACGTGAATCTCTCGCTATTTCTTGTGTTAAGTTTAAGTTATAAGAAGTACCAGTACTGAATAAAAACCCTGGATAATTATTTAAAATGTATTGGTTTAGGTTAACACTATGCACCAATGAGAACCAGTTATCTGGCCATTTTAATTTTCTACCTAAGCTAATCGAAACACCATTTAAACGGATTTTTTGAAACTGTGCGTTACTTGCATCAACACCGTTAGATTGTAATGAAGTAAATGCACTTAAGCCAAAACTAACAGGTTTTTTACCACCTAACCAAGGCTCAGAAAATGAGAAACTGTATGATTGGTAAAATCTACCGTTTGTTTGTCCACGTAAACTTAATTTCTGTCCATCTCCTTTTGGTAATGGTCTATAAGCATCGCCATTAAAAATATTTTTTAGCGAGAAGTTATTAAACGTTAAACCTAAGGTACCAATAACACGGCCACCACCAAAACCACCTGATAACTCAATTTGATCTGAAGGTTTTTCTTCTACATTAAACTCGATATCAACTGTACCATCAGAATTTGGTTTAGGAACAGGATTAGTTTTAGATTCATCAAAATTACCTAAAGCACCAATCTCACGTACACTTCTTACCAATAGTTCTTTCGAGAATTTATCTCCAGGTTTCATACGTATCTCACGTAAAACCACTTTATCATTAGTAATGGTATTTCCTTTTACTGTAATTTTGTTGTTTGTAAACTGAGGACCTTCGTAAATTCTCATTTCAACATCAACAGTATCTCCATGTATCCTAGTTTGTACTGGATCAATGTTAAAAGTTAAATAACCATCATTTAAGTATACACTAGAAACATCATCGCCATTGGCACTACCACGCAATTTTTTCTCTAATTTTTCTTCGCTAAATAATTCACCTTTTTCAATACCAAAAACTCTTTCTAAATATTCAGTATTGTATTTGGCATTACCCACCCAACTGATATCTCCAAAATAGTATTTAGGCCCTTCGTATACATCAATCTTAATTCCTACGGTTTTATCATTGTATCTGTAAACACTGTCTTTCAAAATTGCAGCATCTCTATAACCTTTCTCTTGCATTTTTGCAACAAGCGCTATTTTATCCTCTTCGTATTTCTCTTTATTAAACTTACCACTACCAAAAACTTTGTAAAAAGCTCTCTGTTTAGTTTTCTTTAAAAACTTTCTAAGTTTTGCCGATTTAAATACAGAGTTGCCCGTAAAATTAATCTCTTGAACTTTTACACGTTTACCTTTATTAATGTTTACCTGTAAAATCACACTATTTTCTTGATTTGGATCTTTTTTTGATTGGAAGTCAATAGTGGTGTAAAAATACCCTTTATCTAATAAATACTTAGTAATGATTGTTCTTGTTGTATTGTACAAATTATCATTAATGATAGTTTTACCAGCTTTGTCGGCTAGTTTTTCAGAAATATCTGTTTTCTGCGATTTGCTTATTCCATTAAACTCAAACGAGGTTAAACGCGGACGTTCTACCACTTCGATATCGAAATAAATGGTGTCTAAAACAATTTTTGTAACATTTAATTGAATATCATCAAACAATCCTTGTGCCCAAAGGTTCTTAATAGCGTTAGTAGTTGCTTCACCAGGAAGAATTACTGTTTCACCTTTAGTTAATTTAGAAAGTGTTATGATTACTTCTTTATCTAAGTATTGAGTACCCGACAAAGTTGTACCACCAATGATGTATTCTTTTGGCGCAAAGTAGTCGAGGTTTAGTCCGTTAACTTTTAAGGAAGGAGTTGCCTGTTGAGGCTGGTTACGAATTTGAGCTATAGTTGGCGAGCCAATTAATAACAAAAATATAAGTTGGTATATTCTTTTCATTTACAATCTAAAAAACGATGCTAAGTTAATTTAAACACATGTTAAAAAGTGTTAAAGTTAAAATTAGTTGAGTTGTTCACTAATTTTTCCAAAGCGTCGTTCGCGTTTCTGATAATCTACAATGGCCTCAAAAAGATCTTCTCTTCTAAAGTCTGGCCAAAGAGTTTCGGTAAAATACAATTCGGTATACGCCATTTGCCAAAGCAGGAAATTACTTATTCTATGCTCGCCGCTGGTACGTATCATTAATTCGGGATCGGGGATATTTGAGGTTGTCAATTGCGCATTAAATAGTTCTTCTGTAACTTCATCAACACTTAATTTACCTTCTTTTACCTGCTCAGCAATTTTTTTGGTTGCTGCCAATATTTCCCATTTTGCACTGTAACTTAAAGCTAAGGTAAGCGTACATCTGGTATTTTTACCAGTTACTTCCATTACGTTAGCTAAATCATCAATACATTTTTGAGGTAGAGATTTTAAATCGCCTATAGCATTTAGCCTAACATTATTTTTATTTAGGGTTTCTGCCTGTTCATTAATGGTTGAAATTAAAAGCTCCATTAAAGCATTAACCTCTTCAATAGGCCTATTCCAATTTTCTGTAGAAAATGCATAAACAGTTAAATACTTTATACCAATATCTACGCAGCCTTCTACAATATCCTTCACAGACAGCACTCCGCTTTCGTGACCAAAGACTCTGAATTTGCCTTGGTTTTTTGCCCATCTGCCATTACCATCCATAATTATGGCGATGTGTTCTGGTAAGCGATTAATATCTAATTGTTCTTTAAATCCCATTTCTGCCCTATCTACTGTCTTAAAATGAAAAACATTTTTGGCTCACAAAGGTATAAGATATACCAATACCTACAAACATGTAATTATCTCTTTTTCTAAAATCGCCTCTTTGTGTTCCTGGATCTCCTAAATATATGCCTGTTTTTTCTCCAGATCTATCAGATAGTGCTGGTCCGGGGCCACCATTTGGCCACGAATTTTTATTGGCATAAACGCCACTCACATCATCAATATAATCGGTTAATGGGCTTCTAAATCCAGCTTGACCAAAAACCGTTAGTCCCTCATTTAATCTATATTTTACTCCGCCTCCGTATGGAATGGTAACTGTGAATTTTTTATAATTTTCAGTCTGGCCTTCGGTATTGTATAATCTAAGTAAGTATTCCTCTCCTTTGTATCGAGTTTTTGGCTCAAAAGATAATAAACCAACACCAGCAAATAAATATGGAGAAAGTTTCTTTTTGGCTGTTGGCGAAAAAATATCGAAAAAATTGAAATGAAGCAATAAGCTAACTTCATTTAAAGGAGTGTAGAAACTCAAATTCCTATCTCTTTCTTGTGCAAATTTCGAAAGAGAATCTGCTCCTTTAACTTTACCATAATTGTAATGTAAACCCACCGCCCAATACGGATCAAAATTAACTTTTACAAAAGCACCAGCAGATAAACCAGTTATTTTAACTGGATTGTATTGATTTAAATCGCCTAAATAAGAAGCACCACCAGCATTTACACCCAACTCTACCTGTTGCGAATAGGCAAAATTTGTTAGAAAAAGGGTAAGTAAAAATAGCTTAGCGAGTTTAAGGTTGCGCATTTTAGTAGTTACGGGTGTCTATGCCCCAAAGTAATTTATTCCTTAACGTAGTTAAATAAGTTTCATTATTTAAACGTATTAGATTTACATTAAACTTGGCTTTGTTAATGGTTATTTTAACAGATCTGTCTACAGTTTCGGTTCTCGAATCGCAAGAGACTAAGAACTTTGTGCTTCTAGCTTCAATTTCAAAAGTTAGTTCTACATCATCGGGGACGATGATTGGTCTAACATTTAAGTTATGAGGGGCAATTGGAGTTATAACGAAATTTTGCGCATTTGGCAATATAATCGGACCGCCACAACTTAAAGAGTAAGCGGTAGATCCTGTTGGTGTTGCAATAATTAATCCATCGGCCCAATAAGAGTTTACAAATTCGCCATTCATGTAGGCATGAATAATCATCATTGCAGAATTATCTCTTCTATGTATAGTGATGTCATTTAAAGCGAAATTCTCGTCACCAAAAAGATTATTTTGAGATTCTAAATTTAATATTCCTCTCTTATCTAAAGTGTATTCGCCATTTACCAACGCATTAATGGCAGTGTCGATTTCATTTTTATTGATACTTGCCAGAAAACCTAATCTGCCGAAATTAATCCCGATTACTGGAATTTGAGAATCTCTTACTAAAGATAAAGTATCTAATAAAGTACCATCGCCACCTAAACTCAGCAAAACATCGCCTTTGGCTAACAATTCTTTATGGCCAGAAAAAGTTGAAATATTTACAGGTAATGTTACTTTATTTTTTAAGAAATTATAAAATTTGGTGTAAACTACAACTTCAATTTTATATAATGATAAAGCCTTGAAAACCTGTTGAACAAAAGGTAAGACACTATCATTAAATTCTCTTCCGTAAACTGCTATTTTCATTAGGGATTTTATACGTTTAAATAGTTCATGAAAGAGTTAAATCGATCTGTAGAACCATCGTCGTTTTGCGTATTGTTAAAAACAGCCTTAACTTCATAATTATACCTTTCGAAGGATGCAATTATACCAGACAATTCTGTTTTATTGATTTTAAGTGTAATTTCTAACCTCGTTGAATTTGGAAATGAACTTACATATGATGATAGAATTTGAGCATTATCTGCCTCAACAATTTGCGCCATATGAGCCAAAGAATTATTTCTATTGTTAATTTCTAAAACAATGATCCCTCCAAACTCTTTAACTGCATATGTTTCTGCAGTGTACGACAAAAGGTTGTTGATAGAAACCACACCTAAATAATTCTTATTTACATCTAAAACAGGCACTAAAGACAACTGAAGTTGATTAAATAACCTTATCACATCGTAAATATGGGCTTCTTTAAAAACAAAAGGATTTAATAGCGTTAATGACAAGCTGCCTATTGGTAATTGCTGATCTCTAACCTCAATTAATTCTTCTTCAGATACCAAACCCAAAAATTGGCTTTCATTTACAATTGGTAAATGGTAAAGTTTGAACTCACTCATCCTTTCCAAAGCCTTCTGCACGGTATCAGAAGTTTTTAGGGGTGGTATTACATTAGATATGAGTTCTTCAGCAATCATTATTTCAATAAAATTCTATTTAAAAATTTATCTAAATATTGGTTAAATACTTCTGGTTTTTCCATCATTGGAGCATGTCCACATTCATCAACCCAATTCAATTCTGAGTTAGGTAATAATTCATGAAACTCTACTGCAACCTCTGGAGGGGTAATTTTATCTTGTCGGCCCCAAATTAATGAAACCGGTATAGTTATTTTAGGCAATTCTTTAGCCATATTATGGCGAATTGCAGATTTAGCTAAAGCCAAAATTCTTATAACTCGAGAGCGATCATTGATAGATTTAAATACTTCATCAACCAATTCTTTGGTAGCCGTTGCCGGATCATAAAAAGTAAACTCCACTTTCTCACGTACATAATCATAACTTTCCCTTCTTGGAAATGAACCACCAAACGCGTTTTCATATAAACCAGAACTGCCTGTTAAGACTAAAGCTTTAACGAATTGTTGATGCGCAGCCGTAAACACCAAACCCACATGACCACCTAATGAGTTACCAATTAAAACAACCTGACTTAATTTTTTAAACTTTAAAAATCTAAGTACGTATTTTGATAAGCTTTTAACACCTAAAGTTAGCAAAGGAAGCTCGTAAATAGGCAATATTGGCACTATTACACGATAATTTTGTTTAAAATGATCTAAGGCTGGTTCCCAATTGCTTAACTCGCCCATAAGGCCATGAAGTAATACTAGTGGCTCTCCTGTACCCGCTTCTATATACTTAAAACCCTCTTCTTCAATTACTTCGTATTTCATATAAAATTTAAGCTGTTTGGTAATCCTACTAAGTTAATAGTGTAAAACTAATTAAGGTAATTATAATTAATATTTTTTAGAAAACAAGCTAATATAGTTTTTAACCTAGTTTAGCTTTAACAATCTCACCAATCAATTTGCCATCGGCTTTGCCGGCTAATTCTTTATTAGCAGCTCCCATAACCTTGCCCATTTCTTTTACTGATGTGGCTCCTGTTTCTGCAATAATTCTTACTACAACAGCTTCAATTTCTGCTTGGTCTAATTGCTTTGGTAAAAACTGACTAATCACGTCAATTTCTTCCTGTTCTACTTGAAACAAATCATCTCTACCTTGATCTTTGTAAATAGTTGCCGACTCCTTACGTTGTTTTACCAATTTTTGCAAAATTTTAATTTCTGCATCCTGATCAAGTTCTTCAGCATGCCCTTTTTCTGTTTTTGCCAAAAGAATTGCAGCTTTTATAGCTCTTAAACCTCGTAATTTAGCCTGATCTTTTGCAAGCATTGCTTGTTTTATTTCTTGATCTATAGTTGTTGAAATCATATTGAAATGTAATATTAAAATGTTGTAAAGTTGAAAATTGACAAAACTGAAAACTCTAAACTTATTTAGTCTCTTTTTATTAATGAGCCATTAGCTTGGGCTGTTGGCATAATTAGCATATCGTTAATGTTCACATGTGCAGGCCTACTAACCACAAACCAAATCGCCTCAGCAATATCTTGCGCTACTAACGGATCAAAACCATCATATACTTTTTTCGCTCTACCTTCATCACCTTTAAAACGAACAATAGAAAATTCAGTTTCTACTGCTCCAGGATGTATACCTGTAACCTTTATTCCGTGTGGCAATAAATCTATTCTCATTGCTTTATTTAGCGCATCAACTGCGTGCTTTGTAGCACAGTAAACGTTGCCGTTTGCATAAACTTCTTTACCGGCAATAGAACCTATGTTTACAATATGGCCTTTTTTTGCAGCAACCATCCAACTTGAAATAACTTTCGAAACATACAACAAGCCTTTAATGTTTGTATCAATCATTCTGTCCCAATCATCGGTATCACCTTTGTCAATTGGATCTAAACCCTGGCTTAAACCTGCATTATTAATCAAAACATCAATATTTTTCCAGTTAGCTGGTAAAGTTTCTAAAACATAGTTGATGTTTTCTTTATCAGTTACATCTGCTTGGATTTTTTTTACTTCGATAGTATACTTATCTACCAAGTGATGAGCAATTTTTTCTAATAAATGTTCTCTTCTACCTAAAAGGATGAGATGATAACCTTGCTGTGCAAAAAGATGTGCGCATGCTTCGCCGATACCTGAAGTTGCGCCTGTAATTAAAGCAATTTTAACCATGGATTGATAAAATTAAGCCCAAAGGTAAGAAATTTGAATGGCTTAGTTTACTCAAAAAATAAGCTAAAGGTAAAATGTCTAAGCTTTGCCTTTTCTATTGGATCTGTATAAGGGTTATTGGTATGCTGTAAAATATCTTTAAAAGAATAAGATACTTTAAGCTCAGGAGACATTTTAAAATACTCGAAATAGATATCGAAACCAATGCCGGCTTCGTAGGAAAGAAAATTTCTTTTGTTTTTAACCAGTTTATCAATGGGTGCGGCTGCATCATCATTGGTTTTTTTGCCCGATGCTAAATCCATCGAATATTTTAAACCACCTAACATGTAAGCTCTAAAATTTAATAACCTATCAGATTTTAGCTTTAAACCCACAGGAAAATCAATCATGGTAGCCTGTACTTTACGTTGTACTAATGGCACACCAGGGTTATTAACCAAATTATCAACATATTCGTAATTCAATAACCTATCATTAAAAACAAGGGTTGGCGTAAAGCGAACATCAACATTAGGGGTGAGCTTACTATTAACCACAAAACCAATTCCAAAACCTGCTGATGTTGGGGATGATAATGATTTAAGCGAGTCGGTTACGTAAGCGTTTTGATCAACATCAAAATAAGGCGCTCTCCAATTTTTTGTTTTGGTTAGTTTATATTCTGATACAATGTACTGAAAGCTAAAACCCCAGTTAAACTGTTCGTCATCAATACCACCTCCCCAATTTTGAGCCGTAGCAATGCTGATGCTAAGTAAAAAAAAGCTAAAAAAAAGCGTTATTCTTTTGATCATTTAACCCCTGTATATATGGCACTTATACCAAACGTTAAAGGTCTGTGTTTGGTATTTTTGTATCCAACTTTATCCATAACTGCTGTAAAATCTTTACCATCAGGAAAAGCAGCAACCGACTCAGGTAAGTAAGAATATGCTCTACCATCTTTAGAAAATAGTTTTCCAAAAAATGGTGTGATGTATTTATTATACAAATTATAACTCTGTTTAATAGGGAAGGATCTTGGTTTAGAAAATTCTAAAATTACAATTTTGCCCTCAGGTTTCAAAACACGAAGCATATCTGCCAATCCCTTCTCTAAATTTTCGTAATTTCTTACCCCGAAAGCTACAGTAATCGCATCAAAAGTATTGTCTTCGAAATTTAGACCTTCTGAATCGCCTAATTGAACCGAAAAAACGTGACTTAAATTTCTGTCGTTTATTTTTTTCCTGGCCACTTCTAGCATTCCAGCAGAAATATCTACGCCAACAATTTTATCAGGTTGCAGAATATCTATCGATTCGAAAGCAAAATCGCCAGTTCCTGTAGCCACATCTAAAATTAACCTAGGCTTAATCGACTTTAATTCTTTTATCGCTTTGCGGCGCCAAATGATATCAATACCTAAAGAAAGGAAATGATTTAAAAAATCATAAGTACCAGATATGTTGTTGAACATAGTAGCTACCTGCTCTTTTTTCGAATTTTCGTTTGCGTAAGGTGTAACTTGTGGGTTCATAATTGTTGGTCAAAGATAGTTTAATGTTACAAGGTTTTAAAGTTGAAAGGGCAAAATCATAAATTAGTTCATCAGAATATTGCAATAAGTTGTTCTAGCTGTAAACCTTAAAACATTACAATGTTAATTTCTTACCTTTGCAGCATGATTATAAAATCTGCCACATTTGTTGTAAGCAACACAAAAGTTTCTGCTTTACCTTTACCAGATATGCCTGAATATGCATTTATTGGACGTTCTAACGTTGGTAAATCATCTCTAATTAACATGTTGGTTAACGTGCAAGGTTTGGCTAAAACATCTCAAAGACCAGGCAAAACACAACTAATAAATCATTTTTTAATTAACGCAAAATGGTATATCGTAGATTTACCCGGTTATGGTTATGCTAAAGTTTCTAAGAGCAGCAGAGAGAAATGGGAGAAATTTATAAGAAACTACTTAACTAAAAGAGAAAACCTACAATGTGTTTTTGTACTTATTGATAGCAGACTTGAGCCTCAAAAGATAGATTTAGAATTCTGCTCGTGGTTGGGCGAATGCCAAATTCCTTTTGCCTTAGTTTATACCAAAGCTGATAAGCAATCGGCACCAAAAACGGACCAAAATGTAGCTAAATTTAACAAAACACTTTTAGGGTGGTTCGAAGAGGTTCCACCGTTTTTCGTTACTTCTGCAGAAAAAGCTCAAGGAAGAGAGAAGTTACTTCAATTTGTACAAGAAGTAAATGAAGATTTTGTTAAGCCAGAAATTGATCCTCAATTTTACGCAGCAAGCAATAAAGAATAAGTAGTTTTCAGTTAACAATTTACAGTTAACCAAAGCACCCAACAAATGAAGAAATATTTTTCGCTAGTTTTATTTGCACACTCCATTTTTGCACTCCCTTTTGCCCTAATTGGTTTTTTTTTAGGGGTTACTACCACAACAAATCCATTTAATTGGTTGCTTTTTTTACTCGTTATACTTTGTATGGTTTTTGCCCGTAATGCTGCTATGGCATTTAATAGATATTTAGATCGAAATATTGATGCAAAAAATCCAAGAACCGTTACTAGAGATATCCCGGCAGGAAAAATTTCTGCAAGTGAAGCCTTAACGTTTGTTATTGCTAACTGCATTTTATTTGTTATTGCTACCTATTTTATTAACCCTCTTTGTTTTTATCTTTCGCCAATTGCACTTTTTGTGGTGCTATTTTATAGCTACACCAAACGTTTTACCGCATTATGCCATTTGGTTTTAGGTTTAGGTTTGGCCTTGGCGCCTATAGGCGCATACATTGCAGTAACTGGAGTTTTCAATATCGTGCCGCTTTTTTATTCATTTGCCGTATTATTTTGGGTGAGTGGTTTCGATATTATTTATGCCTTGCAAGATGAAAATTTTGATCGCGAACAAAAGCTACATTCAATCCCTGCATTGTTAGGCATAAAAAATGCATTGAGGCTTTCGGTTGTATTGCATATTTTATCGGCGTTGTGCGTTATACTTCCTTTGTTCTTTGTTCAGTTTAGTTGGGTTTATTATATCGGCATTGCTTTTTTCTGTGCCATGTTAATTTATCAGCACTTATTGGTAAAGCCTACCGATATCAGCAAAGTTGACAGAGCTTTTGCCACAACAAATGGATATGCATCGGTAATATTTGCTGCATGCTTTTTGATAGACACCTTTTTAAGAACAGGATTAAAATGATTTTAAGATTGGCAGGATATACGTCTTGAACTTTCAAACGTTTCAACATTACAACATTAAAACTACTATGGACAATTTAATTATAAGCAAAAAACAAAGAACATATATCCCTCAAGATCTTATAATGGAGTGGGAAAATTTAACTCCAATTTTTGACGAATTGTTAAAAAGAGACATCAACAATGTGGAAGAATTAGAGCAATGGTTAAAAGATAAAAGTGAGTTAGAAGCTGCACTTGAAGAAAACTTTGCTTGGAGATATATCAAAATGAGTTGCAATACTGCCAACGAAGAATTGGTAAAAGATTTTCAATATTTCGCTACTGAAATTGAGCCCAAAATATCGCCGGTGGCAAATGAATTAAACAAAAAGCTAAATGATAGTTCATTTATTGATGAGTTAGATCAAGATAAATATTTTGTTTACATCAGAGCGGTAAAAAAGGCATTAGAATTATATCGCGAAGAAAATATTGAGCTATTTACCAAACTACAAGTTACTCAACAAAAGTATCAAGGTATTACTGGCGCAATGAGCGTTAATATTAATGGTCAGGAATATACGTTAGAACAAGCATCTAACTTTTTAAAGGATACAGATAGATCAGTTAGACAAAATGCATGGGAAACCGTACAACAGCGCAGATTAGCAGATAAGGATGAATTAAATATATTATTTGATGAGTTAGTTAAAATGCGCCATCAGGTTGCATTAAACGCTGGTTTCGAGAACTATCGTGATTATATGTTTCAGGCATTAGGCCGATTTGATTACACGCCAAAAGATTGTTACAAATTTGCAGAAGCTATAGAAAAAGAAGTTGTTCCGGTTTTAAGAGAGCAAGCCGAAAAAAGAAAGGCTGCCTTAGGTTTAGATGAATTAAAACCTTGGGATATGGAAGTGAGTACAACAGGCAAACCTGCTTTAAAACCATTTAACAACGGGCAAGAATTAATTGATAAAAGCATTGATTGTTTTAATGCAATTGACCCAAGCTTAGGAGAAAAGCTGGCTATTATGAAAGCAAATGGACTTTTTGATGTTGAAAGTAGAATGGGTAAGGCACCTGGAGGTTACAATTATCCTTTGGCAGAGACCGGAGCTCCTTTTATTTTTATGAACTCGGCCAATTCATTAAGAGATTTAACAACAATGGTGCACGAAGGTGGCCATGCCATCCATACTTTTTTAACTGCAAACCTAGAGTTAAATGATTTTAAACACTGCCCATCAGAAGTTGCAGAACTAGCATCTATGAGCATGGAATTAATTTCTATGGATAAATGGGATGTTTATTTTGATAATGAAGAAGACTTAATTAGAGCTAAAAAAGAGCAGCTTGCAGACGTTTTAAAAACTTTACCATGGGTAGCTGTGATAGATCAATTTCAGCATTGGATTTACACCAATCCAGATCATAATGCAGCAGATCGCGAAACTGCTTTTAAACAAATTTATACACGTTTTGGAGCTGGCTTTGCCGATTGGAACGAGTTTGAACAGCAATTTGGAAACCTTTGGCAAAAGCAATTGCATTTGTTTGAGGTTCCTTTTTACTATATCGAATATGCAATTGCGCAATTAGGAGCAATTGCTGTTTGGAAAAACTATAAAGAAAATCCTGAAAAAGCTGTAGAACAATACTTGGCAGCGTTAGCATTAGGGTATACAAAACCGATGAACGAAATTTATGAAACAGCTGGAATTAAATTTGATTTTAGTGCAGATTACGTAAACGAGTTAGCAAATTTTGTAAAAGAGGAATTAGATAAGTTGGGTTAGTTATTTACAACTTAATATCTTTTAAAATTATCACTATAAAAAAAATTGTAGCTATTTAACGGGTAGCTACAATTTTTTTTGGGTATAAATTAACAATAGATTAATTTCCATCACAGAAGAAAACTGACAAAAAACAGACAAACAATTTTGATTAGGTGTTAAAAAAATTAAAACCTTATTCTACTTTTGACGCAACAATGAGGGGCCTTTATCTTTTTATATTTTGTTTACTTTTTCTTTTTATTAAAGGGAATAGTGATGCCCAAGCTGCTGATTCTAGCATTTCTCGGTATTGCGGTTTTGCTTCAAATACTCACCAAGCTAAACAACACCAAAAGCCTTTTCAAAAAAGCGCAAATTTACATATTGGAAAAAGTTCGTTTTCAACGGAGTTTAGCTATTCTGAAGAAACTAAAGATGATGAAGAGAATCTTTCTAAAAAAGCAATCTTCGGCCTTAAAGTTACTCCTGGTTTTTGTTATTCATTATTTTTAGAAAATTCAAAAATCGTTAAAAAGTTCTCAATTCCATATTGTGAGCATTTCTCTTACACTTCCCGTTTAAAGTATCTCTTTATCAGAGTTTTTAGAATTTGATACCATCAACAGTTTCGACAAATCTAGAAACTTAGCTTTGTAACACAGAAAATAAATCATCTGTATTGATCAATTATTCTATTAAACAAAAATCCTTAGGTAGCACACAATTTTAGATCATTTAAATTAAAATCATTTTACAGAATGACATAGTAAACCTCAAGTTTTCTGTCATTGATTTTCTTGTATAACACATTATCTAGTAGGTTGTTAAGGCAACACATTACAGGTCTACAATTACATCTGCTCCTGTTATAATCATCCAAAAAAAAATAAAATTTCAAAATGAAACATATCATCATGCTCGCAAGCGTATGCGCCGTGCTATTTGCTAGCTGCACCAATAAACACGAACAAAAAGAAGAAGAAACCATTTTTACGGCAACAAGTCCGCTCACATTAGACACCTCTTTTAACAAAGAATATGTATCGCAGCTACGATCGGTGCGCAACATTGAGCTAAGAGCGCAAGAGAGAGGATTTTTAGAACATATTTACGTTGATGAAGGCCAAACTGTAAAAGCCGGTCAATTGCTTTTTAAAATTATGCCCAAAATGTACGAAGCGGAAGTGTTAAAAGCCGAAGCGGAAGTTAAAGCTGCAGAAATTGAGTTGGCAAATACCAAATTACTTGCTGATAAAAATGTTGTAGCTCAAAATGAGCTAGCCATGGCTAAAACTAAATTGGCTCAAGCAAAAGCAAGTGCTTCATTAGCAAAACTGCACTTATCTTTTACAGAAATAAGAGCTCCTTTTGCAGGCACCATAGATCGCTTACCTAAAAAATTAGGAAGTTTAATTGATGAAGGTGAATTGTTAACAACATTATCTGACAATAGCCAAATTTTTGCCTATTTCAATGTTTCAGAACCCGAATACCTTAACTTTCAACAAGCCAAGGCAGACCATAATCCTTCGGTTAGTCTAATTTTGGCTAATGGCCAAACATTAAATGAGAAGGGAAAAGTAGAGACTATTGAAGGCGAGTTTGACTCTGAAACTGGAAACATTGCTTTCAGGGCAAAATTCACCAATCCAAACCGGCTGCTTAGAAATGGTGAAACTGGAAAAGTTCAAATGAATATTCCTTTAAAAAATGCACTTATCATTCCTCAAAAAGCCACTTACGAACTACAGGATAAAAAATACGTTTTTGTGATTGATAAAAATGGGAAAACAAGATCGGAAGAGATTACCATTGGAGGCGAAATGCCCGACCTGTACATTGTTGCCAGTGGTTTACAAGCTTCAGACAAAATTGTGTTAGATGGTGTGCAAAAAGTAAAAGAAGACGAAAAAATCAAGTTCACTTTTATGGAACCGAAACAAGTGTTGAGCCAATTACAATTAAAAGCAGAATAGGTAAAATTCCCTTAAAAAATCATGTTTAGTAAATTCATAAAAAGACCAGTGTTATCAATCGTGATATCACTCATCATCGTGTTTGTGGGCATACTCGCCTTAGTAGGCTTACCTGTAACTCAATTGCCCAATATTTCGCCGCCCATGGTAAACATTGTTGCCGAATATCCCGGAGCTAACAACGAACTTCTCATTAAATCGGTAATTATTCCTTTAGAAAGAGCCCTGAATGGTATTCCTGGAATGAAATACATGACTTCAGATGCAGGTAACGACGGTGAATGTTCTATCCAAATGGTGTTCAATTTAGGCACTGATGCAGATCAAGCTACATTAAATGTACAAAATCGGGTGGCTGCAGTAACCAATAAACTCCCACCCTTAGTTATTCGCGAAGGGATAAAAATTAGTCGCCAGCAACCCAACATGCTCATGTATGTGAACTTATTTAGTAAAGATCCGCACATGAACGAAAACTTCTTGTTCAACTATGCGGATATAAATGTTATTCCCGAACTAAAACGTGTAGATGGTGTGGGTTTTGCTGATATTTTAGGTAACCGTGAATATGCCATGCGCATATGGTTAAAACCAGATAAGATGCTAGCTTATAAAATTTCATCTGATGAAGTTTTGGAAGCACTAAACAACCAAAGTTTCGAAGCTTCGCCAGGTAAAACAGGTGAAAGCTCAGGTAAACGTTCCGAATCATTTGAATATGTATTGAAATATCCCGGTAGGTTTACCAACGAAGATGGCTACCGTAATATCGTTTTAAGAGCAAACGCTAATGGCGAGTTGTTGAGGTTAAAAGATGTGGCCGATGTAGAATTTGGTAGTGCTATGTATGATTTATACTCGCATATTAACGGAAAACCATCTGCAGCTATTGTTTTAAAACAATCTTATGGAAGCAATGCACAAGAAGTTATCGAAAACGTAAAAAAACGATTAGAAGAAATCAAGGCAGAGAATTTTCCCAAAGGTATGGACTACGAAATCAGTTATGATGTTTCTAAATTCCTAGATGCTTCGATAGAAAAAGTAGTACACACCTTAATCGAAGCATTCATCTTGGTTGGCTTGGTGGTTTTCATCTTCTTAGGCGATTGGCGTTCAACTTTAATTCCGGCCATTGCTGTTCCAGTTTCATTGATTGGTTCTTTCGTTTTCATGCAATTTTTTGGCATTACACTTAACCTCATCACACTATTTGCTTTAGTATTAGCTATTGGTATTGTAGTAGACGATGCCATTGTGGTTATTGAAGCTGTGCATGCAAAAATGGAGGCAGATAAGCGCCTATCAGTATTAAAAGCTACCCAATTAGCTATCACAGATATTGGCGGTGCCATTGTAGCCATTACCTTTTTAATGGCTTCAGTATTTATTCCAGTAGCCTTTATGTCTGGTCCGGTTGGCGTATTTTATCGCCAATTCTCCATCACAATGGCCACTTCAATTATTTTATCTGGGATAGTAGCTTTAACCCTAACACCAGCATTGTGTGCCATTATGCTTAAAAAACACACCCCAAATCATCAACAAAAAAAATCACTTATCGATAAGGGTTTAGGTGCTTTTAATGCTTGGTTCTTTAAGCTTACAGGTAGATACGAAAAAGTGATGAATAAGGTGATTGCGAGGAAATTAGCTATTTTTGGTGTATTAGCAATTTTCTGTTTAGGCACGTATTTCTTAAGTAGTTCCGTACCATCGGGATTTATCCCGAACGAAGACCAAGGAATGATTTACGCAATTATCCAAACCCCTCCAGGTTCTACATTGGAGCGTACCAACCAAATTTCAGAGAAACTCGAAAAAATTTGTGAGGAAATTGAAGGTGTAAATTCTGTATCGGCCCTTGCGGGATATGAGGTTTTAACTGAAGGTACTGGTGCCAACTCTGGTACTTGCTTAATTAATCTAAAAGACTGGAAAGATCGGAAAAACAGTGCTCAGGATATCATCAAAGAATTAGAAGAAAAATCTAAAGATATGCCAGGGGCGATGATTGAATTTTTCCAACCGCCTGCTGTGCCTGGTTATGGAGCTGCTGGTGGTTTCGAGCTACGCCTATTAGATAAATCTGGAAGGAACGATTATGTAGAAATGGAAAATGTAAGCAAGGATTTTGTAAAAGAGCTGAACAAAAGACCGGAATTGCAATCTGTATTTACTTTTTACAGTGCTAGTTTCCCCCAATACATGCTTAACATCGATAACGATAAAGCGCAACAGAAAGGTGTAACTCCAGAGAAGGCATTGGAAACTTTATCAGACCTAATAGGTAGTAACTATGAAACTAATTTCATCAAATTTGGCCGCCAGTATAAGGTAATTGTACAAGCTTTGCCACAATACAGGGCTTTACCGGCAGATGTAATGAAGCTTTACGTAAAAAACGACAGAGAAGAAATGGTCCCTTTTTCTGCATTTATGACAATGAAAAAAGTTTATGGACTTTCAGAAATAACCCGACACAACTTGTATAATTCTGCAGAGATTAATGGTTCACCAGCTGCTGGTTACAGTTCTGGAGAAGCTTTGAAAGTAGTAGAAGAAGTAGCTAAAAAAACATTACCTCGCGGATATGGAATTGATTGGGCTGGTATCTCTAAAGACGAGAGTAGTAGAGGAAACGAGGCCATTTATATCTTCCTAATTTGCTTAGGCTTTGTTTATTTGGTACTTGCGGCACAGTACGAAAGTTTCATTTTACCACTAGCGGTAATTATTTCTTTACCTGCTGGGATATTTGGCGCCTTCTTGTTTTTAAAGTTATTTGGCTTAGAAAATAACATTTATGCACAGGTATCAATGGTGATGCTTATTGGTTTGCTAGGTAAAAATGCAGTGCTAATTGTAGAATTTGCAGCGCAAAAACACGCAGAAGGCAAAAATATTTTGGCTGCTGCTATGGAAGGTGCTGTAGTTAGGTTCCGACCTATCTTAATGACTTCATTTGCATTTATTGCCGGTTTAATTCCATTGGTTTTTGCCACCGGACCTGGTGCAATTGGAAACCGAACTATAGGTTCTGCTGCTGCCGGAGGTATGTTTATAGGCACCATTTTCGGCGTTATCATTATTCCGGGGTTGTACTACATTTTTGGTACTATAGCCAACAAGCGTAAATTAATTAAAATTGAAGAAGAATACCCACTAACTGAAGAAATTGAAGGCAATGTTTAATAAAAACTATCATAAAATATTAGGCTTAGCAATGCTAAGCCTAACCTATACAAGTTGCAAAACCCCTGCTCTTGTAGAGAAAAACGAAAACAAAAGCACGCCAAATAATTATGCAAATCAGAGCCCAGACACAACAAGTGTAGCTAAATTAAAATGGAAAGATTATTTTAAAGATCAAGATCTTATCAGTTTAATTGACACAGCATTGCAAAACAATCAGGAGTTGAATATTACATTACAGGAAATTGAAATTGCTAAGAACGAAGTACGAGCCAGAAAAGGTGAATTACTACCAAGAGTAGGTGTTAATGTGGGAGCAGGTTTAGAAAAAGTAGGCAGATACACCAGTCAGGGTGCGGGAGATGCCAGTACAGAAATTAAACCCGGAAAAGAAATGCCAGAACCCCTACCCGATTACCTAACTGGTCTTTACGCAAATTGGGAAGTAGATATTTGGCATAAATTACGTAATGCCAAAAAAGCTGCTTATACAAGATATCTTTCATCTGTTGAGGGTAAAAATTTTGTAGTAACTAGCTTGGTGGCAGAAATTTCAAATTCTTATTATGAACTACTTGCCTTAGATAATCAGTTGCAAATGGTTCGAAAAAACATCGAGCTCCAAAGCAATGCCTTGGCGGTAGTAAAACTACAAAAAGAAGCAGCACGAGTTACCGAATTAGCTGTACGTAAATTCGAAGCAGAGATTTTAAGTTCTAAAAGTTTGGAGTATGAAATTTTGCAAAGGATAACTGAAACAGAAAACAAGGTCAACTTTTTGATGGGTCGCTATCCGCAACATATTGCCCGAAATGCAAATGCCTTTGATGCAGATTTAAAGACTGATTTAAAAGCTGGAATTCCTTCGGAGTTGTTAGCCAACCGACCTGATATTAAACAAGCTGAACTTGATTTAACGGCCGCAAAATTAGACTTGAAATTAGCCAAAGCGCAATTTTATCCATCTTTCGGAATTTCTGCATACTTAGGTTTCCAAGCATTTAATCCTTCGTACTTAATCAAAACACCAGAATCTTTGTTGTACTCAATAGCTGGCGATATAGCTGCGCCATTAATTAACCGAAACGCCATTAAAGCAAATTATTTATCGGCAAATGCCAAACAAATTCAGGCTATTTATAAATACGAACGTAGCATCTTAAACGGCTACATCGAAGTAGCTAATCAGTTAGCAAGTATGAGCAACTTGGCTAAAAGTTACGATTTAAAATCCAAACAGGTACAAGCGCTAACGCAGTCTATCGAAATTTCTAATGACTTGTTCAAATCTACCCGAGCAGATTATTTGGAAGTATTGATGACCCAACGCGATGCCTTGGATGCAAAATTAGAGCTTATAGAAACAAAAAAGCAGCAACTTAATGCTATGGTAAAAATTTACCAAGCCTTAGGTGGTGGATGGAATTAACAAAGTTTACCTGACATACGCCCTGTTTTTTCAGGGCGTATGTTATTTCTAATCGAACGTTAAAGTGTTTCATTATCGATATCTATAAAACATTTTTAAAAGTAGTTTGCATGGTTCGATACAGTGATATTGATCAAGTACCTAGTCTTTATAACTTAAACCTTATAAAAACAGATTTTTTTTTTAAGTTTGAACAAACTATACTAATCTATGTTAGATAAACTTTTCAGAAAAAAATCTATTATTAAGATTTTAGAAGATGCATCAAAAGGCTATGGCGAACACGGCGATTCATTACATAAAACTTTAGGAGTAAGAGATTTAACCGCTTTTGGTATTGCTGCAATTATTGGAGCTGGTATTTTTAGCACAATTGGTAAAGCAAGTGCTGATGGTGGCCCCGCAGTAATATTCCTTTTTATATTTACAGCTGTTGCTTGTAGTTTTGCAGCTTTTGCTTATGCAGAATTTGCATCAATGGTGCCTGTTTCTGGTAGTGCCTATACTTATTCTTATGTAGCTTTTGGGGAGTTGGTAGCATGGATCATCGGATGGTCGTTAATTATGGAATATGCCATTGGCAATATTACCGTAGCCATTTCTTGGTCAGATTATTTTACAGGCCTCCTCTCCTCCATCAGAATACCGGCTTTAGGTATTGATGGAATACATATACCAGATTGGGCAACTATGGATTACCTTTCTGCCTACAATGGTAATAAGCACGCCGAAGCCTTATTAAATGCTGGTAAAAACTTGGCTGATTTAGATGCGGCTACAGCCTTACAAAATAACGCTTGGTTAACAGCGCCACAAATTGGCAATTTTCATATTGTTGCAGATTTGCCAGCATTAGGGATTATCATTTTTATTACTTGGTTGGTTTACCGTGGCATGAAAGAGTCACGAAATGCTAGTAACGCAATGGTGGTGGTAAAATTAGCAGTTATATTATTGGTTTTGGCTGTTGGTGTTTTTTATGTTGATACGAAAAACTGGAATCCTTTTGCACCAAACGGTGTTTCTGGTGTTTTAAAAGGTGTTTCTGCGGTATTCTTTGCTTATATCGGTTTCGATGCCATTTCTACAACGGCAGAAGAATGTAAAAATCCGCAACGCGATTTACCCAGAGGGATGATGTGGGCAATTATCATTTGTACAACGCTATATGTTGCTATCGCTTTAGTTTTAACAGGTATTGTTAAGTACGATACTTTAGCTGTTGGCGATCCTTTGGCTTTCGTATTTGATGCTATTGATTTAAAATTGATGAGCGGCATTATTGCAGTAAGCGCAGTTTTTGCGATGGCAAGCGTATTGTTAGTTTTTCAAATGGGGCAACCACGTATTTGGATGAGCATGAGCCGTGATGGTTTACTACCAAAATCATTCTCAAAAATACATCCTAAATATAAAACACCATCTTTTGCAACAATTGTTGTTGGTTTTGTGGTAGCCGTTCCATCTTTATTTATGAACTTAACCATAGTAACTGATTTGTGTTCTATCGGTACATTGTTTGCCTTTGTTTTAGTTTGTGCAGGTGTTTTGGTTTTACAGAACAGACCAGGTGTACAACGTGGCAAATTCAGAATTCCTTATGTAAATTCTAAGTTTATTATTCCAATTGCTTTAATTGCTTCAATGGTTTTTGCTTTTACCCAATTTAAAGCAGAAACAACGGCATTTATAACTAATAAAACTCAAATCAACGATCCTGTTAAATTTATTACCTCTTTAAGTGCAACCGAATTAGAAACCGTTAAAAACGAGATTAGTGCCAGTCCGGTAATTTTACAAGGTAAACAAATTGATGCAGAAGCTTATTTAAATAGCCTAACCCCTGCTCAATACGATGAGTTTATGGCTAATTCTACCATTTCATACGACAAAAAATACGAAAGTGGATGGTCGTTATTTAAACATAAAATACCGATGTGGATTTTCTTATTTATTTGCATCATAATTGCATATTACTGCGTAACCAAAAATCTTTCATTAATCCCGGTTTTAGGTTTATTAAGTTGTCTTTACATGATGTGCGAATTAGGCATCAGCAACTGGATTGGCTTCGGAATTTGGTTAGTAGTAGGATTAGTGGTGTACTTCGCTTATGGTTATAAATATAGTAAATTAGGGCAAGAGGTTTCATCAAACTAAATCATATTACACTCCATAAATATAACCACATAGACACATAGTTTTTTGATAACTGTGTGTCTATGTGGTTTAATCATTAACTTTGAGCTCTATAATGAGCGGTTTTAAAATCAAAGAAGATACTTCATGGCTTGATAACTTAAGAGTTATTGCAACAATTAGTGTTATTCTTTTGCATGTTGCTGCTCCATTATTGTTGCGGTACACAAATCTTTCTAGCTTAAATTGGTCAATAGCCAATTTTTACGATAGTTTGGTAAGGTTTTGTGTTCCCGTTTTTGTAATGATAACGGGTGCTTTACTGCTCACAAAAGATTATGAACTAGGTAATTATTTTAAAAAACGTGTAGCACGAATAATTTATCCCTCTTTGTTTTGGATGATTATTTATTCAGTTCATGCACTCCTTATTTTAAAGAACGCTTTTAAACTGCCATTTTTCGATATGCTAACCATTTCATCTAGTAAATTTGGTTATAAAACAACTTACCATTTTTGGTATATCTACATGATTATTGGCCTCTATCTATTGATACCTTTACTATCGAAATTGATTAGAAATGCTACCGAGAAAGAAATCATCTATTTTTTAACGACTTGGTTTTTAGTGGTTACTTTAACGCACCCAATGGTTGATGAGTATCTACCTACAATTAACCTAAAATATTTTGGAGGCTTTGTTGGCTACCTTGTTTTAGGTTATTATTTGTCGGTTAAAAATTTCGAAAAGGTAAAAAACATCAAAATTATTTCTTTTGTCATTTTTGTCTTCGGTGTTTTGTTAACTGCATTTGGCACCTATTTTCTTTCAACGTACAACCGTCAATTTACGGTAGATTTATACACTTATTTCTCACCCAACGTAATTATTGCTGCAAGCGGTTTGTTTCTTTTTATCAAACACATTAGCATCACAAATAACAAGCTCATATCAATCCTCAAAACGATAAATAAACATAGTTTCGGCATTTATTTCGTTCACGTAATTGTATTATATTGGCTAAACAGATTTGGCCTTAATGGCACTACATTCGGCCCGGAAATTGGTATTCCGCTTACTACAATGGCATGTTTAGTAATTTCCGGTTCCATTATTTCTCTGTTAAAAAGGCTCGGATTATCAAAAGTTGTGGGCTAACTTTTTTTGAAAAGCATGGTTCTGCATTCCATCGCCTTCTAAAGTCCTGCCATACACTTTATTTCGCCCTGCGTAAACTTCGGGCTTCATGCTCGTTGCTGTCAGGTTTAGGTTACTTGGGCATACCTAAGTAAATTAGACCCGACAAAGCGAAAAGCCCGCAAGGTGAGGAACGAAACCGAGGACTTGAAGCGATGGCGGGGATATCGAAACCGATAAGCACTGTAATTGCTCTTCAAAAACAAAAAACCCAGCTTTTAACTGGGTTCATATTAAACTGGTAAACGGTGCATTTCTATGTCGTCTGGCGTGACGAAAATTAATGGAACTTTCTCTACATCTACATAACTCGAATCTAAACCAAAACTGCTCACTTCAGATAAACTGATGCGTTTTAGCACGAAGTAATAGTCCATAATGGTACGTTCGTAAAGGCTAAGGTTGGTAAATTTAGACAAGTGTTTTTCTAACAACACAAAGCGGAAATCGCCTGTTATTTTATGCTTGTTTAATGATTTGTACTGACTGGTAATATCAACCTCACCGTTTTTAACCAACTCTTCTACCACTTTGCGGTACAATAAATTTACCCTTTGCTCTATTCTAAAACCTAATTTAAAATCTATTCGTATCAACTTGCCAGGAATTAAAAATTCTACCTTGTAATCCATGGTGTAAGGTTCATCCATTACATCAACATGCACCAACCAATACACATCGGCACGTTTAGGCTCTTTCTGAATAATGGAATAAATGATTTTAGATTCGATTTCAGTTTTGAAATTTGCACTTGTTAAGTAAACCAACTGCGATGAAAATTTAGGCACAGTTTCATCATTGCTCAATTCTTTTAAAATCTCGTAATAATCTTCAATTTCAACGTATTTTACAAAGCGATTTTTAATTTTTCGCGAGTTGTACCATGTCCACATTACACTTAAAAGCGCACAACTTAACAATAATGTAACCCAACCTCCATGTAAAAACTTAGCCATATTACCAATTAAAAAGGTAAGTTCTATTGCAGTATAAACAACTACGAAAATGACAATAATGTATTTTGGAAACTTCTTTCTGATCATGTAAACCGCCACCAAAACGGTTGTCATCAAAAACGTTAAATTAATGGCTAATCCGTAAGCGCCCTCCATTTTGTCTGATTCTCTGAAATAAAGCACGATTAAAATACATCCAATACACAATAACCAGTTAATTGATGGCACGTATAACTGACCCTTTTGCACACTAGGGTAATTGATACGAACTTTTGGCCAAAGGTTTAATCTTACCGCTTCAGAAATTAAGGTAAATGAGCCGGATATCATCGCTTGCGATGCGATTACTGCAGCTGTTGTAGCCAAAATAACTAAGTAAATTACCATGCTCTCGGGCACCAATTTAAAGAATGGATTATCTAGAGGGTTGTTTGGATTATAATTTGTATTGCTTAAAACCCATGCACCTTGCCCCATGTAATTAAAAATGAGCATGGCTTTTACAAAAATCCAACTGATACGGATATTTCTCTTACCACAATGCCCTAAGTCGCTATACAAAGCCTCTGCCCCTGTTGTACATAAAAATACACCACCTAAAATTAACAGAGCACTTGGATTGTTTATTAATAAATTAATGGCATAATAAGGGTTTAGTGATTTTATTACCGAAAGATCATCAGAGATATGCATTAGGCCAGTAATACCTAAAACGGCAAACCAAACAAACATAATAGGCCCGAATAACTTGCCAACCAGGTTTGTGCCAAATTGTTGGATAACAAACAAAAGTGTAATGATTGTTATTACAATTGGTAATACCGGTACTTGAGGAAATTTGAGTTTTAAACCCTCAATAGCAGATGTTACGGTAATACTCGGCGTAATCATACCATCGGCAAGTAAAGCAGCCCCACCAATAATTGCAGGTATTACTAGCCATTTTGCCTTTTTTCGAACCAAGGAGTATAGTGAGAAAATACCACCCTCTCCTTTGTTATCAGCTCTTAAAGTAATAATTACATATTTGATGGTTGTTTGCAAGGTCAATGTCCAAATAATACAAGACAAGGCACCTAGAACTAAATCTGAACTAATGGGCTGACCCGTATTAAAAACCGATTTGAAAATAGCTTTTAGGGTATACAGAGGTGAAGTTCCAATATCTCCAAAAACAATACCTAAACTTACAAGAACACCACCCGCTGTAAGCGCATTAACGTTTTTATGATTTGACACAGTTATAAAATTTGGATGCAAAATTAATTAAATAATTAATATTAAGCAGATTATTATTTCGAGTAAACTAAAGCGAAATTAATTTAATTAAACATTAAAAATATTGGGTGTTAAATAGTGTTAAATATTACTTTAAACAACAAAATGTTTAATTTCTTTGTTTAATTATTTATATTTTTGCCAACAGTTAAAATGAATTTAAAGCCCAAAATAGCGTTCTCAATGAGTTTACTATGCACCATATGCATGGTTGTCTTTTTGGGTTCTTCTGTTTTTGCGCAAAAGATTGATACTTCTAAAATATCTTACAAACCTAAACCAAAGGTTGTAAGCAGAGTACCACAAATCAAAGCTAACATTACCCCTTACAAACCTGGGAGTGTAAGTTTTAGTTCTTCTAATGGTCAAAACTCGCTTAGTTCTCCAACAAAAATAGGCAAGGTAATTACTGTTTTAAAAGTGTATCCAAATCCGGTTAGTGAGCAAATTAATATCAGTTTAAAGCTCGAAAGGGAATCTACTTTTGTTGTTAAAATTACAGATATGCTTGGTAATGACGTTGTAACGTTGGCAAACGAACGTGCACCAGCTGGTGAGCAAACAAAAACCTATACCATACCTAACAGGTTAAATACCGGCATGTATTTTTTAAAAATTGTTGCTGGTGGCGAGCCTGTGGTTAGAAAGATTTCTGTTTTATAAAATCCTTTCATTCTTTTTCTATTTTTGTTTCATGAAGATTATTGCCATCGGACGCAACTATGCTGCGCATGCTAAAGAACTAAATAACGCTATCCCAACTAAACCCATCATCTTTTTAAAACCAGATACTGCAGTTTTAAAAGACAATAAACCTTTTTATATCCCTGATTTTTCTTCAGATATTCATTATGAACTAGAAGTAGTGCTAAAGGTTTGCAAAGAAGGAAAACATATTGCCGAAAAATTTGCTAGCAATTATTATGACGAAGTTGGCTTGGGTATAGATTTTACCGCGAGAGATATCCAAACCCAGCACAAAGAAAAAGGCCTACCATGGGAATTAGCAAAAGCTTTTGACCATTCTGCTGCGATAAGTAATTTTTTACCAAAGGCAGATTTTGAGAATATGTACAATCTCCATTTTGAATTACAGATTAACAAAGAAACTCGCCAAAATGGCCATACCGCAAATTTGTTGTTTTCTTTTGAAAAAATAATTGCTTTCGTTTCTCAATATATCACCTTAAAAAAAGGAGATTTAATTTTTACCGGAACACCAGAAGGAGTTGGACAGGTAAAACAAGGAGATCAGTTAGAAGCGTGGTTAGAAGGCAAACAATTATTGAATTTTAGCGTTAAATAAATCAATGTTATATTCAAAAAAATATTTGAACGCCGTTTCGTTCAAAATACACCATTTATTCTTTTTATTGCCTTTTTTAGCCATCAAGGCAGATGCTCAGGAAGTTTTTAGCAAAAACAGTTATCCATTAACCGATTTTAGACAGCCGCTAGATATTATTCCACCTGCATTAGCTGGCTCTTTTGGCGAGTTAAGATCTAATCATTTTCATTCTGGAGTAGATTTTAGGACAAATCAACGTACTGGTTATCCTGTTTACGCAACTGCGGATGGATATATTTCTCGTTTACGTGTGCAAAATAGCGGTTTTGGTCTGGCCTTGTATATCAACCATCCAAATGGATTCACTTCCGTTTATGGCCATTTAGTGAGATTTAATCCTAAAATTGCACAAGAGGTTAAAAAGATCCAATACCAGAAGAAATCGTACGAAATTGATGAATTTCCAAATTCAGATTTTATTCTGGTTAGAAAAGGTGATATTATTGCCTATTCTGGTAACACAGGTAGTTCTGGCGGACCGCATTTGCATTTCGAGTTACGCGATTCTAAAACTGAGGCAACTGTAAACCCACAATTGTTAGGCATTCAGATCCCAGATAATATCCCGCCAGTTATTTCTTCAATGTATGTTTA
Organism: Pedobacter sp. GW456-11-11-14-TSB4; assembly: GCF_059424425.1. NCBI lineage: Bacteria > Pseudomonadati > Bacteroidota > Sphingobacteriia > Sphingobacteriales > Sphingobacteriaceae > Pedobacter > Pedobacter sp. GW456-11-11-14-TSB4. The sequence continues at coordinate 79,942 of NZ_JBWKZK010000001.1, forward strand.
TCGATTAAATGAAAAACCGTTTAACGAATTTACTCCGAAACAATATTTTCAAGTTGCTGGAGGTAATGGTAATTATACTTTAAATAAAGTAAGTACAATTAACTTGAGCGGCGAAGTTGGCTTCGGGATTGTGGCAACAGACAGACATAGTGGCAACTCTGGTTTAAATGGAGTTTATTCTATTGAGTTATTTCTGGATGGAAAAGCTGTTTATACTTCGGCTCTAGAGAGATTTAGTTTCGAAAATAGTAAAGCAATTAACGCTCATGTTGATTATCCAGCTTTGCTAAATCTAAAACGAAGCATACAAAAAAGCTTTGTTGATCCAGGTAATCCGTTAAAAATTTACAGCAACCTTGTTAATAATGGTCGGATAAATTTTAACGATGGAAAATTACATCAGCTTAAATACGTAATTACCGACTCTAAAGGAAACAAAAGTACGTTGGCATTTAATGTTAAAGCAGATCCAAAAGCTGTAATTAACACATCAAATTTGCCAACGGGCACACCATATCAATACTCAAATGTAAATGAATTTAATAGTGAAGATGTAAAGGTTATTATTCCTAAGGGGTCTTTATATAATGATTTGAACTTTGTTTATAAGAAATTAGCAAAGCCTCAAAGCAATGCATTTTCGGCTATTCATCAAATTCATAACAACTTAACTCCATTGCACCTAGGTTTCGAAATTTGGATTAAAGCAGACAGCACCCTTAACAAGTATCAAAGCAAAGCCTTAATTGTAAACACTAATCGTTCTTCACAAGGTGGATATTTTGAAAATGGTTATGTAAAAGCAAAGCCACGTAATTTTGGTAGTTTTTTTATTGCAATAGATACACTAGCGCCTACAATTGTTCCAGTAAATATCGCCAATGGCAAAAACATGGCCGGTTTAAGTAAAATGAGCTTTAGAATTAGCGATAATCTATCTGGCATAAAAAGCTTTAATGGCTACATAGATGGTAAATGGGTTTTGATGGAATTTGATGCTAAAACAGCTAGCTTATGGCATAACTTCGATGAACAAACTAAACCTGGCAAACACAGCTTTGAGTTAATCATAATTGATATGAAGGAAAATACCAAACGTTATGCCATCGAATTTTACAGATAAATTATGATAATCAACTGTTTAAATGCCTAAATTGCTAACAGATTAAGACAATTAAAATATAGCGCATTATGAGTTTTTTACAGCAAGGCGATAAAGCCCCAGCATTCACATCAAAAGATCAAAATGGTAATACGGTAACCTTAAGTGATTTTAAGGGAAAAAAAGTGGTTTTGTATTTTTATCCAAAAGATAGCACTCCTGGCTGTACTGCCGAAGCTTGTGATTTTAGAGACAACTACCAAGGATTAAAAGCCCAAGGCATAGAAGTTTTAGGTGTAAGTATAGATGATGAAAAATCTCATCAGAAATTTATTACCAAATACGAATTACCATTTACTTTGGTTGCAGATACCGACAAATCTATAGTTGAAGCTTATGGTGTTTGGGGAGAAAAAAGTATGTATGGTAAAAAATATATGGGCACAAACCGTACAACTTTTATTGTTGATGAAGAAGGAAATATTGCTCATGTGATCACAAAAGTTGATACAAAGGCCCCAACTGCACAAGTTTTAGAATTACTTAAATAGTTTTTAGATTTGTTTATGGAGTAAGAATAAACTAATAAACTAAATTGTAGATTAGAAAAATTTGATAAAGTGCAAATACCTTTAATATTTTATAATTACCTTGCCTTTGTTAAATAAGCACATTTTTTAAATAGATGAAGTAATTTTTTGTCTAAACGACTTACTTCATCAACAAACCAATATTACATTAATGAAACATACAATTAGCGAATTAGAAGATATCGCCTCACAGGTTAGAAGAGATTGTTTGAGAATGGTTCATGCCGTTCAGTCTGGCCACCCAGGTGCCTCTTTGGGCTGTGCGGATTTCTTTACCGCATTATATTTCGAGGTGCTTAACCACAATCCAGAGTTTAAGATGGAAGGTGCTGGCGAAGACATGTTCTTCCTTTCAAACGGACACATTTCTCCGGTTTGGTACAGCGTACTGGCCAGATCAGGTTATTTCGAGGTGAGCGAACTTGCTACCTTCAGAAAACTTGATTCGAGATTACAGGGACACCCTACAACACATGAAGGCCTGCCAGGCGTACGCATTGCCTCTGGCTCACTCGGACAGGGACTTTCTGTTGCCATCGGCGCAGCATTGGGCAAAAAACTTGATGGTGATAAATCCATCGTTTATGCATTGATGGGCGATGGGGAACTTCAGGAGGGACAGAACTGGGAAGCTTTGATGTTTGCCCCTTTCCACAAGGTGGATAACCTGATTGCGAGCGTGGATTACAACGGTCAGCAGATTGATGGACCGACTGAAAAAGTATTATCCCTTGAAAACCTTCAGGCCAAATTCGAGGCCTTCGGCTGGCATGTAATTACCTCTGATGGTAATGACATGGCAGAGATTGTAAAGGCCTTGCATTATGCAAAATCCCTGACGGGAAAAGGCAAGCCAATTCTGAACCTGATGAGCACCCAGATGGGCTACGGGGTTGATTTTATGGTTGGCACGCACAAGTGGCATGGCTCTGCACCAAGCAACGAGCAGTTGGAAACCGCTCTTGGGCAGTTAAAAGAAACTGCTGGGGATTATTAACCCCCTACCCCCTAAAGGGGGAATTAACAAATTAACATTATAAATTTAAAAGCCCCTTTAGGGGTTTGGGGTATGAAAACCTGCGCAGCAAGCTTGAACGCTGTTAATTTAAAATATACACATCGTGAAAAAATACACATATACAGAAAAAAAGGATACACGTTCGGGTTTCGGTGCAGGATTGCACGAAGCGGGTAAACGCAATGAAAATGTTGTTGCACTTTGTGCCGATCTGGTTGGCTCACTAAAAATGGATGCCTTCATAAAAGACTTTCCTGAGCGTTTTGTGCAGGTTGGTATTGCAGAAGCAAACATGATGGGAATTGCTGCAGGCTTAACAATAAGTGGAAAAATTCCGTTTACGGGCACCTTCGCCAACTTTTCTACAGGTCGTGTATACGATCAGATCCGCCAGTCGATTGCCTATTCTGGCAAGAATGTTAAGATCTGTGCATCGCATGCTGGTCTAACGCTGGGTGAAGATGGTGCAACACACCAGATTCTGGAGGACATCGGTCTGATGAAGATGTTGCCAGGCATGGTGGTTATCAATCCCTGCGATTACAACCAGACAAAAGCTGCAACATTAGCGATCATGGATTATGAAGGTCCAGTTTATCTGCGTTTTGGCCGCCCTGTAATCCCGGTATTTACACCAGAAGACCAGAAGTTTGAGATTGGCAAGGCATGGATGGTAAATGAGGGGACCGATGTTACCATTATTGCAACCGGACACATGGTTTGGAGAGCAATTGAAGCTGGAGAACAATTAGCTGAATTGGGCATTGATGCTGAAATCATCAATATCCACACCATTAAACCTTTGGATGAGGAAGCTATTCTAAAATCTGTGAAGAAAACAGGTTGTGTGGTTACCTGCGAGGAGCACAACAAATTTGGTGGACTTGGTGAAAGTGTTGCCCGTTTGTTGACAACTGAATATTTGGCACCACAAGAATTTGTTGCCGTTAATGATAGTTTTGGAGAAAGTGCAACACCAGATCAGTTGATGACAAAATACAAACTTGATCCAGCTGATATTGTTGCAGCAGCGCAGAAAGTAATGAAAAGGAAGAAATAAAATAGATGTGAGATATTAGATGTGAGATTTGAGACACAGCGCTCAGTCTCACATCTCATATCTCAATACTCAAATCTCCAATATGAAACAAGTTGAAGACGCAGAAATATTGCAGAAATTTAGTGTTGAAAAGACACGAAATGAAGCCTTCAATTTGCTTTTAAATAAATACCAGCAAAAAATTTATTGGCACATCCGCAGAATAGTTATCGATCACGATGACACGGATGATTTAGTACAAGAAACCTTTGTTAAGGTTTGGAAAAATTTAGCCAACTTTCGCAGCGATTCGCAATTGTACACTTGGTTGTACCGTATTGCCACAAATGAATCTATCACTTTCCTGAATAAGAAAAAACTTAAAAATAACATCTCTTTAGATGATGTTGGTAGTGAGTTAGCAGAAACTTTAGCTTCATCATCGTACTTTGATGGTGATAAAATACAGCGCAAACTGCAAGAAGCAATTTTAACACTTCCAGAAAAGCAACGCCTCATTTTTAACATGAAGTATTTTGATGATATGAAGTATGATGAAATTTCTGAAGTTTTAGGTACAAGTGTTGGTGCTTTGAAAGCCTCATTTCATATCGCCGTTAAAAAAATTGAAAGTATTTTAATAAATCAAGATTAGCTTTTAAACCTTTTGCAATAAAAAGCATCAATAATACGTGATGAATATAATAGATGAAACCATCATGAGTTTCAATTGAAAACAATAAACACTCATGATGACTTCATAACAAATAAATATCAAATGAAAAACAATGAAAATATGGATTGGGAAAAGGAAGCATCGCAATTAGCGAGTTTGTCTCGTTCTACTCCGTATCGTGTACCTGATAATTATTTTGATGATTTGCAAGCTCGCATCAATCAATCTGTTTTTGTAGATGGCTTGATGCAAAAAGAAAATCAAGGCTTTGCTGTACCACAAAACTATTTCGAAAATTTAAGTGAACAAATAGAAAGTAAAATTGCTACAGCGCAAATTAAAGAATTGATTAAAGCCGATGGTTTTAAAACACCAGCGAACTATTTCGAGAAGTTAAATACTGCAATTTTAGATCAAACTATTAATGCAACGCCAAAAATTAAAAAGATTAGTTTATGGAATTCAGATATAGCGAAATATGCTGCAGCTGCTTGTTTGATCATTGCCACAGCAACAGGTTTCTATTTTAATCAAAATAAAGAAATAGCTCAAAACCGCACAGCAGAATTGGTTAGCGAACAAATGTTATATGATATTGATGAAAGTGTAATTATTGAGCATTTGCAAGAAAGTGAAAACATGAGTACTACGTTGGCATCTGACAAAGAAATAGAAAATTATATTTTAGAGAACTATTCATCTAGTGATATCTCTAATAACCTATAGGTGAAAAAGTAAATTGTATTACCAATCATCAAATAAAAACAAATACCCAAGAATGAAAAACTTAATTTTAGCCTTATTCATCTCATTTCCAATGTTTGCTTTGGCGCAAGGCCCAAGGCCAGGAGATGACAAAATAGAAGCTGCAAAAGTTGCTTTCTTTACTCAAAAATTAGATTTATCTGCTGAAGAAGCTAAAATATTTTGGCCAATATATAATGATTACCAGAAAGAACAAGGTGCTTTAAGAAGAGATAGAATGAAAAGCATGATCAGTTTTAGAAAAGTAACCGAAATTGATGACTTAACAGATGCCCAAGTACAAAGTTTGATTGCAGGTGATTTCGATTTTAGACAAAGAGACCTTAACATTGAAAAAAAATATTATGCTAAATTTAAAGCTAGTGGTTTGTCTATAAAGCAAATAGGTAAATTTTACAGAGCTCAAGAAGCATTTAAAAAAGAATTGTTAAGCCGTTTTAGAGGCAATCACAACAAACAATAATTTAAATAATAATTAATTTTTAAATCCCGTAGGTTATTTGCCTTACGGGATTTTTTATTGACAAAAAACGATGACAAAATCCTTATTTTTGTGCCATGTTAACACAACGCCAATTATTTCTAAAACATAACGCCCAAACCTCAACAACTCCACTCCTTTTAGAATTTGTAAAAGCAAAAGGAATTTACATACATGATGTTGAAGGCAAAAAGTACATGGATTTAATTGCTGGTATTGGCGTTAGCAATGTCGGGCATTGTCATCCCACAGTTGTGGAGGCAGTGCAAAAACAAGCCGAAACTTATATGCACTTAATGGTTTATGGCGAGTTTGTGCAAAGTCCACAAGTAGATTTTGCCAAAGCCTTGGCATCGGTTTTGCCAGCAAATTTAAGTTGCACTTACTTTGTTAATTCAGGTACTGAAGCAGCAGAAGGAGCCATGAAATTAGCAAAACGATATACTGGCAGAACAGAATTAATCGCTTGTAAAAATAGTTATCACGGCAGTACACAAGGAACCTTAAGTTTAATGGGCAACGAAGAATTTAAGCAAGCCTATCGCCCACTATTGCCAGATGTACAGTTCATAGCATTTAATTTAAAGGCAGATTTAGCTAAAATAACCGATAAAACCGCAGCAGTTTTTGTAGAAACTGTACAAGGCGAAGCCGGCATTAGAATACCTGATGTAAGCTACATGAAAGCATTGAGAGCCAAATGTACTGAAACAGGTACTTTGCTAGTTTTAGACGAAATACAATGTGGTTTTGGCAGAACGGGCAAAATGTTTGGTTTCGAGCATTTTGATATTGTGCCTGATATTTTATTGTTAGCGAAAGGAATTGGCGGTGGAATGCCTATTGGTGCTTTCATCAGTTCAGAAGAAATTATGTCGGTGTTTTCTGAAAATCCAATTTTAGGTCATATCACTACATTTGGCGGGCATCCGGTAAGCTGTGCTGCAGGTTTGGCTACTTTGAAAACGATATTGGCTGAGGATTTAGTAAAAGATGTAGAAGCGAAAGGAGAACTTTTTAAAAGTTTATTGAAACACCCAGCGATTAGAGAAGTTAGAGGCAAAGGCTTAATGTTGGCTGCAGAATTTGAGAGTTATGATGTTTTAAAACAAATTATTGATGGCTGCATTGCCGATGGAATTATAACAGACTGGTTTTTGCATTGCAGTAACTCGATGCGTATTGCACCGCCATTAATCATCACTGAAGATGAAATTAGAACTGCTTGTGAAATTATTTTAAAAAATGTAAATAAGGTTGTTGCTCTAAATAGCCAGAATTGAACTAATGAACCAATCTACCCCATCCTTTGTCGCTTAATTAAATAGGCCTGCAACACATTCTCGAAACCTTCGTTTATATCAGCATCAACCATATCAATTTTATATTGCGCACATTTTAAAGACAATTGTTGGCGGTAAGCACTCATCTCGCTAATGTAGGCCAATGCTACTTTATTAGCATGCGCTTTCAAAACCACCCCTGTTTCCATATCAACAAACTCATAAGGTCTGTTTTCAAACTTAAAGTCAACTTCTTTATTTTTATCGGTAACGTTAAAAATAACTACTTCGTGTTTGTTAAATTTTAAATGTTGTAAGGCAGAAAATAGTGCAGCAATTTTACCTTCATCATGCACCGTTTGTAATAAATCGCTAAAAATAATCACTAGCGATCTTTTATGAATCAGCTCTGCTATTTGATGCAAAGCCGAAGCCAAATTAGTTTGCAAGTTCATTTTATTTGCTTGTAAAACCTGTTCTAACTGTGCGAACAAATATTTCTGATGTGTATTAGTAGATTTTGCAGGTGTGGTTAATGTCACTTCATCAGCGAACAAACTTAAACCAAATGCATCTCTTTGTTTTTTTAGTAAATACATTAAACAAGCAGAACTTTGAACTGCAAAAGTTAACTTATTGTATTTTTCATCAGGAAAATACATAGATGAAGAAGTGTCAATTACAAACTGACAGCGTAAATTGGTCTCTTCCTCGTAACGCTTACTAAACAGTTTATCTGTTTTGGCAAAAAGCTTCCAATCAATATTTTTAACACTATCACCTGTGTTGTATAACCTATGCTCGGCAAATTCTACCGAAAACCCATGAAAGGGACTTTTGTGCAAACCAGTTATAAAACCTTCCACAACCTGACGTGCCAAAAGTTCTAAATTGGTATTCCATTGTAAGTCTTCATATCTAATTGCACCCGCCATCATGTAAATATAATATAAGATTTTTATTATGTTTAGCGAAAATTATATTTTAAAATGAAAAAACACTTTTTATTAGCTATATCATCCCTGATTAGTTTTAACAGTGTAAGTCAAACAATTCAAAACGGAAAAGTAAACACAGAAAGCACAAAAATTGTAGGTAAGTTAGATACCTCAAAAAAACAAGAAGGTTGGACAGTACGCGGAACGAATGTTCTATTGCTCAACCAAGCAGCATTCTCTAACTGGGTGGCTGGTGGTAGTAACTCTATAGCTCTAACCGCGAGGGCTGACTATGAGTTTAACCTAAAAAAAGGAAAAGACTTGTGGGAAAACAGGTTTTTATTTGGTTATGGACTTAGGTCTGAAGAAAATCGAAAATCAACAAAAGTTGAAGATGTGATTGATATAACTTCGAAATATGGCCATCAAATTAAGCAAAGTAACTGGTTTGGCGCAGCTGCATTAAACCTTAGAACGCAATTTAGCAAAGGGTATGATTACAGCAAACCAACGCAAGGTTATATCAGTAATTTCCTTTCGCCGGGTTACTTAACTTTTGGTTTAGGAGCAGATTACATTCCTAATGACAATTTCCAACTTAGTATTCATCCATTTACTTCAAGATTGACATTTATTGGCGACAATGCAGTTTTTGATCCCAATAAAGATGGTATTTTAACCGATGCTTATGGCGCCAAACCGGGAGAAAATTTTGTGTATCAACTTGGCGCCTATTTTGGTGGTAGATATAGAGCTAAACTGATGGAAAATATCCTTTTAGATAATAGATTTGGAATTTTTACCAATTACTTAAAAGATCCTCAAAATATGGTATTAGCTTATTCTGGGATATTAGATATGAAAGTCAATAAATTTATCACCACCCAAATTACAGCCGACTTATTTTATGATGATAACCAAATCGGCAAATTACAACTTAAAGAAACTTTAGGTGTTGGTGTAACCTATAAATTTGGCAAATATTAAGCTTTGATATGCAAATCTAAATTTTCTTAATCAAACTTGTAAATAATTGTATCTCAACCCTTAAATTTGGTTGAGATACTTTTTTTTTTTTAAAACAAAACCAATAAGCAAAGCGATGGCAAATCAAAACAAAACTACAGCAACAACTATTGATGTTTTCGATTTTATTGAAAAATACGTAGATAATGATCAGAAAAAAGCGGATAGCTTAAAACTAATCGAGCTGATGCAAGCTTGGTCGGGTTTTGAACCTAAAATGTGGGGACCCACAATAATTGGATTTGGCAGTTATCATTACAAATATGCAAGTGGGCATGAGGGCGATGCTCCATTAATTGCCTTTTCGCCTCGAAAGCCAGCATTTTCTTTATATGTAAGCTCACAAAACGATCAAAATACAGAGTGGTTAGCTCAATTAGGTAAATATAAAATGGCAAAGGCATGTATTTATGTAAAAAAGCTATCAGATATTGACATTTCTATCTTAGAAAAAATTTGCCGAAATACGCTTGAAAATCAAGATTATAATTGTTGAGTTTTATTTAATTGTTATTAAAAAAGCTGTTTTAAATTGCAGATCATTCTTGTAACTTTACAAAACCAACAGACAAACTACATGACTAAAAACCCTTTCGCAGAATTACCTGATGAAAAATTAATCAAACGAAGAGATCTTTTAAAAGGAGTTTTAGTAGGTATTGCTATAGTTTGGCTCTTAATTGCCCTATTTTTTGCATACATATTTTTTACCCGTGGTTTTAAAAACAACTCATTTATTGTCTTAATTCCATTATTTACTTTACCAATTACCTTATTGCCAACTTTTATCAACTTAAACTTTCTTTTAAAAGAAATTAAATCTCGAAATCTAAAATAACATTACTATCATCTCTCATGGAATACATTTGTCAAAACTGTAACAACGCAATAATTGAAAATTTTTGCGGTAACTGCGGACAAAAGAAATTTAAACGCATTGATAAAAAATATGTATTAGACGAAGTTCAATACTCGTTAATTCATACCAATAAAGGATTTTTATATTCAGCTAAAAAAATACTGCGCAACCCAGGTAAAACAGCTTATGAATTTGTTTACGGAAATAGGGTAAATCACTATAAGCCATTGTTGTTAGTTTTTTTACTGAGCGGTATTTCAGCATTTATATCATTCAAAATTATTGGATTAGATAAACTAATGGCAGAGTTTTATGCCTCTCAGCATATAAATTCTAAAATGATGAATGATATGCAAACCATTATGACTAGCTATAACTCGCTTATCATGTTATTGCTTGTTCCTGTTATATCGTTATTTACCTATTTGGCCTTAAGAAAATGGGGGCAAAATTACTATGAGCATATCATTATGAATGCCTATGCATTATGTTTTTACATTTTTATATGCATTTTGTTGTTGTATCCAATCATGTATATTTTAAAAACAAATGTGCATGCGGTTTCTATCTTCACAAGCTTAACCACATTTGTCTATCCGCCCTTATTTATATGGTTTTACAAAGGTTTTTACCCCGAAAAATCGCTCAAAGCCATTATAGGTAAAGTTTTAATTATTATGGGCTTAATGATATTAGCCTATATTATTGTGATAATGATTGCTGTTGTGATTGGTATTATTGCTGCAATTATAATTGGGCCAGAGGCTTTAAAGTACTTTAAACCACAGTAGTTACAAATTTTTAAGATTTTTGGCTATAAAAAAAAACCAATTACAAACTTAAAGCTTCGACAAAATTTTAAACAGTTTTATATAATTTTGTCGAAGCTTATCAGGGCTTTTGTTGCCAGATGTATTATCTCTTGTTTATTAAACCTGATATAAGCGAGCATGTAGGGGTAACTTCTTCTGTTACCCCGAAATAAAGCGTTTAGCAGGACTATGGTAACCGATAAGCACTGCAACTGCTTTTCAAATAGAAAATTGGTTGATAAACTAGCAACAGAGTAATGGCGAAATCCTTCGACTACGGTCAGGATGACAAACGTGTTATAAAGAATTACTATTTCTTAGCAATCTTATACAAATTACCACTATCGGTAACCGCATATAAAGCACCGTCTTTACCCGTAACTAAATCTCTCCAACGTTCGTTTTTATCTTCTAGCAAACGTTCTTCGCCAGCAATTTTATTGCCGCTAAGTACCAACCTAATGATATGAGAACCACCTAAGGCGCCAACAAATAAATTGTTTTTCCACTCTGTGATATTTCCTGTGTAAAATGCAATGCTCCCTGGCGAAATGCTTGGGTTCCAATAATAAGCGGGTTGTTCCATCCCTTCTTTCTGCGTAATTCCATCACCTACTTTAAAGCCACTATATTCTACACCATAGGTGATAATTGGCCAACCATAATTTTTACCTGGCTTAATTACATTTACTTCATCTCCTCCTTTAGGTCCAAATTCAGCTTCCCATAAAACACCAGTGGTTGGATGAATAGCTAAGCCATCTGGATTGCGTAAACCATACGCATAAATCTCTGGTCGTGCACCTGCTTGTTTAGCAAACGGACCATTTGCAACGGCCTTACCCTCTGGTGTTAAATGTAGTATTTTGCCTAACGATGAATTTAACTGCTGAGCTTGAATTCTAACACTTTTATCAGAGCGCTCGCCTGTGCTTACAAATAAGTTTCCATTTTTATCAAAAACAATTCTCGAGCCGTATTGCAGTTTACCAGTATGAGCTGGGGTTGCTCTGTAAATGATAGTCTGATTTTCTATCGCTGTTTCATTTGCAGCTAATTTTCCTTTCGCGATAGCTAACAAAACACCTTTGCTTTGTGGTTCTGAGTAAGCGAAATAAACCATTCTACTTTTGGAAAAATCTGGAGCTAGGGTTACATCTAATAAGCCTCCCTGACCAGAATCATCTACTTTTGGTAAGCCTGTTATGGTTTTGGCTAAGGTGCCATTTGAATTTAGAATTACCATTGTTCCACCTTTTTGGGTGATTAAAAATCTTCCATCGGGTAGCACCGCAATTGCCCATGGGTTTTCTAACTTTTTATTGATTACAGTTATGGTGTAGGGTGTTTTAGTTTTAATAGCTTGGATGCGGGTTTGACCGGCAAAAGCAGGTTTATAGTCTGCAGTAGGTTTGCTAGTTTCTACAGAATTTTGAGCAGAAACTTGGCTTTCATTTACACAGCTTAATAGAAAACTTGCTGCAAATAAAGTGGTTATAGAAAATTTTAACTGTTTCATAAAATTGGATTTATTTAAAAGAACGAAAAAATGTGGACAATAAAAAATCCGAAATCAAAAGACTTCGGATTTATATGTTAGAATTAAATATCTCTTAAAGATTGTGCTCTTTATAAATCATAGATTATCTAAAAAATAATCTAGCTTATTATGCTCTATGCCGCAAGGCATCAAACTTTTGAAGCATCAAAAGTATGCAAAAATGCTTATCAATCCCTCTATGTGCCTTTCTCAATCCCTGGCTCATCAAAAAACAGTGGCACTTCGTTTTGTTTGTTAGTGCCAAAGTTATGTTTGTACAAAATTGAACACAAAACCACTGCGTTTTAGGTTTGGAAGTACCAATTGATCTATTATGCTCCTGTTTTTTTGATTTGGCTGGCACTAGGGATTGACGGAAGTCTTGGCTTTAGGCAGTAATATATTTGCGGGACATAGCAAAACGCTAAAAATCCAATGAAGAAAAACATGCGTCCACATGATAAGATATATAGGAAGACACAGTTCCTAAGCAATGGCGATAAGGTTAAAAAAAAATCCGAAATCAAAAGACTTCGGATTTATGTATGACTAAAATAAGAGTTTTGAGCTTGAGTTATTTTATAACTTCAGCATTTTCCTCTCAAACCTTTTTTTACAATTGTGCGTCTAACTTTCCTGCTAAAACAGATTTAGGCACTGCACCTACTTGTTTATCTACAACTTCACCATTTTTGAAAAACAATAACGCTGGAATATTACGAATACCAAACTGCGTAGAAATTTGTGGGTTGTTATCAACATTAACTTTTCCTACTAAAGCTTTTCCTTCGTAATCTTTGCTAATTTCATCAACAATAGGACCAACCATACGGCATGGACCACACCATTCTGCCCAAAAATCTACCAACACTGGTTTATCTGATTTTAATACAACTTCCTCGAAGTTTGCATCTGTTATTTCTAAAGCCATAACTTATTTTTAAATTTATTTACAAATATATAATCAATAGTAATGCCATCAATAGCACGCTGTCAATTTGACACTTGACTGAGTTTCGCGTATATCGTCCGTCACCTTGAATTTATTTCAGGGTCTGTGTTGTAATGCAGATGCTGAAATTAATTCAGCATGACGACCACCGTCTAATTCAATCTATAATTCACAACATTCAAATTAGTTAATTGTTCTAAGAACTTGTTATTCGGGTTTATTTTTAATGATTTAGATGGCAATTCTAATTTTAAATTTTCTACCCGATCATATACCTCGAAGTTTAATTTGCAATTATGACGTTCGCTATTTTCTTTATTTTCTAACAAAAGCGCATCAATTTTTTCCATTAAATCATCATTAATTGCCTCTATTGGGAGTTGTATGGTGATACATTTTGTAAGTTTATCCCTCAACTCTGCCAGTAAATCTATCGATGTAACTTTAAATTCCCAATCGCCCTCTTTCCTAAAGCGCTCTCCCACTCTACCTCTAATCTGCAAAAAATAACCTTCGGTTAAAAACTGTTTAAACTTCAAGAAATCGTCTCCAAACAAAGCAATTTCACAACTATCATCATAATCTTCGAAAACAAAAGTTCCAAATGGCTTACCTGTTTTAGTAATGCGTTGCGATGCCATTACCACTAAACCACCAACTACTAAATCTCTATTTTTTAGGGATTCAAACTCCATTAAAACTTCTTCATTCGTATCGCCACTTCTAATTTTATTTACAATGGATAAATGTTTAACCGAATGTTGACAAAAATGATTTAATTCAAATCTATAGTCATCTAACGGATGTCCGGATAAGAAAATTCCAATTGCATCTTTTTCGTATTTCAAACGATCTATTAATCCCCATTCTGGAGATACTGGAAAACTTGGTTCTAAAATTAAATCGGCTTTTGAGCCACCAAATAAAGATGATTGCGATGAATTTTGATTGTTCTGAAAATCGTTTGCGTACTTGATTAATTTTTCAATCCCATTCATTTTATCATTAGCGCCGATATAAAAATATTGAGCTCGATGAAATCCAAATGCATCAAAAGCACCGCTATACACAAAACTTTCGTAAGCTTTTTTATTTACGATACGTGTATTAGATCGTTTAGCAAACTCAAATACCGTTGGATATGGACCATTTAAAACCCGTTCTTCAATAATGCTTTCTACCGCCTTTTCTCCAACTCCTTTAACCGCCGACATGCCAAAACGGACTTCGCCTTTGGCATTTACCGAGAATTTTAAATCAGACTCATTTACATCTGGACCTAAAACAGTAACCCCCATTTGCCTACATTCTTCCATAAAAAAGGCAACCTGCTTAATATCGCTCATATTGTTAGAAAGTACCGCAGCCATATATTCTGCCGGATAATTTGCCTTTAGATAAGCAGTTTGATAAGCTATCCACGCATAACAAGTAGAGTGAGATTTGTTAAATGCATATTCAGCAAAGGCTTCCCAATCCTTCCAAATTTTCTCTAAAATGGTTGCATCATGACCTTTTTCTGCAGCCTGCTTAATAAATTTAGGCTTCATTTTATCCAAAACGTCACGTTGCTTTTTACCCATTGCCTTACGCAAAACATCGGCCTCACCTTTGGTAAAATCCGCCAATTTTTGCGATAAAAGCATTACCTGCTCTTGGTAAACGGTAATTCCGTAAGTTTCTTTCAATAATTCTTCGCAAGCTTCTAAATCGTATTTTATCTCTTCTTCACCATTTTTCCGTTTTACGAAACTAGGGATGTAAGCAATTGGACCAGGACGATACAAGGCATTCATGGCAATTAAATCTCCAAAAACAGTTGGTTTTAACTCTTTCATATACTTCTGCATACCTGCACTCTCGTATTGGAAAATGCCGACTGTTTCGCCACGCTGAAAAAGCTCGTAAGTTTTTACATCATCAATCGGAAAAGCATCTGGATCTAAATCTATTCCATGTCTTTTCTTTACCAATTTAACGGTATCTTTTATTAGTGTTAGCGTCTTTAACCCTAAAAAGTCCATTTTTAACAAACCAGCACTTTCTACAACAGAGTTATCAAATTGTGTTACGTATAAATCCGAATCTTTTGCAGTTGCAACAGGTACAAAATTGGTAATGTCATCTGGGGTAATAATCACCCCACAAGCGTGGATACCCGTGTTTCTTAATGAACCTTCTAAAATAATGGCTTGTTCAATCGTTTCGGCACTTAAGTTTTTGGCGTTCGATAAATTTTTGAGTTCCAAAACACGTTCATATTCATCTGGTCGCATTCCAGCTTTTAAAGCCTTCTCATCCAAATTAAATATTTTAGCCAGCTTCATATTAGGAATAAGCTTTGCTATTTTATCTGCTTCAAAAAGTGGTAAATCTAAAACCCTAGCCGTATCACGGATAGACGATTTTGCCGCCATTGTACCATAAGTGATGATTTGTGCAACCTGACTTGAGCCATATTTATCAATTACATAGTCCATAACCCTACCACGACCTTCATCATCAAAGTCGATATCAATATCGGGCATGGAAACACGATCTGGGTTAAGGAAACGCTCAAAAAGGAGATCGTATTTTAAAGGATCAATATTGGTAATCCATAGACAATAAGCTACTACCGAACCTGCTGCCGAACCACGACCAGGACCAACAGAAACATCACGCCTACGAGCTTCGGCAATAAAATCTTGTACAATCAAAAAGTAACCCGGATAACCTGTTTTTTCAATTGTAGCTAATTCAAAATCTAACCTTTCTACAATTACATCTGTAAGGTCGCCATATCTTTTTTTGGCACCTTCATAAGTTAAATGCCTTAAATATTTATTCTCTCCACGCTTACCGCCATCTGCATTATCTTCTTCAACTAAAAACTCTTCAGGTATACCGAACTTTGGCAGCAAAACCTCACGAGCTAACTCGTAGGCTTCTACTTTATCCACAATTTCTTGCGTACTTAAAATCGCCTCTGGTAAATCGGCAAAAAGCGCCTTCATTTCATCAGCCGATTTAAAATAATATTCTTGGTTTGGTAAACCATAACGGTAGCCTCTACCCCTACCAATTGGTGTAGCTTGTTTTTCTGCATCCTTAACACACAATAAAATATCGTGTGCATTTGCATCTTTTTTATTAATGTAGTAAGTGTTATTAGTAGCAACAAGCTTTACCGAATGTTTAGCAGCCAAAGCAATTAAATCGGTATTAACACGGTCTTCATTCTCCTGACCGTGACGCATAATTTCTATATAAAAATCATCGCCGAATGTTTCTTTCCAATACAATAAACCCTCTTCAGCCTGCTTTTCGCCCAAGTTTAATAACTTACTAGCAACCTCACCATATAGGTTACCAGATAAGACTATAATATCGCTTTTGTACTGCTCAATTATATTTCTATCAATCCGCGGCACATAATAAAAGCCTTTGGTATAAGCAATTGATGACATTTTGGCCAAATTGTGATAGCCTTGTTTATTTTTAGCCAACAACACAATTTGATAGCCATCATCTTTTTTAGTTTTATCTAAATGATTGTCGCATACAAAAAACTCTACTCCTATAATCGGTTTTAATATTTGTCCTTTAGGTTCTTCTCCATTTTCAATTGCCGCCGCATTTTTGGCTTTAACCTCTTTATTATGCTTGCCAACATTACTCACAAAGTGAAAAGCACCCATCATATTTGCATGATCTGTCATGGCAACCGCAGGCATATTTAACGCTACTGCAGCCTTTACCAAATCGGGCACACTTATGGTGCTTTGTAGAACAGAAAATTGCGTATGGTTATGTAAATGCGTAAAACTTGCGCTTGCAAGTTCTTGTTTGTTGCCAGCTAAAGTTTGTTTAGAAATTCCACTAGGTTCAGCCGCTTGCTGGCGTTTTCTAATTTTGTCAGATTCGGTTTTTAAATTGGCATGCTGTATGCCGAAAGAGCCTATTGGGCCTTCATTAATGTCTTTAAACCGCTGAAAATAATCTGCCTCAACTTGTAATTCTTCTTTTTTAAAAACTTCTCTTTTAATTAGTTCCAAAAAACAGCGTGTAGTTGCTTCTACGTCGGCAGTTGCGTTATGTGCTTCGGCAAACGGAACTCCAAAAAGATGCTGATGTAATTCGGTAAGGTTTGGTAATTTAAACCTACCACCTCTTCCACCCGGAATTTTTAATAAATCGGCAGTAATTTCGGTACAGGTATCTAAAACCGGCATGCTAGCCATTGGGCTTTCTGTACCCATGCGATAAAATTCGCAGCCCATTATATTTAAATCGAAGCCTAAATTTTGGCCCACTACAAATTTTGCTTTGCCAAGGGCGATATTAAATTTTTCTAAAACTTCGGCAAGCTCAATCCCTTGCTCTTGGGCTAATTCGGTAGAAATACCGTGAATTCTTTCAGCATCATACGGAATGTTAAATCCATCTGGCTTAACTAAATAATCCTGGTGCTCAATCAATCTCCCCATGTCATCATGCAACTGCCAAGCAATTTGGATACAGCGAGGCCAATTATCGGTATCGGTAATTGGAGCATTAAAATTACGTGGTAAACCAGTAGTTTCGGTATCAAAAATTAAATACATAGTTGGGGAAATGTTGGATATCAAAAATAGAGAAAATAAGGCTTAGGTGTGTCAGCAAATTATCAACATCTAAACCATATCGTCATTGCGAGGAAGCGCAGCGACCGTGGCAATGACGATATGAATTTACTTATCGGCTGGTGTCTCACCTGCCGAAACCTTTTAATAAAAATAATAAATCAGCTGGTAGGCGAAACACCGACCAGTAGAAAATTTTTTGATTGTTTGATTGCTAATTTATAAACTATTTTGAAAAGCAAACACATTACCATTTATGAAAGTTTAGCCCTGCTTTTTGGTACAAGTCCCGATGAAAAATCGGGAGCTTTCCCCGTCAATCAGGTTTATAAAACAAAAGACATTACAAATAACTACAGTTGCAATGTTCTTATAAAAATTGTAAGCAGATTTAATGAGAACGAGACTGTCTCAAAAAGAAAAATCGTTATGCTAACATAGAATAAGATTTTTTTTGGCTGCTGTTTCTTAACCTCTCCCTATGAAAGTTGGTTGTTTTTGGGTTGGCATCTCATCCCTCTTCTTGAAGAGAGGGAAAGGAAAGACTGTAGTTTGAACCCTTAGGTTACTTTCACTGTCCATTAAATCCCTCTCTTCAAGGAGAGGGACAGCACAAAATTAGCCAAAGCAAAAACCTTAACAGGGTGGGGTAAAAATCAATTGCAAAATTTAATTTGGAAAATTATCAAGAATTTTGACTTTTGATACAGCCTCATCAATTTAGATTGTGTAAGTCTGAACATAGACAAAAACACACCAAATTGGTTGAAAAAAGTAACGTCTCCCCAGACTAAGAAAACATCATTAAATTAAACAAAAATCCAGAGGATTTTAATATTTATGGGAATAATAGTCTATAATATGATACGACCCCAACGGGGTCGAACATCGAAAAATGGTAATTTAGCTATAAACATATAACCTCTCTGAGGTTGTAAAAGTTCTTGACTAATCTCGTTGATGCTTAAGACGATACTATTTCATGCCAAAAATAATTTTCACCTATCGGCCGGTGTCTGGCCTGGCGAAACCGTTTAGTAAAAATAATAAATAACTTGGTCGGTGAAACACCGACCAGTAGGAAATGCGCTTTAACAATATCTTAAGCGTTTTGGCAAAACATCGTTCACAAAAAAAGGTTAGAAAGTTAAACTTTCTAACCTTTAGCTATCAAAAATCTGATGATTACTTTTTTAGTAAATCTAATAAAACTTTAGCGGCTTCTTCAGATGACCCAGGATTTTGTCCAGTAATTAATAATCCATCCTTTTTAACGTATGAGCCCCAATCTGGTCCTTTGCTATAGTTACCACCTAATTTTTTAAATTCATCTTCTAACAAGAAAGGAACAACATCTGTAAGTTGTACAGCATCTTCTTCAGAATTTGAGAAACCTGTAACTTCTTTGCCTTTAACTAATGGCTCCCCTTCGGCATTTTTAACATTAATTAAAGCTCCTGGAGCGTGACAAACTAATGCTACTGGTTTATTAGAATTTAAAAATCCTTCAATTAATGATATTGATTTTTCATCATTAGCCAAATCCCATAACGGTCCGTGGCCGCCTGGATAAAAAACAGCGTCAAAATCTGCTTCATTTATTTCTGACAATTTAACAGATTGACTTAGTTTTTCATTTAAAGCCGCATCAGCCTTAAATCTTTTAGTTGCTTCTGTTTGTGCATCTGGCTCATCACTTTTAGGATCTATTGGTGGCTGACCACCTTTTGGAGATGCTATTGTAATTTCTGCTCCAGCATCTGCTAAAACATAATATGGTGCTGCGAATTCTTCAATCCAAAATCCTGTTTTTTTCCCTGTGTTCCCGAGTTCACTGTGGGAGGTTAAAACGATTAATACTTTCATATTTTTTAATTATTTAAGTTCCTACTATCTATTTCTATGCCTAATTATTTTCAAAATAAAATAATGACAGGATACAAACATTAGGCATGTTCTTGACTAACCAACTTACCTGTATCGTAACCCATTTGTCTGCATCTTTCAATAATTCCTCTTAATAATTCGGGTTCTATTTGCGGTTCACGAGCCATAATAAAAAGATATTTTTCATCTGGGTGACCAACAACTACATAACTGTAATCATCTGCTAATTCAATAATCCAATACCCGATTTTAAAAGGCCATAAAAATTGAGCTTTCATGTCTCCATCTGGTTTGTCTTCGTCGAAGAATAATTTAGATGTGATGGTTTGTTCTTCTGGATTGCCTTCTTTTTGGTAGGTGGTCAAAACATCAAAATGCTCATCGTCCACTAGTGTATAAGTTTCTGTTGTTTGTCTCCAATTTTTATCTAATAAGGTAGGAATTGAATATAATGAATACCACTTCCCGGCAAATGCGTGGTGATCTAAAACTTTTATTGGTTGATTTTCCATGATAATGTGATTTTATAATTTAAACGAATAGGAAGAGAAAAGGTTTTTTAAGTTATGTTATGCTCAGCTATTTGAGGAAACGCAAAGCGATGATAGATTAAACCGCAAAGAAATAAAGAACGCAAAATATTAAAGCTCTCGGTGATGCCCAGCTTGAATGGGCAACGCAGTGCGGCAGAAAGGTATTGTCATATCTATGATGTAGCTAATTCATTAAGACTCCCACCTACGTGGGGATGACGGGGAAGAAAATGCGCTCTATAAAGCGACGATAGAGAAACCGCAAAGAAACAAAGAACGCAAAGCTTTAATGCTCCCCCTCATGCCCAGCTTGACTGGGCATCGTAATGCGGCAGAAAGGTATTGTTATATATATCATATAATTAATGTCTTAAGATCCCCACCTGCCTGGGGTTTACGCGAAAAAAAATATTTTTCGTCATGCTCATTGAGCCTTTGTGGTTTACTATTTTGCAATTTGAGGGGGTTTTATTGCACAAGCTTTTGTTTTTAGCCCCGATTGAGTGTAAATCCTTTTTTGACGAAGCGAAGCGTAGTAAACAAAAAAGATTGCAAAGAAAGCGGGAATGCCGCGTACAATTGCACTAAAATTGCGCTTCTAAAAAAAGAGAAAAATTAACAAACGCTATGTAAATTAATTATCATATGCACATTAATTTTTACAAAGCATTTGGGTAAGCTAATGCAATTCTATATCTTGGGCATCGAAAAACAGTTTTCAAAAAGAAAATCCAAAATATAACCAAAATGAAAATAACGGTAGTAGGTGCAGGAGCCGTTGGTGCAACCTGTGCAGATAACATCGCTAGAAAAGAATTAGCCGAAGAATTGGTATTGTTAGATATTAAAGAAGGTTTTGCTGAAGGTAAAGCTATTGATATGATGCAAACCGCAACTTTACTGGGCTTCGACACAAAAATTAAGGGCGTAACTAATGATTATAGTCAGACTGCTGGTTCTGCAGTGGCTGTAATTACTTCGGGTTTACCGCGTAAACCGGGGATGACGCGTGAAGAATTGATTGGTATTAATGCTGGTATTGTAAAAGGTGTGGCAGAAAATATTTTAAAATATTCGCCAGATGCGATTATCATCGTAATTAGTAACCCGATGGATACCATGACTTATTTGGCGTTAAAATCTTTAGGTTTACCTAAAAACCGCATTATTGGCATGGGCGGAACATTAGATAGCGCTCGTTTTAAATATTATTTAAGTGTGGCTTTAAACTGTAACTCGAACGATTTACAAGGTTTTGTAATTGGTGGTCATGGCGATACGACAATGATACCATTGACACGTTATGCTACTTACCAAAGTTTGCCTGTGAGCGATTTATTAGATGAAGCTACTTTGGCTAAAGTTGCTGCTGATACTATGGTTGGTGGTGCTACTTTAACTGGTTTATTAGGAACTTCTGCTTGGTATGCTCCGGGTGCTGCTGGTGCTGCTTTAGTTGAATCTATTGTACGTGATGAGAAAAAATTATTTACTTGCTGCGTTGCTTTAGAAGGAGAATATGGCCAAAACGACATTTGTTTAGGTGTGCCTGTTATTGTTGGAAAAGATGGTTGGGAAAAAATTATCGACTATAAATTAAACGACGAAGAACAAGCTGCATTTAACAAAAGTGCTGATGCTGTTAGAAATATGAACAGCGTATTGGCTGAAATGAAGTTGGTTTAATTTCAGGGATCCGTCACCCTGAATTTATTTCAGGGTCTGCCCTGCTAAACAGATGCTGAAATAAATTCAGCATGACGAAAACATTATATATGCGAACAATCACCGTTCCACTACAAGTTATTAATTTACAAGATGATGGTTTCCACCTTTTGGTGGAAATCGTTGTTTTTGGGGAAACGCTATTTGCTGTTTTAGATACTGGTGCATCTCGTTCTGTATTTGATAAAACTTTGATGGAAAAACATGTAAATGAAATTTCGGTTAGTGAAGAAACACAAGCAGCTACAATTTTCAGTACATCGGAGACGTTACAAGGTATAGTACCCAAACTTAAAGTTGGCGGTTTAACTTTAAAAAATTATGCGGCGATTGCCTTAGATTTGCAAAGTGTTACCGATACTTACTTAACAATGGGACATCCGGCAATTGCAGCTATAATTGGAGGCGACATTTTAATGGAATACAAAGCAAAAATTGATTACCAAAAGTTAGTTTTGAAGCTATATAAATAATAATTCAATTGTTAAATTGATCTATTACTAAACTGTTGGATCGCAACACTTACGAATGAACTTATATCAAAAATTTTTACTGCTTACATTTCTACTTAGTTCAAATTTCGCTGTTGCTCAGCAAATTACCATTATTGATAAACCGATTATTTTCGATGCTACAAGAACTAAACTGTCGCTTGATTATTTGAAAAGAAGACATGCTTTAGTGCAGGATGAACCAACCATTAAACCAAGCATGATTGTGTTACATTGGACGGCTTCTAAAAGTTTAATGGGCACCTACAATGCATTTAATAAATCTATTTTACCTAGCGGAAGAAAAAATTTAACAGGTGCAAGTAGTTTAAATGTATCATCTCATTTTTTGGTAGATAGAGATGGTACAATTTATCAGTTATTACCTGATACTACTTTTGCCCGACATGTAATAGGTTTAAATTATTGTGCTATTGGCATTGAAAATGTTGGCAGCGATAATTATCCGCTTACTAAAGCACAACTATTGGCCAATGAAAAATTGGTTCGTTATTTGGCGAAAAGATATCAAATTCAGTATTTAATTGGCCATTATGAACACACGCTATTTAAAAACACATCGATGTGGCGAGAAACTAATCCTTATTACCAATCTGGTAAAATAGACCCTGGTAAGACTTTTATGAAAAATATTAGAGAGGAATTACAGGATTTAAATTTAAAAGGTGCTCCAATTAAGGTGAGCAAATAAAATTCACTTTGTTTTGAGTTGGTTTATTTTTAACTTTAATAAAACCAAAAAACAAATTTTATGAAACTTCTAAAAGTATTAGGCATTATTGTGGCTGTATTGGCCATAATAATTCTGGTAGGTGGCATGTTTTTGCCTAAAACCTATTCTGTTAGCAGGTCTACAATTATTAAAGCATCAGACAGCACCATTTACAATAACATTGCTAATTTCAATGAATTCTTGAAATGGAATTCATGGTCTAGAATGGAGCCAACCGCCAAAACCACAATCAGTGGACCTATTGGTCAAAAAGATCATTTGTACCAATGGGTTGGTAAAGAAACTGGCAGCGGACAAATGAAAATTAAAAATGTACAACTTAACCAGATGGTAGATATTGAATTGAAATTTGTAGAGCCATTTGAAAGCTTGGCCGACACAAAATTTGAAATTAGCAGCGATGGAGCAAATAAAAAAGTTACTTGGAGTATGAGTGGAGATAACGATTTGATGGGCAAATGGATGGGTGTTTTTATGAGCATGGATAAAATGATTGGTAAAGATTTTGAAGATGGATTGAAAAACCTAAAAGAAAAATCTGAGCTAGTTAATTAAATAAGCTAAATAAATGGAAGCCTCGCTAATTTTACAGCGAGGTTTTTTTATGCTTTAATTATTAAGTACCAAACAATTAATGTCTATATAATGTTAAATAATCTTTACAAGCTATTTTAAAAAATGGTTTATCTTTTGATTATTCATATAATTTAGAATATTTGCTACGCATGAATTTATTGTTAGTAGAAGACGAGCCTAATGTTGTTTCGGTAGTTACCCGCGGTTTAGCAGAAGAAGGTTTTAACGTAAGCGTTGCACCAGATGGTTTAATTGGAAAAAAAATGGTTTTAGAAAATCAGTTTGATCTGGTTATTTTAGACATTATGTTGCCAGAAATTAACGGCTTAGAATTATGCAAAATCATAAAAAAAGAGAAACCTACTTTGCCAATTATTATGCTAACTGCACTTGGTACTACAGAAAATGTGGTAAATGGCTTGGATAATGGCGCTGATGATTACCTGATAAAACCTTTTAAATTCGCTGAATTATGTGCTCGCATCAGAATGCTTTTAAGGCGTTATAACGGATCGGCGGCTAATGATCAAATTATAAATATTGCTGATTTGCAAATAAATTTAACAGCAAAATCTGTTAAAAGAGCAAATACCGAAATTGTTTTAACCGCTACTGAATATCGATTATTAGAATTTATGGCAAAAAATAAGGCTAAAATTCTCTCAAGGATAGATATTTTAGAGAATGTTTGGGATATAGATTTTAACTTGGGTACTAATGTGGTAGATGTATATGTAAACTATCTCCGCAAAAAGGTTGATAAAGCTGGTTCTCAAAAATTAATTCATACCGCAATTGGGTTAGGTTATGTTTTAAAAGATGCTTAATGAATATTGCTAAAAAAATAACTCTGTTATTTGCTATATTATCTGCAGTAATAATTTCATTATTGAGTGGATTTGTTTGGTATTTCTCTAATGAATTTGCATTTGAAGATTTTTACAAACGCTTAGAAGCTAGGGTAAATATTGCAGCCGAAATTAAATTTTCTAAAGACAAAAATAACAATGCTTATGCTCAAGTTAGAAACCAGTATTTAGAGAGATTGCCAGATGAGAAAGAATATTTTTTAGAGAAAAATGGCAACACAACTCAAAAGTTTGAGATAGACTTACCGCAAAGCTTTTTCAACAATATTAATGCTGGCAAACTATCTCGTTACAGAATAGAAAATCATTTTTACGCCGGTAAGTTAGTAAGCAAAGGGCAGCAAAGCTATATTGTAATTGTTTCTGCAAATGATCCGTTTGGTTTTAGAGAGTTAAGGGATTTACAAAAAATCCTGATTGTTGGTTTTTTTCTTTCTGTATTAACTTCGTTTCTAGTAGGCTGGAAATTTTCTAATTACATGCTAAATCCGCTTAGAAACATTATTAAAAGTGTTAAAAAGATAAAAGCAGAAAATTTACACTTGCGATTAGATGTTAAAGGAACCGATGAGATGTCGCAACTTTCTCAAACATTTAACAATATGCTTAATCGTTTAGAAACTGCTTTTGAAACACAGAACAATTTTATTAGCAATGCTTCGCATGAATTAAGAACACCATTAACTATTATAAGTGGCGAGGTAGAATTAGCCATTAGAAATGAAAATATAAGCGACAAACAGTTTAGGGCTTTAACTAAAATTAAGGATGAAGCCGATCGACTTGAGCATATTTTAACCAGCTTACTCGGTTTGGCACAATCTGGTTTTAATGGTCAAAATCAGCCCTGGGAACAAGTGAGAATGGATGAATTAATCATGGAAACCCAGGATGCAGTTACCCAAGTTCATCCCGAAAGCAAAATTGAAATAGATTTTAGTCAGCTGCCAAGCGATGAAAGTAAAATTACGCTACGGGCCAACAAAAACCTAATTAAACTAGCCATTACCAACATTGTAAGTAACGCCTGCAAGTACTCTAACAACAAACCTGTTTTAATCACATTAGAAAGCAAGCTAAATGTTTTAACTATTGCAATAAAAGATCAAGGTATAGGCATTCCACAAAGCGATATCCAACATATTTTCGAACCTTTTTATCGTGCTTCTAATACCTCTCAGTTTAAAGGTTATGGTGTAGGTTTACCTTTATCGCTAAACATTATTCGTTTACATAGAGGTAGCATCGGAATATCATCGCAAGAAAAAATTGGTACTGAAATTAAAGTTTTACTTCCTATAACTTAATGCATATAAAGAATTCTATAACTGCAATGAAGGCTTGATAATGATTTGGCTTTCAAAACATGAGTATTTCTAATCTTTATGATCTGCTTTTAATTTATTCCGCAACACTTTATTTCTTTTATCTTGCCCATCGTGTTTCCACCCTGGAGCGTACAAAGCATATTTAATTTTAGCCCTAAAACTATCAGCTTGTTTCATATCATTTTTAAGAGTTAAAAGTTCATGGGTAACTATTTTTAAAACGCTTTCGTTCACCAACTCTTCTGTTAAACCATAAATAGGCCGAGTTTCCTCTTTTTCAAAAGTACCAAACAAACGATCCCAAATGATAAAAATGCCTCCATAATTCTTATCTACATATTTAAATTCGGAAGAATGATGAACTCTATGGTGTGATGGCGTATTCATAAACCATTCTAAAAACCCTAGTTTATTAACCAACTCAGTATGCAAGAAAAATTGGTAAATTAAATTAATTTGTATCATGCAAAATATCATAAGAGGGTGAAAGCCAATAAAAGCTAGCCAAATCCAAAAAATATATTTATAGGTGTATTCAAACCACCCTTGTCTTAAGGCAGAAGCCAAATTAAATACCTTTGATAAATGATGATTCATGTTTCCTGCCCAAAAAATTCTTACTTCGTGCTCCATTTTATGTGATATGTAGAAACTCAAATCATCCAAAAACAAAAGTAAAATCCAAAAGTACCAATGATCGAGATGCCATTTGGTGTCGAAAAAATTTGCGGGTGCTAAAAAATCAAAAAGTTTAAACCTAAAACAACAAAAAAATAGTATGATATAAACGAACTTAAGAATAACGTTCAAAACTGTAGCGCCTAATCCTATAAGTAAGCTTATTTCGGTTTCTTTATATTTATAGTTGTTTGATCCTTTTTTTGCGAGGATATACATTTCGAAAAAAATAGCGATTAAAAAAATTGGAATAAAATAATATACCGGATCAGGGATATCAAAAGGATTCATTTTTAAATTTTTATTAAAAATAAATAAAATATTCTAAAAAGGAGTACTCCTAAATATTGTACGATCTAATTTAGACTATATATCTAAATCGCTTTAATTATAAATGAAGTAAATTAGTTGCTCTAATAGTAAATTAAAGATCTTTTTTAAATTCTAATCTCGTTCTAATCTGTCTCTTATTTGGTTATAATAACATAGCCTTAAACTTGTATAAATAATTTAATCATTTATTAAAACAGGTAAGCGTTATGAAAACGATATTAGTTCCAACAGATTTTAATGTAGAAAGTACAAAAATTATAGATGCTTTGGTGGTTACCCACAAACCAGAGGAAATTGCAGTAGTTTTTATTCATGCATTTAAGCTTTCTGATTCTATTACAGACATGCTGATGCTTAGCAGGAGAAGTAGAGATTACGAAAATGTAAGCGACGAGTTTTACACTCAGATTGAGCTTTACAAACAAAAATATCCAAACCATATTAAGTTTATTGGCATAGATTATTTTTACGGAAGTTCTGTTGCAGCTTTTAAAAACTTTATTGAAGCCAAAGAAGCTGATCTTATTGCTTACCCGAAGGATCACAATTTTACGCCGATTAATAAGTACAGCATTGACCCGGCTATTTTAACTAAAAGATGTGGTTGCGATGTATTAGAAATCGACATTAACGAGTTTTCTGGTGAAGAAAAATTATTCGACACTAAAATGTACGAAAACAATAAAACGATAAGCGCCTAATCAGCTATGCGCTAATTTTTAACCCAAATTTTATTATCATGCTACTACGTAATAACATCCCGTTATCTTATATTTTTGGGAAAATTAAAAACGAAATATTTTTTGTAACTGCTTATTCTTTAGGCATCGTTATACTTTATCAAAATTTTCATGTAACTAGAATTTCTATCCCATTGGCTGTTCCCGCACTTTTAGGTACGGTAATCTCATTGCTATTGGCATTTAGATCTAACCAAGCTTATGATAGATGGTGGGAAGCCAGAATTTTATGGGGAGCCATTGTTAATGATTCTAGAACGCTAGCTAGACAAATCGTTTCTCTGGTAGATAATCCTTATGATTTACCCGAAGTTGAAAATTTTAAAAAGCGTTTCATTAGACGCCAAATTGCTTGGTGTTATGCGCTAAGTCAAGGATTAAGGGGTTTTAGTTCTCATAACGGTTTAGAGCGTTATCTTGATAAAAACGAGGTGCTTTTTGTGAAAAAACAGCGCAATGTAACTGTAGCTTTGTTAGAATTACATGCGATGGATTTAAAAAGGGCTTTAAAAGAAGGTTGGATAAATAAGTACCAACAGATTGAGCTAGATAAGACGTTAACCATGCTTTGTAACCACATGGGTGGATGCGAGCGTATTAAAAACACAGTTTTTCCGGTGACTTACAGCAAGTATATTAACATGTCTATCCATTTGTTTATTGTCTTATTACCTTTCGGATTGATTGAATACTTCGGTTACATGGAAGTGCCTTTGGTAATTGCTATTGCAACATTCTTTTTATTGGTAGAAAAAATGGCTGTTCATTTACAAGATCCATTTGAGAATAAACCAACAGATACACCAACTACCACAATCTGTAGAACAATTGAGCGAGATCTGTATCAAGTAATAGACGACCAAAAATTATACGAAGACATGCCGCAAGTGCAAAAAGAAGGTATCGGTTCTTACTATATCTTATAAATGATTAGTACCAAATATGAGCCCTCTTTCTGAAAAGAAGGGGGCTTTTTTTTTGCGCTTGAATATTTACGTCAATAAATGTTGTAAAGAAGTTAAATAGACCTGATTGACGGGGAAAGCCTCCCAATGTTAGTCTGAGCGAAGTCGAAGACCAATTGGGAGCTTGTACCAAAAAGCAGGACTGATGAAGCCGATGAGCAATGTTACTGCTCTTCAAAAACTTATATCTAATTAGGATAATTAAGAAAGGAGATTGCCACATCCGATGAAAAATCGGCTTCGCAATGATGAAAAAACCAATAAAAAACCTCCCAAGAATTACTTGGAAGGTTTTTATAGTGCTTTTTGCTTTGGTCTTTAAGCTTCTAGCTTTCTAAGCATCAATCTTAGCATATTTTGCATTACGCTCAATAAATTCTCTACGTGGTGCAACTTCATCGCCCATTAACATCGAGAAAGTATGATCACATTCTGCTGCGTTTTCAATTGTAGCTTTTAATAATGTACGGTTAGCCGGATTTAAAGTTGTATCCCATAATTGCTCTGCATTCATCTCTCCCAAACCTTTGTAACGTTGTATGTGTACGCTTTCTTCTTTACCAGCACCTTTTAAACGTTGTACCGCAGCATCACGTTGAGCATCGTTCCAAGCGTATTCAAACTCTTTACCTTTTTTAACTTGATACAATGGTGGCGCAGCAATATAAACGTAACCAGCTTCAATTAAAGCACGCATGTAACGGTAAAAGAATGTTAAAATCAACGTGGTAATGTGCGACCCGTCGATATCAGCATCCGTCATGATTACGATTTTGTGGTAACGAAGTTTGGCTAAGTTTAAAGCTTTATCGTCTTCTGGCGTACCAATGCTTACACCTAAAGCGGTAAACATATTTTTAATCTCATCGTTTTCGTAAATTTTATGCTCCATTGCTTTCTCTACGTTAAGGATTTTACCTTTTAATGGAAGAATAGCTTGGAAATTACGATCACGACCTTGTTTGGCTGTTCCACCAGCCGAGTCACCCTCTACTAGGTATAACTCACATTTTTCTGGATCACTATCAGAGCAATCGGCCAATTTTCCTGGCAAACCAGAACCGCCCATTACACTTTTACGTTGCACCATTTCGCGAGCCTTACGAGCAGCAGCACGAGCGGTAGCAGCCAAAATAACTTTGTTTACAATCATTTTAGCTTCCTTAGGATTTTCTTCTAAGTAAGCACCTAATGCTTCACCAACAGCCACATCAACCGCACCCATTACTTCAGAGTTACCTAATTTGGTTTTGGTTTGGCCTTCAAACTGTGGTTCTTGAACTTTTACAGAAACTACTGCGGTTAAACCTTCTCTAAAGTCATCACCAGTAATTTCCATTTTAAGGTTTTTTAACAAACCAGATTTATCTGCATAACTTTTTAAAGTACGTGTTAAACCACGTCTAAAACCTGCAATATGTGTTCCGCCCTCATGCGTATTAATGTTATTTACGTAAGAGTGAACATTTTCTGAATAGCTATCGTTGTACTGAAAAGCCAACTCAACCGGAACACCATTTTTAATACCATCGATATAAATTGGCTCTGGCAAGAATGATGCACGAGTACCATCTAAAAACTGAACAAATTCTTTTAAACCACCATCAGAATGGAAAGTTTCGGTTAAGAAAGAACCATCTTCTTGCGGATCACGCTCATCTGTTAAGGTAAGTGTAATACCTTTATTTAAGAAAGCAAGTTCGCGTAAACGAGCTGCAAGTGTATCATATTTGTACTCTGTAGTTTGTGTAAAAATGGTTGGATCAGGACTAAAAGTTACAATAGTACCTCTTTTGTCGGTTTCGCCAACTTCCTTAACATCGTACTGCGGAACACCAATTTTGTATTCTTGCATCCAGATTTTACCTTCGCGGTGAACCTCTGCTTTTAAATCTGTACTAAGTGCGTTAACACAACTTACACCCACACCGTGTAAACCACCAGAAACTTTGTAAGTGTCTTTATCGAATTTACCACCTGCGTGTAAAACGGTCATTACAATTTCTAATGCCGATTTATTTTCTTTTTTATTTATACCTGTCGGGATACCACGACCATTATCTTCAACTCGAATTGAATTATCGGCTAAGATGTTTACAATAATTGTATCTGCATGACCAGCTAAAGCTTCATCAATAGAGTTATCTACAACTTCATAAACCAAATGGTGCAAACCTTTAACGCCAGTATCACCAATATACATAGAAGGACGCTTACGTACAGCCTCTAAACCCTCTAAAACTTGTATATTATCTGCATTATAATTTGACTTTGGATCTAATTCTTCGCTCATAATTTTGTTTAAAACTTAAAGAATCAAAAATAACCAAATTTTACCACTTAAAACACATTGTGGATAACTATTTGACTGTTGAAAGTGTTAAAATATATTGCTAGAATTTTATTAGAAAATTAATGGATTTATAAACGTTTTGAAAAAAAATTAAACCCTTATTTGATTAAAAAACTGCGATTTTTAGGATAGTCGGTTTTGATTTTTATATTTGCTAAAATTTATTAAAATAGGATGAAATTAAACACACTAAAAGTAAGCAGTTTAGCTACTGCAATTGCATTAGTATCTGTACTAACTGCTTGTGGAGATAAAGAAAGTAAAACTGATGCTGCTACCACTAAAACAGAAACAGCTGTAACTTCGGAAGACAAAATTGTATATGTAAATTCTGATACTTTGCTTTCTAAATATCAATATGCGAAAGACATTACTGCAAAAATGGAAAGTAAAGGCAAAGCCGCTGAAAGTGATTTAGTTGCTAAAGGACAGGCTTTTCAGCGTGAAGTACAACAATACCAAGCACAAGCTAACGGCTTAGCTGCAGATCAGAGAGCTGCTACAGAGCAAAGATTACAACGTAAAGATCAAGAGTTAAAAGCTTACCAACAAAACGCTGGTGCAGCTTTGCAAAACGAAAATGCTAAAGAGCAAGAAGCGCTTTACAATAAAATTGCAGACTACTTAAAAACTTACTCAAAATCTAAAGGTTATAAAATGGTTTTAACTTACTCAAAAGGTAATGCTAACGTTTTATTTGCTGATGAGAGCTTAGATGTAACCAACGCTGTAGTTAAAGGTTTAAATGATGCTTACGCTAAAGATAAAAAATAATTAAACATCAATTTTTGATGATTAAAAAAAATGCCCCGAACAATCGGGGCATTTTTTTTGTAGTATATCTCGTAAACCTCATTTTTTTGGCAGTTGCAATTAAGTTTATCATAATCATTTTTATAACTCTACATACATGGAAGATAACTATCAGCACGAAAAATTTATGCGCATTGCGATAAAACTTTCTGAACAAAATGTAATTGATAACCTAGGCGGACCTTTTGGTGCCGTGATAGTTAAAGATGGAAAGATTATTGGACAAAGCGCAAACACGGTTAACCAAACTGTAGATCCAACTGCTCATGCAGAAATAGCGGCAATAAGATTAGCTTGCAAAAACCTAAATACTATTGAATTAACTGGTGCAGTAATTTATACCAGCTGTGAACCTTGCCCAATGTGTTTGGGTGCAATATATTGGAGCGGTATTGGCGCTATTTATTATGGAAACACAAAAAATGATGCCGCAGCAATTGATTTTGATGACGAGTTTATATACCAAGAGATAGAAAAACCTTTAGTAAGCAGAAAATTACCGATAATCCAGTTGTTAAGAGATGATGCTCAGCAAGCTTTTAAGCTGTGGGAGAAATCGCCATTAAAAGAGGAAAAATAATCTTTTCGTAACATTTAAGTTCAATCTCCTGTCTTATACTCAATTACGCAACCTAAAGAAATGAACAACTACGAAAAACAAATTGGCTATGAGTTAGATTTTTGGAAGATGGAATTGATGAAAAAACCATCGATGCTTGGCAATTTAGCTACTAAGGTACAAACGAAAATCAATAGCTATATTCCAACTAAAGTTCATAAAGCCATTACTGCTACCATTAAACAAATGGTTAAAGCTGTTTTATTTGGCTCAACTTATACTACATCGGCTGTGCCGGA
The DNA here is from genome assembly GCF_059424425.1 of Pedobacter sp. GW456-11-11-14-TSB4. Taxonomy (NCBI): domain Bacteria; kingdom Pseudomonadati; phylum Bacteroidota; class Sphingobacteriia; order Sphingobacteriales; family Sphingobacteriaceae; genus Pedobacter; species Pedobacter sp. GW456-11-11-14-TSB4. The sequence continues at coordinate 112,530 of NZ_JBWKZK010000001.1, forward strand.
TAAAAACATTAGTTTGTTGCATAGAGAGGCGTTGGTTAAAGCTAAAATTGATAGTTATAGTAAAACTGGCGCAGCTGAAGGTGGCATTACAGGTGCCGGTGGTTTTTTGATGAGCATAGCAGATTTTCCGATATTGATTGGTATAAAATTGAAAATGCTTTTTGAAATTGCAGCTCTTTACGGATATGACGTTAAAGATTACAGAGAACGCCTTTACATTTTACACATTTTTCAATTGGCTTTTTCGAGCAAAACGGGCACACAAAATGTATTTAAGCAAATGCAAAATTGGGATGAAAAATTAATTGTACTGCCAGAAAACTCAGAAAATTTTGATTGGCAAACTTTTCAGCAAGAGTATAGAGATTACATTGATTTAGCCAAACTTGCACAATTGTTGCCTGTTGTTGGTGCCGCAGTTGGTGCAGTAGCAAATTACCAATTGATTAAAAAATTAGGTAAAACTGCAATGATGGCTTATCGGATGCGTGCTTTAGAGACCGAAAGTCGGAAAGTCGGAAGGTCCGACCATTAAGCTTTAAAATTAAACTTTTTGTGGTTTTTGAGGGCATTATCTTTCGGACTTTCGGACCAAGAACTTACCGACTTTATTCAAACATCCCATCAATCAAATCATCGGTTTCTCTTCTATCTTTTTTAGTCGGCCTACCTGTACCCCTATCTCTTTTTAGCGTTGGAGCATGAAAAACAGATTTAAAAGCATGAGTTTCTTCTTCAGGTGTGATATCTTTATATTTAGTTACCGCAATTTTTGATTCAACTCTGTTGTATAAAAGTTCAACTACTTCAATCACCTTTTTTTCAATTCCTTTAGAAACTTGATAAACCTCTCCTACCTTAACAATGGCCGATGGTTTCAAATTTTGCCCGTTTAGTTTTACCCTACCCGCTTTGCATGCTTCAGTAGCTAAACTTCTTGTTTTAAATAACCTTATTGCCCACAAATATTTATCAATCCTTAATTTCTCTTTCTCGGTCATAACAATCAAAATTAGCAACAAAGTTGATTTTTTGAAATAAAATATAATTGTTAAGTTAGTTTGTTGCAATAAATCTACATTTAGTTGAGCCAAAACAATGTTGAATACATAAAATTGATTTATTTTGCATAAAATTTAAACATAATGATTGGAGAATTAAAAAAATTAATTGAAGACGCATGGGAAGATAGGTCGTTATTAGCCTATAATAACTACTGCGAGGCTATAGAAGAAGTTATACAAAGATTAGACAAGGGCGAATTACGTGTTGCTGAGCCTATTTTAAATAGTTGGGGTATAAATGAGTGGATTAAAAAAGCCGTGATTTTATATTTCCCAATCAAACAAATGAAAGAAATTAAAGTTGGTCCGTTTGTTTACCACGATAAAATGGAATTAAAAACCAACTATGAAGAGCAAGGTGTACGTGTTGTACCTATGGCAAGTGCTCGCTATGGCGCTTACTTGGCTAAAGGTGTAATCATGATGCCATCTTACGTAAATATTGGCGCCTATGTTGATGAAAGTACAATGGTTGATACTTGGGCTACTGTAGGCTCTTGTGCACAAATTGGTAAACGTGTTCACTTAAGTGGTGGTGTTGGTATTGGTGGCGTTTTAGAACCAGTGCAAGCTGCTCCAGTAATTATTGAAGACGATTGCTTTTTAGGATCGAGAGCTATTGTTGTAGAAGGCGTAAAAGTAGAGAGAGAAGCCGTTTTAGGTGCAAATGTTGTTTTAACTGCATCAACTAAAATTATTGATGTAACTGGCGAAACTCCAATAGAATATAAAGGTGTAGTACCTGCTCGCTCGGTAGTAATTCCTGGTTCATATACTAAAAAATTTCCTGCCGGAGATTTTCAAGTACCATGTGCCTTAATTATTGGTCAGCGTAAAGAATCTACTGATAAAAAAACTTCTCTTAATGATGCATTGAGAGAGAATAATGTAGCTGTATAATTCTGTTGTAAAGTTGGAATGTTTAAATGTTTCAATGTTCCAACTTTACAACATTTTAACAATATGAAAATAGGTTTCGATGGCAAACGTGCTGCAAACAACTTTACCGGGCTAGGTAATTATAGCAGATCATTAATTGAGCACTTAGCAAATGGTTTCCCTCAAAACCAATATTTCATTTATACGCCAAAGGCGAAAGAAAACATCATCGGCCTCTCTATTTTTAAAAGAGAAAATGTTTTTCTTAAACTGCCCGAAAAAGCAAAATTTTTATGGCGAAGTTTCGGTGTTAAAAGTCAATTATTAAAAGATAAGATTGAACTTTATCATGGTTTGAGTTATGAAATCCCCTTTGGGTTAAAAAAAACCGAAATTAGAAGTGTAGTAACCATACACGATTTAATATTTCTACGTAAGCCACAGTATTACAAGCCAATTGATAGATTAATTTACGATTATAAAAGTAAATATGCTTGTAAAAATGCTGATCAAATTATTGCCATTAGCGAAAAAACAAAGCAAGATATCATTGAGCTTTACAACATCAGCCCTGCTAAAATTGAGGTAATTTACCAAAGTTGCGATGATAGTTTTAAGGTTGCTGTTTCTGCATCTCAAAAAGATCAAGTTAGGCTAAAGTACACGCTACCAGAAAACTATCTACTAAGCGTTGGCACTATTGAAGCTCGTAAAAACATTTTGACTATTGTTAGGGCAATGCCGAAAATTAACTCCAACTTTAAATTAATAATTATTGGCAAAGAAAAACCTTATGCCAAAAAAGTTAAACTAGAAATTGAAAGATTAGGGCTGCTTGATCGAGTTATATTTCTAAAAGATATTCCATTTAACGACTTGCCGAGTATTTACCAAATGGCGAGTTTATTTGTACTTCCATCGTACTACGAAGGTTTCGGTATCCCAATAATTGAGGCTTTATATAGCCAAGTACCAGTAGTTGCTGCAAATGGTTCTTGCTTAGAAGAAGCTGGTGGACCAAACAGTTTATATGTTGATGCAGATGATTTTGAAGGCTTTGCAAATGCGATTAATGGTGTTTTAAATAACAAAGCCCTACAGCAGTTGATGAAGGAAAAAGGACTACAATATGTACAAAAGTTTAATAATGAAGTGATAAATGATCATTTAATGGCTTGCTACAGCAAAACTTTAACCATTTAACTTAAATTACATACCTTCGTGGTTATTCAATTTAGTAAAAAATAACTGATATTTTATCATCCTTAATGAAAGTAGCTGGCTTTACATTTATTAGAAATGCCATTCAAAATGATTATTCAATCGTTGAGGCAATAACTTCTATTCTTCCTATTTGCGATGAATTTATTGTTGCCCATGGTAATTCTGATGACGAGACACTACATTTAATTGAACAAATTGGTTCTCCGAAAATTAAAATTATACAAACTATTTGGGATGATACGGCTAGAGAAGGTGGAAGAGTATTTGCATTAGAAACTGATAAGGCATTTAAGGCAATTAGTAGTGATGTAGATTGGGCATTTTATATTCAGGGTGATGAATGCGTTCACGAAAAATATTTAGAAAGCATTAAAAACGAAATGCAAAACTGCTTAAATAGCCCCAAAATAGAGGGTTTGTTATTTAACTATAAACATTTTTATGGCTCGTATGATTTTTTCGCTCATTCGAGAAGATGGTACCGCAGAGAGGTAAGAATTATCCGAAATTTACCAGGCGTACATTCTTACCGAGACGCACAAGGATTTAGAATTGATAATCGCAAAATCAAGGTTAAACATATTGCCGCATATATTTACCATTATGGCTGGGTTAAACCACCAACTGGCTTAAATAATAAGGTTAGAAATTTCAATCAGTTCTATACCACAGATGATCAATGGATTGAAGATACCTATCCTGAGTTTGCAGAATTTGATTATCAAAATGCCGATCAGCTCTTTAAATTTGAAGATAGTCACCCTCTAGTAATGCAAAACCGCATTGATAAGAGCAATTGGAAATTTAACTTCGACCCTACGCAAACGCAAAAAAAATTACCTTTTAGAAGAAAATTATTAGCTTGGATTGAGGACAAAACGGGGATAAGACTATTTGAATATAAAAACTACAAAATAATTGAATAGCGAATGGCTAATAAAGAGCTCAGTATTTCAGTAATATTGCCTAACTACAATGGTAAGCATCTGCTAGAAATGTATTTACCCAGTACAGTTGATGCCTTAATTTGCAGCAATGTTAGTTATGAAATCATTGTTATAGACGATTGCTCTGCCGACGAATCTATATCTTTTATCCAAAATAATTACCCTGATATCATTTTATTAAAAAATGAAAAAAATAGTGGTTTTTCTTACACCTGTAACAGAGGAATTGCTGTTGCTACAAAAGATTTGGTTTTACTGCTTAACACCGATGTTAAACTAACTGCAAACTATTTCGAACAACAATTTAAGTATTTCGATAAAGAAGATACTTTTGGAGTAATGGGCAGAATAATGAGCATGGATGGCAATAGAATTGAAGATGCAGCTCGATTACCCTATTTTAAAGGATCAAAATTTAAAGCAAATAAATTCTATTTCATAACTGATCAGGATCACAGAACACTTACGTGTTATTTGTCTGGAGCAAATGCTTTGGTTAAAAGAGAAAAACTTTTATTGCTAAATGGCTTCGACGAAATTTATTCTCCTTTTTATTTTGAAGATTTCGATTTGGGATTAAGGGCTTGGCGTTTAGGTTGGAGATTGTACTATGAGCACGAAGCTGTTTGCCATCATCAAATAAGTTCTTCGACCAATAAATTAAATCAATCTAATTTTGTCCAAATTACTTACAACAGAAATAGTTTTATCCTACAAAGTATTCATTTGCAAGGTTTAAAGCGCCTCACTTGGCATGTACAATTATTTACAATAACCTTAATTGGACATGTTGTTAAAGGACAGTTTTGGATATTTAAAAGCTTAGCTGGGTTTTTAACTAAAAAGGAGGAAATTCAAATTTCTCGAAAAAACATTAAAACAATACAGGAGAAACTTGGTGTTAGCTATAATTTAAATAACGTCGTTACCGCAATTAGAAAGTCGATAATAGGGAAAAAAATAAATTGGCTTTAGTTGCAAATAAAAAAGCTGCCAAATGAATTTAGCAGCTCTTTCTATTAATTAATTTTCTATTCTACTTTGCAGTTGTAGTTACACTTGGGTATTGTTTTAAGATTTCTCCAACACCTTGCTGTAAACGCTCTTCTCTTTTTGCGAAGTTATCTAAATTAAAGCCAGCGCCTCTTCCGTGCCAAAACAAAATTTTCTTAGCAGGATCTAGAAAATCGATGATGATAGTTCCTTCACTATATTGATTTACATAAGCAGGGCCACCCCACGGACCACCCCAGCCCCAGCCCCATCTTCCACCCCAACCCCAACCAAGGCCACCATAAAATCCTGAGTCATAAATATCAGCTCTTTCTCTGGCTACAACAACCAAATTTACCAACATGTCTGGTTTATCAGTTTTAACAAAACCTTTTAAATTCATTTCAGCCTCAACAGCTGCCATCAATCTTCTTTTGTCTAAGTTGTTAAGTCTAATTTTTTCTAAACCCTTGTCGTAAAAGTTGTAAGTTTTGTAAACACTTAAATTTACATCTTTGTCAACATCAGAAACAGTACGTAAACTACTGCAGCCAACAAATGCTATCCCTATCGTAAATAGCATTAATAATTTAATTAAATTTTTCATTTTGTGTGTATTTATATTTGATTAACCTTATATAAAAATAGTAAATAATCATTTCATTTATAATGATTTATACGTAATTTTTTCACCTCAACTCTGTTATTATACAAACGATTAACAAATCAATTTAGTTTTTGGATATAGCCGCCGGTTTTAACATATTACTAAAATTTAACATTCACTCAAAATCATTAACTTTGTATATGCTAAAAGACGAAGTGAATAAGGCTCTAGAAGTATTAAAAGATGGTGGTGTGATCCTATATCCAACTGACACCGTTTGGGGTTTAGGGTGTGACGCAACAAATGAAGAAGCGGTATCAAAAGTGAACAACATTAAAGGCCGCGGGGCGGATAAAAGCCTTATTGTGTTATTAGATACTGACAATAAACTGCAAAGCTATGTTACAGAAATACCGGAGGTAGCTTATCAGTTAATTGAGTATGCAGAAAACCCCATGACTATAATTTTCTCGGGAGCCAAAAATTTAGCGAAAAATGTAATTAATAGTGATGGAACTGTAGGCATAAGAATTGTTAAGAATGATTTTTGCGAACAATTGCTTCAGCGTTTTAGAAAACCTATTGTTTCTACATCAGCAAATATTAGTGGGCAACCCACACCAAAATTTTTTGATGAAATAAGTGAAGATGTAAAAGATGCTGTAGATTATGTAGTTGACTACAATCAGGAAGATAGAACTGAAAAAAAACCATCTACAATTATCAAACTTGGTCCTTCTGGGCAATTTGAATTGATTCGTAAGTAAACTAATGTGGCTTTTTATTCATTATTAAATTAAATAAGCACCAATAGTTTTATTAATTTTAGCCATTCTTTGTCATTCTGAACTCTCGAAAAATCTCTGAAAAGGATGCTTCGCCCTTCATGACAAAATATACAAATATGCAGCATCACCTATCCAATCCTATATTTAATGTTTTAGCATCAATTGCTAGGCAATCAGAAACTCAAGCCTTTGTAATTGGCGGTTTTGTTCGCGATCTATTTTTGCAACGACCATCAAAAGATATTGATATTGTAATATTAGGTAACGGAATTGAATTTGCCGAAAAAGTGGGCGAGCAATTAAAAACCAAAGTTGCGGTTTTTAAAAATTTCGGCACTGCCATGCTCAAGTATAAAGATCTAGAAATCGAATTTGTTGGCGCAAGAAAAGAATCGTATCGAGCAAACTCTAGAAAACCAATTGTAGAAGATGGCACTTTAGAAGACGACCAACTAAGAAGAGACTTTACCATAAATGCCCTGGCTATATCGCTTAACCACGAAAACTATGGCCATTTAGTTGATCCATTTAATGGGTTAACAGATTTAGAAAATAAATTTATTCGCACTCCTTTAGATCCAAAAATAACTTTTTCTGATGATCCTTTAAGAATGATGCGAGCTATCCGCTTTGCTACACAATTAGAGTTTGAGATTGATAAGGATGCAATTGAAGCAATTGCTGCTCAAAAACAAAGGATTAGCATTGTATCTAAAGAACGAATTACGGATGAACTAAACAAAATCATCCTTTCCAAAACCCCATCAATAGGATTTAGACACTTATTTGATACAGGTTTATTGCATATCATTTTTCCGCAGATGGCCAACTTATACGGAGTTGATATCATTAAAGGAAAAGGACATAAGGATAATTTTTACCACACGCTACAGGTTTTAGATAATATTTGTAAAACTACCGACGACCTTTGGTTACGTTGGGCAGCTATTTTACATGATATTGCGAAGCCTGCTACCAAAAGATTTGAAGAAGGACATGGCTGGACATTTCATGGACATGAGGACAAAGGCGCAAGAATGGTTCCGCAAATATTTGCTCAGCTAAAACTTCCGTTGAATGAAAAAATGAAATTTGTGCAAAAACTTGTGCAACTACACTTAAGACCGATAGTTTTAGCACAAGAACAAGTAACAGACTCTGCAGTCCGAAGGTTACTTTTTGAAGCAGGCGAAGAAATAGAAAGCCTAATGCTTCTATGCAATGCTGATGTAACTACCAAAAATGAATACAAAATTAAAAAATACCGTAATAATTTTGAGTTGGTTAAGCAAAAGCTAAAAGATGTGGAAGAGCGTGATCAATTACGCAATTGGCAACCACCAATTTCTGGTAATGATATTATGGAAGCATTTGGTTTAACCGCGGGTAAAGAAGTTGGAATTTTAAAAAACGCTATAAGAGAGGCTATTCTAGAGGGCGAAATAAAAAACGATTTCAACGAGGCATTTAATTTTATGTTAAATAAAGCCAAACAATTAGGTTTAAATCAGGTTACAAAGTAATCCAAAGGGCAAATTTTATTTTTTATTTCTTAATTTTACACACAGAAACAGAACAGCGCAATGGCAATTTATAGATTTAGAATTTCGTTTGAAGATTTTGATGAAGTTAACAGAGAAATCGACATCAAAACAAACCAAACTTTTGAGGATTTACACAGGGCATTTCACCGCTCAACAGGATATAATGCAGATAAATCATCATCATTTTATGTAAGCACAGATAACTGGATTAAGGGTGACGAAATAGCCATTTTGCCAAATCAAAGAAAAATTGATAATGGTGTTGCGCTGATGGAGAATTCAAAATTGAGTAACTTCATCGAAGATCCACATCAAAAATTTTACTATATCTACGATTTCGAACGTCCATTTGATTTTCATGTAGAGCTCATAAAAATTATCTTAGAAAATGATCCGAACATCGAATATCCATATTTGGTTAAAAGTGTTGGTGAAGCCCCAAAAATTATCGATAAAAACAATATTGGTAGCTTTACCGGTAGTGCTGTTGCTGCTTCTTCAGACTTCGATTTTTTAAATGAGATGGATTTTGTGCCAGAAGATACAGAGGAATTAGAAGCGATGGGTGGTAGAGGAATAATGGCCGAAGAAGTTGACGAAGAGGATGAAGATGTAGAAAAAGATGAATTTGCAGATGGAGACGATTTTGCAGATGAAGAATACGGAAGCGAAAAAGAAGACTATTAATTAAAATGGAAAATGTAAGAGGGATGAAGGAAAATGGGACTACTGAAATCCAACAATCTTACAATCCTAAAACTCTAATTGTTATAGTTGGCCCAACGGCTATTGGTAAAACTGCGTTAGCAATTCAATTAGCGCAGTTTTATAAAACAGAAATTATCTCTGCTGATTCAAGGCAATTTTTTAAAGAAATGAATATTGGTACAGCCAAACCTTCGCAAGAAGAACTGGCAGCTGCTCCACATCATTTTATCGATTCTCATTCTGTAAAAACCCTATTTAGTGTTGGCGATTTTGAAGTAGAGGCATTAAAGCTAATTGATCAATTATTCTTAAAAAACGATGCTTTAATTATGGTTGGAGGATCAGGATTATACATTGATGCGGTTTGCAAGGGATTAGATGAATTACCTGAAATAGATTTAAATATTCGTGAGCAATTAAATCAACAATTGGCAATTTATGGAATTGATGTTATTAAAAGTCAATTGCAAGCTTTAGATCCAGCGTATTTTGCTAAAGTTGATCAATCAAATCCGCAGCGAATGATTAGAGGCTTAGAAGTTGTGCTTTCTTCTGGAAAAAAACTAAGTTCTTTTTTAACCGCAAAAAAGAAAGATAGACCTTTTAAGGTCATTAAAATTGGATTGAACACCGAGCGAAGTTTATTATATGATAAAATAAACCAGCGTGTTGATTTAATGATAGACGCTGGTTTATTGGAAGAAGTTGAAAATTTACAAAACTATCGCAATTTCAATGCGTTAAATACAGTTGGTTATACTGAGCTATTCGATTTTATAGATGGAAAAACAGATTTAGCCTCCGCTGTCGCGATGATTAAACAAAATACGCGTCGCTTTGCCAAAAGACAGCTCACCTGGTTTAGGAGAGATGAAAATATGGCTTGGTTTGAGCCAAAACAATTTCAAGAAATATTAGCTTATCTCAAATTAGCTTAACAAAAGGCTCTTCATATCAATATCTTCACTTAATGGCCCTAAATTACTTAGTTTAATTGCGGCTATTTTTTGTGCAATAGTAATACTGTTGCTTAAACTTTCTTCATTAATGTAACCATATAAAAATCCAGTCCAAAATGCATCTCCTGCACCAGTTGTATCTTTTATATCGTCAATTTGTAATGCTGGCTGCTTAAAAATACCTGTTAATTTGTCTGATAAAGTTACACCATCTTTTCCTTTAGTTAGACAGACTATTTGTGCTCCCAAATCATGAAAATAATTAAAAATTTCATCTTCGGTAAGATGCTCACCAAATAAGCGAAAACAATCATCACTACTTAATTTTACCAAAGGATTATAGCGCATATATTTGGCTATAATAGTTGTAGCGATTTCCTTGTCAGGCCAAATTTTTTCAGAATAATTTAAATCAATACTCAATTTTAAACCATGTTTGTGTGCCAACATTGCCATTTCTAAAATTGTTTCTCTAGCAGGTTTTAAACTTAAAGCAAAACAGGTAGTGTGTAATATTTTCGCCTTAACCATTAGCTCTTCCGGCAATTGCGATTTAATAATTTGGCCATCCGCAGCTCTAAAAGGTATAAAATCGGGTGTTTCACTTCCTTTAGAGATAAGCATAATAGAGGTTGGGAGTTCGCTGTCACGATTAATTTGGGTAGTAATTACGTTGCTTTCATTTAAAGCCTCTATAATGTAATCTCCTAATCCATCGGCTCCACAAGTTGCTACTAATGCGGTTTTTAGGCCTAAAAGGGATGCATTTATTGCAACATTGGTTGGCGAACCGCCTAAATACCTATGATAATCTGTTAATTTACTGATTTTTGAATTTGGTTGATGTCCAATAAAATCAATTAGGACTTCTCCTATACTAATAATGTCTATACTTTTCAATTACAATAGGGGTTTATATTTATTATTTAATGATTGATGTACCAAAACGGTGGCAGCAGCGCTCCAAGAGCAATATGGTACACCATTAACTTGTTTAGTTTCTGTATTAAAATTTTCAAAAAAAGAAAAATCGTTAATGGCATTTGCCTCATTTAAAGCGTTTAAAATTTCATTCGCTTTATCACTTTCATTTTTAAGCTGAAGCGCTAATCCAAAAAATCCATTCACCATTGGCCAACTTCCACCGTTATGAAATTCATAAGGAAAGTTTCGAAATTCGTACTTGCAATTGTCTTTTAGCAAGTACCAATGAGGGTCAGTTTCAAAAATTGGAGGCCAAAATGCAGGTAGCATTTTTAGCGCTGTACTTTTTGATAAGTTAAAAGCATAATTTAGGCTTTGCTGCTGAAAATCAGCATCACCAATGTTTAACATTAATGCTAAAGAAGTTGCAAATGCATCAAACTCTGTTTTATATCCCGCTGGTGAGAAAGAACATGGCATAAATTTATCGAACACCAGTTTATTATAAGCATTCTGATGGTATTTTTCGCCAGCATTGTTTGGTGTATAATTAATTTTTATTTGGCTAGTTACTTGTAATTCTTTCTGCGCTATATAATCATCTTTGATAAAATATTTTAGACATCTTAAAGCCCAAACACGCAACAATTGATCATATAACACGTAACCATCAGTAATATATTCATCGGCCCAATTACCAGATAAAGGCACGTATAAAAGGTGTTTATTGTTAAATTCCCAAGCTTCTAATAATGATAAACATTTATTGATATTCGGCAAGTATTGTGTTACGAAACTAGGTTCATTCTGATGATAGGCATATTGACAAATACCAATTAAAAACCAATTTACTGCATCTACCCTGCCAGCTAAACCGCCATAGCTAACATCATATTTATCTGTTATAATGCTAACATTAGAAGGGATTGTGCCATTTTGGTGTTGGTTTTTTGCAAGTGTTTGTAGTGTATTTTTAAACCCGTTGATCAAGGTTTCATCAGCAGAGGCAAGTGCTGCCAAACCACAAATTACACCATCACGTGCCCACACTCTATTGTAATTTGATAAATTTTCACTGCTCGCTAAAAAACCATCTGTTGTGGTTACCTTTTTTAAAAGATCAATGGCCTTGTTGTAACATAAATCTAATTCCATAACTAACTAAATGTCTTTTTAGGTTTAATGAATAGGGTGCAAACAGAAGCCATTAATAACAAAACACCTGCAAAATTTACAGCTAACCTTGCATCATTATGTAAAAAATGTTTAAGTATAAAGCCAAAAGATAGGTTTTGAATAATCATAGGGATAACAATCATCATATTTATAATGCCCATGTAAACACCATACCTTTCTTTAGGGATTTCGGAAACAACCATTAAATAAGGAATGCCCATAATACTAGCCCAGCCTATGCCATAGCCTATTATGGGTAGAAAAAGCACAAATTTATTAGTAATTAAAGGGAAAGCCAAAAACGAAATTCCAGTTAACAATAAGCAAACCATATGAACAATATTTGGGCCGATTTTTTTTGAGAGCCTGGCCAAATAAAAGGCAATGGAGAAAGTTACAACAAATCCAAATGCACCAATTAATCCGCTCCAACCCACTGCTTCTTCATAAAGTAAAGTATTTTTTGGGGTGGTATTCCATACTGATAAAGCAATGCTTTTTGAATTGTTTTGCCAATAACACATTAGAGCGAACCATTGAAAGAAATAAACTAGAAATAGTTGCCACATTACTTTCGGCATTTCCAAAACGGCCTCCCATATTTCTGTTATTGGAGTGAGGTAACTAAATTTCTTTTCTCTTAACGTTTTTATTTCTTCTTCTGTAGGAGGAATTTCTGGAGTAGTTTTAACGCTCCATAATACTGATGCAATAGACAAAACTGCACCAAGAAAAAACGAAGCATAAACCCAATTTGGCAACGATCCTGTTTTACCTATAAATATTAATGGAAAAATAAACAGAGAGATATAAGAAAGAAATTGGCCAAAGCCCGTAAAAAAACTCTGCATTTGAAAGCCAATGGGTTGTTGTTCTTCATCTAGCTTATCAGCAACAAAAGCTCTATAAGGTTCCATTGCTGTATTATTTCCAACATCTAAAATCCATAACAACCCTGCAGCCATCCATAAAGCACTGCTAAAAGGAAATGCAAAAAGCGCTAAACTACAAAGTATTGCTCCTACCAAAAAATAGGGTTTTCTGCGTCCCCATTTTGGATGCCAAGTCTTATCACTTAAGGCACCAATAAGTGGCTGAACTAACAAACCAGTAACAGGTCCTGCCAGATTAAGGATAGGAATTTGATCTGGAGAAGCCCCCAAAAAATCGTAAATGGGATTTACTGCACTTTGCTGCAGGCCAAAACTATATTGAATGCCGAAAAATCCAACATTCATATTTAAGATTTGCCAAAAGCTTAATTTAATTTTCATAAGGCGTTATTTAGTAAAAGGTATGATGATTTTAGTTTCCCAACTTAATTCATCCCCACCGTTAAATGGATTGGCAAAAAAATGTTCAATAGGTTTGTTGTTTATTTGGATATTATTACGTTCTGCATAGTCAATCAATGCAAACCAAGCTCTATCTGAAGTGCGGTAATTACCATGATAAATAGCTTCCAAGCCTTTTTGGGCTGGTAAATATTTAAATCTTATATTTTTATCTTCAATTTCAGGCTGTGTTTCGTCGATAGGAAAACAATAATTAAAATTTAATTTTTCTGTTTTTTGATCCCAATTTAAAACTTCGAGATAAGGAGTACCCTTAATTTTAATTTTGTTACGATGCAAAAATTCGGTTATGATGGCATCATTACCAATCATTGTTTGTGCTTTTTCTTGTTGTATACTTTGTAGGTTAATGTAAGCAACCCTAACTTTTGTAAAACTGCGTTCGCCAATTACTTTTACATTAAACTTTGCTAAATGGCGATTTAGCTCATCTCTAAAATCTTTAACAAATTGTAATTGTTGCTTCTTAAAATCTGTGTTAAAAAATGGAACCGTAAGGCGATTGTAGATGCTTCTGTTTTTTTCGGTAATATTTACGGTAACCGTAGTTAATGAATCATTTATAGATTTAAAATTCCACTCATAGATAAAACCAGTTTCATCTTTATCCACTTCTACTTCAATTAGTTTATATTTTTCTTGAGTAATTAATTTTGTTTGCTGTTTTTTAGACAACACTGCAGTCATTTCTTGCACGCCTTGAAAAACAGTACCAGTTGACGTTTTAACGTTAAAAAATACCTGAAAATCACTTTCCTTTAGAAAAAGATACCATGTTAAAAACAGTACAATAATTAACAAAAGGCCAATAAGATATTTTTTATCTTTCATAGTTATTTTAAAAATTTAACTCTTGAAACAATGTAATCACCAATATCTTTACCTTGCACAATTCCATTCTCTATAGCCGCCCTGTAATGGATGCCTCCATAAAATCTACTTATTGCGGCTTCTTTTGCCGCTTCTTTAAATGATTTAAATTGTCTGTCTGGAAGTCCATAAGCTTTTTCAGAATCATCTAAATAATTAAAATTCTCTCCAAAAACAGATGAAAGCAAACTTGCCGAACATGTAGAAACCACAGAATGGCCACTTGGATATTCTGGAAATGGTGGTGTTTGCAAAATTGGCATCCAGTTTTCATCAATATTTTTATTGATTACGGTTTCTGGTCTAACAACATTGCTTCTATATTTTTCATCCCAACAGCTAATAAAAGCATCAAATAAACCAATTGAAGTAACTGTATAAGCGTAAATAGTTTTTTCAAAATCTGCCTTTGCGGTTTTGCAAGCAATTTTTGTTATTCCCATCCAATGTCCACCTGGGGTAATCTTCTTTTTAGCAAACATCAAATGACCTTGGTTAACAGTTACATACGGATTGCAATCCCAAAACTGTGCAATTGCAATTTCATTTGAGCTATCACCAATTGCTCTTATTTTTTTATCTATTTGATATACTTCCATTACCTGTTTAAAAAATGGAGAGTTTTTATCGGTTGAAAATGCATAAGGAGCAGATGGTTTAAACTGAGCAGCTGAATCAAGTACCAAGGTTCTTATTTCTCTCCAATTTGGCTCAACAGCTTCAATATATGCAGGCGGAGTTGGCTGCCATCTTCCGGGTTGACTATTAAATACCGAGAATTTTGGCATTGTACGAGTTTGTTTATAATTATCCTTTGCCATCCATTTCTTTATATGATCGGCAACTTGTAATCCATAAACTTTAGAAACTTCAAATTCATGTTCATTGATCTGTTTCCAAGAACTGTATAAACTATCTCGGTATATCTCTATGTTTTCTTCTGAAAACACCAATGCTTTACTTACTTCTAAATGCGCCACCAAGGCTGCAACATTTTTATTTATACCGGTTTTTTCATCCATTATTGGAATAGAATCTAATCCATTTAACTGCTTCTGTAAACTTTTATACTTTTTGCTATGTTGAGCAATTACCTCAAATGCAGCAATATTTGGATAGGTGTAAATTCTACTTGCAACAGGTGGAGAAAAGATATCATGTATAATAATTTGAGTTACATTATCAATTGATGCCTGGTAATCTTGAGGTGTAACTACAATAGATTTTGTGTTTTTACACCCCACCGCAAGGATTGTGATTGATAAATAAATGAACTGTTTAAATTTCATATTTGGGATATAATTTTTATATCAAGTTTTTAAAAAGCGAACGCTGAAAACCATAAACAAGAAAACAATGAAAGCTAACTGTAGTTGATTTAAAGTATTTCATAAAATTGAGCAGGCTGGCTATTAATGGTTACTAAAACATATTTTTTATTGTTAATATTAACAAGATCGAGGTGTTTGACTACTTTTCTCGAAAGGTCAATTCCTATTTCATTTCCCATTAATATTGTTTTTTGATTTAAGATTAAGGCTCCAGCGAAGCTATCAAACCTACTATGATATGGTGAAACGCCAAAATAATTACCAGCGGCTAATACCATTTCGCCTTTATCTTTTTTGATTTTTGTAAATGCGGTAATTGGAGCTAGCTGCATTTTATTCTCAAATGGCACAAAGCTAAATTTGCCATTATGGTTTTTTAGATAACCAGATTGGAGGGTATGAACTTGATACAATTTTGCCTTTTGAAGTGCATTTAAACCGAAAATTTCTTCAACAGATTTGCCTGCAAAATTTTTGTAGTTATTGAATTTCTTTTTAACATAGCCGCTCAGCTGTTCGGCTAATTCATCTAACCCCATTGTGGTATAATACTTGCCATCGGTTGCAACAGTTACAATTGTTTCATAGCTGCCGTTGGTATCAAAATCATCGAAATACATTTTCATTGGGAACTCAGCTGATGCCTTAAACTTTGAATTTAAACCCCAATTTCCAAGCAAATAATCAAGGTCTCCATCTTCATCAATATCAAAAGGACAAATAGATTGCCATAAGCCATTCGTGTTTTTAGGCAACAAATCGTTGGTAACATTCACAAACTTCCCTTGTTTATTAGCAAAAAAAGTAGGCTGCATCCATTCACCAACCACAATTAAATCAGTATTTCCATCATTATTAAAATCAGTAAATACTGCATCGGTAACCATTCCTATTTTTTCAAAAACTTTACCTTGCGCCAATGTAAAAACGCCATTTTTATTATTTAACAGATAACAATCAGGCTCACTGCCAAATTTGTTGTTTCTAGAATTATTGCCGACAAAAAGATCTAAATCTCCGTCTTTATCATAATCAAACACCTTAACCACAGCTGCATTTTGCGCAATTTCTGGCAAATTGGATTTAACCAAATTGGAATTATTTTGAAAGTATAATCTAGATTGAAGATCAGCAGCGTTTTGCCCACCACCAGATGCTACAAATAAGTCATTTAATTTATCGTTGTTGAAATCACCAATTACCGCACTTGCATCTTCATAAATTGCATCTTGGATTACTCCTTTAAACTCCTTTTTAGCAAATCCATGTGGTGTTTGAAGATAAATTTGCGATGAGATTTCTTTAGCGCCTCCAAAGAAAATATCATCTTTACCATCGCCATTTAAATCGCCAATGGCAGTAGCCGGACCTCTATCACTACGTTGATAAGGTATTAGTTTTTGGTAAATAAAATCAACATAATCATTCTCTTGGTGCACAAAATCAACACCTAGGTTATTGTCTACTTTTTTAAAAAACTGTTTTGCTTGCTGATGGAATAATTTATAATCAAAGCTTTTTCTACCTTTTAATGGTTTGATTGTTAAAGTTTGATTTGCCTTTACATTTTTTAAAGTTTGGCAAGTTCTATCTGGCCAAATGATTAGTATAGAGTCTACATTTTTTTCATTTTTTAAACCAAAATGAATGATTGGCTCGGATGATGATTGAAATCCTCTTGTAGTTTGCAGTTCTTTATATTGTTGTTTGCCTTTAACATAAGCAATAACTTTTGTTCCAATTCCAAAAGTATTTTTCCCTTCAAAACTTAATTTGATTTTTAAACAATTTGATTTTTTATTGGTTTGATTGCCATAGATTGTTGCTAAACTATTTAAGTTATTTGTTACCAAATCTAAATCGCCATCATTATCTAAATCGCCATAAGCGCTTCCGTTACTAAAATTTGGATTATCCGGCAACCATGTGCTAGATCTATTGGTGAACTTTAAATCACTTCCACCTTCAAAAATGTAGTTATTTACCTTGCCTTCAGGCATCAATTTAAGTGCCTGCTTATCTAGCAATTTTGTAGAATGTAATTTAGTTTTAACCTCATTACTAGAGTAATATTTAACGTAATCTAAGTCGTTTGGTCGTTTTGGAATTCCATTTGCAACAAAAACATCTTGTTCACCATCTTGGTTAAAATCTGCAAACAGCGTACTCCAACTCCAATCTGTTGCAGCAACACCACTCATTAAGGCACACTCAACAAACTGATTACCACCTTGATTAAGCTGTAGCATATTGCGTGTATATTGAAAATGATAACCTAATTTTTCGGTTCGCATTTTCAACATTTGCACATTATCATCGCCTAATGAAGATTTAAGTACCTTTTCGTTTTCGGGCAACATATCCAGTGTCATGATATCAGGATAACTATCATGATTGACATCTGCTACATCTAAGCCCATCGAAAACCTACTTGTATGACCGAAATGTCCTTTAATATCTTCAGTAAAAGTACCGTCGCCATTATTTATGTAGTAATAATCATCTTCGTGAAAATCGTTACTCACATAAAGATCTGGATAGCCATCTTGATTAAAATCTGAAACGGCAATACCTAATCCGTAGCCATTTATACCTCCATATATTCCTGCCTTTTCGCTTACATCGGTAAATTTCCCGTTATCATTGCGAAATAATTTATCACCACATTCATAACTGCGTTTGTTTCGAATATCTTTATTGCCATAAGAAAGCTCAGAATGTACTGCATGATTTAGCAAATACATATCTAAATCTCCATCTAAATCATAATCAAAGAAGGCCGCCGAAGAACTATAATTATCTAAATCTAAGTGATATTCTGCTGCACTTTCAGTAAACGTGTTATCTCTATTATTTATAAATAACTCATTATGGCCTTCAAAGCCATTTATACCAACAACAGCACAAACGTATATATCCAAAAATCCATCACCATTAACATCGGCCATAATGGTACCGGTATTCCAATCGCTTTGTCCTTCTACGCCGGCTTTTTCGGTAATATCCTGAAATTTATTATTTCCTTTATTTAAAAAAAGTTTGTTTTTACCCTGATTAGCGCTAAAATAAATATCAACCAAGCCATCGTTATTGATATCTCCAAGCGCTACACCACCACCATTATAATAATATAGATAATCTAATATTGAAATATTTTTAGCACTATCTAACTGGTTGATGAAATTTAGGTTGGTATCTTTAACAGCTAGCTCAGTAAATAATTTTTCTTCCTTGTTATTGCAAGCCAACAATAACATACCCCCTATTAAAATTTTAAAAAATCTATTCATTGCTTTTAAAAATTTTAGGTTTGTTATTGTTTAACACCATTAAAATGTTGCTTTTTTTATTTTTGTTGGAGATGTTTTTAATTGCTTTTACTTTACCATTTACCAATACACCTGATTGATCAGCTGGGAGAAAAGTAAAATCAGCGGTTTTACTTCCTAAAAGGATAGTGCCAAAACTTGCATCAAGTCTTCCATATTGTGGTTTAAATTCATATTGATTACCACCTAAAATAAGGTCAACATTACCATCATTATTTAGGTCACTTGCCAAAATTGCATTGACTGTAGAAAACTGTGCTTCTTTAGGCAAGGCTTTGATCTTAAATTTACCATTTCCTTCATTAATAGCTACAATACTCTCCTGAATATTGGCTATCTTTCTTATAGAATTAGCAATTACTTCAGTAGAAAAAAGCTCTTGAATAGATTTTTTAGCATATGCTGAATAATTAAGATTTTTCTTTTTAATGGATGGAATTTGTTTAGCCAACTCACTTTTTAAGTGTAAAGGCATATCTTTATTATCTAAGGTTTGCGTGCCAATTTGCTCTATGGTACCATTGTTATCAAAATCGTTCACAAATAATTTCATTGGAGCACTTTTATTACACTTATAAGATGTGTTTGTTCCCTTATTGCCAAACACAAAATCTTTTTTACCATCATTATTTAAATCCACACATACAACTGCATTCCAAAAACCCATTTCGTTGTTAAGGTTTGTTTTAAATTCAGCCAACCTCCTACCTGTATTTTTCAAAATGGTTGGAGCCATCCATTCCCCAACTAAAATCAAGTCTTTTTTATTATCATTATCAACATCTTCCCAAACTGCATCCGTTACCATACCAATATCTTTAAGCTTATAAGCCATCTTTTCAGTAACATCAGTAAAATTTCCTTTTCCATCATTAGTTAATAACATTTGCTTAGGGTTAATGCCATAAACACCAGGTACACTTCTACTTCCGATAAAAACATCTGTATCTCCATCGCCATCAAAATCACATGGAGCAATTACGGCAACGTTTGTGTTGGTCGATGGAGTTTGCTGTGAAGATTTAGTAAAAATTCCCTTTCCATTATTCAGGTAAATTCGATTTAGATATGTCGCGGCATCAGCCTTTTCATTTCCACCAGAACCCACCATTAGATCTATAAAACCATCGCCATTTACATCAAAAGCAGTTGCGGCAACATCCTCATAAAGAGCATCATTAATTAGATCTTGTTGTTTGGTAGGCGTAAAGCCGGAGGCTCCTTTGTTCATATATATATTGCCTGGAAAACCTTTTGCACCACCGATAAAAACATCTTCATTTCCATCTCCATTAAAATCTGCAATAGCTATTGCTGGACCTTCTTGAGATATCATTTTAGAAACTATTCCCTCGTAATCAAAATCGATATAGTCGTTTTCTTTATGCGCCAATAATGATGTGTTTTGCTCTTTTAATAAAGGTTTAAAATTTGTTTTTTTAGGTTGATAAACCATTTTAGCATCGCCCATTCGCAATGATAATGATGTATTTAGCTTAACCTTATTAATAGTTTCGAATTTTCCATTTGGCCATATCACTTGTAGCGAGTCTACTTTCATTTTACCTAACCCAAATGTCATTGTATAATCTATCGAAGATTGAAATCCTCTTGTAGGCATTAGTTCTTGTCTAAGTATTTCTTTACCAGCAAAAACAGAAACAACTGCTCCAACTGCAAATGTATTTTTTCCTTCTCCAGTAAGCTTAACTTTAATAAAGTGGTTATCTTTTACTTTTTCTGAATTATTTCGATATATAAAAGCTGGCATATTTACATTATTTACCACTAAGTCTAAATCGCCATCATTATCTAAATCGCCGTAGGCTGAGCCATTAGAAAAACTTGGTACAGACAAGCCCCAATTTTCTGCTTTGTTGGTAAATGTTAAATTTTTATTATTCATGAAAGCATAATTGGCAACAGGTGTACTTGGCATTTTATCGATAATACTTTGCATATCGTCCTTTTTGCCAGTAATTACCATTTTTTGCAGGAGATCATTCGCGAAAAAATCAACAAAATCTTGATTGGTTAAATCGTGATAAATGCCGTTGGAAACATAAATATCTTTGTAACCATCATTATTCATATCAAAAAGGAGCGCTCCCCAACTCCAGTCTGTTTTAGCTACACCTGAAAAGTTTGCTATTTCATTAAATTTGTTTGTGCCATCATTTACCTGCAGTGTGTTTTGCATGTACTGATTGTAGAAATCTAAACTAAGTTTTCGATTGAATAGATCATAATTATCAAAGCTTGTAGTTGTTTTTAGCCTTTCATCAGGCTCTGGCAGCATGTCGGTTACAAAAATATCTGCTTTACCATCATTATTAATGTCTGCCATGTCTGCACCCATTGCCGATTGGCTGATATGAGTCGTCCAGTTTTGGATCTGTTCAGAAAAGGTACCGTTTTTATTGTTAATGTATAGATAATCGCGTTCGTAAAAATCGTTTGAAATATAAATATCAGGGTAAAGATCCCCATTTACATCGCCTACGGTAACACCTAAACCAAAGCCTATTAAGCTTCCGTAAATTCCAGATTTTTCACTTACATCAACAAACTTACCATTGTCGTTTCTCAACAATTTATCGCCGCCACCTTTTAAAATTTCTGGTACATTCCAATCTTTATCTCTTAGCTCTCTTTTATTTGAATAATTTAAACTACTCACAGGAATAAAGCTATTGTTCAAAATATAGCAGTCTAAATCACCGTCTTTATCGTAGTCAAAAAAAGCTGCATGGGTTGTGATACCAGTTTCCGACAATTGATATTCTTCTGCTTTATTTGTGAATGTTAAATTTCCATTATTAATCAATAGTTGGTTTTTCCTTTCCTTATCTATGCCATTTCCAGCATTACAAACAAAGATATCCAACAAACCATCTGCATTAATATCTACCATTACAACTCCAGTAGACCATGCCTTATCTATCACTATTCCTGATTTGACAGAGATGTCTTCAAATTTGAATTTCCCTTTATTTAAGTAGAGTTTGTTCTCTCCCTGATTTGCAGTGAAAAAAATATCTGCTAAACCATCATTGTTTATATCGCCAATTGCAACACCCCCACCATTATAGAAATTCCGGTATTTGAAAATATTCATATTTTCTTTATTAATTACCTCATTGGTGAAATTAATACCGGTTTCAGACAATTCCATTTTTGAAAATAGCGTGTCTTGGTTTTGGGTTATTTGGTTACATCCTAAAAAAATAAATCCGAGGGCAAATAACAAAGGGAACTTTATGCGCATTTTAATTTAGCTAATCTTGTGGGAAGTAAAGATGTTCAAATAATGGCAGATATGATTTAAAAACAAAGAGGGCATTTTACACCCTCTTTATTCCATTTTCAAGAAATCAGTATTAATAACCAGGGTTTTGTTTTAAGTTTTGATTAAACAACGCATCCGCTGGAATTGGATATAATAGATATTTAACATCTGAAGTAGATGGTTTTAAAGCTCTAGCGCTCAAAAATTTACCAAATCTAATCATGTCATTTCTTCTCCAACCTTCAAACCAAAGCTCTCTACCTCTTTCAGCATAAATGCCATCTAAAGTATTAGCAGGTGCAGTAGCTCCAACTCTAGTTGCAATATCACTTAAAGCTGTTCCTATTGTTCCACTACCACCTCTTAATATTGCTTCGGCTTTCATTAACAACGCATCAGAATGACGCATTAAAACGTAGTCGTTATCTGGCGCATCTAAATTGGCAGCATCAGGAATATATTTCATTCCACGAATACCTGCTGTTTCTAAAGTTGCTCCACCGGTAATTAAGGTTAATTCTGCAGTATAAACTAATGGTGCGCCATTTCTATCTTTCAATGGAGTAACACCACCTGGTGCATACATTTGGCCAATATTTAATCCTACTGGATTTCCAATGCTGCTAATAATAGCTGGTGTAGAATATTTTGCTCTCTTATCTGTAGCACTAAATGTATTATAAAATTCAGCTACCGATGTAAAACCATTCCAACCTCCAGGAGTTTGGTTATAATGCGTTCCCATTCTCCAACGAGATTGTATACCACCGCCTTCACCACCTCTTGAGTTTTTACCAGAGAAGATAATTTCGTTTGATATGTTGTTATTTGGAGAAAAATTAGCCCAATATGCATCACCCGAACCTGCCACGCCAGTTGAGTTTAAAGAGCTTGTTAATGCATCTATATTCTGTATAACTTTGGTCATATCAGCTGCTGCAAAAGTTGGTGCAGCTGCATTTGCATATACTCCTTTATTCAAATAAAGTTTAGCTAACAAAAAGCGAGCAGCATCTTTATTTGCTTTACTTGCATCTCCAGTTGTTCTGTTTGGTAAATTTGCAACAACTGCTTCCAGTTCAGCTATAGCAAAAGTCACAGCTTCATTACGTGTATAAACCTTTGGATCATCTAAAGCATTTGAACCAGCAGGTCTGTAAGGCACTTGACCATACAAATCTATCATGTAGAAAGTATAAAAAGCTCTTAAAAATCTTGCTTCTGTTACTTCGGCAGCTACAGAACTATTTTCTATCACTAAATTACAGTTGTAAATATTTGATAATAGAGAGTTCCAAGCATTTCTTATTTCTATATTATCTGGTGCCCATGTAAGGGTATGAATTTGACGCCATTTACCATTGTCATCCCAATCCCCACCTCTAGTTGGCCCTGCTAGTAAATCTGTTGACATTTCTTCTAATGCAAACATTTTATCTTGATCCATAAAGCCTCTAAGTCCATTATAGCATGAAGTTAATAATGCAGCAGTGTTAACAGACCCAGAGCTACCACTTTTGTAGGCAGCACCGTCCAACACCTGTTCATCAAGTTTTGAACAGCTCATGGCAATTACACCTACAAATAAAAAAGTTTTTATTAAGTTATTTCTTTTCATCTTGTTTAAAAATTAAAATGTAACATTAAGACCGAAGCTTACTGCTTTTGAACGAGGGTATGATAAGTAATCAATACCAGCAGAAGGCACACCGTTTAAAGTTTTATCAGTATTTACCTCAGGGTCAAATCCGCTGTAGTTGGTAAATAACAATAGGTTCTGTCCATTCACAAAGAAGCGTGCTGATTTAATTTTAAGTTTCTCTAATGCTTGACCTGTATATGTATAACCAAAAGTTAAGTTACCCATACGTAAGAAATCACCTTTTTCTAAAAACTTAGTTGAAGGCGAGTTTGGATCACCTTGAGATTGAGCTGAAGTAGCTACACTCAATGGCACGTTTCTTCCGCCTAAGTAAGCACCTTTAAAGAAATAAGCATTTGCTGTGTTGTTATACAAATAATGTCCGAATGCACCATAGAAAGAAACTGCTGCATCAAAGTTTTTATAAGACATGCTAGAAGAAAAACCTAAGTTCATTTTTGGCAATGCTTGTTTACCTACCAGCTTTTTAGAAGCTAAACTTAGGTTAACATCACTTCCTGAAGCATCAGTATAAATTGATGCGCCATTAGCCGCATAACCTTTAAAATCATACATATAATAGCTATATATTGGCTCATTATTGGTAATAACTTGAGCATTTCCATCAGTTAAACCCTGACCATGCAATGCACCTGCAAGGATAAAACCAGTGAAATCTGTCATTTTATTGCTCAAGAAAGAAGCATTAGCAGAAATATCCCAGTTAAAATCTTTGTTAGCTATAACTTTATAATTTAACGAAACTTCAACACCTGTATTAATCAAGTTTCCTTGAAGGTTAACAAATCTTGGCGATGGAGGTCCAGGTTGTTGTGAAGCAGCTGGAACTGGAAAAATAAGATCTTTAGTACTTCTTCTAAAATAATCTAATGAGCCAGTTAATTTATTATCTAACAATGCAAAATCAATACCAGCGCCTTGTGATGTAGTAGTTTCCCATTTTAAATCAGGATTTGCACTTACATCAACATTTAAAGCACCATTTAAGCCGTAGGATGCTCTACTGATTGCTTGGTTTGTTGGAAACTCTTGATTACCAGTAATACCATAAGTACCTCTGATCTTAAGTGAGTTTAATAATCCATTCTGACCCTCAACAACTTTATAACCTAATCCTAAAGCAGGGAAGTTACCGTATTTACTGTTTTCACCTAATTTAGATGATCCATCTCTACGAATAGTAGCTGTCACTAAGAATTTTTTATATAAAGTTGCATTTGCTCTTAAGAAATAAGATTGAACTTCATATCTATATCTATCAGAAGCTGATCTAAATTCATTTTGTAAACCACCCTCGATATTATCAATTAAGTTAACCTGAGCTGCATCATAGCCCCTACCACTTGAAAAACTACCTGATCCGCGATAATCATAATATGAATAACCAGCGACTGCATCAAAAACAAAATTATCAGAAAATGAATTGTTATAATTTAACGTATGCTCAAATGTTTTATTAAAACGACTGTTAGGTGCAATAGTTGCCGTACCATATTTAGGTGATGTTGCTCCAGGAGCTGTAGCTTGTGCAACACCCTGAATTTGAATGGTTGGTAACAATTCAGATTTTCTATTTGAATTTGATGTTTCAATACCAACTAAAAACTGGTAATTCAAATGACTGTTAATTTTAACAGTTGATTTTACATTTGATACAACTTTATTCGTATTTGTATAATCATTATAAGAATTTAGCAATTGTACTGGATTAATGTAAGTATCACTAATTACGTTATAAGAGCCATCTGCTTTATAAATTGGTGTTGATGGATTCCAATATAATGCCGAACCTATAACGTTACCAATATAACCTGTGTTACTAGTAATTAGAGTTGCTTTATCCTTAATGCCAGCATAATTAAACTTAGCATCAACTTTTAATATACCATCTAAAAATTCATTGCTATTACTAACAGCAAAAGTATATTTATCAAAACCAGTATTTTTAACAATTCCTTTGTTTACAGAAGAACCAAATGAAAGACGAGTACTTGATGTTTCTGAAGATTTAGAAAAAGCTACATCATGACTACTCGAGGCTCCATTTTGTAAAACAGCATCTTTCCAATCATAACTTCTGCTTCCATTATCTGAACCACCATTTGCAACAAATTCATCGGCAGTCATCATTTCTAAATTACTAGCTAAAGAACTAAAAGTAAATGAGTTACCATATTCTAGCTTCGCATCTTTAGATTTAGATTTTTTAGTAGTAATAATGATAACCCCGTTTGCTCCTCTAGAACCATATATTGCGGTAGATGACGCATCTTTTAAAATTGTCATACTTTCGATATCATTTTGATTGATAAAGTTTAATGGATTTCTTGCTGTAGAACCACCCAAGCCGATATCACTACCACCAGAAGATATATCACCACCATCTAAAGGCACACCATCAACAACAATTAAAGGGCCATTGCCTGAACGAATAGAAGAGTTACCTCTAATACGAATACTTGCAGCAGCACCTGGCTCACCACTTGTTGAGGTTACCTGTACACCAGCAATTTTACCACGCAAAATATCTGCTGGAGAAGCTGCCGCAACGTTGTCAAAGCTTTTATTATTTAATTGATCAACTGCACCTGTAGCGTCTTTCTTCTTCACGGTACCGTAACCAATAACCATTACTTCGCCTAGTTTTTGTTGATCATCTTTTAAAACAACATTAATTGTCGTTTTACCTGCAACGGCTACTTCTTGCGAAGCGTATCCTAAGTAACTAAAAACTAGGACAGCATTTTTTTGTAGATTTTTTAATGCATAATTTCCAGTCGCATCTGTTTGGACACCATTTGTGGTTCCTTTTTCTTTTACAGAAACCCCAATTAAAGGGCCTCCACTGTCTGATACTTTACCAGATACGTTTTGGGAATAAGCAAAGCCAGAAACCGCCATAAATAGCAAGGTTAAAAAGCTTTTGAGTAAACTTTTGTTCATAAATTGAGATATTTGGTTAATAGATATATTGTAACTTCTTCAAACGTATTTGATTTTTAGATATTTAAACCAAATAGTGGCAAGGAAATGTAGTTTTAGCCAACGAAAACCTTTGGGATTGATTAATGCTATCTTATTTTACTTTGATTATTATTGTTTCGTTATTAACACCTACTCCAATAATCTTCAGCTTCTTCCATTGAGTGGGTAGTAATCCTTTATTGCTTAAAATGCTTCCCCAACATGCCAAAAGAACTAGTAATTTAACTTTTGATGACCTCATATTTTTTTAATTAGAAAGCCAAAGTAGTTGTATTAATTACAATAAATTATTCGCTTCAGTTATTTCCTTTTTAATAGCTATCGAAAAGGATTTCGGCATCATATGTCTCTATTTAAAAAAATGAGAACTTATTTAATAACTTTAATTGATTGATATTATAAACGAAAACCATTTCGTTGGGGTTCATAGCATTTTTTTTAAACGATTGTACTTCGCTTAAAAACAGAACATTAGATTAGCCAGTAATCCAAATGTAAAACCTCTCTTTAGTTTGAGTTAAGGCTTAGACTAAATATTTTTGATGAAAAAGATAATAGCCTATTATTTACTTATGCAAACAGTCTGTTTACTTTTGTTAAGCAATCTGGTTATTTACTATGGCTATGAGGCAAGTATAAAAGAACAAGACTGGATTACCTCTATGCAAAATGTTCCTGATCATGCTTTTAATGTGATTAAGCTAAATGCTTCAATTTATTCATTTAGCGAAGATTCTGAAATGGAATATGTAAATAATAACGTTTCAATTGGAGGTAAAAATTATCATGTTTTTAAAAGGAAAATTAAAGATAATGTCCTCTACATTTATTATCTCAAAAACAAAAATCAGCTTAGCAAAAATCTAAAGCGACTAATAAATGATGCTGGAGCAGAAACAAAATTACCTGTAAAAAAGGTATTGAAGGCTACTATTGGTTATTTTTTAGAAATCATTTCTTATAAATCTAATACAAGCTCTTTCAAAATAGCTCATGCTTACGTTAAAAACATCGACATCGTAAAATCGCCCTTATCAGGATATAAAAATCTAGCCTACCTACCACCCAAAATTTTCTAGTTATATCAATAATTTATTGACTTATTATCACTTATATCCAAATGAGCGTAGCATGCTTATTTGAATTTTCGGGTATTACCTCAATTTGATAAATTAAATTTTATGAGGTTAGTTATTTTTTTTAATTAGCCTTTGAGCGGTTAATCACACATATAATGAAAAAAATTTTATACTTATACCTTCTCTTGGCACCATTTAATATTTGGGCACAAACTGAAATAGACGGGATAATGATGTCTAAACATAATCTATGCACAGGAATTAGATTTGATGAAAACCAATGGGATAATTATTGGGAAGGAAAATTTAAAAGGCAAAACTTAAACTTTGGAAATATACATACCCAAAAAGTTTCAATAAACGGAAATTACGGCATAACAAATAAGTTTAATTTAATGTTTAGTCTTCCATATATCAGTACAAAAGCTTCTGCCGGTACAATGAAAGGGCAACTTGGCTTGCAAGACCTATCTATTAACCTAAAATATCTAGCGTTAAATAAAAGTTTCGGCAAAAATGAGCTTGGTCTATTTGCAATTGCCGGTTTTTCAATGCCTACATCAAATTATTCAGCAGATTATATGCCATTAAACATTGGGTTGAAAAGCAAAACTGCATCTATCAGGCTGTTAGGAGATCTTCAACATGGTAAGTTATTCTTCACGCCATCGGTAGCATACATCCATCAAACAAATATTAAAATAGAAAGAACTGCCTATTTTACAACAGAGATGCATTATACTAATGAGGTTTATATGCCTAATGCAGCAATGTATAGCATCAAATCTGGCTATCGTTCATCGAGGTTAATAGCTGAGTTAAATTTTGAACAATGGAATACGAGAGGTGGCTTTGATATTACATCAAACAATATGCCTTTCCCAAGTAATAAGATGGATTTTAAAAAGGTTGGAGTATACAGCAAATATACTTTCGGTAAGCTGCCTGACCTTTCCATTTTAGCAGGTGCAAATCACATTATAAATGGCAGAAACGTAGGTCAATCGACAACTTATTTTGGCGGTTTTTTCTATGTTCTACACTTCAAACCTAAAACTATTTAAAATGAAAAATATACTTTTTATTTGTATCATAAATATTTTCTTTTGTTTGTCATGCAAAAAAGCGATAACAGAGCGCACATCAGATTATCCTCAATTAAACCCACAAAATGGCGATGAAAACGCTGGAAGTTGGAAGCCTATTTTATTAGCTAGCCCAGATGAGTTTGCTATAGATGCACCAATTGCAATAAATACTTCAACATACAAAACAGGAATAAATGAGATTAAGAGCTATCAGGCTAATTTTTCTAAAGAAAATCAAGATCTTATCAACTACTGGAGCATTGGCGGAGTTTTAAGGTGGAACCAAATTATGCAGGAATTGGTGGCAAAGCATAATCGCCCACCTTATCAAAATGAAAACGGAACCTACCCTATCCCGTTAGCTAGTAATCCATTTGCAAACCCAGAATTTCCATTTTCCAATCCTCCGTATGCGGCAAGAGCTTACGCATACTTAAGTACTGCCCAATATGATGCTTTAATAGCCACCTGGTATTACAAAAAAAAGTTTAATAGCTTACCTGCTTATGCAAATGACCCTAACATAAAAGTATTAATTCCCAAAAGTAACCTAAGCTCTTTTCCATCAGAAGATGGTGTTTTAGCTGGTGTAAGTTCAGAAATACTGAAGCTGTTATTTCCAACAGAAATCAGTTTTATCCAACAAAAGGTTGAAGAGCAGATTAAATATAAAATTATAGCTGGTATAAGCATTAGAAATGATGTTGAAGCAAGTTTTTTACTAGGTAAAAAAGTGGCGGCAAAATACATTGCTAGAGCAGCAACAGACGGAGCAGGCGCAGCTGTAGGTAACCAAACAATATGGACTTCTTTAGAAAAAAGTGCTCTAGATAGAGGTGAAATACCTTGGAAATCACTAGAAAACCCTGTGAGACCTCCAATGCTACCAATGTTTGGCAATGTTAATTCATTCTTAATTACTAGTACAGAATTTAAAGCGACAAGGCCAATACCACCTCCATCTACAAATTCTGCAATATTTTTAAAAGAGCTTAACGAAGTGAAATATTATGCAAGTAATGCAACAAAGGATCAATTAAGAACTGTTACTTTTTGGGCAGATGGGGTTGGAACTTATACCCCTCCAGGACATTGGAACGCAATTGCAATAGACTTATTTGCATATAAATCTTACAGTGAAGTTAGATGGGCCAGAAATATGGCAATACTAAATATGGCTATGTTTGATGCAGCAATATCTTGCTGGGATGCCAAATATTATTACTTTAATCCTAGACCATGTCAAGTTAATCCGCAAATTAAAACACTAACTGGAGTACCCAATTTCCCAGCCTATGTTTCTGGTCATTCTACTTTTAGTGGTGCTGCTGCATCAGTATTATCTTATATCATGCCAGAAAAATCCGAAAGTTTGGCTGCAATGGCAAACGAAGCATCTTTGTCAAGGTTATATGGAGGAATTCATTATAGAAGCGATTGCGAACAAGGTTTAAAATTAGGTAAGGATATTGCAAAGTTCACTTTGCTACGTGCAAATGGAGATGGTGCGAATTAACAAAATTTAATTAGATTTAGAGATTCACCAAATATAAAATGATGACAAAAGAGGTTACTTTAAAAGAGATAGCAGCTAAACTTGGTATTTCTATAACAACGGTTTCCAAAGCCTTAAAAAATTATAGCGATGTTAGTCCGAAGACAAAAGCTGCAGTAATTGATCTTGCAAAGCAGCTTAATTTTACGCCAAATAATTTTGCTCTTTATCTTAAATCTAACGAATCGAAAACAATTGGATTAATCATTCCCGAAATTGTACATCATTTTTTTGGAAATGTGGTTAGTGGTGTTGTTCAAACAGCAACATCAATGGGCTACTTAGTAATAGTTTTGCAGTCTAACGAATCTGTAGAATTAGAAAAGCAATACGTTAATTTATTAATAAACAAACGTGTTGATGGAATTTTAATTTCCTTGTCTAACGAATCAAATGCAGAAAATCACTTAAAGGAAATTATAAGCAAAAAAATCCCTTTGGTTCAGTTTGATAAAATTTCTAAAATGATCCCAAGCTCCAAAATTCTTATTGATGATAAGCAGGCGGCATTTAATGCGGTTGAACATTTAATACTTAAAGGATGCAGAGTAATTGCACATGTTAGAGGCCCAACTAATCCTCAAAACTCTATTGATAGGTTTTTAGGCTATAAAAAAGCTTTAGAATATTATTCTATTCCTTATGATGCTGATCTTGTTTTCACCTGTACTCATGTAGAATATGAAGAGGGTATTAAATTTGCTAACGACATTTATAGGCATCATAAAAATATTGACGGAATATTTGTTATAACAGATTTAGTAGCACTTGGAGTATTAAATGGGTTACAAGATTTAGGGGCAGATATACCAAATCAAATTAAAATTATTGGCTTTAGCAATTGGTTTATATCAAGTATTAGTAAACCAAAACTAAGCACCATTGATCAACCTGGTTTTGAAATGGGCATACAAGCAGTAAATCTGCTTTTGGATGAGATAAACGCAAAGAAAGAGAAGATGGATTATACACTAAAAACTGTTATTTTAAACACACAAATAGTAGAAAGAGAAACTACTTAACTACGTATTATCGCAATAAAGAGTTTAATAAGCTGTGGTAAATGTTAAATCATTTAACACAGCTTAATATTAGAAGACGAGATACTAGGCCTGAGCTGTTGGTCCACCAAAATTCATTGGAAAACCTGGAGGTTCATCTTGAGTTTTAATTTTACCATGCGCCATCTCAAACTTTTCTATATTATCTTGCATTGCATGTAATAAACGCTTAGCATGTTCTGGTGTTAATATAATTCTTGATTTTACCTTTGCCTTTGGTACACCAGGCATTACCCTGATAAAATCTAATACAAATTCAGTATTAGAATGAGTAATGATCGCTAAATTAGAAAAAACGCCTTCAGCAATTTCTTCAGATAATTCTATATTGATTTGATTTTCGTTCTGTTGCTCTTCCATAATATCCAAAAGTATAAAAAGCATTTTTAAATTTTCGAAATCTAACCATAAAATCTATAATTACTTTAAGAAAAGCACATTCAATCGATTTATTTAACGATAGTCGGGCTCTCTACTTCAATCTTTTATTACACTTCGACTGCGCTACCGATTAAAATCGGCACACGTCAGCGTTACACAAAAGGATTTACGTAACGATCCCGTTTATTAAATGTCTGCCATTTATACTATTTACAGTTCCTATCAGCACATCAGATTACAGCCCTTTTTCTCGCTCTAAACCTGTTGGCCGCCAAGAGCTAACTTAGTTCAGCATTACTGCCATAATCTAAAATTAGTATAGGATTTAATTCAATAAGCAATTACAATGTAAAACAAAAAATCCCTAACAAATTAATGTTAGGGATTTGATCTTAAGTTTCTTTTTGAAAAAATTTACAAATTATGCCTCTACCTCTTCTTCAGCTTTAGATGCTAACAATTTATCGTATTCTTCTTGAGAACCTACAATGATACGCTCATAGCCACGTACACCAGTACCTGAAGGAATCAAGTGACCAACAATTACGTTTTCTTTTAAGCCTAACATGTTATCACGTTTACCTGCAATAGCTGCCTCATTCAGTACTTTTGTAGTTTCCTGGAATGATGCTGCAGAGATAAACGATTTGGTACCTAATGAAGCTCTAGTAATACCTTGCAAAATTGAACTCGCGGTTGCAGGTTGTGCGTCACGTACTTCAATTTGTTTCATGTCTTTACGTTTCAATTGAGAATTTTCATCTCTTAATTTACGTAACGAAAGAATTTGACCTGGTTTTACTGTTTCAGAATCACCTGAATCTACAACAACTTTTTTGTCATATATTTCATCGTTCTCAACCATAAAGTCCCATCTATCAACAGAATCATTTTCTAAGAAACGAGTATCACCCGGATCTTCGATATGAACCTTCTGCATCATTTGGTGCACAATAACCTCGAAATGTTTATCGTTAATTTTCACACCTTGTAAACGGTAAACCTCTTGGATACCATTTACTAAGTATTCTTGTACAGCCGCTGGGCCTTTAATTGCTAAAATATCAGCTGGAGAAATCGATCCATCAGATAATGGCATACCTGCTTTCACGAAATCGTTATCCTGTACCAAAATGTGCTTAGACAATGGCACTAGATATTTTTTAACTTCTCCGTCTTTAGATTCGATAGTCATCTCACGATTACCGCGTTTAACACCACCTAAAGTTACCACACCATCAATTTCAGTTACTACAGCTGGATTAGATGGATTACGTGCTTCGAATAACTCAGTTACACGTGGTAAACCACCTGTAATATCTCGAGTTTTACCAGTTGCACGAGGTATCTTAACCAAAATTTGTCCTGTCTGAACTGCTTCACCTTCTTCAATAGCAATGTGAGCCCCCACCGGAATGTTGTAGTTTCTGATTAATTCACCTTTTTTATCTACTACCTGAATAGCAGGGTTTTTAGTTTTATCACGTGTATCGATAATTACTTTCTCGCGGTGACCAGTTTGTTCATCAGACTCTTCGCGGAAGGTTACACCTTCTACAATTGCATCAAATTGAATTTTACCAGCAAACTCAGATATGATAACCGCGTTGTATGGATCCCATGAACAGATTTTATCGCCTTTGGATACTTTATCACCTTCTTTTACAAAAAGGAAAGCACCATAAGGAACGTTATTAGTTACAATAACTTTTCCTGTACCTGGTTCAGTGATTTTAAATTCACCTGAACGACCTAAAACAATATCAGTGGTACCATCTTCAGTTTGAGTTTCTACAGTACGTAAATTTTCAAACTCGATCACACCATCAAATTTAGCGTTGATTTGAGATTCTGCAGCAATGTTTGATGCAGTACCACCCACGTGGAATGTACGTAAGGTTAACTGTGTACCCGGCTCACCGATTGACTGTGCAGCAATTACACCTACAGCCTCACCTTTTTGAACACGTTTACCAGAAGCTAAGTTACGACCATAACACAATGAACAAACACCACGTTTGTTTTCACAAGTTAATACCGAACGAATTTCTACTCCTTCAAGTGGAGATTCTTCAATTGTTTTAGCAATTTCTTCAGTAATATCTTCGCCAGCACCTACTAATAATTTTCCATCTAAAGGATTGAAAACATCATGTAGTGAAATACGACCTAAAATACGTTCGTATAACGGCTCAACAATATCTTCTTGATCTTTTAACGCAGTAGTGTACATACCTCTTAAAGTACCACAATCAACAGCGTTTACAATCATATCTTGTGCAACATCATGCAAACGACGAGTCAAATAACCAGCATCAGCTGTCTTTAACGCCGTATCTGCCAAACCTTTACGAGCACCGTGAGTAGAGATAAAGTACTCTAATACCGATAAACCTTCTTTAAAGTTAGATAAAATAGGGTTTTCGATAATCTCACCACCTGAACCAGATTTTTGAGGCTTAGCCATCAAACCACGCATACCTGCTAGCTGACGAATTTGCTCTTTAGAACCACGGGCTCCAGAGTCAAGCATCATGTAAACAGAGTTGAAGCCTTGGTTATCTGAAGACAATTGGTTCATTACAAACGTTGTTAAACGGTTGTTGATACGTGTCCAGATATCAATAATTTGGTTGTAACGCTCGTTGTTGGTAATGAAACCCATGTTATAGTTGTTTCTTACTTCTTCAACTTCGTTAGCAGCTTGCTCTAATAAAGTATGTTTCTCTACAGGAATGTTAACGTCTTGTAAATTAAATGATAATCCACCTTGGAAAGCCATTTTAAAACCAAGTTCTTTGATATCATCTAAGAATCTTGCCGAACGAGCCATACCAGTCATTTTCACTACCTCACCAATAATATCTCTTAAAGATTTTTTGGTTAATAGCTCATTTATATAGCCTACTTCTTCTGGTACCATTTGGTTAAATAATACCCTACCAACAGTAGTTTCTGTTAGTTTATTTACAATCGTACCGTCTTCTTGTTTTACGTTTACCTTTACTTTAATAAAAGCGTGTAAATCGATTTTTTTCTCGTTATAAGCAATAATTACTTCTTCCGGAGAATAGAAAGATTGATCTTGCCCTTTAACAACACGTGTCTCATCAGTTCTACGGCCTTTAGTAATATAATAAAGACCCAAAACCATATCCTGAGATGGAACCGTAATTGGGGTACCATTTGCAGGGTTTAAGATGTTGTGTGCTGCCAACATTAAAACTTGGGCTTCCAAAATTGCTGCATGACCTAAAGGTAAATGCACCGCCATCTGGTCACCATCAAAATCCGCGTTAAATGCTGTACACACTAATGGGTGCAGTTGGATTGCTTTTCCTTCTACTAATTTTGGTTGGAAAGACTGGATACCTAATCTGTGCAACGTTGGTGCACGATTTAGTAACACTGGGTGTCCTTTCAATACGTTTTCCAGAATATCCCAAACTAATGGATCTTTTCTATCAACAATTTTCTTAGCAGATTTTACTGTTTTCACTATTCCACGCTCAATCATCTTACGAATGATAAACGGTTTGAAAAGCTCAGCAGCCATATCTTTAGGTAAACCACATTCGTGTAATTTAAGGTTTGGACCTACAACAATTACCGAACGAGCAGAATAATCCACACGTTTACCCAATAAGTTTTGACGGAAACGACCTTGTTTACCTTTTAAAATATCTGATAAAGATTTTAATGCTCTGTTACCTTCGGTTTTAACAGCATTTACTTTACGTGAGTTATCAAATAACGAATCTACAGCTTCCTGTAACATACGTTTTTCGTTACGTAAAATAACTTCTGGTGCTTTAATTTCGATCAAACGTTTTAAACGGTTGTTACGGATAATTACACGACGATATAAATCGTTCAAATCTGAAGTAGCAAAACGACCACCTTCTAAAGGCACTAAAGGACGTAATTCTGGTGGAATAACTGGAACGATTTTAATAATCATCCACTCTGGGTTATTCTCAATACGAGTTCTAGCACCACGGAAAGCTTCTACAACTTGAAGACGTTTTAAAGCCTCATTTTTACGCTGTTGAGAAGTTTCGTTAGCAGCTTGGTGACGTAAATTGTAAGATAAGGTATCTAAATCAATACGTTTTAATAAATCTTCTAAAGCTTCTGCACCCATTTTGGCTACAAATTTATTAGGGTCTTTATCATCTAAATATTGATTTTCTTTAGGTAATTTATCTAAGATATCTAAATACTCTTCTTCAGTTAAGAAGTCCATGTAATTGATACCTTGATCAGCCATTAAACCAGCTTGAATTACTACATAACGCTCGTAGTAAATAATCAAATCTAATCTTTTGGTTGGTAAACCTAAAAGGTATCCGATTTTGTTTGGTAATGAACGGAAATACCAGATATGCGCTACAGGAACCACCAAGTTGATGTGTCCCATACGCTCTCTACGTACTTTTTTCTCAGTTACCTCAACACCACAACGATCACAAACAATACCTTTATAACGGATACGTTTGTATTTACCACAGTGACATTCGTAATCTTTTACCGGACCAAAAATACGTTCACAAAACAAACCATCACGTTCAGGTTTGTAAGTACGGTAATTGATAGTCTCAGGTTTTAACACCTCACCACTTGAACGCTCCAAAATAGTTTCTGGAGACGATAAGCTAATGGTTATCGAGGTGAAATTGCTTTTTAATTTATTATCCTTTTTGTAAGACATAGCTCTTTTGTTTTTAGTAGTAAGTAGCTAGTATCAAGTATCAAGACTTAGCTTAACGCCATTTCTTGATACTCGATACTCAATACTCGATACTTTAGTCTAACGTAATATCTAAACCTAAACCACGTAACTCATGTACCAATACATTAAATGATTCTGGTACACCCGGTGTTGGTAGGTTTTCGCCTTTTACAATGGCTTCGTAGGTTTTTGCTCTTCCAATTACATCATCAGATTTAACTGTTAAGATTTCTTGAAGGATATTAGCTGCACCAAATGCCTCTAATGCCCAAACCTCCATCTCACCAAAACGCTGACCACCAAATTGAGCTTTACCACCCAACGGTTGTTGTGTAATTAATGAGTATGGTCCGATAGAACGAGCGTGCATCTTATCATCAACCATGTGACCAAGTTTAAGCATATAAATAATACCTACTGTAGTCGGCTGATCAAATTTCTCACCTGTTAAACCATTGTGTAAGTAAGTTCTACCAGAAGCTGGTACACCTGCTTTAGCAATCCACTCTTCAACCTCATCATGCTTAGCACCATCAAAAATTGGAGTTGCAAATTTTACACCCAATTCTTTACCAGCCCATGCCAATACGGTTTCGTAGATCTGGCCCAAGTTCATACGTGAAGGTACACCCAGTGGGTTCAACACAATATCAACTGGTGTTCCATCTTCTAAGAAAGGCATATCTTCATCACGTACAATACGAGCAACAATACCCTTATTACCGTGACGACCAGCCATCTTATCACCTACTTTTAATTTACGTTTTTTAGCTACATAAACTTTCGCCATTTGTACAATTCCTGATGGCAACTCATCACCAACACTAATTGCAAATTTATCGCGTTTGTATGCTCCTAATTCTTCGTTAACACGGATACCATAATTGTGTAACAACAACTTGATTTGATCATTTTTATCATCATCAGTTGTCCATTTGTATGGGTTAATATGAGCATACTCTAAGTCTGCCAATATTTTCTGAGTAAACTTAGCGCCTTTAGCAATTAACATTTCCTTATAAACGTTAAATACACCTTGAGATGTTTTACCATTTACAATTTGGAATAATTTATCAACTAATTCGTTTTTAAGGTTCTCTGTAGCTAAATTATATCTCTTATCTAATTTCTCAATAGCTGATTTTTCTTCTGCTTTAGTAGTTTTCTTAGCTCTTGAGAATAGTTTAGTATCAATTACCACACCTTTAATTGATGGTGGAGTTTTTAATGAAGCATCTTTAACATCACCAGCTTTATCACCGAAAATAGCACGAAGTAATTTCTCTTCTGGAGAAGGATCAGACTCACCTTTTGGTGTAATTTTACCAATTAAGATATCGCCTTCTTTTACTTCTGCACCAATACGGATAATACCATTTTCATCTAAATCTTTAGTAGCTTCTTCAGAAACGTTCGGAATATCTGGAGTTAACTCCTCTTCACCACGTTTTGTATCACGTACTTCTAATTCAAATTCTTCAATGTGTAAAGAGGTAAAAATATCATCTCTAACAATACGTTCGTTAATAACAATCGCATCCTCAAAGTTGTATCCTTGCCAAGGCATGAAAGCTACTTTTAAGTTTCTTCCTAATGCCAACTCTCCATTTTCAGTTGCATAACCTTCACAAAGTACTTGTCCTTTAACAACTTTTTGACCTTTTTTAACAATTGGTTTTAAGTTGATACAAGTATTCTGGTTGGTTTTTTTGAACTTGATTAATTTATAAGTTTTGCTATCACCTTCAAATGATACTAAACGATCTCCATCGTTACGTACATATTTAATAGTGATTTCATTAGCATCAACATATTCTACTACACCATCACCTTCAGCGTTGATCAAAGTTCTTGAATCACGAGCAACGCGACCTTCTAAACCTGTACCTACAATTGGAGCTTCTGGACGTAATAATGGTACTGCCTGACGTTGCATGTTCGATCCCATCAAAGCCCTGTTCGCATCATCATGCTCCAAGAAAGGAATTAACGAAGCTGCGATCGAAGTAATTTGATTTGGAGCGATATCCATTAAGTCTAATTTCTCAGGCTCAATAATCGGGAAGTCACCCTCATAACGTGCTTTAACTCTTGCAGTTGTGAAGTTACCTTTTTCATCATATTGCGCATTAGCTTGAGCAATGGTTTTTCCATCCTCATCTTCTGCTGATAAATAGATTACATCTTTATCTACAGCAACAACACCATTCTCAACAATTTTATAAGGAGTTTCGATGAAACCTAAATTGTTAATTTTAGCATGTACACATAGTGATGAAATCAAACCGATGTTTGGTCCCTCTGGAGTTTCAATAGTACACAAACGACCGTAGTGCGTATAGTGAACGTCACGAACCTCGAAACCAGCACGCTCACGTGATAAACCACCTGGGCCTAAAGCTGACAAACGACGTTTGTGTGTAATCTCTGCCAAAGGATTGGTTTGATCCATGAATTGAGATAACTGGTTTGTACCAAAGAAAGAGTTAATTACCGACGATAAAGTACGGGCATTAATTAAATCTGTTGGAGTAAAAACCTCATTATCACGAATGTTCATACGCTCACGGATTGTTCTAGCCATACGAGCTAAACCAACACCAAATTGCGCATATAACTGCTCACCTACGGTACGTACACGACGGTTAGACAAGTGGTCAATATCATCCACCTCTTCTTTAGAGTTGATCAATTTAATCAAGTACTTAACAATAGCAATAATATCTGCCTTAGTTAATACTTTTACATGATCTGGAGTATCCATTTTCAACTTACGGTTGATACGGTATCTACCTACATCACCTAAGTCATAACGCTTATCTGAGAAGAATAAACGCTCAATAATACCTCTTGCAGTTTCCTCATCAGGTGGTTCTGCATTACGCAAAGCACGATAGATGTTTTCAACAGCCTCTTTCTCAGAGTTAGAAGTATCTTTTTGTAAAGTGTTATATATAATGGTATAATCAGCTTGAGATGCACCATCATCTTTAGATAAGATAATAGATTTTACACCTGCATCGATGATCATATCGATATGGTCGTCTTCAAGAACGGTATCCCTATCTAAGATAACTTCGTTACGATCTATAGAAACAACTTCACCTGTATCCTCATCTACAAAATCTTCAACCCATTTTCTTAAAACTCTTGCAGCTAATTTACGTCCGATATATTTCTTCAAACCAGATTTACTAACTTTTACTTCGTCAGCAAGATCAAATAATTCTAAGATGTCTTTATCAGAATCATAACCAATAGCACGCAACAAGGTGGTTACCGGGAATTTTTTCTTACGGTCGATATAAGCATACATCACGTTATTAACGTCTGTAGCAAACTCGATCCAAGAACCTTTGAAAGGAATCACACGAGCAGAATACAATTTAGTTCCATTAGTGTGACGGCTTTGGCCGAAGAACACACCTGGAGATCTGTGTAATTGAGATACAATTACACGTTCTGCACCGTTAATCACAAAAGTACCTTTAGGAGTCATGTAAGGTATGGTTCCTAAGTATACATCTTGAATGATGGTTTCAAAATCCTCGTGTTCTGCATCATTACAAGAAAGTTTTAACTTAGCTTTTAATGGAACACTGTAAGTTAACCCACGATCAATACATTCTGGAATGTCATAACGTGGTGGGTCAATAAAATAATCTAAAAATTCTAAAACGAATATATTTCTAGAATCAGTGATTGGGAAATTTTCAGCAAATACTTTAAACAAACCTTCTGTATGACGGTTATCTGAAGTGGTTTCTATCTGAAAAAATTCTCTAAATGATTGCAACTGCACATCCAAAAAATCTGGATAATCTATGATGTGCTTACTACGTGCAAAATTTACTCTTTGGTCTACGACTTTATTTGCCAAGGGACTAAATTTAATTTAGTTTAAGAATAAACTATTTGTTTGGTTTGCCTCGATGCATTTCATCAACCAAACAAGATGAAATGTTTATAAACAGGAATAGACTCCGACTTTGCAGTCGGAGTCTTTTCTTAAAGGTTCGTTAAAATTAAGTGATTACTTAATCTCAACTACAGCTCCAGCTTCTTCTAATTGTTTTTTCAAAGCTTCAGCTTCGTCTTTAGCAACACCTGATTTTAATTCTTTCGGTGCACCATCAACTAAGTCTTTTGCTTCTTTCAAACCTAAACCAGTTAAGTCTTTAACAAGTTTTACAACTGCTAATTTCTGACCACCAGCTTCTTTCAAGATTACATCGAAAGTAGATTTTTCTTCAACTGCAGCAGCTTCGCCACCAGCAGCAGGACCTGCAACAGCAACTGCCGCAGCAGCTGGTTCGATACCATACTCGTCTTTTAAGATTTGAGCTAATTCGTTAACTTCTTTAACTGTTAAGTTTACCAATTGCTCAGCAAACGCTTTTAAATCTGCCATTTTATTAAGATTTTAAAAATTTACGTAATAATAATTTTGTTTAATTCGAACTTTAGGTGTTCGTTAACCTCTTTCTTGTAATGTTTTAACAATACCTGCAATTTTGTTACCGCCAGATTGTAAAGCCGAAACAACATTTTTAGCTGGCGATTGTAATAAGCCAATGATTTCGCCAATAAGTTCTTCTCTTGATTTAAGACTTACTAATGAATCTAAATGGTTATCACCAACAAATATTGCTGAATCGATATAAGCTCCTTTAAGCTCTGGTTTTGTTTCTTTACCTTTTCTTAATGATTTGATCAGCTTAGCTGGACCGTTACCTACTTTAGAAAATAATAAAGCTGATTGACCTTTTAATGCTGGGTATATCTCTGATGAGTCGCCTTCTAATCCATCAATCGCAATTTTGATTAATGTATTTTTTGCAACTTTCATTTCGATACCGCTTTCGAAACATTTGCGACGGATGGTATTTACTTTCTCAACAGATAAGCCTGAGGTATCAGCAATATAAAAATTGCCATACTCTTGCATTTTCTCTTGTAGAGCTAAAACTACTTCTTGTTTTTCTTCTCTGTTCATAATTAGATCCCCGCTACTGATTTAGTTTCGATTGCAATTCCAGGACTCATTGTAGAAGACACGTGAATGCTTTTAAAATAAGTTCCTTTTGCAGCAGAAGGTTTTAATTTAGAAATGGTTTGAAGAACTTCTAACGCATTTTCATATATTTTCTCTGCTGAGAATGATACTTTTCCTATTGAAGCATGAATGATACCAGTTTTGTCAACTTTAAAATCAATCTTACCGCCTTTTACGTCAGTTACAGCTTTACCAACTTCGTTAGTTACTGTACCTGATTTTGGGTTTGGCATAAGGTTACGTGGACCTAAAACTCGGCCCAATTTACCTACCTTAGCCATACAAGCAGGAGTAGTGATAATAATGTCAACATCTGTCCAACCACCTTCAATCTTAGACACATACTCGTCTAAACCTACGAAATCTGCTCCTGCTGCTTTAGCTTCTTCTTCCTTGTCAGGATTACAAAGTACTAAAACACGTACAGTTTTACCTGTACCATGAGGTAAAGTAGCAATACCACGTACCATTTGATTGGCTTTACGTGGATCTACACCTAAAGAAACATCAATATCTACTGATGCATCAAATTTAGTTGTAGTGATCTCTTTTACCAAAGCAGCCGCATCCTGTAAAGAATACGATTTACCGATTTCTAGTTTAGCGTGTGCCAGTTTTTGATTTTTTGTTAATTTCGCCACTGTTGTAAACTGTTTTTTGTTAATTAATTTGTCCAAGGTGCATCACCACTAACGGTGATTCCCATACTGCGTGCTGTACCTGCTACCATTTTCATAGCAGATTCGATAGTGAATGCATTTAAATCAGTCATCTTATCTTCAGCAATTGACTTAACTTGATCCCAAGTCACCGAACCAACTTTCTTACGGTTGGGCTCAGCAGAACCACTCTGTAATTTAGTAGCTTCCAATAATTGGATTGCAACTGGAGGGGTTTTGATGATAAATTCGAAAGACTTGTCAGCATATACAGTAATTACAACTGGTAATACTTTACCTGGCTTATCTTGGGTACGAGCATTGAATTGTTTACAAAACTCCATGATATTAACACCTTTAGCACCTAATGCAGGTCCTACCGGTGGTGATGGGTTTGCAGCTCCGCCTTTGATTTGTAACTTAACAAGTGCACCGACTTCTTTTGCCATTTTCTGATTTGTTAATTGTAATACTCAATGTTAAATATTGGAAGCATGTAACATTTTGATTCCTTTTGAGATATGTGATTTTAGATATGAGAATTGAGACTTTCGCCTTAACCAACGTTAAACCAACTCCACATAAAACCAAAAGGACTGCAAAGATATGAATTATCTTGCAGTCCTCAAATATTTTTATTAAAATAAATTTTATTCTTTTTCTACTTGCATGTAGTTAAGCTCAAGAGGAGTTTTACGTCCGAAGATTTTAACCATTACTTTCAGTTTTTTCTTCTCTTCATTAACCTCTTCAATTACTCCTGTAAAACCATTGAAAGGACCATCCATTACTTTAATGTTCTCGCCTACATAATAAGCGATGTTCATTGTTTCTGCTTGTTGGCTCATTTCATCAACCTTACCTAAAATACGGTTAACTTCTGCTTGGCGCATTGGAATTGCATTACCGGCTTTATCACCTAAAAATCCAATTACACTATTTACACCTTTAATAATGTGTTCTAATTCTCCGTCTAGGGTTGCTTCAATTAAAACATATCCAGGATAAAAATTACGTTCTTTTGCAATTTTCTTTCCCTCTTTCATCTGGTAGTATTTTTCCATAGGAATTAATACCTGAGGAACCAAATGAGATAAACCTAAACGACTAATTTCAGAATCAATGTATTGCTTTACTTTCTTCTCTTTACCACTAACCGCTCTAACTACGTACCACTTTAATTGATCGTTCATATTAATTTTAAAGTGAGTTATAAAAAGTTTCTAAGATATAGTTAGCGCCTTTATCCATTGCAAAAATTACTAAAGCAATAATAAATGAAGCTACTAAAACCAATACAGCAGAACTTTGCAATTCGCTCCATGTAGGCCAAGTAACCTTCTGGGTCATTTCTTCGTATGATTCTTTAATAAACTGAACTACACTAGCCATATTTAAATAATTTTGAATGAGTGAATTTTGAAGGACTGAATGAGAGAATAAGCATTCAATCATTAAAAAATTCTATAATTCAATCATTAGTATTGTTAGCACGGGAACAAGGATTCGAACCCTGATCAAAGGTTTTGGAGACCTCTATTCTACCATTGAACTATTCCCGTAAGTAGAAAGCAAAGTACTTAAGTTATTCTTAAGCACTTTGCTTATCTATTTATTAACTTAATTCTTTACAGAATTAAAGCTTATTTTACAATTTCAGTAACCTGACCAGCACCTACTGTTCTACCACCCTCACGGATTGCGAAACGTAGACCTTTTTCCATCGCGATAGCGTTGATCAATTTTACGTTGATAGTTACGTTATCACCTGGCATTACCATTTCAGTTCCTTCTGCTAAAGAGATTTCTCCTGTAACGTCTGTAGTACGGAAATAGAATTGTGGACGGTATTTGTTGAAGAATGGAGTGTGACGACCACCTTCTGCTTTTGATAATACATAGATCTCAGCTTTGAAATCAGTGTGAGGAGTTACTGAACCTGGTTTACAGATTACCATACCACGA
The DNA here is from genome assembly GCF_059424425.1 of Pedobacter sp. GW456-11-11-14-TSB4. NCBI lineage: Bacteria > Pseudomonadati > Bacteroidota > Sphingobacteriia > Sphingobacteriales > Sphingobacteriaceae > Pedobacter > Pedobacter sp. GW456-11-11-14-TSB4. Next base: position 156,741 of record NZ_JBWKZK010000001.1, read on the forward strand.
CGGATATCAGTTTTCTCAATACCACGTAACAATAAACCTACGTTATCACCAGCTTCACCATAATCTAAAATCTTACGGAACATCTCAACACCAGTTACTGTAGATTTTAAGTTCTCAGCACCCATACCTAAGATCTCAACTGGATCTCCAGAGTTGATTTGACCACGCTCGATACGACCAGTTGCTACAGTACCACGACCAGTGATCGAGAATACATCTTCAACAGGCATTAAGAATGGAAGATCAGTTAAACGTGGAGGAATTGGAATATAGCTATCTACGGCATCCATTAATTCCATAATTTTTGCTACCCATTTAGCATCACCGTTCAAACCACCAAGAGCTGAACCTTGAATTACAGGGATATCATCACCAGGGAATTCATAGAAAGATAATAATTCACGAACTTCCATCTCAACTAATTCTAGTAATTCTGGATCATCCACCATATCAACTTTGTTCATGAAAACAACTAATGAAGGTACACCTACCTGACGAGCCAATAGAATGTGCTCGCGAGTTTGAGGCATTGGACCATCTGTAGCTGCTACCACGATAATAGCACCATCCATTTGAGCAGCACCAGTAACCATGTTTTTCACATAATCCGCGTGACCTGGACAGTCTACGTGTGCATAGTGACGGTTAGCAGTTGAATACTCAACGTGAGCTGTGTTAATTGTGATACCTCTTTCTTTTTCCTCTGGAGCAGAGTCAATTGAATCGAATGAACGTGCCTCAGATAAACCTGCATCAGATAACACTTTAGTGATAGCTGCTGTTAAGGTTGTTTTACCGTGGTCAACGTGACCGATTGTGCCGATGTTTAAGTGCGGCTTGCTGCGGTCAAACTTTTCTTTTGCCATTTTTTTATACTTATTAGTAGGTTAACTTTTTTATTTATTTATTGTTTTGATACAATTTCAATACAAAAAACCTTGTTCGTTCTGCTGCCAGATTAACAAAGCTTTTAATTCTTTTCTTTTTTGAGCCAACTATGGGAATTGAACCCATGACCTCTTCCTTACCAAGGAAGTGCTCTACCGCTGAGCTAAGTCGGCTTATTAGTTTTCAGTTCCCAGTATTCAGTTTTCAGTACAAACTGCTAACTGTTAACCGCCAACTGCTCACTTCACTTTAGAGCGGAAGACGAGGTTCGAACTCGCGACCTATAGCTTGGAAGGCTATCGCTCTACCAACTGAGCTACTTCCGCTTACTAATTTACGATTGAGGATTTGCGACTTACGATTTTGAAATCGTCAATCTAAAATCTTAAATCTAAAATCAGATGGTGGGGGGAGAAGGATTCGAACCTTCGAAATCTTGCGATAACAGAGTTACAGTCTGTCCCATTTGGCCGCTCTGGAATCCCCCCATCTTATTTACAATTCTCAATTAATAAAAAAGACTGAGCGTTAACTCAAATCTAAAATAGTAAATCTAAAATCGTCAATAAAAAAAAGAGCCTCCTATCGGGATCGAACCAATGACCTACTGATTACAAGTCAGTTGCTCTACCAGCTGAGCTAAGGAGGCTTTTATCTTTTTTAAATGTGGCGCAAATATATAAAAAATTGTGTTTTTATACAATCGAACTTAACATTTTTTATTTTTTTATCTTTTAAAAGAACTTACCGTTTCATTGTTGCACTAATGCCCTTTCCGAAATGGAATGCAAATCTACAATAATAAATCTTTCAAAAAAATTTATTTTAAAAAAAAGTTCGACAGAATTTTATCTGCCGAACTTTTTATATCTATTTTAAAAAATATGAGCTTAATAATCAGCTACTTCATCAGCATTAAGCAATGCTTTATGTTCGCTTAATTTTGCACGAGTTTTTTCTTTATGTTTTGTAATTTGCTTTTTTAACGACTCAATTGACAAATCTGTAGCTTCTTCGAAAGATTTGCATTGCTCTTTAGCGAAAAGCGTAACACCTGGTACCATCAATTTTATTTCTGATATTTTGTTTGCTTCATCTTCTACATTCTCTAATTTTAAGTAAACTTCCCCGCCAATAATCTGATCGTAAAACTGATCTAACTTATCTACCTTTTTCTGAATAAATTCTAATAATTTCTTGTCTGCATTGAAATGGATTGACTGTACTCTAATTTTCATTTTTCCTCCTTTTTTATGCCTTTGGATGGGCTTGTTTATATATAGATTTTAAACGCTCTACTGAGTTGTGCGTATAAACTTGCGTTGCCGCCAAGCTTGCGTGGCCCAGTAATTCTTTAATTGCAGTTAAATCTGCTCCTTTATTGAGCAAACTGCTTGCAAATGAATGCCGCAATACATGCGGACTTCTTTTATCTTGGGTTGATATCAATGTCAAATAACTATTTACTATCCTGTATATTAATTTAGGATAAGCAGGAACACCTGTATTTGTAACGATTAAGGTAGTGTTTTTGTTATTAAATTGTTGTGATAATTTTAAATTAATGTAAATTTTTAATTGAGCTTCTAATTGCGCATGCAAAGGAACTATTCGTTCTTTGTTTCGTTTACCCAATACTTTAATTGTACCTTCATAATAATTGATATCAGTTTCTTTTAGCATTAATAATTCTGCCAAACGGATGCCGGTACCAAAAAGTAATTCTAAAACAATTTTGTCTCGCTGACTAGCAAAACTTTCATCGAAGATTAGGTTACCCTCTACCCCGCCATCCAACAATAGATCCATCTTGGCATCTTCTATAAATACGGGTAGACGTTTAGGAACTTTAGGCGCTTTGATTAAAGCCATTGGGTTAGTTTTTAAACCTTCCTCCCTTAATAGATATTTATAAAAACTTCTTAGGGTTGATATTTTTCTCCCAACTGCATTTTCTGAGATTTGATGATCTAACAGAAAAACCATAAAACTTCTAATATGGGTTGCCTTTGCCTGATCAGGATTGATTTCGAAATCTTTTTTAAGAAAATCTACAAACTGCAATAAATCTGTTTGATATGAGATAATGGTATGAGGAGAATAGCGCTTCTCATGCTGCAGGTAGATTAAAAAACTTTCAATAAGCATAGGCTTTATTCGATATTCGTTAAATGTGAATATACAAAATTTACCATTTGTTGCTCGTTTTTTTCCAAAAAAAAACGTCCCGATTAAAATCGAGACGTTTAATATCTATTTAAACAAGATAAGACTATAAAGTTCCTTCTTGGTTCATGTTCTGAATATAAACAGCGTGTTTAATTTCTGTACGACGAGCAACAGATTTTTTCTCGTATGCTTGACGGCTACGTAGTTCTCTCAAAACTCCAGTTTTTTCAAACTTTTTCTTGAAACGTTTAAGCGCTTTATCTAATGATTCGCCGTCTTTAATATTAATGATAATCATAACGTAGAAATACCTCCTCTCGATGTTTTTAAAATACCCTGTAATTGGGGTTGCAAATGTAAGCAAATAATTGAAACAGAGAAAGTTTTTATTGAAAATTTAATTTAGCTTTATTCTCAATGCAATAATTGTTTATTCTCTAATTAAAAAAACAAACATTTTTGGCAATAATTTAGTTAGTAAGTGATTTTGAAATTTAAATCTTCTTTATAAGTGGATACCTTTAAAAAGGAATTAATTTCAATTCACCTTGTCATCAATTAATTTCATACATTTAAAAACCTAAATTAAACATATCATACCATGACAACTGGAAAAAAAATTACCTCAATAATAGCTGTAATTGTTGTATTAATTATTGCTATCTTTTTTTATTACAGATTTTATTTTGTTTTTGGCGAAGGTGTAAAAGCTGGCGAGCTAAATTACATTGTTAAAAAAGGCTATTTATTTAAAACCTACGAAGGAAAGTTAATCCAATCGGGTATAAGATCTAGACAAACTGGTACAGTACAATCTAATGAGTTTGAATTTTCTGTTGCAGATGAAGAAGTAGCTAAAAAGATGATGCTGAACAGCGGCAAAATATTTGAGCTCCATTATAAAGAATATAAAGGGACTTTGCCTTGGAGAGGCTTTAGCGTTTACGTGGTAGACAGTGTTGTTACCATGAGAGAACCTATGAATTAAATAATATCTAATATTAAACAGAAATAGCCGCAATTGTGGCTATTTCTGTTTAAATCTTTTATAATCTTACTTTAAAATCTCTCTAGCGATTACTAGTTTCTGAATTTCTGAAGTACCCTCTCCTATTGTACACAATTTGCTATCGCGATAAAATTTTTCTACTGGAAAATCTTTAGTATAACCATAGCCACCAAAAATCTGAACAGCTTCTGTAGCACAACGCACCGCAACTTCTGAGGCATAATATTTAGCCATTGCTGATTCTTTAGTCATAGGTTGATGACGATTTTTTAAATCTGCTGCCTGGCGAATCAATAACTCTGCGGCTTCAATTTCTGTAGCCATATCTGCCAGCTTAAAACTAATACCCTGAAAGCTTGAAATTGGCACACCGAACTGATGGCGTTGTTTAGCATAATTTACAGCAGCAATGTAAGCTCCTTTTGCAATACCTAAAGATAAAGCTGCAATAGAAATACGACCTCCATCTAATACTTTCATGGCTTGTTTAAAACCATCACCTTCATTACCCAATAAATTTTCTTTAGGTACGCGACAGTTATCGAAAATCATTTCGGTTGTTTCTGAAGCACGCATACCTAATTTATTTTCTTTTTTACCAGCATTAAAACCTGGTGTGCCACGTTCTACAACAATAGCAGAAATGCCTTTAGAACTTCCTGCTTCGCCGGTACGTACCATTACCACAGCAACATCGCCAGATTTGCCATGAGTAATCCAATTTTTTGCGCCATTAATTATATATTCATCACCATCTAAAACAGCAGTTGTAGTCATTCTTAAAGCATCAGAACCTGTGTTAGCTTCTGTTAAACCCCAAGCACCAATCCACTCGGCAGTAGCCAATTTAGGCAACCACTTCATTTTTTGTTCTTCATTACCAAAAGCTAAAATATGACCAGTACAAAGTGAGTTGTGGGCTGCTAAAGATAAACCGATAGAACCACAAACTTTAGAAACTTCTACAATAACATCTATATACTCTTGATAGCCAAAGCCAGAGCCTCCATAAATTTCTGGCACTAAAACACCCATTAAGCCAAGCTCACCTAACTGTTTAAAAATTTCTACCGGAAAGTGTTGTGCTTCATCCCATTCCATTACGTTTTGACGAATGTTCTTTTCGGCAAAGTCGCTCACCATTTTTTTGATGATTTCTTGATTTTCTGCTACTTCAAAGCTTAAGCCTGTGTGCATATACGATTTGGTTTTAAATAAAGAAAAGTTTAAACCGACGCCAATAAATAAGCGTTTGGATTTAAACTTTTCTTAAGATTTATATTTGGTTTGATACAATTATAGACAAATAAAATGATACCATCAAAGCGAATTGCCCTATTAAAAAGTAGAATGATTTGGTATTTGGTTCATTTCTTTTGTCTGCGGAGAAACATACAACGAATTTGAGCTGAATATTTTTTGAAAATAATTTGAGAAATTTTTTCTAATTAATAGATTTTGCAGTGAAATGGTTGTTTTTTACACTAAGGTAGTTTTATAAACCCGATAGCAATGAATCCCGATTTATCGGGATAAATGTATAGCGGGGCTAAAATTGCCGATAAAACACTAACATTCTTTTTCAAATTATGAATAAATAAATAACAAATGTTAATCAACGTAAACACTAACTTTGCAAAATAACTCAATAACTTACTAAGGAAAAAGTATGTTTGGTAAATTGATCTAGTTTCTGCTTTCCATTTAAAAAATCGAGGCTAATTAAAAAAGAATATGCCGCAACATTGGCTTGCAATTGACTAACCAATTTAGATGCTGCAACAACTGTTCCGCCAGTTGCCAACAAATCATCGTGAATTAGAACATTTTGTCCGGCAGTGAATGCATCCTCATGAACTTCTAGAGTTGCGCTACCATATTCCAAATTGTATGACTGCTGGATGGTTTTATAAGGTAATTTACCTGCTTTGCGAATAGGTACAAATGGTACTTTTAAAGCTTGAGCCAATGTTAAACCAAACAAAAATCCGCGACTTTCTATACCCGCAACAACATCTATTTTAATATCCTTAAGTTGAAAAGCTAATGCTTCGGTAATTTCGGCACAAAGCGACGCATCTTTTAAAACGGGAGTAATATCTTTAAAAATGATACCAGGCTTTGGGAAATCGGCAACGTCACGTAAGGTTTGTTTAATTTTGGTTTGCAGCATTTTAAAATGTAAGATAGGGTGTTAAATTTTGAATTGTTTGAGGCGATAAGATAAGCACATTCTTTAAATCTTCTGGTTTATTAAAGTTGCCATGCTGTTTTCTATACTGTATAATTGCATTAATTTGTTTAAATTTTAGGTAAGGATGACCTTTCAGATCATCAAAAGTTGCCGTATTGATATTGATTTTTTTAATAGCTGAAGCATCAATTTTAACCTGATCTTTAATTTCGATAAATTTGGCAGTATCTAACCCAAAAACTTCTAGCAGTTGTTCTTTTTTGTAAAAGCCACCTAATTTATTTCTGTAATTGGCAATTCGCCTTGCAAAAGCAGCTCCAACACCTTTAATTTCATCTAATTGTAAAGTGTCTGCATTATTGATATCTATAATCGCTAATTCCTTTTTTAAATAAGGAACCTTATCAGGATAAGTTTTTTTCTCAAAATTACCACCAAAATCTTTGCCCTCGATTCGAATGTAAGGCAGCAAAGCCTGATATTTTTCTGATGAGATAGTGTACATTTTTTGCAGATCTTCTGGTTTGTAAAACTTGCCACCCTTATTGCGGTAATTGATAATAGATTGAGCCTGTTTAGCAGATAGACCTAATTTTTGCCAATCTGAAGCATCAATGGTATTGGGATCAAAATTAAAAAGAGTGAATGATTTTTTTAAATCGGCATCTTCGATATCATTTTGGGTATTTTGATAAGAATAATTTGATTGGTTTTTATTAACTAATATCAACTTAGTCAAAGCATTTTGCGCTGTAGTAGTCATAAAAGTTGGACTTAGAAAAAATTGTTTATAGGCATACGGAAATGCTGTAATGAGAATTAAAATGAACGTTAGCGTAAGTAAGCCATTATATTCTCTTTTGGTAAAGCTAAAATACTCTACTAACCATTTTTTAAATAGCATTTGATATATATATTAATGTTATTGTGTTACGGATGTAAAACTTAGCTAAAAACTGGTATGTTTTAAATTTAGCATACGTAGTCTAAATATAAATCTTTATTTTTGAAATTGCTTTATAAATTAATGCAAGCTATTTAGATGAAGATTATTACCAAACAAGAATTTGCCAAAGCAACTAATATTGATAAGTTAGGTGTACCTGGTCTGGCTACTTTATTAATGGAGCTGATGAAGCTGAATGACATTAATAAGGTTTTTAGTAAAAATGAGCATTTTGCAGGTTTAGAGTTTGTAGACAAAATTTTAGAAACTATTGGCGTATCTATAGATTTTGATGAGGATGATTTAAAAAATATACCAAAAACCGGCGGTTTTATTGCCATTGCAAACCACCCATATGGTGGCGTAGAAGGTTTAGCTTTGGTAAAGCTTTTGTGTACAGTGAGACCAGAGGCCAAGGTAATGGTTAATTTTATTCTTAAAAAAATCCCTAATCTAAGTGAGTTTTTTGTGGCCGTAAATCCATTTGAAAATGTTCAGCATTCATCAAGCATTAGCGGTTTAAAGGCTACTTTCGATTTATTGCAAAGTGGTACTCCTATCGGGATTTTCCCAGCTGGAGAGGTTTCTACCTTTAATTTAGAAACTCAAGAAATTACAGATAGATTGTGGCACCCGGTGGTTGGCAAGCTAATTTCTAGATCAAAAGTTCCGGTTGTACCAATTTATTTTCATGGCAATAACGGCGTACTTTTTAACATCTTAAGTTTTATTCATCCAACTTTAAGAACTGCCAAATTACCATCAGAATTTTTAAACAAAAAAGGACTTAAAATTAAAGTTAGAATTGGCAAGCCTATTAAAATTGAAGATATCAGTTATAAAAAGGACACTAATAAATTACTAGATTTTTTAAGGGCAAGAACTTATGCACTTGGAACAAGCCTAGAACAAGAGAAAAAGCTTTTTAACCCGATAAATTTATTTAAGATAAAGAAAAAACCTGATGCCATTGTACCAGAAACTGATCGAGAATTAATTGTTAAAGAGGTTACTAAACTAGAAGAATTTAGGGTTTGGGAAGAAAAAAACTATGAAGTTTATATAGTGCCAACGGCAAGTATCCCCAATATTTTAAGAGAAATTGGTCGTTTACGTGAAATTACTTTTAGAGAAGTTGGAGAAGGTACCAATAAGAAAATAGATTTAGATAATTACGACATCTATTATAATCACTTATTTATTTGGGATAAAGATTTACAAAATATTGTTGGTGCTTATAGAATTGGCAAGGGCGACGAAATTTTGGATACCATGGGCCGAAGAGGTTTTTACCTATCGGAATTGTTTAAAATTAAAGAGCCATTTTACCCGATATTAAGACAAGGTATAGAATTAGGGAGATCGTGGATTAGAAAAGAATATCAACAGAAACCGCTTCCATTGTTTTTGCTTTGGAAAGGGATTTTAAAATATTTGATTGACAATCCCCAATACCGTTACATGTTTGGACCGGTAAGCATTAGCAATAATTTCTCGAAATTATCTAAATCGCTGATTGTAGATTACATCATTAAAAACCATTTTGATTATGAATTGGCATCTTACGTAAAACCTAAGAATAAATTTAAAGCAGATTTAACCGCAATTGATAGAGATTTATTGGTAGAAAGTAGTGAATCGCTTAAAGATTTAGATGGATTAATTGGTGATATTGAAAATTCTCATATTAAAATTCCTGTTTTACTAAGACAGTATATGAATTTAAATGCCAAAATTATCTGCTTTAATATTGATCCTAAATTTTCTGATTGTTTAGATGGATTTTTAGTGGTTGATGCGCATAAAATTCCGGCAGAGATGTTGGAGAAAATTGGAAAGAATTTTTAAACATTGCTCGGAAATAGTCATCGGATGAATATAGCACAATTTTTATATTCATCCCATGAGTACAAATAACAAAAGCCACGACATCCATCGTGGCTTTTTGCTTTACTAACTAACCTAAACTTGTTATTTATTAACCAAATATTTAACACCACAAAAGTAGATTTAGGATGTTAAACTGATGTTAAGTATCAGTTATGTTAATGAAAAACTTAATATTGATTGATTGTTAATTTTAACTACATTTAATGTTAACTAAATATTAACAGCATGAAAACATTTGCCAAAAGTTTGATTGTATTTATATTGATATTGATACTTAACAACAGCAATACAAAAGCCCAACAATATGCTGTAGATTTTTATGAGCACACTTTTAATTTTACGGCAGATGAAACGGTAAATATTAGTTTTAATTCACAATTAAACAAAGAAGCAGTTTGGTCTTTTTATACAGAAATTAGCAAAAGTAATCACCAAACTCTTATCAACGCTCTTTTAAAGTATAAAACAGAATATAAACTGAATGATTGGTTGTATTATCAATTGATAAGAAAAACAGCTGAACAACTTAGTCCGAAAAGGGATAACTACAATAGATACACTTTATATAAATGGTTTTTAATGGTTAAATCTGGTTATGATGCTAAATTGGCCATAGGAAATAATCAACTCATTTTTTATGTATGTAATGATGAAGATATTTCTGACATTCCGTCCTTTACGGTTGACCAGAAAAAATACATGTGCTTAAATTACCATGATTTTGGTAAATTGTTTAATCGGGAAAGTGTGTATGTTCCTGTTAAAATCGACATTCCCCAAGCAAATCAACCGTTTAGTTATAAAGTAACAAGACTGCCAGATTTTAAGCCGGAAAATTACAGCGATAAACAAATTGAGTTTAGTTACAAACAAAAGTCTTATCATTTTAAGATCAAAATCAGTGATGAGGTCGAAAGTATTTTCACCAATTATCCAGTTGTTGATTTTGAAACTTACTTCAACATTCCTTTAAGCAGAGAAACTTATCATTCATTTATCCCAACGTTAAAGGAAAACTTAAAAAAGATGAATACAAAAAACGGAGTTGATTATTTGATGCGATTTACCAGGTATGCATTTTTGTATGAAGATGATGAAACTAATTTTGGCAAAGAAAAGCGATTATCACCTGAGCAAACATTATTAACTAAAGCAAGTGATTGCGATGATAGAGCCGCTTTATTTTTTTATTTAGTGAAAGAGATCTATAATTTACCAATGATTGCTATTTTATATCCTACTCATTTAACAATGGCTGTTGAATTTGAAAAGCCAGTTGGAGATGTAGTGGTCTACCAAGGAAAATCATATTCTGTTTGCGAACCAACACCACAAAAGCAAAAATTAAAGATTGGACAATTGTCTGCAGAATTTAAAAACACGCCCTACCAAATTGTGTATGCCTATGCCCCATCTACACTAAAATAGCATCGTCAATTTGTGTTAAATCACTCGGTTGAGTTAACATAATGATAATACTAACGAATTTCTATGCTGCCTATCTTTGGAATTATTAAAATTTGATCATTATGAAGAAAGAAAAATCGAAATCTGAAACCAAAAAAGCTAAGAAAGAACTAGAAGATAAACTTATAAGTGCGTTTACAGCCGTTGTTGCTGAATACGGAAAAGCCAAAAAAACGAAATCAATTATTGAGAAATTCGCAAAACAGTTAAGCAAAAAAGTTGAATTAGGGCTTGCTAAAGAAGTTGTTGAAGAACCAGCTCCGATAGCAAAAACTGAAGAAGTACAGGTGGAAAAAGTAGCCAAACCAAAGGCGGTTAAAAAAGCAGTAGCAAGTAAAAAATAATAAGCCAAAAAAAAATGCCGAAGTTTAAAACTTCGGCATTTTTTATATTTTGAAAGATGTATTAATAAACTTTTTGACCTGGATTAAAGTTAGTCCAGTTAGCCATCCAATTATCAGTTGCACTAAATGCGCCTCTATAGGTTACCGAGGTGAAGAAAGTAGAATTATCTGGGCTAACCCAAGTACCTGCTAAAGCTGGAGAACCAGTGTTCGGCACTAAATCTGGTGCAGTTGCATTAAATGGTGCTTTTAAGTTTGCGTCAGTAGCTGAAGCTAATGTAACAGACCCCTCTAATTCTGCTTTAGTTTTAATAGCAGCACTTGTAATTATACCTTGAGCACTTGCATCAAAAGATTGGTAAGGATTAGCTACTGCATGAACCAAATTATTTTTAAATGTTGCAGCACCTGATAAATAATCGGCTGCTGTAAATGAAGATTCGATAGAAAAACCAGCAGCTTTATAACCTAGTAATACCGAATTGTGTAATGCAAATCTAGAAGCTCTTCTGAAACGAACTGCGAAGTTGTTTGTAGAACCAACGGCATCATTACCATTAGTACCAACAAATGTAAAGTTTGATAAGATTGGTTTTGTGATTGGTGCAGATGGACCAGTTGTAGGAACAGTACCTTCATTATCACACTCAATACCATTACTCTGGTCAGCAGCATCGTAAAAGTTCGCTAATTTATAACTTACACAAAACTGCAATTTACCTGAATATCCAAAATCAAAATCGAAGTCATCATCTTTAGTACCATAAGCAACTAAATATTTACCATTTACTGTACCTCCGAAGAATTCGAAAGCATCGTCTTGTGCGTAAGAAACTTGAATATGATCTAATGTTGTAGCACTACCAACCGCATATAAACTTAACGCATTTACTTCACTGTTTGTACTAAAAGCAACACCAGCATATTCAATACGAACATACTTTAATGTTCCCGAATTATCATTACTTACCGTACCTAATCCAAAAGTACCAGTAACACCACCCTCAACAATACCTACCGAGGTTCTATTAGTTGGTGCATTACCAATTATTGTAATTCCAGCCCAATCACCAGGGTTTCTTTCTCCAACTGGTCTACCAGAGGTGAAAACGATTGGCTTATCTGCAGTACCCACCGCTTCAATTCTTGCTCCCTTATCAATAACCAAGGCTCCTTTGCTAGAAACATCACTTCTAATTATTGTACCAGCATCAATCGTTAAAACCGCTCCGCTTTGAACGTGAGTTTCACCTTTTAAAATCCAAACCCTATCATTAGTTAAAGTTTTATTTGCAGAAATATTGCTTGGAATAGTTTCTGGAGCAACTGGTTCGATAACTTCTGGTTCATCATTATTCTTATTACAGCCAGACATAATGATAGCTACGATTGAAAACGTTGCTAATAATACTTTGAAATTTTTCATATTTATTTATTATTTTTTCTTTGTACAAATTAACCATGCTACTTTAAACTTAAAGACAACGGTTGGTTAACTTATTGTTAAATAATTATTTGCCTTTAAAGTCTATGTTATAAGTGAATCCTAAAGTAAAGTTTGTTCCACTTTTATAGCTGTAAAAAACAGCATCATCAGCCCTGTTGAATTTCTTATCGTCAGGACCAAAATTTAAGAATGATACATTAGATTGGTTTAGAATATCAGAAACATTTAATTTGATTTCTCCCCTATTCTTTAACACCTTTTTTGATACTTGGAAATCGAAAATATCTCTTCCTTTTTCATAGATGTTTGGCACCGATTCATTACCAACTTTACCAATTCTATCACCTATTCTATTATAAAGTGCATTAAAGGAAAGACCTGTTTGCGTAGAATTGTACTGTATACCTGCATTAATTAAAAATGGCGATAACCCTTGTAATTGTCTTGTTTTAAAACCAGGTGTAGTAGATTTTACTTCAGACTTTAAATAAGTAAAGTTTGCGAAAGCGATAAAGTTCTCTAACCATGCTGCATCTGAAATGAAATTTAATTTTTTGCGAACATCTAACTCAAAACCATACATATATGCTTCATCGGCATTTTGATAGCTAAATTTTAAATTGTCAGCAGTTGATGTTCCATCTGTTACCTGCTCAATAGGTTTTTGGAAGTTTTTATAAAAAACTGATAAAGTTAAAGCCTCTCCAGGAGAAGGATAAAATTCATAACGAATATCTGCATTTGTATTTTGACTTCTAACCAAATCTGGGTTACCTGCAATTTGCACATTTTCTTCTTGGTTAATAAACACAAACGGTGCTAACTCTCTTAATTCAGGTCTTGTTACTGTTCTAGAACCAGACAACCGAAAATTTGCTTTTGGCGATAGTGTATAAGTTAAATTGGCAGAAGGTAGCACGTCCAAAAAGTTTTGATCATAAGAAACTCTACTTCCAGTGCTGTTTAGTGCATTTATAGTTTGGTTATAACCCTCAACTCTAGCACCCCATATTAATCTCAATTTATCAGTTAAAGTATTGTCTAACATTAAAAATCCAGCATTTAGGTCTGTTTCTCCTGTGTAACTATCCTGATTATTTGTAATTTCATCTAATACGAAACCGTTGCGAGCAATATTTGCCTCACTAAATATTAAGTCTTTTGGTAAAATTAATTTTCCGTTATCAAACTGACTAGAACTAGCTTCAGTATACAAGAATATTCTTGCATCAAACTCTCTCTTTTTAACTTGCTTTAAACCACCAACCTTAACTAAACTTTTATTATTAAGAAATGTAAATGGCATACTTAAAGCAACATTTCCACCATAATTATCTTCATTCAAGTCTGAGAAAAACCTCTTGGTATTATTATCTATTAAACTAAAAGGAGCATTTGAATTTTGGATGCTTCCATACATAATAGTTCTTAAATCAGGCTGCTCTCTTTTAATTAATGCATAATTTAAGTTCCAGTCTAATTTTAAACTTTTAGTGCCAATTTGATGCTCACCTTCTAATTGAGAACTTAATAGTGACTTTTGGTTTACTTCTGATGAGTTATACCTAATATCCGTATTCTGATTAATGAATCCTGTTCTACTAATATAGCTATCTTCAAAAGATTGGTTAAATAAGTTTTTAAAGGATATCTTGTTACGTTTAATCTTATATGAGAAATTAGCTAATCCACCTAAAGCAACATTATATCTATAGTTTAAATCTTCGTATTTATTGATGAAGTTAATCCCATCAAAGGACTCTCTTTCTGCCTGTCTTTGATTTTGTTCTCTTCTATAATTTAAAGAAATTATGCTACCAAAAGTACCTTCGTTTTTAAACTTCGCCACATTACCCCATGTAAACTGATAGTTTTGCAATGGTAAAGCTGTGCTTGTTTTATCAGCATATAAATTAGGTAAAAGGCGAGAGAATGCAAGCCTTAAATCTGTTGATGCACTATTGTATTTTGCTCTTGTAGATGGGAAATTTGTAGGCAAACTACGTGTTCCATCATCAAAACCTAAGAAATCTGTACTATTCCTTTTGTTTGAAACAAAATCTCTGAAAGTAGATTGGGTATTGTAGCCCGTAGACACAGAAAAATTAATGAATTTGCTATCAGGAATATCCTTTGTTACTACCTGAGTAACACCACCTGCGAAATCACCTGGCAAATCTGGACTAGCCGTTTTATTGATCACAATTTTGTCGATCATGTTCGACGGAATAATGTCGAATGAAAATGCTCTTCTGTCTGGCTCAGTACTTGGCAATAAAGAGTTATTTATTAAAGCTACGTTATACCTGTCAGACAAACCTCTTATCACTAAGAATTTTCCATCTTGAATACTTGCTCCACTTACTCTTTTTAATACTTCAGATGTGTTCTTATCAGGAGATTTTCTTATTTGATCTGCAGAGATACCGCTTGAAATGCGAATGCTATTTTTTTGTGCAGCATAAAGCGTATTAACAGACTCTTGCTTTACTGATGTAGTAATTACAACTTGATTGAGGGTAGAACCTGCCTCTTCTAAGCCTACATTTACAGTAGTAGTAAGTCCGTTTTTAACCTCAACATCAGTAATATTTTTTTTAGCGTAACTGATATAAGAAACTTCCAGAACATATTTTCCATTAGCTAACCCACCCAATGAAAATCTACCTTCTACATCTGTACCAACAGCTTTTGTAGTACCTGCAATTTTAACAGAAACACCAATTAGTGTTTCGCCTGTTTTACTATCTGTTACAGTTCCTGCAATTTTGCCTGTTCCTTGAGCGAAAACAGTTGCACCAACAACTACAAATAGTAGTGTTATGAATGCTTTTTTAAGAGTTAATTGTGATTTCAATTTGCCTATTTTTTGTTTAGGCAAAACTATTACCACAATGTTAGCTATATGTTAGCTACAAATTACCATTCGTTTACCATCATGTTAACTCATTGTTAAATGATAAGTTAATTTAGGTTCTGAGGTAATTTTTTCGACAACATTGTTAATCAAATGAATAAATAGCTATTAACTTAAAATTAACTTAGGCATAACGCCTCTCAATGTACCGATTGCTGATTAAGATGATGAATTTTTAGCGAAGTTTTGAAAAACCATGGTGTTACTTGTCCGGCAATTGCAGCCCCGCTTTGTAATCGCCTGCCTAACGCACAGGAAGGAGTTTATAGTATAGAGTTGCTGTTCTTCGGCGACTTTGTATGGTGCAATGCCCTAATTTTTTAGCCCCGATTGCAGTGGAAAGATTTTTTGCCCTAAGTTCCCTTTAGGGGATTTAGGGGTAAAAACTTGTAACGAAAAGCGGGACCAACATTAATAATTGTACAGGTGTTGCGCTTCAAATTATAATCAACATTTTAGCTACCTACTATTTGGTTTAGCTTAATATCATTTCAGAGCTCTACTCTAATTTAATATCTTAGTCCTACTTTTTTGCACACAAAATGCAAAAGCCAAATTGGACCAATTAAAAGAAACTTAACATCATCTAAAAACGATGGCTTTTTGCCTTCTATTTTATGACCAATAAATTGACCTACCCACGCCAAAACAAATATTGATGTATAAATTAGGTAAGCCGTTGAACTTCCTAAACCTACCATTAATTCTATTTTAACAATGATGTAACTCATTAAGCCAATAATCCAGATCATGATAAAAAATAAGACCGGAGAAAGGGTAAAATAGTAATACATAGCAAAGGCAATTAAAAAAGAAGCCCAATTTAAATAACCATTATACTGCCCTAAAAAATCTAGATGTGGAAAAGGGATTTGCCATACTAAACCCAATAAACTAAAAACAATTAGCGGAACACAAATCCAATGAATTAATTCATTAGTTTGGTTCTGGTGACTTTCTGCATATTTATCAAAAAGTATATCTACAGGGCGTTTTTGTTCAACAGTTTTCATATTGGTAATTTTACCACAGAGGCACCAAGTACACAAAGTGATGGTTAAAATTTAAGTAAATATAAAAAAAGCGTTCCGTTAAAACGGAACGCTTAAAAAAATCTGTGTAATCTTTTAAATCTGTGTAATCAATTTTTTACTTCGCAAATGCTACAGACCTAGTTTCTCTAATTACGGTAACCTTAATCTGACCAGGATAAGTCATTTCGGTTTGGATTCGGTTAGAAATATCTGCTGCTAACAATTCTGCCTGTGCATCAGTAATTCTTTCACTTTCTACAATTACACGCAACTCTCTACCTGCTTGTATCGCAAAAGTTTTCTCAACACCAGGATATGAAAGTGCCAGTTCTTCTAATTCTTTTAAACGTTTAATGTAACTTTCTACAACTTCACGACGAGCACCTGGCCTTGCACCAGAAATAGAATCGCAAGCCTGAATAATTGGAGAAATCATTGATGTCATCTCGATCTCATCATGGTGAGCTCCAATAGCATTACAGATTTCTGGATGCTCTTTATATTTTTCTGCCAATTGCATCCCTAAGATTGCGTGTGGCAATTCAGGATTATCATCAGGCACTTTACCTATATCATGTAACAAACCAGCACGTTTAGCCATTTTCGCATTTAAGCCAAGCTCAGCCGCCATGGTTGCACAAAAATTAGCTACCTCACGAGAGTGATGTAATAAATTTTGTCCGTATGATGAACGGTAACGCATACGCCCAACCATTCTAATCAATTCTGGATGCAAACCGTGTATACCCAAATCAATTACTGTACGTTCACCAATTTCTACAATCTCATCTTCAATTTGTTTTTTGGTCTTGGCAACCACCTCTTCAATACGAGCTGGGTGAATACGACCATCGGTAACCAAACGGTGTAAAGCCAAACGAGCAATCTCACGTCTTACCGGATCAAAACCAGATAAAATAATGGCTTCTGGGGTATCATCAACTATAATTTCAATTCCAGTTGCAGCTTCTAATGCACGGATATTTCTTCCCTCTCTACCAATAACACGACCTTTAATTTCATCGCTATCAATATGGAAAATAGAAACTGAATTCTCAATTGCAGCTTCTGAAGCAGTACGCTGTATGGTTTGGATAACCACTTTCTTGGCTTCTTTACTAGCTGTTAATTTGGCCTCATCAACAATATCTTTAACCTGCATCATGGCTTGAGAGCGAGCTTCGCTCTTCATGTTCTCTACCAATTGATTTTTAGCTTCTTCGGCGCTCAGTCCTGCAATAGTTTCTAATTGTTTTACATGCTGATTTTTTAACAAATCAACTTCTTCTTGTTTTTTAACGGCAAGAGCAGTTTGTTTTTCTAAATTAGATTTATGGGTATCTAACTCTTGTTCTTTACGGTTAAGGTTTTCTAATTTAGAATTTAATGATTGCTCTTTTTGTTTAATGCTATTTTCACGTTGATTGATTTCATTGTTACGTGAATTTACATGCTGCTCATGCTCAGCTTTTAACTGTAAAAACTTCTCTTTCGCTTCAAGTAATCTATCTTTTTTTAAAATTTCTGCATTACTTTCTGCATCTCTTAATATTTTTTTCGCTTTGTTTTGAGCAGCTATTTCTTGCTGTTTCAAAAGATTGCGCAGTAGGTATCTTCCTATTACTATACCTAAGGCTAAGCTGGCTAAAACTCCTCCAATTATACCTGCTATGTCTATTATGTCCATTTTTTGATTTGTTTAAATTTTTCTTTATTTATGATCAAGCTGCCATAATTTGTTATTGTATTGTAATTGACAATCATGGCGGTTGTTTTAAATAAAAAAACCGTAACTAAATATTTATGAATCATGTGTAGGTTGATGATCTCACAGCACAGCTGAAAGATTTTAAACTACAAATATTGAAACATAAAAACTTAGCCACGGCCAAATTTTATTAGCTATATAACTCGAATAAAATGAATTTATCTTTATCCAAATTATTTATAAAGAACGTTTTATTTAGAGAAAAACCCTTTTAATAAACTATCTAATTCTTCAACTTTATCGGCAACTGCAGTATCTTGATTCTGCACCTTATACTCTGTTCTCAAAACCGCTGTTGCATAATGCAACACCGCCATCGAGAGCAAATCTTGCTTATCTCTAACCGCATAATTTTCTTGGTAGTCTTTTATACGCTCGTTGATAATCTTAGCCGCTCGTCTAACAATTTCTTCTTCTTCCATATTCACCTTTAGCGGGTAAATACGGTCGGAGATAGTTATTTTAATAGAGATTTCTCCCATTTTTTAGCTTTGTTTCAATTTTTTGATGTTACTTATTTTTTAAGCAACACTACACACTTATCAATCTCCCGCACAAATTCGTTAATTTTTTGCTTTATATCAAGTGTCTTTTCACTTGTTCCCTCAATACTTTTAGCTAATTTAAGTACTCTTAGCTTTTCATCAAGATCATTATGCTTTATTTTAGCAGTTTCTAAAGCTGCTTTTGTTTGTTCATTTTCTTTTTTTAATAAGTCATTTTCTTCTTGCAAAGCATTGCAAAGCTCAATTAAGCGAGCTGTTTTATGAATTACACTATCTAATTGTTCTGCAATTGATGACATTATTAAATTTAATTTTGAATGAGCGAATTTTAAATGAGAGAATGAATGCTAAAACTCAATAATTCTATCCCTCAATTATTCTGTCATTTCTTTTATCGTATTTCTGCTTTCGCAGTTTGGGCTAAGTTAGCGATAATCTTTTGCATAATTGCATCAATTTGCTTGTCAGTTAAAGTTTGTTCTTCATCCTGTAAAGTAAAGTTTAATGCATAAGATTTTTTGCCTTCAGGTAATTTATCACCCTCAAAAACATCAAATATTTGTACTTCTTTTAATAGCTTTTTCTCGGTTTTAAAGGCAATAGATTTCAGCTGATCAAAAGTTGTTTCTTTATCAACCAACATAGAAAGATCTCGTCTTACTGCCGGATATTTAGCTACTTCTTTATTTACAATTTTATTTTTGCGGATGGCATCCAACATATATGCCCAATCGAAATCTGCATAGAAAACATCCTTATCAACCCCAGTTTGTTTTTTATCTGCTGCAGTAACTGCGCCATAAGTTACCAAAGTCTGGTTTCCCCTAAAATACCTTAAACCAAAAGCAAACTCATCATTTTTAATTTCTTCTGTTTGGAAATTAGCTAAACCTAAACGACCCAAAATGCCATCAACCGCAGCTTTTAAATTATAAAAATTTGATGGTGTTGAAACCTGGTTCCATTGCTCAGTTTGTTTTGCTCCGCTAATTAAAACCAACAAGCGAGGTCTTTCTATGTATTGCTCGCCAATTAAATGATAAGTTTTACCAAATTCATATAACTTTAAATCGATATTTCTTCTGTTTTGGTTGTAGGCAACACTTTCTAAAGCGGGCTGCAATAAACTTTGGCGCATTACATTTAAATCAGAACTTAGTGGATTTAAAATCTGTACTGCTTCATCGGGATTTTTAGAAAATGATGAGCGGGTTAAAGAGTTACACCAAACTTCTAAAAAGCCATTTGCAGTTAGCATATCGGCTATTAGATTTTGTACATTTTCTTTATTCGGCTTTGCCGTATAAGCCAAAGACGCGTTAACTTTTGTTGGGATATGGATATTATTGTAACCATAAATACGCAAAACCTCTTCAGTTACATCACACTCACGGGTAACATCAACCTTATAAGCCGGAACTTTTAAACTTAAGCTTTCTGCTGTTTCTGCAAAAACTTCAATTCCTAAAGCTAAAATGATCGCCTTAATTTCTTCAGCAGCAATTTCTTGTCCTATGAGTTTTACAATATTGGCATAGCTAACCTCAACATCAAAAGGTTTAGATTTAACTGGATAAATATCAGAAACTGATGAAGAAATTTCTCCACCAGCAGTTTCCTTAATTAATAATGCAGCTCTTTGCAAAGCGATTACCGTAACTTCTGGATCAGTTCCACGTTCAAACCTAAAAGAGGCATCTGTTTTAAGGTTATGTCTTTTAGAAGTTTTACGCACACTAACCGAATCGAAATAAGCACTTTCTAAAAAGACATTAGTTGTTTCATCATTAACGCCCGAAGTTTTACCGCCAAAAACACCAGCAATACACATCGGTTCATCTGCATTGCAAATCATCAAATCATCTGCAGAAAGTTTACGCTCTACACCATCTAAGGTTACAAAAGGTGTGCCTTCATCGCATTTCTTAACTATAACTTGTTTTCCTTTAATTTGGTCTGCATCAAAAGCATGCAAAGGTTGCCCAAGCTCATGCAAAACGTAATTGGTTACATCCACAATATTGTTTATCGGGCGTATGCCGATAACTTTCAATTTATCTTTTAACCAATCTGGTGATGATTGTACTTTTACACCACTTATTGTAACACTGCTGTAACGTTTACAAGCTAAGTTATCTTCAACTTTTACGGCAATTGTTAAATTCTCATTATCAATTTTAAATCCAGATACATCTGGCATTTGGTAAGGGATTCTTAAATAAGCGGCCAAATCTCTAGCTACACCTAAATGAGAGGCTGCATCTGCTCGGTTTGGGGTTAATCCAATTTCGAACATGAAATCATCTTCCATTTTAAAATAGCTTTTAGCTGCAATGCCAACAGGTGTGTCTGCTGGTAAAACCATAATGCCAGCATGCGAATCGCCTAAACCAATTTCATCTTCGGCACAAATCATCCCTTCAGAAACTTCGCCCCTAATTTTAGATTTATTGATTTGAAAAGGTTCGCCGGTATTTGGATAAACCATTGTACCTACAGTTGCTACTACAACTTTTTGACCTGCTGATACATTTGATGCTCCACAAACAATTTGCAAATTTTCGCCAGTCCCAACATCAACTTTAGTTACACGTAAACGATCTGCATTTGGGTGTTGCTCGCATGAAATTACGTAGCCAATTACTAAGCCTTCTAAACCACCAACAATTGACTGTACTTTTTCCAAGCTTTCTACTTCTAAACCAATATCGGTTAAGATTAAAGAAATTTCTTGCGGAGTTTTATCGGTTTGTATAAATTGTTTAAGCCAACTATATGATATTTTCATTTTTTGAGATATGAGATGTGAGATATGAGATATGAGATAAAACCCTCAAACTCATAAGACACAAATTTTGTAAAACGCAAAGATATATTTTAAAGCCGAAAGCAAAAAGCCGTTGTGCAAACAAAGTGCTGTTTGTTTTGTATATAGTTATATAACATTCTTTGATATGAAATCTCTAGTTACTCTTTTAATGATCTGCATTTACACAATGCCTCTGTACGCTCAAGATGTAAATTACAAAACTATTGAAGGTACTTGGGATTATAAAAGTCCGAAGGGTAAAACGAAATTGAATTATAAGTTTGCTGAGGATAATAAATTTACAAGTATTACTGAGCGAAAAGAAACTGAAACCTTGATGGATGGCAGCTATATTTTCGATAAAATTGGAAATCAAGACCGCTTAATCATTAGCCATACACCCAAAGAAGATGGCACAAAAACCATCACATCATATTATCTGATTAAATTTATGGGAACAGACTCGCTAAAAACCCAGCATGTAAATAACAAACAAGTAAAATGGCTTAGGGAAACATCGAAAAATACAATGGTTTTTGTAAGGAAAAAGGATGAAGGTAAAAAGAAAGATTAATGCATCCCACCTAAACTTCCTAAAATTGCTGCACAAGCGCCAACGCCTATAACTAACATTACTACAGAAATTATTAGCAATCTTAATGCAGGTTTTAAGGGCAAGTTATTGCTAGACTTTACAATCAACATCACTAAACCAATTAAAAAAATGATAGCTACTGCTATCCAATAAATTATACTTATAACAGCCAAACCCATATGCTAATTTAAGTTTAATTTTTCTCTTATTCCATCAATTTTTTGATCTCGATAAAAAATATTCATCGTTTCGAATGGAACAATTTTATACTTATCGCTCACAATATGCACACAAGATTTTTTTACCGCACGTACATCAAAATCTAAAGGATCCATAAAATTCATGATAATGATGCGAAATAAATTATCATAACTCAAATTATCAGATTTAACTCTTGGCAAACAACACATCAATTCGCCAAATGTATCTTCTGCACAATCTACCGAAACGCCGGTGCTAAATAAATTAAGCATATGTTCCTTTAACTTTTCATCATGCTCAAAAACGATGGTATTTTTAGAGTTATTCAATAAATCTTCAGGATTAATCAAATGTGTCATCGGTATCACTTCATCGCCAATTTTTAACGCATAAGCCATACATAAAGCATCTGGATTACAAGGAACAGGAATTAAATCTTGAGGAGTAAATATTGGATGCTGCTCATAAATTTTTCTCCTTACCTCTGTTAGCGTTATTCTTCCATGTTGGTCATTATAATCATCATTTCTACCTGCAACTTGTGTTGGCTGAAAAGTTACCCCTCTAACACATTTTTGCTTGAGCGCATAAGCTAATATCGCACCTATCTCGTGGTCATTTAATCCATTTTGTAAAGTAACCACTAATGTTGTTGATACATTAAATTGATTAAGATGCTCAATTGCTTTGCGCCTTACCTCAGTTAAATCTTCACCTCTTAATTTTGTCAAAACATCAGCGCTAAAACTATCGAACTGCAAATAAATTTCAAAATCTGGCATGTAAGTCGCCAATTTTTTAACAAAGTTGATATCTTTTGCAATGCGGATACCATTGGTATTTACCATTAAATGTTTAATGGGCTTTGTTTTGGCCAAATCTAAAATCTTAAAAAAGTCAGGATGTACAGTTGGTTCACCACCAGAGAGTTGCACAACATCCGGCTCACCTTCATTAACTACAACCACATCCATCATTCGTTCAATTTCCTCTAAAGTTCTGTGTCTACCATAATTTGGGGATGACATGGCGTAACAGGTAGGACAAGCTAAATTGCATCGATCAGTAACTTCAATAACCGTTAAGCATGAATGTTGTTCGTGGTCGGTACATAAACCGCAATCGTACGGACAACCATAATGCACTTTTGTATTAAATTTTAAAGGAATTTCTGATTGCTTATTGTAATTTCTGATTTGTTTGTAATACTCAACGTCATCAGCAATCATCACTTTACTATCTCCGTGCACTTTGCAATGCTTAAGCATAAATACTTTGGCATCTTGAAAAACTATTTTTGCATCGCAAAGCATCAAACATTCTGGACACAAGCTTTTAGTGTAGTCGTAATAAATATAATCTCTCGTGTTAGCCATAAGTTTGCTTATTAGTTAAAATTTGTATTATTAACCTGGGTATGAATTTATAATAATACAAAAAAATTAATATCGCCGACCAATGTATGCTACTTAAATTAAAAAATAATGGCTGATAAGGTTTGATAAACTCAACTAAAAATCGGTAAAGAAAATACAAAACCATAAAAAGTTTAAACCGGTCACCGTTAATCAAATCTTTGTTTTTAATTGCTTGAAATAGTAAAAGAAGTGTAACTATATAAATCATTTCATACAGCGCAACAGGATGTCTTTTAATACCGTCGCCCAAATCCATTGCCATAAAAAAATTAGTTTTTACGCCAAATGTAGGTTCTTCAACTCCCATTAATAAGCAACCAATTCTTCCTATAAATAAGGCAACAAGAATTGGCACTACATACAAATCGCCAGAAGCAACTCTTACCCCAATAAATTTCTTGATAATTTCTACACCAAGTAAGCCTCCAAGCAAACCACCTGCAATGGTTTTACTGGCATACAAAGTCATAAAAGTGATTTCGCTGAGTTGGCCTGGCGTTTCTAAAATAGCTACTAATCTAGAGCCGATAAGTGCACCAAGCATTGCACCAAGCATAATCCAAAGTCTATTCTCATCAGAGATAGGATCTTTAACCTTTTTCTTTAAAAAATAATAAACTCTTACACCAATTATAAAAGCTAACGTTTCTAAGATATAATGATAATGGTAATACTGTCCATTAATCGAAAACTGTACAGGAAAGCTAATCAAACTCAAAACTTCGAGTTAAAACATCAACCTTACAAATACGGGCAAGTGATCAGAATAATAGCGTTGATCTTTACTATCAGACAATACCGCATATTTTTGAACCTTGAATGCCTTATTTACAAAAATATAATCAATCCTGTTTTTCAAAGGACTATCCCACTTAAACGCATTGAAAGTTCCATCTGGGCCATAAGGTGGCTCTATAGAAACTTCTTTGCTATCTGTTAGAAATGATTTAATGGTTGCTATAGCTTCAGTTTCTGGAGTTACATTTAAATCGCCAGTAAAAACAACAGGCAATTTTGGAGCAATTTCTTGAATTTTCTGCTTAAGCAATTTCGCTGATTCTATTCTGGCCTGTACGCCAACATGATCATAATGTGTATTGAAAACTAAAAACTCCTTCTTGTTAGATTTATCATACAATCTCACCCAAGAGCAAACTCTGTTTAAAGCCGCATCCCAGCCTTTACTCGGCACATCTGGAGTTGTTGAAAGCCAAAAAGTACCGCCATCTTTTTTTGTAAAACGATTTTTATTATAATAAACTGCTGAAAATTCTCCTTTGCGTTTTCCGTCATCTCTGCCCACACCAACCACATCAAAATCAGTTCCTTCAGCAATATAATCAAACTGCTCTGGTAAAGCTTCTTGTACACATAAAATATCTGCATCATAAAATTTTACAAGGGCTTTCACATTATCTTTTCTATTTGGCCATGCATTTACTCCATCTGATGATGTATTTAACCTAATGTTATAAGAGATAATATTGATAGGCTGATTTTTTTGCGCATTTGTTACTGAAATAATTGACAGGCAAACGTAGACAACGAATAGGAACTTTTTCATATGGCTAAAATACAAATTCTGATATTAAATAACTGTAAAGAAATGATTGTATTAAAGATGAAATAAAATAACGAACCAAATTATTTGTTTGAATTTTTTGCTCTGATGATATACAAACCAGCATTTTTATTTACTTGAATAATGTTGTCCAAACTATCCGAAAAACCGCCCAAATTTAATTCGTAAGCTAAAAAAGCAACTTTGTTATTTTTCCTAAATTTCTTGGGCAACTCGTACAAATACATCTCATTTTCACAGTTAAAATCAGTACTTTTTTGTAGCGCTTGTTCTTTAAAATAGAGCTTGTCGTTATGGTAAGTTAACTGAAAGTAAGCGGTATTTAAAAATGTAGGATAAACCCAATTTGGCAAACTAAGATAACTTCCTGTAAAATGATAGCCGTGTTTTTTATGGGCAACTATCTTAACATCATTATCACTTTGATAAGCTAATTTTTGTTCTTTTAATACCTGCGTGTAATTGGTTTTCAAATATTCATCGTCAATTTTTTCACTTACTTGATTGGTCGAATATGTACCATTTCTATTCTCTTTGAGTACAATCAATCTTTTATTGGCAAACTTTGCAGGGAATTTTTCAAAATCCCTCTGCCCAATGGTGGTATTATTAAATCTATAGTCGCCTTTTTGAGAAAAGAGCAAAATCCATTCATTATTAATCTTAAAATACATTGGGTAAAAATCGCTCTCTAAGTCGATATTCTCATCGCTACCATAAATAACCAATTCAGCATTTTGGTAATAATTTTCGAAGATGACTTTGAAATCTGCGTTACTCATTTCATTTTTAGCATTTTGTACTTTAGAGAATGGATAAAAAATCAGCTTTTCTCCCGAAAAATCGTACACACCCTTTTCTACAAAAACATAAGGTGTAAAATTTGCGAAGGTAAATACAGAAGTATATTTCTCTGCTAATAAATCATCAGCAAACATCACATTTCCTCGAGCATTAACTTTTGTTAATCCTTTTTTATTGCTGAGATAAAATTCATTTTTAAAACCATCAAACAATATCGGAAAATCACCAGCAACGGGTACAATTTCGTATTTTTTTGATCGAGAAGTATCTTTCAAGCCTTTAGCATTTTTATAAGCACTTGGCATAAAAACATCAGCTGTGCTTAGGTTTACCAAACTACATTTTTCTATAAAAAGCAAAATTAAAATGGTAAGCACAACAAGTGCGATGATTGTTTTCTTCATTCAATTATATAATCATTAACGCTTCTGATCGGTAAAATTTTTATGCTTTGTTAATAAGCATTTTGATCAATTTACATTAAACTTTCATCAGCCATGCTCAAATACGAATGATCGGTAATAATTAGATGATCGTAAATTGGAATTTCTAATAACAAACCAGATTGAACCATTTTTTTTGTTAACGAAATATCTGCGGCACTTGCCTTTAAATTACCAGAGGGATGGTTGTGTGCCAATACAATATGAGCAGCATTATGCTCAATTGCAATTTTGAAGATTATTTTTGGATCTGCCACTGTACCAGACAGCCCACCTTTGCTTACAAACTGTTTACTGATTACAAAATTTGCTCTATTGAGTAGTAAAATCCAAAACTCCTCATGCTGAAGATCTTCTAACTCAGGTTTAAGTTGATGGTAAGCATCTAGCGATGAAGTAATTTTAAGCGCCCCTTCTTTTTCGGTTTCTTTTCTTCTTCTACCCAATTCTAACGCCGCAACTATCGAAATTGCTTTAGCCTCACCTATTCCCTTAAATTTTGAAAGTTCATTTACACTTAACTTCGCAACTTTAGCTAAATCGTTATTATAGAAATTAAGAATACGTTTGCTTAAATCAACAGCGGTTTCTGTGCGGTTACCAGAGCTTATCAAAATGGCAATAAGCTCAGCATCGGTTAACTGTCTTCGCCCTTGTAAAAGCAGTTTTTCACGTGGTCTATCGGCTTCTGCCCAAGCTTTTATGCCTAATTTTTGATCGTAATTATCCATCCCATTTTTTTTAAAAAATACCAATCGGGATGGATTGATTGACTAATATAGAAATAGTATTAAATAAAACAATAAATTAAATGTTGATGATTTAAAGATTGGTAAAGAGAAATAAAATAAGTTTTTTTTGTATATGCTTCTTTCCTTACTATAAATCCAGAAAATATTATAAAAATATAAACACAAAAAAAACGGTATCGCTAAAAGCAATACCGTTTAAATATCGAGAAAAAACCGACTATTTTAAACCGTTAACGAATTTCGTTAATTTAGATTTATTGTTAGCAGCTTTGTTTTTGTGAATTACGTTTTTCTTAGCTAAACGATCTAACATCGAAATTACTTTTGGTAATAACTCAGTACCAGTTTTTTTATCTTCAGCAGCACGTAATCTCTTGATGAAAGTACGAGTAGTTTTTGCTTGATATCTGTTACGTAGACGTTTTGTCGCGTTTGCTCTAATTCTTTTTAAAGACGATTTATGATTTGCCATTATTGTTTAGCCTTTTATATCTTCTGTGTTTACTATTTTTCGGACTGCAAATATAGAGTTAATGTTTTTAAAATGCAAAATGCTTTTGAAAATATTTTTATATTATTTAACAAAAGGCTAAAAACTTGCTTTACAGTAGTTAAAATACTATAAACTCCACCTGCTAATGTTATCAAATATACTTTAAATGACGAGCAATATTGCATAAAATCACGAAAACTCTTTCATTAAAAAGGTAAAATGCTATTTTTGAAAAAAAGATTAAGCATTTTGAAGAAACGTATCGCAATTTTTGCATCGGGCTCAGGTTCTAATGCCCAAAAATTAATGGAGCATTTTAAACGCAACACAGAGGTGGAAGTTGCCTTGGTTTTAACCAATAACCCTGATGCATATGTGCTTCAACGTGCTGATAGCTTCGAAATACCATCGCATATTTTTGATAAACACGAGTTTTATAAAACCGAAAACATCATTGATTTACTAAAAAATCTTGATATCGATTTAATAGTGCTTGCTGGTTTTTTATGGTTAATCCCTCAAAACCTGCTGCAAGAATATCCAGGCAGAATTATCAATATCCACCCTGCAATTTTACCTAAATTTGGTGGCAAAGGCATGTATGGCGACCATGTACACAAAGCAGTTATGGCCGCTGGCGAACAAGAGGGTGGTATAACCATCCACTATGTGAATGAAAATTACGATGAGGGTGAATACATCTATCAGGCTAAATATCGTATTGATAAAGGCGATAATTTAGAGATGGTAAAATTTAAAGGGCAACAATTGGAGCATTTACATTATCCACGTATTGTTGAAAGCATTATTAAAAAGATTAAGAAGTAAAAAAGGTCAGAAAAGTCGGAAGTCAGAAAGTCCGAAAGGCAAACCATCTTGCCTCTTACATTTTACATCTTAAATTTCTTCATTTTTATTTAAAAAACCTCCTCAAAAAACGATCTCGTTTTCTTACCTTTGCGGCTTAAAACAACACCCTTCATGAGTCAGCAAGTAAAGATCAAAAACGCTTTAATTTCAGTTTATTACAAAGATGGTTTAGCACCACTTGTTCAATATCTAGCCCAACAAGGCGTAACGCTATATTCTACTGGCGGTACAGAACAGTTTATTAAAGATTTAAATCTGCCTGTAGTTGCTGTTGAAGACTTAACTGGCTACCCTTCTATTTTGGGCGGACGAGTAAAAACTTTGCATCCTAAAGTTTTTGGTGGAATTTTAAACCGCAGAAGTTTACCCGGCGATCAAGAGCAAATTGCACAATACGAAATCCCTGAGATTGACTTAGTTATTGTAGATCTCTATCCTTTTGAAGAAACTGTAAAAGCTGGTGGTACAGATACAGAAATTATTGAGAAAATTGATATCGGTGGTATTTCTTTAATTAGAGCTGCCGCGAAAAACTTTAATGACGTGGTAATCATTGCGTCAAAAGACGATTATGGAACTTTACTAGCAGAATTACAAAACCAGGATGGCGCTACAACTTTAGCTCAACGTAAATCGTATGCTAAAAAAGCTTTCCACACTTCTTCTCATTATGATACAGCAATCTTCAATTATTTTAATGCCGAAGAACCATTAAACGTTTTTAAACACAGTGTAAAACAAGCACAAACTTTACGTTATGGCGAAAACCCTCATCAGCAAGGTACTTTTTATGGCAATTTAGATGAGATGTTTACCAAATTAAATGGTAAAGAATTAAGCTATAATAATTTGGTAGATGTGGATGCAGCAGTGGCCTTAATTGATGAATTTACTGAACCAACTTTCGCCATTTTAAAACACACCAACGCTTGCGGTTTAGCATCGAGATCAACTGTTTTACAAGCTTGGAAAGATGCTTTGGCATGTGACCCAGTTTCTGCTTTTGGTGGCGTTTTAATTACCAACCAAGAAGTTGATTTGGCCACAGCTCAAGAAATTAATAATTTATTTTTCGAAGTTTTAATTGCTCCATCTTACCAACCAGAGGCTGTAGAATTGTTTAAAGCAAAGAAAAACAGAGTGATTTTACAACGTAATGAAGTTGAATTGAGTAAAAAACAATTTAAAACTTTATTGAACGGTGTGATTGAACAAGATAAAGATTTAAGCTTAGAAGGTGCTGAGCAAATGAAAACAGTTACCGAAAAAGCGCCAAGCGAAGCTTCGATACAAGATTTAATTTTCGCAAATAAAATTGTAAAACACACCAAATCTAATACCATCGTTTTTGTTAAAGACAATGTTTTAATTGCAAGTGGCGTCGGACAAACATCAAGAGTTGATGCCTTAAAACAAGCTGTAGTTAAAGCAGAAGCATTTGGTTTTAGCTTAAAAGACGCTGTGATGGCTTCAGATGCTTTTTTCCCTTTCCCTGATTGCGTTGAACTAGCGGCAGAGGCGGGAATTATTGCAGTGCTACAACCAGGTGGCTCAATTAAAGATCAAGACTCAATTGACATGTGTAATGCAAAAGGTATTGCTATGGTAACAACTGGAGTGAGACATTTTAAACACTAGGAAAGTCGGGAAGACCGAAAGTCGGAAAGTTGATTAGGTCAAATAAGTTTTGCGACATCCACTCCCTCCCTTCTGGGGAGGGTTGGGGTGGGGCTTTTGGCTACTTGCAGCTGTTAATAATTGCATAAGCTCAGGTTAAATAAACCCGCTTTTCCTGCTGCCATTCTTCATGGCAGCAGGAAAAGCGGGAATGAAGGAACCTATTGAAATAGAACATTGATTTTCAAATCCTTCGATATAATTTATTTTAGACTGAACAGATTTTTAAATTTTAAATACAATAAAAAGGTGTATTTTTACATTGTATAAGTACACAGAATTTTAATACAATATAACATCACATATAAATGGGATTATTTAATTGGTTTACGCAAGAAGTTGCCATTGATTTAGGCACAGCGAATACCCTTATTATACATAACGACAAAGTAGTAGTTGACGAGCCTTCGATAGTTGCTTTTGATAGACAAACCAACAAAATTATTGCAATTGGCCGCCAAGCCATGCAAATGGAAGGTAAAACACACGATAATATTAGAACAGTTAGACCTTTAAAAGATGGTGTAATTGCAGATTTTAATGCTGCAGAAGCCATGATTAAAGGAATGATTAGGATGCTTAACGGCGGTAAAGGCTGGATGTTTCCATCTTTAAGAATGGTAATTTGTATTCCATCGGGTATTACTGAGGTTGAAAAACGTGCAGTTAGAGATAGTGCAGAAATTGCCGGTGCCAAAGAAGTTTACCTAATTCATGAGCCAATGGCTGCTGCTGTAGGTATTGGTATTGATGTGGAAGAACCAATGGGTAACATGATTATTGATATAGGTGGTGGTACTACAGAAATTGCGGTTATTGCTTTGTCTGGTATTGTTTGCGACCAATCGATCCGTGTTGCTGGCGATAACTTTGATAGCGATATCGTAAATTATATTCGTAGACAACACAACATTATGATTGGCGACCGTACCGCCGAAAAAATTAAAATTGAGGTTGGTGCTGCATTGCCAGAGTTAGCTGATCCACCTGCTGATTTTGCTGTACAAGGTAGAGATTTGATGACGGGTGTACCTAAACAAATTACCGTTTCTTATACTGAAATTGCGCATTGTTTAGATAAATCGATCTCTAAAATTGAAGAAGCGATTTTGAAAGCTTTAGAGATTACCCCTCCAGAACTCTCTGCTGATATTTACCAAACAGGTATTTATTTAACAGGTGGTGGTGCATTGTTACGTGGTTTAGATAAACGTGTAGCTGCAAAAACCAAACTGCCAGTTCACGTTGCCGAAGATCCATTACGTGCGGTAGTACGCGGTACAGGCATCGCCTTAAAAAATATTGGTAACTATAAATTTTTAATGCAATAAACTAGATGTGAGAAATTAGATTTGAGATTTGAGACTAAGTGCCAAACTCATATCTCATATCTCATATCTCCTATCTTTTAAGCAATGCGTAACCTTTGGATTTTCATCAGTAGATATAACGCATTTTTCTTTTTCTTCATTTTTTTTACCATAGGGATTGTTTTAACCATTAAAAACAACTCTTATCAGCGAAGCGTAACCCTAAACTCTACCAATGAGCTTGTTGGTAATGCTTATGGAAATTTAAATGTGCTTAAAAGGTATTTAAATTTGGGGCAGGTAAATGATAGTTTGGCTATGGAAAATGCCAAACTTAAAACCCAGCTTTTTGCGTTACAAAATATTGATAGCAGCAAAGTTGTTAAAATTACCGACAGCGTAAATCAGCAACAATACACCTTAATGGCTGCCAAAGTGATCAAAAACTCTATCAGCTTAAGAAATAATTACATCACCATAAATAAAGGTAGCGCTGATGGAATTGTTAAAGACATGGCGGTTATTTCTCCGCAAAGTGGTGTAGTTGGTTTTGTGCAAGATGTTTCTGCACATTTAGCAACCATAAGATCACTACTTAATAAGAATACTGCAATTAGTGTTTTCATTAAAAAAAATAACGCTTTTGGTTCATTAGTTTGGGGCGATGGAAATTTTGATTTTAAAAAAGCCTTGGTAAAAGAAATCCCAAACCATTTTAATGTAAAAGTTGGTGATACCGTGATTACATCTGGCGTAGGTAGTTTCCCGAAAGGAATTGAAATTGGTAAAGTTTTAAAAACTGGTATTAGCACAGGTGATAGTTTTATGACCTTAGAAGTAAGCTTATTTAATGATTTTAGCACCCTACAATATGTTTATGTTGTAAAAGATAGATTTGCTACCGAACAAAAAGCTTTAGAAGAACAATTGCCTAATGAACAGTAAAACCATTTTATTAAATATATTTAGATGGATTGTACTTTTATTTGTGCAGATATTTTTATTGCGCAACTTAAACTACTACAATTTATCAACCCCATTTATCTACATCCTTTTTATTCTTGTGCTTCCTTTTAGGATACCAAATTTGCTTTTGTTTTTATTGGCATTTGGCACAGGCTTAACTATTGATGCTTTTTACGATACTTTAGGTGTACATACCACTGCATGTGTGGCTCTTGCCTTTGTTAGGATACTATTTATTTCTGTAAGTGTTAACAGAGATGCATTTGATGAACCTGAACCTTCATTAGGTAACATGGGTTTTAAATGGTTTATGCTTTATGCATTCTTATGTACAATTGTACATCATATCATCGTTTTTGTATTGGAAGCATTTAAATTAAGCGAAATTGGCTACACTTTAGGCAGAGCCCTAATTAGTGTTATATTTACGCTGTTTATTGTTCTATTAGTAGAGTTCACATTCCATAACAGAAAATCGAATTAAATGGATCAGCTGTTTAACAGAAAATATATCATCCAAGGTTTATTTGTTTTGCTTGCATTAATTTTAATAGGCAAGCTTTTTTATATACAGGTAGCTACCGATAAATATTTTGTGAACGCCAATAGTAATGCCTTGCGTAAATCATACGTTTTCCCTGCCAGAGGTGTTATTTTAGATAGAAACAACAAAATATTAGCTCAAAACCAACCTACTTACGATTTATTGGTAACACCGAAATTGGTAAAGCCTTTTGACACAGTTTCTCTTAGTAACCTGATAGGTATTGATATGCCAACCTTTAGAGAAAAACTGAGAAGAGCTACCGTAAGATCAAGGTTTCAATCTTCCATATTCCAGAAATTGCTCTCTGTACAAACTTATGCTGCCCTGCAAGAAAAACTTTCTAATTTTCCTGGTTTCGAGGTGCAGAAAAGAACCATAAGATATTACCCAGATAGTGTTGCCGCTCAGTTTTTGGGTTTTATGAGGGAAGTTAACCAATTAGACATAGATAAGTATGAAGGTTATTATAAACCTGGTGATTATATTGGAAAAACAGGCATCGAAAAATCATATGAGGAATACTTAAGAGGCACAAAAGGAGTTAGACATATTTTGTATAACGCAAAAAATGTAGCCCAAGGTAGCTATGACAATGGTCGTTTAGACTCCCTTTCTATCGCTGGTGATAATATCGTGTCTACAATTGATAGTAGAATACAAAAATTAGGCGAAGAACTGTTGGCAAACAAAGTAGGGAGTGTTGTGGCCATTGAACCAAATACTGGAGAAATTTTAGCTTTTGTAAGCAGTCCGGGTTATGACCCAAACAAATTGGTAGGTAATAATTTTAGTTCAAATTACGGACAGTTTACAGCCAACCCCTACCGACCATTATTTATCAGACCTCTGCAAGGAAAATATTCACCAGGTTCTGCTTTTAAACCACTAGATGCCTTATTGGCACTACAAGAAGGTGTTGTTGACCCGAATACGACTTTTAATTGTCCAGGTTATTATATTGCAGGGAATAGAAAATTTAAATGTGAACACGTTGACGGGAACACTTCTTTGCGCTGGGGAATTTCCCGATCATGCAATACTTATTTCTACAATATTTTCGCGAAAATGATGACCAAAAATGGTCTATCAAGATCAAAACAGCAAGCTGCTTATGATGTATGGCAAAATAAAGTAAGGAAGTTTGGCATTGGTGATACTTTAGGTATAGATTTACCAAGCGAAAAAGCATTTAAATTGTACCGACCAAAAGATTATGCCCAAATGTATGGCAAACGTTGGGGTAATACTACAATTATGTCTGTAGCTATTGGACAAGGTGAAATTAGTACTACACCTTTGCAAATGGCAAACATTATGGCCATTATCGCTAACCGGGGTTATTACATTAAACCCCATGTTGTAAAAGCCATAGGTGATGATAAAAAAATAGATCCCAAATACAAGGAAAAACATTTTGTAGATATTGATGCCAAACATTTTGAACCAGTTATTGATGGTATGCAGGATGCGGTAAACACAGGTACAGGTACGGCAACAGAATCTAGAATTAGAAATATTTTAATGTGCGGCAAAACCGGAACTGTACAAAATAACCGTGGCAAAAATCACTCCGTATTTATCGGCTTTGCCCCAAGAGATAACCCAAAAATTGCCATTGCCGTAATTATTGAAAACGGTGGCTATGGTGGTGCCTATGCCGCTCCTATTGCCAGTTTTATTACTGAAAAATATTTAACAGATTCGCTTGAACCTAGAAGAATAAATGGGGCAACTTTGCAGCAATATAAAGAGGCTAATTTGCTGCCTGCTTTAAAAATGGATAAACCTAAAAAACCATTAACTAAGGTTGATAGCGCAAAAGTTGACAGTTTAAAAAAGAAACCTATCCCAGCAAAGCAAAACATCGCTGTAAATAATACTAATAGAGAAGCAATTTTACCAAGGAACAATGCAGCAGCAAAGCAATAAATTTTTCTTTAATGTAGATTGGATAACCATATTAATTTACATGGCTTTATGCGCTATAGGTTTTGTAAACATCTATGCAACAGAGTTTAACCCAGATATTTCTACAAGTTTTAGCTTTAATGCCAGTTACGGTAAACAGTTAATTTTTATTGGAACTGGACTAGTTCTTGGCTTCTCCATTCTATTATTCGACGCCAAATTCTTTAGTGTGTTTGCTCCTGTAATTTATGGAGTTACCATGGTATTGCTATTGGTAGTTTTAGTAATTGGGCGTGATGTGGGTGGTAACCAAGCTTGGATAGCAATTGGCTCGTTTAGGCTACAGCCATCAGAATTTGCTAAATTTGGTACTGCTTTGCTATTGGCCCGTTATATCAGCTCTTTTAACGTAAAGCTTAACACTTTAAAACCAATATTAATTGCTGCCGCGATTATCGTTTTACCAATGTTGTTAATCATGCTACAACCTGATGCGGGTTCAACATTGGTGTTTTTATCATTCATGTTTCCTTTGTACAGAGAGGGTTTACCAGGCTATTTACTAATCCTTTTTTGGGGGATGGTATTGCTGTTCATCTTAAATTTGTATTTAGCACCAACTGTTTTGATAGGTTCAATTATAGTATTGGGTGCCTTATTCATTTATTTCAATCGTAAAAAGCAGCAAAAAATAATCAGTATTGGTATAATTACTTTATTGGCAATTGGTTATTTATTTTTTGCTAAATTTCTGTTTGAGCATGTTTTACAGAAACATCAACGTGCCCGTATCGAACTCATTTTAGGCTTAACCACAGACAATAAAGGGGTTGGTTATAATGTGATCCAGTCTCAAACGGCAATTGGTGCTGGTCAGTTAACTGGCAGAGGTTTTTTACAAGGAACGCAAACTAAATTTAAATTTGTACCTGCACAAAGCACAGATTTTATTTTCTCAACTGTTGGCGAAGAATGGGGTTTTGCAGGTTGTTTTGTGGTCATATCGCTTTACATTTTCTTATTGCTTAGGGTAATTAATATTGCAGAGCGACAGCGATCTTCATTCTCTAGAGTTTACGGATATTGCATGGCCTGTATTATATTCTTCCACGTATTTATAAATATCGGCATGGCGATAGGAATTATGCCCGTAATTGGTATCCCACTTCCATTTATAAGCTATGGCGGCTCATCTTTATGGAGCTTTACAGTATTGCTATTTATCTTTTTGAAGTTAGATTCGAATAGAATGGGATTTATTTAACAAAATCACATCTTATCGAACGCAGCGAAGCGAGAGCCAGTTCCGAAGCATCGGAAAGATATCTCTTTGCTAATGGGATCACAAACTTATTTCAAGCACAACAACATTCAATGCTAAATAAGCTCAGAGACTTCTTATTCGCGAAATGCTGTTATCGAAGTGACGATTAGAAAACCTATCTAAACCTTTGATTTAACAACTGATAAAATTTATCAACCGTAGCTTGTTTAGCTGCCCAATTGTTCTTAATCGCATAGTTTTTCTGAAAAAAGTTATCTGCACTTTCAAAATCAGGGAGTTTATTAGCCAAATCAATAGCTTCTGCGTAAGCTAAATTATAGCCATTAAACAAATCTTTAATATACAGCAACTTATCATTTAAGTTAATAGCCTGCTTTAAATCATCAACTTTAGCTGTATTTGCTGTATTCACATTTGTGCTTCTAGATTTCGCCAATAAGTCGTTTAATGTTGCCTTATAAGTTGGGTCCTCAACTGGTTCAGCATGGTTTACCTGCACAGTTTCAATAGGAGCAGCTGTAAGCGTAAGCTCTTCCTGATCAATGACAAATTCTTTTTCTTCCTCTTTGTGAACTAAAAATGGTTCTGGTCCAATCTCATCCTCAACATCATTCTCCAATGTTTCATCATTTTTTAGTTGTTCTCTCAACTTTATCTTTTCAGCTAAAACACGTTCCTCTTCATCACTTAAAGGCCTGTTAAAAAGTTCGTCAACACTTTTCTCTTCAAATTCGAATTTATCATGTTCGCTATGATCATTCAAAATAAATTCAAATGTAGAAGGTTCTGGATCTAATTTAAAAACCTCTTTTTCTATTTCTTGAAATCTTACAACTGGTTCTTCAACTATATCTTGATCAAAAATCGCGTCTTCCTGCTCAACTATTTCCTCTCTCTCTTCAGGCACTTCTTCGGTGTACGTATCGTTGTTATCATCAGCAAAAGTAATTTCGGCCAATTGGTTTTCTTCATGGGTATCTTCTGGCAAAACCAATTCATTAAACTGATCTGCATTTTCTTGCGTTGCCAACTCTGAATGATGATTGCCTTCTGCCTTAGCAATTAATTTTTTAATGATTTGCACATGGTCGGCCAAAAAATTGGCATTTGCATGAAAAAGCTCTAGCTCTAACTCGTTGAACTGCTGAGGGTTTTGAGATAGATATTGATATTGATCGTTTAACTCGCTTAGTATCAATCCTAATTTCTTAAAAAGATCTTCTTGTTTTATCATGGTAGCTTAACGAAAAAATGGGCGATTTATGTTAATAAATGACAATCAAAAGTACTATAAATTTCTTTTATATTTGGCTAAAATACCTTTACAAATGTTATTCAGCGAGCAAAACTTTAGAAGAGGAGAATTTTGTGGAAGCATCGAAGTAATTTGCGGCTCTATGTTCTCTGGCAAAACCGAAGAATTAATTAGACGATTAAAAAGAGCACAGATTGCGAAACTGAATGTGGAGATTTTTAAACCAAAAACTGATACACGATACGATGAAACTGCTGTTGTTTCTCATGATCTCAATTCAATTCAATCCACTCCGGTAAACAGCTCATCAGCCATTTTATTATTGGGCACAAATACGCAAGTTGTTGGTATTGATGAAGCTCAATTTTTTGATGATGAATTACCTGAAGTTTGCAATAAACTTGCTTTAAAAGGAATTAGAGTAATTATTGCAGGTTTAGATATGGATTTTCAGGGTAAGCCTTTTGGTCCAATGCCCGCCCTACTCGCTATTGCCGAACATGTTACCAAAGTAAACGCGGTTTGTATGCAATGCGGCAGTCCAGCGGTTTATTCTTACCGCACTGTGGTTAACGACACAAAAATCCTGTTAGGAGAAAAAGATAGCTACGAACCACGCTGCCGTGCTTGTTACAATACAATGGGCTAATCAGTCTGCAATTTTCAGTTAACAGTTTTCAATTTCAAAAAATGAAAATCCTCAATCAAGATACGCCAACTGGCGATTTAAACGACATAAAAGTTGGTGATACCATTAGTAACGGAATAGGAACTTTTGGAGAAGTTCATTCTATTGATTTTGCAAGTGGAGATGGTTATTGGGAGTATACTTTTAACCTAATAGGCGGCGGATTTATTCAAGTTAAAAAGATTATTCCAACCTGTTGATCAAATCTATCATTACCCAACTAACATCAAACAGCTAACAATAGGCTGTCTCTTTTGTACCCAAACATAGTCTCAAAGTACCACCTACTTATTTCAAATCATTACCTAGATTAGTACAAACTAAAAACAGCGTAATGACAAAAGAAATCTGGGCTAATTTATACGTTGCTAACATCAACAAATCTGTAGAATTTTTTACCAAAATGGGTTTCGAAAAGAACGAAAGATTTCTATTTACAGATACCATGGCTTCATTTTTTATTGGCGAAAAAAGTCGTTTTGTAATGATGTTATTTAGAAATGATGTGATAGAAGGTTTTTGTGGCAATAAAGTTGCTGATAAGAGTAAAGGAACAGAAGTATTATTTTCTATAGACGCCGAAAGCCCACAAGAGGTAGATGAAATGCTTCAAAAAGCTGAAGATGCATGCGGCAAAATTTTTGCCCATGGTGGAGAAAAAGATGGCTGGATGTATGGTGGGGGATTTATAGATTTAGATGGGCATAGATGGAATTTGCTTCATATGGATTTTAGCAAGATGAAAGGTTAAAATCGAGTTGGGAGTTGGGAGTTGGGAGCTGGGAGTTGGGAGTTGGGAGTTAGGAGTTGAAAAAGCGCTCTATCGGTCGGTGTTTCACCGACCGAAACAATCCAGTAATTTCGGCATGCGGAGAAAACAGCCGATAAACAAAAACTAGTAAACTAAATACTTGGAATATGGATTTTAATGTAGAAATAAACGCAACCAAAGAAAAGGTTTGGGATATACTTTTTGGAGTAGATACCTATCCGCAATGGACAAAAGCTTTTAGTGAAGATTCTAAAGTAGTTACCGATTGGCAAAAAGGCAGCAAAGCTTTGTTTTTAGACGGTAACGACCGAGGGATGGTTTCTAGAATAGCTGAAAACGTACCAAATGAATTTATGTCTATAGAACATTTGGGCATGTACGATAAAGGTGTAGAAGATTTTGAAAGTGAACATGTAAAAATGTGGGCAGGGGCGAAAGAAAACTACACTTTGAAAAATGAAAACGGTAAAACTAACTTACATATTTTCATGGAGATGGATGAGTCTGAAGCCAATAAACCTATGATTGACATGTTTGCTGAGATGTGGCCAAAAGCTTTAGCAAAGGTTAAAGAATTGGCAGAAGGATAATAATAATCGTCATTTCGAAACGAAGTAAAGCGTAGTGAGAAATCTATTTCACAAGAGACTTTATAATAGATTCCCCCTCGTTCCTCGTTCGAAATGACGTGAATTTTTTGGCTAGAACAACAATATATAACTTAACCTAAACTCCTACCCGTATTAATCACTTTTACACCGTTAAATCTGGTAGTTGCACTGCCGTGAGAAACTGCACTGACTTGGCTTGGCTGACCTTTACCATCAGAAAAAGTACCTCCTAAACGGTAATCACTTTTGCCACAAAGTTTAGCGCAAGAATTCCAAAATTCTTGGGTGTTTGACTGGTAAGATGCATCTTTAAACATGCCAACTATTTTTCCATCCTTTACTTCGTAGGCTAATTGAGCACTAAATTGGAAATTGTAGCGCTGTTGATCAATAGAATAAGAATTACGCCCAAACATGTAAATCCCTTTTTCTACATCCTTAACCATATCTGCAGCAGTTAATTCGGTATTACCAGGCGCTAATGATACATTTGGCATCCGCTGAAATTGAATGCTATCCCAGCTATCTGCATAGCAACATCCTTGCGATTCTTTCAATCCTAATATATGCGCTTGATCTCTAATGGTTTGATAATTAACTAAAATACCATTTTTGATAATATCCCATTTACCACATTTTACTCCTTCATCGTCATAGCCAACTGCACCTAATGAACCAATTTCAGTCTTATCTGCAATTACATTTACTTGATCGCTACCAAAGTTAAATTTCTTAGTTTCCCATTTATCTAACGTTAAGAAGCTAGTACCTGCGTAGTTTGCTTCATAACCCAATACACGGTCTAATTCTGTAGGGTGACCAACAGATTCGTGAATAGTTAAGAATAGATGAGAGGGATCTAAAATTAAATCGTATTTACCGGCTGGAACTGGCTTTGCTTTTAGCTTTTCGCTAATATGAACAGTCGCTTCTTTTACATCTTCCAGCATATCGTAACGTTTTTTGTACATCGTTACTGGTCCGCCTTTTATTTTTTCTTCATCTTTTGGTGTTAGATATTCAAATCCCATCCCCATTGGGGCGCTTAAAGCATTTCTGGTTTCAAATTTGCCACTCGCAGCATCAATTTTAGTGACTGTAAAATTTGGCCAAATGCGATGAATATCCTGATCGATATAAGAACCATCAGTTGATGCAAAATACTTCTGCTCATTAATCATAAAAATATTTGAGTTTACATATTTAGCCCCGCCTTTTAGTGCTTCACTATTAATATTTAGCAACATTTCTACCTTTTCTGGAATTGGCACCACAAACGCATTAACCTCGATAGGTGTTTTCCAGCTTACTTCTCCATAGCCTTTTTGCGGAGCAAGTTGTACGGCCTCCGTCATTAATTTAGCATTACCTTTGGCAATAGCCACCGCCAATTCCGCTGCTTTAGCGATGTTAGTATTATCCATATTATTGGTGGCAGCAAAACCCCAACATCCATTTACTAGAACCCTTACACCCAAGCCATAAGATTCTCCGTTTGCTACATTATCAACTCTGTTATCTCTTGTAGCCACCACCTGATTTAAGTATCTCCCAATACGCACATCTGCATAAGAAGCACCTTTAGATTTGGCTGCATTAAGAGCAACGTCAGCCATTTGCTTTTTCAACTTCACATCAACAGGCATTAAAGCTTCTTCAACAGAAATCATTCTGCCAAAAGTATTTAGGCTTGGTAACATGGCTGCTCCCGCACCCACACCTGTCATATATAAAAAATCTCTTCTTCTCAATGGATTTAAATTTTAATGTCATCTTGAGCTCGTCGAAATACCTTAAATAAATAAAGTCCTTCAACAAGTTCAGGATGACAAACTTCTTAACTAATCATTTTAAAACTAAATCGCATCAGATAATGATGAGAAAGTAAAGTCTTTAATTTTCATTGGCGGGATCATTCCACTACCGGTTCTAACTGGTTTACCTAAAGCTTCAACATTGTTTAACATAATGATCGGGCTTTCATTAAACCTAAAGTTTTTAATCGGGAATTTAATTTCTCCATTTTCAATGTAAAAAGTACCATCTCGTGTAAGCCCCGTTAATAATAATGTTTGAGGATCAACCGAACGGATATACCAGAAACGAGTAACTAATATTCCCTTTTCAGTACTCTTAATTAAATCTTGTAACGATTGTGTACCTCCTTCAATTACCATGCTTCTACCAAAAGGAATAGGTTCTACGCCTTTCTTTTCGGCCCAATATCTAGAGTAAGCTAAATTTTTAACTACACCATTTTTTACCCAATCTGTTCTTTTTAATGCCAATCCATCACCATTCCATGTTGCTGAAGGTAATTCTGGGTTCATTGGGTCTGAGTAGATATTTACATTTTCAGAAAACAATTGTTCTCCTAAACGCGTGCCTCCACCCTTTTTACTCATAAAACTTCTACCCTCATCCGCACTGCGGGCATCAAAACCTCTAAACATATTACTCAATATGTCACTAGCAGCTAAAGGTTCTAAAATAACGGTGTATTTTCCTGGCTCAATTGCTTTTGCTCCTGCAGATCCTGTGGCTTTGCTGGCCGCAATTTTGCTTAATGCAAGTACATCCATTTTGCTGAGATCGTTAAAATCTTGCTCCACGTAACCAGATCCGGTTCCTTCTTTGTTTCTAATGGTTACAGAAAATGAAACGTTAGTTGATTTATTGTAAGCAAATAAACCTTTAGAATTCATTACCGAATTGAAACGGGTAGAATTTTCTAAAAATCCTGCTGCATCTAAGTTTGCTGCTTTGGCTACACCTAAACTTTTACCCACCATTTCTGCTCTGGTATCTGGTGTCATGGCTGCAGTATTTTCATTAAATGTTTTAGATTCCTGAAAAGTTTGCGCACCTAACAATGGCATATATTCAGGGTTTTCTGGCGCCAATTGCGCCAATTCTTCAGCTCTGCTCACTACTTTTTTAAGTGATGCATCATCAAACTCATTAATTGAGGCTGATCCTGTTTTTTTACCGAAGGTAGAATTCACAGATAAACTCATTACATCTACTTGTCCGGCAGTTGAAACTGCATTACGGGCATAACGAATGTTTCCTCCGTTAGATCCGTTTAAGCTTACTTCACAAGCATCGGCCTTAGAGTAACTGATTACTTTTTTTAATATTGCTTGGGCTTCTTCTTTACTTAATATGGCCATAATTATATTTTTCTAGCTGTATTGATAACATTAACTCCATTAAATCTTGTTGTAGAACTACCGTGAGATACGGCACTACTTTGTCCGGGCTGACCTTTACCATCGTTAAATGAGCCACCTAAACGATAATCGCTTGCATCGCAAATGGCAGAACATGAATTCCAGAATTCTTGCGTGTTCGATTGGTAGGCAACATCATTTAGCATACCTGCAATTTTTCCGTCTTTGATTTCATAATAAAGCTGACCACCAAATTGGAAATTGTAACGCTGTTGATCAATCGAATAACTTCCATCGCCAATAATGTAAATTCCTTTTTCTACATTTTTTATCATCTCATCAACGCTTAATTTTGCTTTACCCGATTCTAATGAAACATTCGGCATTCGCTGAAATTGAACATCATTCCAACCTTGGGCATAACAACAACCTTGCGATTCTTTTAAGCCAATGATGTGTGCTTGATCTCTGATGGTTTGATAATTAACCAATACACCGTCTTTAATTAAATTCCATTCTTTA
The DNA here is from genome assembly GCF_059424425.1 of Pedobacter sp. GW456-11-11-14-TSB4. Classification (NCBI taxonomy): domain Bacteria; kingdom Pseudomonadati; phylum Bacteroidota; class Sphingobacteriia; order Sphingobacteriales; family Sphingobacteriaceae; genus Pedobacter; species Pedobacter sp. GW456-11-11-14-TSB4. The sequence continues at coordinate 200,001 of NZ_JBWKZK010000001.1, forward strand.
CATTTTACCCCCTCATCATCATAACCTACTGCGCCTAATGAACCTACCTGAGTTTTATCTGCAAGAATGTTTACTTTATCGCTACCAAATTTGAAGTTTTTAGACTGCCATTTATCCAAGGTTAAGAAACTAGTACCCGCATAATTGGCTTCATAGCCTAAAACGCGATCCAACTCTGTAGGGTGACCAACAGATTCGTGAATAGTTAACCATAAGTGCGATGGATCTAATACCAAATCATACTTACCAGCTTCAACAGATTTTGCAGTAATTTTTTCTTTGGCAACACGGGTAGCTTCTTTCACATCACCCAAAATATCATACCTATTTTTGTAACGGGTAATTACACCCGCAACTTTATCTTCTGGTCTGGCATTCATATATTCGTAGCCCATACCCATTGGCGAACTTAAAGCAGATTGTGTTTTAAATTTACCAGATGCTCTATCAATTACCGTAACGCCAAAAGTTGGATAAATGCGGTGAATATCTTGATCAATATAAGATCCATCTGTTGATGCGAAGTATTTTTGCTCATTAACAGCAAATAAGGCAGCGTTAACATAACTAGCACCATTCTGTATCGCAATGTCATTCACATTCATCAATAAATCTACCTTTTCTTTTATCGGAACTTCAAAGGCATTAATTTCAAATGGTGTTTTCCAGCTAACCTCTCCATAACCTTTTTGAGGTGCCAACTGTACTGATTCGCCTTGTATTTTTGCATTAGCTTTTGCCACAGCAACTGCTTGTTCGGCAGTTTTAGCGATAGATTCTTTGGTTACTGTATTCGTAGCAGCAAAACCCCAACAACCATTGGCAATTACTCTAATACCAACACCAAAAGATTCGGTATTGGCAACGCCTTGTACTCGTTTATCTCTGGTAGATACAAATTGATTTAAATACCTTCCAATACGAACATCGGTATAGCTTGCGCCTTTGGCTTTGGCAGCGTTTAAGGCTACATCGGCCAATTCTTTTTTAATTTTTACGTCTATTTTTTCAAGGGCTTGTAGCGGATCTATCGGATTTGCAAAAGCGCCAAAATCTGGCAATAGCAAAGCACCCGCACCAATTCCTGATAAGTAGAGAAAGTCTTTTCTTTTCAAAATGATTTAGTTTTATCGGTTAATTAAGTTTCTTCTTGGTTTCGAGCATTTGTTAAAAGCTCGCTTTCGGTTCAGTGAGTTAAGTTAGTTAATTATGCTTGGCTTAACACCAAAAAAAGTATAACATTTTAGTTTCAATACATTAAATGCTTGATAAAAACCGCTGTTCATACCATAAATAAGAAATTGAGCATAAAAATAATAGCACAAACCACCATTTAGACACCTCCTTTATTACTGTAAAGTCTGTTTTTTCTACTTGATAATTGCCTGAGGCTTGCTTTTGTACAAAAGCTGATGTTAAGTTCAATTTTTTTGCATTTTTAAGCTGCTGCCAATCAAAATTTTGATAAACAAATACATTTGCCTCAGTTCTATTAATGGCTATGCTGTTCCAACCCGCTTTTGATGGCCAAAATTTTCCATCCCATTGGTAAGGGATTTCCATGTTTTGCCTTGGTGCTAAATTGATCTCGTTGTATTGTAGTGTTGGAATTTGGTTTGATGACACACTAACCAATAACCTTGCATCTTCATTAACCGCTAAGAGATTGGGTAAAATTTCAAATGATTGCGACGTCTCTAGTTTTCTTGCAGCTTTATCAAACAATAGCGACCAAAATTTAGCATAGTCTGAATGATTACCGCTCAATTGCCATTGGTAAGTAGATGTTAATGTTGATGTTAATATTTTCCCTTCTCCTCTAATACCACTATTTACTATTGTTTTACCAGTAGAGGTTTTAAATAATGGCTGCTCATCAGCCGATGTTGTTAAAAAAAGTGTTTGTGCATAAGGAAGTTCGCGTAATTCAAATTCACCCACTACATCTTTTAACTGAGTAACTTTTGACGGAGTTTGTTGCGTTTCAGTACGCTTAAATTTTTGGGCAGCTCCATTCGCTTTAGCATTGGTAATTCTAACCAACAAACCCATTCCATCTACCACCGCAGCATCAATTACAGCACGTTCTGTTGCACTTAGCGCATTAAATTCATCCTCATCAACGATAAGCAAATCCTGTTTTTTTAATAATGATGTTGTTATTCGATTAACGTCTGCAGCATTGCTATTCAAATAATCTACACTGTAATTATTTTTACTAATCTGACTGCGAAAAATAACTGCGTATTGGTTTTCGTACATCCATTTTTTTAAAAACTTGTACTCAAAATCTGGGAAAGAGGCTAAAATCAATACCTTCAATGTTTGCTTGGCATTAACCTCAAAAGGAATTGGTTCTTTTGCCAAGGTATCGTTGGTAGATAGGGCATAGAGTTGATAAACGGCCTTACCAATTAGTTTAGGCTGTGCTTTTAAAGTAAATTTCACTTTAGCGTTTGCTTCTATTCGGAGTGAATCTTGTGTAAAACCCATGCCATAAAATTTTAGCCAAACGTTTGTATTGCTCGTATTGTTATATATACCTTGTACAACCAATGGTTTGGTGGCGCTTATTTTTTTTGGCCAACTGGCCGAAATAAATCCTGCTGGTAGAGGTGATGGATGAAAGGTAAGCTGATGATTTTTGAGGAGCGCTAACTCATCATCACTCATTCCGTAACCGTAAATATTAATCTTTTTAACCGATGGATGTTCTTTAAGATGATAGGCTAAATCAGCAATAAAACTAATTTGTGAACGAGGGTTTGATTTTAACACAGCAGAATCTAAAGTAAATTTCTGACTTTTGATTTTTGCAACCGAATCAGAATTTACACCCTTTGTAAATAAATTTAACTCGCCTGTTGGCTCTTCTTGCTTTTCTTGATATGAAATCGGCACAATTAATAAAGCAAAACTAATTAGCATCACCAATGTAGCTAATACTCTAAATATCAATTGTGCTTTATTTTGTCTTTTGATTTCCTTAAAAAAAAGAAATATACCTAACAGAACACATGCAATAATGATGTAGTATTTCAATTCCATTTATCTGCTCCTATCTTTTAGGTAATTGAAATAGCGCTGTGACAGCTTTTTGTTAGGAATAGATTGCTCTAAATTAGGTTTGCTTGTTTCAAAACCCAATAACCTATCAATTGCACTTTGTACCTTTTCTATATCTTTATTGCTAACACCTTTTGCAATACTAAGCCTTCTTAAACTCTTTAATGCTGGTAAATAAGAGCCTGGTTGTTTAGCTGCAGCACCAATTAGCTTTGCTTCTGCCGACTGTAAAAATTCTCTTTCTCCATACCCAAACTGATCATTTGTTTTTCTTTTTTCTAAAATGGCTAACACCGTTTTAAGCCCTGCCTCTTCATCCTTTTTGTCATATGTGGCTTTTTGTGTAGAGTTTGCGATTTTATCCAATTCACCAGACAAACGCTTTTCGGGCTTTAGCTTTACCGTTTTAATGGTAGTTTTTGCCACATAAGCTCTAGATTTTTGCTGTAAATCTTTCAATAAACGCAAGGCTTTATACTCAAATGGCAATGCCTCTTGAGGTTTGTAAGTCCGCAGCCTCAATTCAGAACTCCACATCTCATTTAAAACTGCCTTTAATTGAGCTTTTAATTCTGGTTCAAAAAAAGTGGCATCTTCTGCAATATCATGTTTATGTGCGTATTCATCCATCAATGCTTGTACATCTCCAAATTTTGCATCTCCATGGTCGTGCCCATCTCCTTCACTGTGCTCTCCATGTTCTTCGCCTCCAATTTCAGTTTCAGATTCTTCTCCCAAAAACTTCCCATATCTTAACCTTAAAAGTTTTTGATCCATGCCTAAGCTATTTGCCCTGTTTTTAAATTCATCCTCACTAAGCGTTGTTTGTTCTTTCAATAATTTTTCGGTGTCAATAATAATTTGTCGCTGACTTCTAAAATATTCAGGTACTAAATCAACTCCATTGGTCATCCCAGCCATGCTCATCAATTCAGCGGTATCAACAATCGAGATCATATAAACTTCAGATCTGCTGGATTGATTATGATTATCAGTTGCATGAACAAAGAAATAGAGCTCATCACCTGGTTTCATGCCTAATTTTGTTAGGTCTAAAAGCTGAGTTAATTTGATAGTTCTTTTTCCTTCAAAGTTCACGTTAAAGCTTAACTTTTTCTCTGTAAAACTAACTCCTTCCCCTTTTCCACTAGATAGCGTTGCTGAGATGTAGGCGTCCTTAATTCCATAATCATCAATTAAATTAACGGATAAATCTACTTTTGGCACTTGGCCAAAATCTATAGTTGTTTGTATTTTGGGCTTGATGATTTTAATTTGGACAGGCAAATCTGGTACCACGTCAATTTGATAGAGGTCAGATTTTTTACCATCTATTTCTATTTGATAAAAACCAGACTGATTAATAATTTTACTAAAGTTCCAAGTAAGGCTGTCAACTTTGTTAAAAGTAAAAACCACTTTATCATTTAATATAAAACGAAGTTTTTTTACGGCAATATTGGTTGATATATTCCACTTTACTACTGCTCCCAATTCTGCACTAATGGCAAACTTTTTTTGAAACCTTGGAGATTTGCGGGTATATGTTGGTGGTAAAATGTCAACTTTGAAATTAGATATTTCAGGTAAAACCACTTCTTTTTTACCAGCATCTCCATTCTTAGCGATGCTATTTCCTTCTACAGTACGCTCGTACCAATAAAAATGCTCTAGAAAATATGCTGCAACTATAGTAACCAGCAATACCAAAACGCAAAGCCAAAATTTACGCCATGCTTTGTGTAAACTACCTTGCAGTGGTAATGTCTGCGTAATTTTATGGAGTTGTAATTTTTCTAGAGTACTAAGTTCACTTGCTGATTTAAGACAAAGATCAATGCTTTCTTCTAATTGCGAAAAATTTGCATTGAGATATTTTGCAACCGCATCTGCAGTAATTTTCCAAGTAGGTTTAAAAATTGAAAACCCAATAAACACCACAGCAAATGATAAAAGTAACTGCCAAATTTTAAAGTCAGAAGCAAATAATATCCCGCAAATGCAGAGTATAATGATCGCTATAGCCAAACTTAGCACCGTTATTTGGGCAAAATAAAGCGCAATCCACTTTCTTCTAAATTGATGCAACCAATTTCTACACTCAGCGTTTAACATAGCTTAAATTTGTTTTTCTGAATGATAAAATGCGCTCTAACAAAAGAATAAGGAAAGCTAAAATCCAAAATATATGATTTATAGGCTCTTCCTTTTCTACCTGACTTGAAGAAACTGATGCTGATGCCGTTGTTGTCAATTGTTGCGCTGCTGAAATTCTTCTTTGATCTAAGTTGTTTGTCTCAAAACCGAAATCTTCAACGCTTGCTGCTCCAAAAATAATCGGCATCAATGCAGTTACAAATTGTTCGTTCCACACCAAATCTGTAAACTGCGGATTAAACCTGCTATAAAAATTAAAATAAACGTGCTTATTGATAGAATCTCTTAACAACAAAGGTTGCCCAAAACTGTCTTTCCAAATGACTTTCCCTTTTTGCTCAACCACCCCAACTCGTTTATATAAGTTTACATAAGCCTCATCTTTTAGCCCATCAGATAGCTGCAGCGTACTGCCGCTTACATTTTCAACTTTCCCGTTTTGATAAGCAAATATGATAGCATTTGATTTCAGCACTGCTAAATTAGCTTTGCTAGCTTGATCTGATAACCAAAAAATAACATCGGCATCTTTTACAGCTGCACCGCTAAAATTTTTGATAGAGATCGCTCTTTTGTTAAAATCTGCAATGGCATTGAGCGCTGCTTTAACATATTGTGCATCGCTACCATTTGGCTCATAAATTACAACTGAAAGTGAGTGTAAATTTGATTTGGCAACCGCTGTGTATGTTGTTGCATTAGAGGTAGATTTTGCCTCAAATGTTTTGCCCAAATAATTCGTCGACCACATTTTTGCACTATCAGCGGATAAAATCCTTTTCCAATTAAGCTTGTAAGATATTTTTGGCATTTCGCCTTTAAAGCTACTTAACCGCTCATCAGCATAAATATAAGCTGTATAATTCGAGGGAATTTTGTATTGAAGTGCTTTTAACAAAGAACTATAACTCAATTGGCTGCTTAGGCTATTAGAGTTTGCTGTATCAGACAGTTCGATTTTTTTAAAGCCAAGGTTAAACTCATGCAACTCGTAGCCTAAACTTAACAATGAATCTACCACTTTTCGATCCTTTTGGTAAGCCTGATTAAGCTGATTGGGCGATACTAAAATCCATCCAGAAGGTTTTTGTTGATTGATTACCGTTTTTAAAAATGGCTGTGCTAAAACAAATGCGATAAGGACAATCAGTAAACACCTCAAAATAAACAACAGCAGATCAGTTAATTTTAAACTTTTGCTGGTTGCGCTTGCGCTTTCACCTAACAAAGCAATACTGCCAATTTTTAAGGTTTTGCCCTGTTTAACACTCCATAGGTGTATAATTACAGGAATAAGTAAACCTGTAAGCGCCAAAAAACCAATGGGATATAATAATTGCAATTTAAATTCTCAGTTTACTTCTTTGTTTTAAAAAATCCCTTAATGCCTGATCCAATGCTTCATCAGTAATTAAGGTTCTGTAATAAATCTTTCGATCTAACATTTTAATCCTTGTATCTTCCAAAAAACTGTTTAAGTTTTCTTGATACTGCTTTCTCGCTTTTGCTTGGTCAATTTGCAACTTTACTCCTGTTTCTAAATCCTCAAAAGTTGTATATCCTTTAAAGTCTAACTCCACTTCATTTCTGGCTAGTAGATGAAAAACCACGATTTCATGTCGAAGCGAGTTTAATGTGTCTAACAAATCAAAAATCTCGGTATTGGTTTGGTAAACATCTGTTACAAATACCAATAATTCTCGCTTTTGTGCACCTGTAAAAAGCGCTTTATAATGAATGGGCTGGGTAAAATTACCAGCTGGCTTAAGTTGTTCTAATTGAAAAAACATTCGGCTCAAATGCTGATAATCTTGCTTTGCAGCCATCGCAAATAATTCTGCATCTCTAAAAACATACAATCCTATAGCATCACCTTGTAAATTGGCCAAATAAGCTAAACTGGCGACCAGATATTTGGCATATTCAATTTTTGTAAAATCTCCATCATTATGGTTCATAGATGCACTGGCATCAACCAAAAAACGGATGGAAATAGTAGTCTCAACTTCAGATTCCCGAATGTAATAACGATCAGAACGGGCAAACATTTTCCAATCCAACGAGCGTAAATCGTCTCCTGCCTGGTAACTTCTGTATTGGCTAAATTCTAAACCCTGACCTTTGATCACGCTTTTATTAATGCCATTCATAAACCCATCAACGGTAGTTTTAGCCGCTAAATTAAGGTCTTTAATTGCCATTAAAATTTTCGGATCAAGCAACTTACTCATTAAATGTCAGCTTTAGATCTAGCAATTACTTTAATCAATTCTGAGGTTACTTGGTCTGGAAAAACGTTTTCAGCCTCTGCTTTAAAATTCATTAAAACCCTGTGGCGTAAAACTGGATAGGCCATTGCCTGTAAATCTTCCATTAAAACCGCATACCTGCCTTTAAATAAAGCTCTAGCTTTTGCAGTTAAAATTAATGCTTGTCCGGCTCTTGGCCCTGCTCCCCATCGTACCCACTCTTTTACAAATGCAACATTGCTTGTATCTGGTCGGGTTGCCCTAATGATATCGCTTACGTAAGTTACCAAATCATCGCTAATAGATACCTCACGGGTTAATTGCTGTAATTGTTTAATTTCTTCGGCACCAATAACAGCATTTACAACTACCTTTTTAATACCGGTTGTACTGCTTAAAATTTGCGTTTCTTCTGCTGCCGTAGGATAACCAATTTTGATATACAATAAAAAACGATCCAATTGTGCTTCTGGCAATGGATAGGTACCTGCTTGTTCTATCGGATTTTGTGTAGCCAATATGAAAAACGGGCGATCTAGAGGATAGGTTTGTCCGGCATAAGTTACCTCAAATTCCTGCATCGCCTCTAATAAGGCAGATTGGGTTTTGGGTGGTGTTCTATTCACTTCATCAGCCAATACAATGTTGGCAAAAAGTGGCCCTTTGTTAAATTTAAAAAAACGTTTGCCTGTGGCGTGGTCTTCTTCTAAAATTTCGGTCCCAATAATATCAGAAGGCATCAAATCTGGTGTAAATTGAATTCTTCTAAACGACAAATCTAAGGCCTGCGACATGGTTCTAACCATTAAGGTTTTTGCCAAACCGGGCACACCCTCTAACAAACAATGCCCACCAGCCATTAAGGCAATTAGCATCTCTTCTATTATCGTGTCCTGCCCAACAATTACCTTTTGAATTTCGCCTTTTAATAAAGAAATTTTATCAATAAGCGTTTTAACGTTATTTTCTGTAAGCTCCAAAACTAATGTTTTTTGATTGATGAATATTGTGCTTCAATATAGGGTGATATTGGCATAAATAAAGTCTTAAATCTAACAAATATCAAAAAATTTACAAGATATCATCATTAAAAATCAACAATGAGAAAAATTGATGCTAATTTAGAGCGATGCATAGGGCCAAATTCACATTTGCGAGATTAAAATATAATTCTGGAGATTGGGATACCGACCAACGCATGCCTTCTAATTTACTGAACTCTTTACTAGAATATACAACCATCCCTCTTGATGAGGAAGAAAAAATTGTAGAACTAAGCAGTAATGACATTTTTAAATATCCATTTTGTTATTTAAGCGGACATAAATTGGTGCAATTTAGCAAGCAAGAGGCAGCCAATTTTAAAAGTTATGTTCTTAATGGCGGATTTGTTTTTGTAGACGATTGCAACCACGATATTGACGGCTTATTCGCCAAATCTTTCGAAACGCAAATGAGCAACTTATTCGGCGCACAAGCTTTAAAGAAAATCCCAAATACACATGCTATATACAATTCATTTTTTAAGTTTGAGAAAGGCCCACCTACTACTTCATTCGAATTAAATGGCTGGGGCGATGACTTGGTACATGATTATTTAAAAGCAATAACCATTAATAATAGGATTGGCGTATTGTACAGCAATAAAGATTATGGTTGCGAATGGGATTACGACTTTAAAAACAAACGCTTTTTAGCCGAAGATAACACCAAGTTTGGCGTTAACATTATTTTATATGCCATGGGGGTTAATGCCAGTTGACGCGAATAGGTCTAAACTTTAAGTGGCCTGATCACTTCTTCAATTTTTTATTTGTAATTAGTCTAAATAGTTCGCATCTTTGTTTTAGTAGAGCAGCAGCAAATATGCAACAAACATTATCCTTACCTTCTATCAATTTTACCGAAGTATTTAGCACAAAAGATGGCGCTATCTATCAATCAGACAGTGAGTGTTGTTGGTACATTGATTTTGCTGGTAAGTTAGCTCGCTTTGATTACCGCAATTTATTGAAGCTTAAAAAAGCCGTTTATCAAATTGATATTGAAGGTTTATTGCTCAACAGCACCAAATCTGCAGATTTAGAAATCATTTTCATTTGCGCTTGCGATCATTGTTACGTGCTTTCTCTACTTCAAATTATCAAAATGAAAGAACTTTTGCAAGGTACTTTTGCCATGTTAGAGCTAAACCATATCATTTTCGATCGTTTGCATCGCATTGCTTTTTAAATAGTTAGACTTAGACTCTTTCCATATTATCATTTTTTTCGCTTCCCGGAGAACATCGGCTTATATTTATTGTTATTCAGTTAACAAATATTAAAGTCATGAAAGATATCATCCGTGTAAAGTCGTTACTCTCAACAGATATAGAAAACCTATTAAACCAACAGATCAAAAAAGAAGCACATTCTTCTGCCATCTATTTATCAATGGCATCGTGGTGTAATAGAAACGGTTTCGATTATTCTTCTGATTACTTTTTTAAACAAGCAGAAGAAGAAAGAGAACATCAACTAAAAATTTATAAATATGTTTTAGATATGGGTGGCAATTCAGTTTCGCCAGATATCAACAACATTAAATTAGAATACAATTCATTTAGAGAGGTTTTTGAAGATGCCTTAGATCAAGAAATTGCGGTAACTCAATCACTAAAAAACATTGCTGCTCGTTGCCACAAAGAGCAAGATTATGTAACCTTAGAATTTTTAAACTGGTTCTTTAAAGAGCAAAGAGAAGAAGAATATAAAGCCCGTAGAGCATTAGAATTATTTGATGTGATTGGCGAAGAAGGAACCGGCAGATGGGAAATTGACAAACATGTAGGCAAAATTGTTTACAATAGCGAGGCTTAAAAAAAAAAACATTCACCAGTCTTTGAAGTGTCAGCTTGTCCCGATCGTCATGCTAAATTTATTTCAGCATCTGTTTACATAAAGATATCAGGTTAAACAGCAGAACTACTAAGTGCAACATTTTTAAGCGGTAAAGCCTTAGGCTAACTTAATTATATTTTGCAACATAAAAAATTTTAAAAGGCATACATCTAAACAATGTGTGCCTTTTTTGGTTATTATAAATCACCTGGTTTGTGATTTTTTATACCCATAACCAAACTTTTAAAGCTAAAATAGCCATGTCGAAAAAAGACAAAGACAAGAAGAAAGATAAGGACAAGAAGAAAAAACTGAAAAAGAAATGTTGCGAAAAATACCTCAAAGGTAAACGCTGTAGCAATTGTCCGAATGGCTAAGCGTTTAACATGCGCTTGGCAAACTCTCTTTTTACGCTCAAATTAAATTTCTCTTTTGGCTTATCTTTATATTTACAGCATAAAATGATGTTTGGCAAAATAAAATCGGTTTTAAAACAGTGCTGTTGTTGGCTTATGCTCTTACAATTGGCAAACCTGTCTATAGACCCCGCCACACACCAAAATTACATTAATGGTGCTTTTACTTATCAGGAAGACTTGAGCTTAAATAAAATAGAAAGTTTATCTGAGTTGATTTTAGAATATGTCTTTAAAAAAGATGTTCCAGAAAATCAGAATGCAACACATCATGCTCTAGCAAAAACTTTTATTGTTTTTTACCAAAGTACGCCATTACCAGCAAAAATTATTTTTAACGCACAACCAATTGTGCACAACCACAGTTATCAGGTAAATTACCCAGATCACACTCAGGTATTGGAATCTCCACCGCCGCAGTTAGCAGTTTAATATTTTTATCATTTGCCCACACCTGTGGGATGTTTTCTTTCGCCACTTGGCTTAAGATCAATTATTCATTTTAAAAAAATTACACATGTTAACTGCAGTTATATTAGGTGCTTTAGGCACACAAGAAATTATTCTCATCGTTTTAGTCGTTTTATTGCTTTTTGGAGGTAAAAAAATCCCCGAGTTAATGAAAGGTTTAGGAAAAGGAATTAAAGAGTTTAACAACGGCAAAGATGGCGTTGAAGAAGAACAACCTTTGAAGCCTAAGGAGTGATTTTTTTAGGAGGATAGCTTGGTAAAACAGGCTATCCTTTTTAGTTATAACCTGAGTTCGATTTAATTTCTTATAATGTTGCTCTATTGGCTCCAAATATAGCCGACTCGTCCTGCTGAATTTATTTCAGCATCTTTCCAGCATGAAAGACCCTGAAATAAATTCAGGGTGACGACCGCTATTATTAAAAGTTCTAAAAACCCGCCACATCATTATTTAATAATCGACTCAAGTTTATATGATTCGTTATTTCAGTACGAGTTGCAAACTCGCAATAGCTTAGATTTTCGGGTTAAACCCCTTGATACAAAAACTCTTCTATAAGCTGTTTTTATATTATTTTCAATCACTCTCAATGTAATACCAAGGGATATTAAATAGTCCTTTCTTAAGGTCAATTTTTATGGTCTGTTCAATTTTAATTTCTTCATATTGACTACTAGCAACCGATATTTCTTCTTTGTCATAATGGTGTCCCCACGGATTAACCTTGATGTAATAGGTTTTTCTTCCTCTTCTTCCTTTACTAATCCTCTTATCAAGTACTTTTGTTTCATAGACCATCGGTTCAGATTTATCATAAACACAGTTTGCTCCATAAACTCCAGCGTAGCTATAGAGAAAAACATTGAAAATAAGTGATAAGTATATCCAAGTTTTACTTTTGTTTGTGTTCGTTATCAGCTTATGAGTAGAAAATAGTATAGCCAACATCATAGCAAATCCTATAGCCCCAGGAATTACCATACTGTAAAAACTTTCAAATTCATAGTCAATTAAAACTCTTACCAGTATTATCCAAGCCGCAAAGTCTATAAAGTCTGCAACATCGTATTTATCCGTACCATCATCATCTTTAGATATTTCTACAAGGCTCGCGATACTAGGTCTGCCAGTTATACCGTTGAGTATGAGTCCAAGTACTGGCATACACAATAAAGCAGTAAAAAGAATGTCGTAAGGCTCTGGGTAAAGCAAAAACCAAAGTCCGATACCGATTGTGATATATTCTAGCCATTCTAGTTTGTGAAACGTTAGTTTTGAAAGTTTCACTTTACTTCGATTTTCTTTACGTCTATTTCGTCTTGTCTCTGTCATTGCTTCATGTAGTCCTAAAATGGCTTATAACGTTTGCAGATTTGCGATGGCTGGATTTTTAACCCTAAAGTTAAATAAAATTATTGGGGTGAGCCTTGCATTCAGCCTCCATGTTGTTGAACCTATTCGGGCACGGTGAGGGTGGCGGTTAAGTTAAATTTACTAAAAGATTTAAATGTTGGAGAAGAATTTTCCACCATATTTAGCAAGGTGTTACGATCAGTAGCCAATTACTCCTATCCCTTACTAATAAACCAATCATAGTTTTTTGGCGGTAAAAATCGCGGAGCTCATGAAAGGCTTAGGAAAAGGAATTAACAAGTTTAACAACGGCAAAGATGTCGTCGAAGAAGAACAACCTTTGAAGCCGAAGGAATAAATTTTTCAAGAGGATAGCTTGATTTGATCAGGCTATCTTTTTTTGATGTTGTTTTAGTACGAGTTGCAAACTCGCACTAGCTGGGTTATACAACTTTAGTACATAATCTGTGATTCTCCGTAATTCATTAAGTAAAATAATTTTGGCACATTTAATAGAACTCCATATATTCAAATCGAATTGTAGATTCTAATAACTTATACCAGTATGAAAAACAAAAAAGACCTTCCATTAACAATCTTAAAAGCATTGGAACCTTTTGTAAAACTAAAAGGGGATAAGTTTGAGGTCATTGATCCTAAGGATTACTTTTTGCATGTGGTTGACAAGGATCATAGTTCAAATTTTGAATTTGTCATAGAACAATTTAGATTATCAAAACAAAAGGGAACATATGAGGTATTAGTTAGGCGTACACCAAGAAGCTTGAATGATACTGGAGAATACCACCATTGGTTTGATGTCAACGCTTTTCATGATCAATTTAATAAATGGATTGAACTGTTACAAGAATATGATAATACAGCATCTTTTTACGACGATCCAATTTTAAAGTCATTCGAGGATGAGTTTTATGCGGATTTTGAATTGATTGATGATGAAGCTAACGCCAATCCATTTACTATACAACAAATTTTGCATCTGGATGCTTACTTAGAGAATCTTCAGTTAAGACTATTAGATTTTGATGAAGGTAGTGATAACTTGTCTGAAATCAAAATAATTGCCTCAGAAATAACACTATTGCAAGATGGACTTACCAAAAGTTCCAGAGAGTGGGTTTTTAAAAGATTGATAAAGATTTGGGGAAAGATAGCAAAGCAAGGGCCAAAGTATATTAGAGAGTTCTTGACGGAAGCAAAAAAAGAAGTGACTAAGGAGCTTGTGAAAGGAATAATTAAATACGTAGCTGAAAATGTCATCAATTAGCTAGCTGTATATCCCAAATTTGTATCAGCCCATGAAATAGGTGATAACACGAAAACTGCTATCCAAGCTGTTCGAGATATTCTGAAAGGCATCTTGAACCCCATATTATTTGCACCAGCTGTTCGAGATGTTCTGCAAGGCATCTCGAACTATCCAGCTGTTCGAGATGTTCTGAAAGGCATCTCGAACCATCTATTCTTGGGATTTGTAATCCCACTAAAAACAAACGGTATTTTAGGTAGCTTTGGATAATACAAGAATTAAATTATGGTCATCTTACATTTTAAAGAATGGACTTTAACTGTAGACCGAGAAGCTACCTTAACAACGTATTCGTCTATTGCGAATGGTAGTGCAGCCGACTGCGATTGCACAGATTGCAAAAACTATTTGGCAAATAGAGAGATTGTATTCCCAAGTATGATTAAATCACTTTTCAATCAATTGGGTATTGACTACAGGAAGGAAAGTGAGGTATGGAAAATGTATAAAGATGAGGATGGTTTGCTCGTGTACAATGGGATATTTTATTTTAAAGGAAGTTTTGAAGGTAAAAATTGTGAGGTACCTTTGCCGAACACCAATAATTTTACATTTGCTATGACGCCAATAAACGAGCATTTCAGTCTAGGCTTTAGATATGCAAATGACCTTAGTTATTTCACTAACAACGATAACCTTGTCCAAGTGGAATTTGAAGTTAAGCTTCCTTGGGTTATCGATAAGAAGCTGGAAAGCTGAGATAGAGTTTAATCTCTAAACTCACCTAAATACTACTCGGAACCCCCCTTCAAAATTATTAACCAAAAGTTAAATCTCAATCCCTCATTCCATAGCTCCCCTATAGCTTAAGCATAGTTCAAGTATGGATCAAGTATAGATGAAGCATAGTAATAGTATAGTTGAGTTTTTTCCTATTTATAAATCAACCTACCCCAATGTGCTTTAAAAAGGCTTTTGTATTTGAAAAACCAACTTAAATCAGACTGATTATTTAAATAATGAAACTTCGTTATAGTTAAATTTGAAGCTAAAATTTATATCCCGCAAATGAAAGTTCGCAGCATTTAGCAAACCACTTATAAACGAAAAAACCCCAGATTTCTCTGAGGTTTTAAAGGTGGTGCCTGCTGGAATCGAACCAGCGACACAAGGATTTTCAGTCCTTTGCTCTACCGACTGAGCTAAGGCACCATCGTCCCGTTTGGGAATGCAAATGTAGCTTCTTTTTTTAAAAACAGAAATATTTTTTCAATTAATTTCACTTATTTTATTTAAAAACACCTATTCTCACTAAATATCAATCACTTACATTCAAATAAAATTTTCAAATTATTCATATCGATTCTAAATTTTTAAAATTATGCATGCATAGTAATATATATTCATCTAAAATATTTTAACTTAGCCTTAGCTTAAGTAAAAAAATATGGCAGCACAAATTATTTTTATCCTACTCGTTATCGCAGGCGTTGGCCTTTTTAGCTTTAATGTGCGTAAAGTAATACGCAACATTAAACTCGGTCGCCCAAAAGACCGTAGCGATCAACCTGCAAAAAGATGGGGCACCATGCTTAAAGTTGCCTTCGGACAAACCAAGATGGCGGCTCGTCCTATTCCATTTTTATTGCACTTGGTGGTTTATCTAGGTTTCGTCATCATCAATCTCGAAGTTTTAGAAATCATGATTGATGGTATTTTCGGTACGCACCGTGTTTTTAGTGGCTTGGGCGGTTTATACAATTTCTTAATTGGATCGTTTGAATTGCTTGCGCTAGGTGTTTTATTAGCCTGTGTGGTATTTTTAATTCGCCGTAATGTGGTAAAATTAAAACGCTTCTCTGGTGTAGAGATGAAAACTTGGCCAAAGTCTGATGCGAACTATATTCTGATTGTAGAAATTTTATTAATGTCGGCCTTTTTAATCATGAATGGTGCCGATTATAAATTACAAGCCCTAGGCGAAGCACATTATGTAGCTGCTGGTTCATATCCAGTCAGTGCCTGGTTACAAGGTTTGTTACCTGCCAATGCAGCTACTTTAGTTGTAATTGAAAGAGCATGTTGGTGGTTCCACATTGTAGGGATCTTTGCCTTTTTAAACTACCTACCCTACTCCAAACATTTCCACATTTTATTCGCATTTCCAAATACCTACTTCTCTAATTTAGAGCCAAAGGGCGAATTTACCAATATGGCAAGCGTTACCAATGAAGTTAAAGCCATGCTCGATCCTTCGTTTGTACCTGCAGAGACTGCCCCGGGTAAATTTGGCGCCAAAGATGTAAACGATTTATCGTGGGTAAACTTAATGAATGCCTACACCTGTACCGAGTGTGGCAGATGTACTTCTGTTTGTCCCGCTAACATTACCGGCAAACTATTATCTCCACGTAAGATCATGATGGATACCCGCGACCGCATGGAAGAGGTTGGCAAAAACATTGATAAACATGGAGCGGATCATCAGGATGGAAAAGCTTTATTAGACGATTACATTACCCGCGAAGAGATTTGGGCTTGTACGAGCTGTAATGCCTGTACTGAGGCCTGTCCGATTAACATTGATCCTTTAGAAATTATTGTTGAGCTAAGAAGATATGCCGTTATGGAAGAATCGGTAGCACCAGGAAGCATTAACGCCATGTTAGGCAATGTAGAAAACAATGGAGCACCTTGGAAATACTCTCCAGCAGATCGATTGAATTGGGCGGAACAGGGATAGTTCGGAGTCGGGAAGTCGGGAAGTTGGAAAGATGGGAAGATAAAAGAAAACAAATTATAAAAATGTTAAAATAAGTAAGTTGAAATCTTGATACTTGATACTTGATACTTGATACTCAATACTTACTACTAGATACTCATAAAATGGAATTCAAAGTACCAACAATGGCCGAACTGATGGCTATGGGCGAAGAGCCTGAAATATTATTCTGGGTAGGTTGTGCAGGCAGCTACGACGAGCGTGCACAGAAAATTACAAGAGACATCTGCAAGATTTTACATCATGTGGGCATTAAATATGCCGTTTTGGGAACTGAAGAAAGTTGCACTGGCGATCCGGCAAAAAGAGCGGGTAACGAATTTTTGTTCCAAATGCAAGCCATGACCAACATTGAAGTGTTGAACGGCTACAATATCAAAAAAATTGTAACCGGCTGTCCGCATTGTTTCAATACCATTAAAAACGAATACCCGGGTTTAGGTGGCAATTACGAGGTAATTCACCATACGCAACTGATCCAAGATTTAATTAACGAAGGTAAACTGAAATCAGAAGGTGGCGAAAGCTTCAAAGGTAAAAAAATCACCTTCCACGACCCATGTTATTTGGGTAGAGCAAATGGTGTTTATGAAGCACCGCGTAAAGCTTTAGAAGTTTTAGATGCGCAGCTAGTAGAGATGAAACGTTGTAAAAGCAATGGTTTATGCTGCGGCGCTGGTGGTGCACAAATGTTTAAAGAACCAGAAAAAGGCACAAAAGACGTAAACATCGAAAGAATTGAAGAAGCTTTAGCAACCCAGCCTCAAGTAATTGCTGCAGGTTGTCCGTTTTGCATGACCATGCTAAGCGATGGTGTTAAACTAAAAGATAAAGAGCAAGAAGTTAAAGTTTTAGACATTGCGGAGATTACCGCAAGAGCGAACGGGTTGTAAGAGAATGTGCGTCATTCCCGCAAAAGCGGGAATCGTAATGCTAGATGTCAGTTATTTCGCATTACGATTGCCAATCGAGTTGGCAATGACGAAACCGACAGACCATCTACTTCTGCACCAAAACCTTCGTATTCATTCGTTTAAAATTCTCTGCCAGAGCATTCAATTCATCGGCGTCAATATTTTTAAGAGGGATTACCACAAACCTGCTCATCGAATCTACATCACCTTTTCTATCGTTACGCGTTTGTACAATCACGTCATCACCATTGGTATGCAAATACAGCTTCCCCTTTAAAGTGCTGCCATAGTAATCAATACTTTTTAAACGGGCGAAGTTAAAGGCAAAATACTCCTGTTTTCCATTGTTAAAAACCTTACGATACCTACAAAAACCAGTGTTAGTAACATTAATTTCATAACGCTTAATATCCCTTGCCTCATCATCATTATTGTAGTATTTAGTCAATATATTTTGTATCAGCATGGTGTTTTCTTCGGCTACATTAAAAGCCGTAAACACGCAAAAAACAATACAAACAGCAAAAGAAAACACAATTTTTAAGTTCAATGTAAACTTTTTCATCACAAGGGAGTTTTGGTAGTAGTAAATTAAATAAAATAGTAAATTTGAATATGATTTTTTCTCCACATTCTAAAGTTTGGATCTACCAAAGCAACCGTCTGTTTACCGAAACTGAAACTCAGGCAATTCAGCATAAGCTTAATGAGTTTACAGCGCAATGGGCAGCACACGGACAGCAACTTAAAGCAAAGGCAGAAATTATCTACAATATTTTTATTGTTTTAACAGTCGATGAACAAGTATCACCGGTAACTGGCTGCTCAATCGATTCGTCGGTGAGATTAATTAAAGAAATTGAAAGTACCTACGGTGTAGATCTATTTGATCGTTTTAACATTGCTTATAAATTTGATGGCGAAGTACACGTCATCAGTAAAGAAGATTTCGAAACTTTAATTACCATTAAAAAAGTAACGCCAGAAACCATTGTTTTTAACAACCTCGTACAAAACTTGGCAGAGTTTGAAGAGAAATGGGAAGTGCCATTAAAAGATAGTTGGCATAAATTGGTATTTGCCGATCATTTCGCTTAGTATTAAAATTATTTGAAGCGCAGAGACAGTGCACTGATTAATGTTAGTCCTGCTCTCCACTTTAGTCGCCCGATAAAAATCGAGCTCCTGCTCGTTCCTATCAGGGCTATTTAACTAAGACTGGTGCACAACAAACCCTCATAACTGCACTAACCTGCGTAAATTAAACCCGATTGCAGCGCAAATCCTTTTACCATTCCCCTTCAGGGGATTTAGGGGTAAAAGATTGTAGCGCAAAGCGGGACTACCTATTCCTAAAAGCTCAATCACCTGCTTTCCAAAATTTCACAAATAATTGAATTATAAACATAAGTGGAAGATATTTGTTATCTTAACTAATAATTAATCCCCATTTATGCAACGCTGGCTCAAAGTCTCTTTAAAAATCATAGCAGGTTTATTCGCTCTTATTGTAGTGGTTTGGTTAGGTGCGGCCTATTACATCAACCACAATAATAAATCCATCTTAAATACCATTTTAACGCAACTTAATGCCAATGTAAATGGTAAAATTGAAGTAGGTAGCATGGAAACAACTTTGTTAAAAGGATTTCCAGGTGTTTCGGTTTCTTTAAAAAAAGTGCAATTAAGAGATAGTTTATGGGCACAACATAAACATGATTTGTTGAATGCGAAAGACATCGATGTTTCTTTAAATATCTTCTCGTTAATTGCTGGCAATATCAAAATCAATAAAATTGGCATCAATAACGCTGGCGTTTACCTCTATACCGATAGCAATGGCTATACCAATACCAGCATGTTTAAGGCCAAAAAAGCTGGCGAACCCGCTAGCGAAAAAGATAAACAAGCTTTTGAAATTAAGAAGATTGCCTTTAACAATGTGAATTTGGTTGTAGATAACCAAAAACGTTTAAAACTGTTTAATTTTTTGGTGCAGGAGTTAAATGGCAATATCGATTACCCCGATTCGGGCTGGAATGGCAATATCAAATTAAAAACCTTAGTTAAAAACTTTGCTTTTAACACTAAAAAGGGCAGCTTTTTAAAAGACAAACAGTTAGAAGGTACTTTGGTTGCTCATTACAATAATGAAACCAAAGCGGTAACCATTGAACCTAAGAAGCTATCAATTGGTGGCGATGAATTTATAATTGGCGCTAAAATAGATTTGGCTAAAGATCAATCTGCGTTTGCTATTAGCGTTAGAGCAGATGAAATCTTGTATAAAAACATCGCAATCTTACTCTCGCCAAATATCTCGTCTAAACTGTTAAAATTTGCTATTGACGAACCGATTGCGGTAATAGGTAATATTATTGACGATGGAAGTAAAAATAGCTCAGATCCGCTAATTGATGTGAGAATGACCGTTAAGAAAAACACCATTACCATACCAAGCGGCAAACTCACCGATTGTAGTTTTACAGGGACTTTTAAAAACAGAGATGTAGCTAACAAACCTATCGGCGATGAAAACTCGGCAATTCGTTTCTTTAAGCTTACTGGCAATTATTACAATGCACCTTTAAAAATTGATACTTTTTCAATCACTAATTTAGCCAGACCTTTAGCTGCTGGCTTGGTAACAGCCGAGTTTCCGTTAACAAATTTAAACCAATCAATAGGTGGCGAAACTTTTAATTTTAAAAAAGGCACTGCAAACATGAGACTGTATTGCAAAGCTGATATTGATAATTTTATGTTTACTAAACCCATAATTTCTGGCACAGTTGACATTAAAGATGCCGACATTACTTACATCCCAAGAAATATGAAATTGGTAAACAGCTCGCTTACCTTAAATTTCAATCAGAAAGATCTAAATATTACTGGAAGCCGGTTTCAATTAGGCAACAGTATCGTAAATATGAGCTTGTCTATCGAGAATTTTCTAAACTTCTATTATACAGATCCCTCTAAAATATTGGTGAATTTAAAGCTGAATAGTCCGCAATTATCTTTAAATGAGTTTATGCCGTTTTTGGCAACCCGTAAAAAGGTGACTAGAAAGCCTGTATCTAAAAACTCGGTTAAAGAGGTTTCCGATCAGTTGAGTGCAGTTTTAGAAGCAGCTAAAGTAAATATCCAGCTCAATGTAAACAGGGCCATTTATAAAAAATTTGTAGCCACAAATTTAAATGCAAACATCGCTATGCTCACAGATGGAATTTATTTTAACAAATTTAGTGTAAATCATGCTGGCGGTAGCTTAAGCATGACTGGCAATTTAAAGCAAACCGGTGCAATTAATAAATTTACCATGAATGCTGTCGTTAGTCGTGTAAACGTGAAAGAATTCTTTTACGGTTTCGAAAACTTTGGTCAGACATCTATAACCAATCAAAACTTAAGGGGTTACTTATCAGCCAAGGTGAATACCAACGGTAGCATAACAGATAATGGTACTATTGTAAAACGATCGATGTATGGTAAAGTTATTTTTAATCTGAGCAAAGCAGCCTTGATTAATTTTGAGCCTTTACAAATGGTACAAAAATTGGCTTTCGCAAATAGAGGTTTTACCAATATTGCAATAGAAAACTTAGATGGCACATTGATTTTAAACGGCGATAAGATTACGATCAGTCCGATGCAAGTAAATACCAGTGTACTCAACTTTAACATGAAAGGTATTTATGGTTTAGAAAGAGGTACAGATATTGCAATGGATATCCCTTTAAGAAACCCAGCAAAAGATAAAGAATTAACAAATAGAGAGGAACGTAGACAAGCCAGAATGAAAGGAATTGTATTACACCTAAAAGCTATTGACGATGGAAATGGCGGCTTAAAAGTGAGATGGAATAGAGACCACGACTAGGAAATTTTGAAGGAGAGAATGAGAGAGTGAAGGAATATTTCTGATAACTTTAAACTTCTATCATTCAAAATCCACTCATTCAAACTCTAAAAATCCATCGGGCCTAACCTTCTCATGTTACGCATAATTAAATACTGGCGGTGTCTGATATAACTTGTTGGCTTTTTTGGGCTCCACTTTCTAGGGTTCGGAAAACATGCGGCAATTAGAGCTGCTTCACCTCTTCTTAAATTTGTACAAGATTTACCGTAGTAGGCTTGTGCAGCAGCTTCGGCTCCATAAATACCATCTCCCATTTCAATTACATTTAGGTAAACTTCTAGAATGCGTTCTTTACTCCACAGCAATTCTATAAGCAAGGTAAAATAAGCTTCAAAACCTTTTCTAATGTAAGATCTACCAGGCCAAAGAAAAACGTTTTTAGCAGTCTGCTGAGAAATGGTGCTGCCACCTTTTATCTTTTTACCTTTGGCATTGTTAGCATAGGCCTTTTCAATTGCTTTAATGTCAAAACCCATGTGCTTTAAAAACAACTGATCTTCTGCAGAAACCGCAGCACGTTTCATGTTGTCAGAAATATCTTCAAAATCAACCCATTTACGTTCAGCCTTGGCGGGCTTGTCATTTGCCTTACGCTCCCAGTTACGCTGTATCATTAAAGCAGTAATAGGCGGATTGATGAACCGATAAGCCAAAACCCAAACTACACTAAAAACTACGAACCAAAGCAAAACTTTAGCCGCAATCATTGCAATTCGTTTAATTAACTTTGGTTTTTTAGCAGTAGCTGATTTTCTTTTTGCCATTTGGGCAAAGGTAAATAATTATTTAAATTTATTGATTTTGTATCTTCACTAACTAAATAACTTGTAAATGAAATACCTCTTTAGTTATTATTATTTTAGAATGTATAAATACTATAGTAATGGCGGTAATATACCTCAGTTTAGGACTTTAACTACTCTCACAGTATTTTTCTTATTCAATATCTTAACTTTATTCACGCTAGTTTTTGACATTATCTTGGGCAAAAACATCATATTCCCAACCCGAGAAACACATGGTTACTTTTGGCCCTTAATACCGATCTGTCCGCTTCTCTTGCTTTTGTACTATTACTTAAACGTTAGAGGTTATCATTTCAGAATTATGGAGCAGTTTGAAAATGAAACAAAAAAAGCAAAGAAAAGAAGTGGAATTTTAACGATCGCTTATTTTGTGTTGTCATTCGGTTTTTTTGTTTTAATACTTTACTTAAGGCAAATTATTAGAAAACACTAAAAGCTAAACACAAACATTTGCACCCACACATACGTTGTAAAACAAACAATTAAAAATTATGAAAGTTGCCGTTATCACAGGAGGAAGTAAAGGAATTGGATACAGTGTAGCCGAATCACTTTTAAAAGAAGGCTATTGTGTAGCCATAACAAGTAGAAAAATAGAAAGTGCCAATGAAGCCGCCGCGAAGCTAGTTGCTTTTGGAGATGTTTTAGCCATTGAGGCTGATGTAAAAAATTATCAATCACAACAAGATGCTGTTAATTTAGTACTCCAAAAATGGGGACAAATTGATGTATTAATTGCTAACGCTGGTGTTGGTAATTTTGCAAGCATAGAAGATATTAGTATTGATGACTGGAATGAAACTATAGACACCAATTTAACTGGAGTTTTTTACAGCATTAAAGCTTCGCTTGATGCCATTAAAAAGACAAAAGGATATATTTTTACCATCTCTAGCCTGGCTGGAACAAACTTTTTTGCAGGTGGCTCTGCCTACAATGCCAGTAAATTTGGCTTAACAGGTTTTACCCAAGCCGTAATGTTAGATTTAAGAAAACATGGCATTAAAGTAAGCACCATCATGCCAGGTTCCGTAGCTACTTATTTTAATGATCACCAACCAGATCAAGAAAAAGATAGCTGGAAAATACAACCAGAAGATATTGGCGAATTGGTGGTAAGCATGTTAAAAATGCCAGCTAGAACTTTACCGAGTAAAGTAGAGATTAGGCCGACTACGCCAGCTGGGAGTTAGCAAATCAAATCGTCATACCGAACGCAGCGCAGCGAGGAGATATCTGTTATTAAATTGTATTGCTTTTTGTTTTACGGTATCCACCATTATCTATCGAGAGTGCAACAGATTTCTCCTCGTGAAAAACTCGTTCGAAATGACGAGAATGATCATAAAAAAAGTCCTTCATGAAAATCATGAAGGACTTTTTTATTAGTATTAGCTATATTACTCTGCTACAACTTCGAAAGGAACTTTAACTTTCACTTCTTTGTGTAAGTTTAAGTTTGCGATGTACTCGCCAACCATTTTAGGTTCAGTTTCGAAAGTAATACGACGACGATCAACTTCAAAGCCTTTAGCTTTTAAAGCATCAGCAATCATAATTGTATTTACAGCACCAAAGATTTTTCCAGTTTCGCCAGCTTTAGCACCAATGCTTAATTTCACATCAGTTAAACGCTCAGCAATACCTTCAGCATCTTTTTTAATTTTATCTTGTTTAAAAGCAGCTTGCTTTAAGTTTTCTGCCAACACTTTTTTAGCAGAAGTTGTAGCCAAAATACCAAATCCTTGTGGAATTAGGTAGTTACGACCATAACCTGGTTTTACCGTTACGATATCATCTTTCTCACCTAGTGATTTGATATCTTGCTTTAAAATAATTTCCATTTCTCTGCGCTTATTTTAATTGGTCAGTAACAAAAGGTAACAAACCTACGTGGCGAGCACGTTTTACAGCCTGAGCAACTTTACGTTGAAATTTCAATGAAGTACCAGTTAAACGGCGAGGTAAAATTTTACCTTGATCATTGATGAATTTTAACAAGAAGTTTGCGTCTTTGTAATCGATATATTTAATACCGTTTTTTCTAAAACGACAATATTTTTTTCTGTTATCGTCCACTTTTGGAGCGGTAACATATTGTATTTGATCTTTTGCCATTATGCTCCAGCCTCCTCTTTCTTAGGTTTTTTGTTAAAAGCTCCGCTACGTTTTTTCTCGCTATAAGCAATCGCATGGCGATCTAATCTTACAGTTAAGAAACGTAAAACACGCTCATCACGTTTTAACGCTAATTCTAATTTGCTAACTACTTCACCATCAGATTTATATTCTGTAAGGTGAAAGAATCCACTTGCTTTTTTTGCAATCGGATACGCTAATTTTCTCAAACCCCAATTGTCTTCTGCAACAATTTCGGCTCCGCTATCAGTAATAATGCTTTTGAATTTGGCTAAAGCCTCTTTCGCAACATCTTCTGATAACAACGGGGTAAGAACGATAACAGTTTCGTACTGATTCATCTTTGTTATTTAAATGTTTAATTAATTTTTAATTCCGCTTTAAAACGGGTTGCAAATGTAGGGAGATTATTCTTAAAATCAAAGGGTTAATGTGAAATTTTGTTGAGGGTTGAGATGATAGAGGTTAAGTTGGTTAATTGGTTAGGTGTTGAGCTGGTTATTTGGTTAGTTGTTTAAAGGCTTATGTGAAAATGAAGGTCAATGCAACATCGGCAATTTCTGTCCCGCCCTCCTTTCAATATTTTATTTCCCTCCCTCTTATCCTTGGCAATAAAATGATTTTCATCCGGTCGGGTTTATATTACAAAGTACCTGCAGATGGCAAAACCTACCACGCTGAGCATAGTCGGGCCATATTAATTGACAATACAGATAGCTAAAGTCACGTAGCGATTATTTAAAAAACCGAAATGTTAGTTTTAATTTGCCCCGCAACTTCATAATTGTTCACCATCTTTTTTTCCTATCCCGTTATTTTTAGCGAATCTATCAATCCATCCTTTAATTCGAAATGATAAGATAATACTACAGGGCTACCCGGAAAATTTCCAGAAACTTCAGCTTTTAGGATTTCCTCCACTTCCGAATACTCCAGAGGCTTCATATTAGCTTGGTAATCTTCATTTGCTTTTTTAATCCATTGTTCAATGGCCACTTTTCCATTGTGTGTTTTTCCTTCATCAAAAACTACAGCTGTTGCTGTAAAACAATTGGCGTATGAAACGCTGTCGAAATTGTTTTGTGCTTTTGCTAATTCTGTAATTACAATTGGTAAATTCATGATTTTATTATTTTAAATGATTAAATAGTTGGTATTGTTCCTCCATCAATAACATATTCAGTTCCCGTTAAATAGTTGGCTCTGGGCGAAACCAGAAAACCTACAAACTCTGCAATTTCATCTGGCTCCGCAGGTCTACCCATCGGAATTCCACCTAAAGCATCCATTACACTTTTTGTAGCTTCTGCCATTGTGATGTTCGAACTTTCTGCAATTCGCTCCATCATTGCTTTTGAAGAGGTAGTATTAATCCACCCTGGCGACACGGTTAATACCCGAACACCTTTAGGCGAAACTTCATTTGATAAACTTTTGCTGTAATTGATCAATCCGGCTTTTGCAGCTGCATAAGGCAAAGTGCTGTCATACAACGGTAATTTACCTTGTATAGATGCAATATGAACTATAACACCGCTCTTTTGAGCAATCATTTGAGGTAAGAAGCCCCTATCTAAGCGAACAGGTGCAAGCAAATTTGTTTGTAAACTTGTTTCCCAATCTTGATCTGTTAAAACCGAAAATCCACCTCCTTTTGTTTCAGAACCACCGAGGTTGTTAATAAGAATATCAAGTTTTTGATAAGTTAATAATATTTCCCCAACCATTTTTTGAGTTGCTGTTGGATCACTTAGATCAGCAACGATAAAATGTAGTTTTTCGTTTGGCTCTTCTGGCGCGTTTCTTGCAGTTATTATCACGGTTGCTCCCGCTTTTAATAATCGATCGGCGATTGCTTTTCCAGCTCCTTTTGTGCCTCCTGTTACCAAGGCCACCTTCCCTGATAATTCGTTATTGAAATTAAATGTATTTTCCATTGGTTATTTTTTTGTACAAAATTGGGTTATATAAGAATATCAGTCAATTACGGAAATACGATTCGCTATGGGATAAATTTTTCCCCTATTGTACGTTTTAGAACATTGCTGTAATATTGTAGTATGTATGAAAGAAAAACATTGCCCAACTTAAATTGCGGTTTGGATTTGATAGGAGAAGTGTTGTATGGAAAATGGAAAATGCGTTTGCTATGGTTTATCAATGAAGGCCATAAACGACCAAGCGAATTGCAACGTAAAATCCCTGATGCTACTCGAAGAGTGTTGAATATTCAGCTGAAAGAATTGGAAGAGCATGAATTGGTTACCAAAATCATTTATCCCGTTGTTCCGCCAAAAGTAGAATACTCCTTAACTGATTTTGGAAAAACACTACTTCCAGTGATTTCGGCTATTGGAAATTGGGGCGATGAGAACGAAGTGCGATTGCGGACATTGATTCTGAAAAAGTTTAACGAATAGTATTCACTTATTTTTTTACCGCAATACATTCTATTTCAATTTTGGCATTCTTTGGTAATGCAAGAACAACTATAGTGCTTCTGGCAGGAAATTGAACAGAGAAATACTTGCTATATATTTTATTGACAGTTTCAAATTGATTTATATCGGTTAAAAAAATGGTTGTTTTGGCAATGTGATTTAAATCAGAACCATTGTTTTCTAGAATAGTTGATAAGTTTTTGAAAATTTGAAAGGTTTGTTCTTCAATTCCTTTTTTTAAAGTATTTGTTTGCGGATCTATTCCAATTTGTCCAGAAACAAAAATTAATTCTTTATGATACGTCGCATAACTGTATGCCCCAATTGGCTTAGGTAAATTCAGCTCATTAATAACAATTGATTTATTAGTGTTGCAAGAAATCAGTACCATTAAACCAAAAATGTAAATAAGATATTTCATTAGTTTTATGTATAAAAAAAGGCTGATTAATACATCAGCCTTCTCGTTTTCTATTTTTATTTTATAAAATTTAATAATTCGGTATTGAATTTTTCTAACTCTTCAATAAATAAAGCGTGACCACTTTTTTCGAAAGGTACTAATTTGGAATTTTTAATGCCTTTGTTCATTTGTTCTGCTAATTCATAAGAACAAATTTTATCTAACTTACCTTGTAAGATCAATGTTGGAATATTAATTTTTTTCAAATCATCACGCAAATCACTATCTCTTAACGTTTTTAAACCTTCGGCCATAGCATATGGAGAAGCTTGTGCTTGAATAGTTCCTAACCAAGCACCTTGACCGGCAGAAACGCTTGTTTCATTAGCAGGGAAAATGGTTCCGAAATTGGCTAATAATTGAGGTCTGTTGGTATTGTTCAAATTAATTAAACCATTTACATCTTCTTTTGTCCAAAAGCCAAAATTGAAATCGGCCCTTTTAGTCCAAATTGGAGCAGCTGCGCCAAACAAAGCCATTTTAGAAACATGAGCCGCTTTATATTTTGCCACATAATGTAACACTGTTGCTCCGCCCATAGAAAAACCACCAATAGTTGCATTTTCTATTTTAAGTTGGTCCAAAACTACTTTGATATCATCTGCAAAAACATCATAATTGTATTTTCCAGCAGGCTTATCTGATAAGCCAAAACCCCTCAAAGTAATTCCTATTACTCTGTATCCTTTTTCAATGAAATAAGCATACTGATATTCGTACATCGCATCGCTTAATGGCCATCCATGTATTAAAACGACAGGTTGCCCTTCGCCTAGATCTGTTACGTGTAGTTTTACATTTTTTTCTACTTCTATATATTCTGCTCTGCCAAAAGAAGCTGGTGTTCTTTTTTCTTGTGAAAATGCTTCTGTACTTGTTACTATTGTAATAAATAGTCCTATTGATAAAATTAAATTTTTCATGATTTTAAACTTTTAAATTGTTAATTTTTTTATTTGATAAGGCAAATTTGAAGTGAAATGAGTTGCAAATCAATGGATGCTTTTCGTTTTACATTGCACTTTTTTCCTTGTTATGCGTTAATAAATTCAAGAATGTGTTTGTTGATGGTTTCGGCTTCTGTAGTTGGCATACCATGAGAGAAACCAGGATAGATAATTAACTTTCCGTTTTGCAATAATTCGGCAGCTTTTACAGCAGTAGTTTCATAAGGTACAATTTGGTCATCATCGCCGTGCAACACTAAAACAGGAATGGTTACGCTTTTTAAATCATCTGTAAAATCAGTTTCAGAAAACACTTCAATACAATCGTATTGCGCTTTGATGCCACCCATCATTCCTTGTCTCCACCAATTGTCTTGAATACTTTTTTTAATTTCAACACCATCGCGATTAAATCCAAAGAAAGGAACGGTTAAATCATTGTAAAATTGAGCTCGGTTGTGTCTTGTATTGTGTCGAATATCATCAAAAACTGACATAGGCACACCGTTTGGATTGTTTTCATCGGCCACCATGTAAGGAGTGATAGCACTAATCAGAACTACTTTTGCTACTCGACCATTTCCGTGTTGTGCTGCGTAACGAATAGCCTCACCGCCCCCGGTTGAATGTCCAACGTGAATTACGTTTTTCAAATCTAAAAACGCTACCAATTCAGCTACATCAGCTGCATAAGTATTCATATCATTTCCTTGGAACGTTTGCGTAGAACGGCCATGTCCGCGTCGGTCGTGTGCAATTACTCTAAATCCTTTTTCTAAGAAAAACATAATCTGTGCATCCCAATCGTCTGATGATAATGGCCAACCATGATGAAAAAATATTGGTTGTCCGCTTCCTAAATCTTTGAAATAAATTTCTGTTCCGTCTTTAACTGTTAACTTGTTCATAATTTTAAATTTTAAATTGTTAGTGCTATTTGATAAAGCAAAGTTGCGTCAAATAGGAAAGGGCAACAATGGACAGTTTTCGCTTTGCATTGCACTTTTTTCTCATTTTGCATAAAAAAGCTGAATTTTAGCAATTTAAAAGGGGTATAATTGTTAATTAAACAGAAAAAGCACGACAATAATGCCGTGCTTTTTTGAATATTTATCTCCTCTATTTGAGAAGTTTGCAATTATTAGTTTTTAGTAGAAAGTAAGCGTTGTTTCAGTTCAGGAAAACGAACAAAAGCGGTTACCCATAATAGAATTTGAAAAATGACGGCCATTATGATGGGTTGTTGATGCTGAAGATGTGTAACGATTGCTCCACCCAAATAAGCAATTAGCAAAAGAGTACCTAAAACGGCAGTTCTAGGAATGAGAAAAAGTACCAAAGAAATGATTTCCACAAGACCAATGATTTTATAGGTAGCAGCATCTATTCCAAACGATGCAGCTTGTGCTATTGCCGTTTCATTTAGTATAATTTTCATAAAAGCACTCATTGAGAATACAAACGCTAGACCAATAGTCATTACCCACCCAATGATTGTAATTGTTTTTTGTGACATAATTTTAAATTTTAAATTGAAATGCAAATCTGAGAAATATTGCTATACCTTTGTTATCTGTTACAAAAAGGATAGTACTTACTAAAAGAATAGTATATGAAAGAACATACTCCAGAAAGTTGCTCAAAAGCCAGGATGGCCATAAAAGATACATTAGATGTTGTGGGAGGAAAATGGAAATTGGTATTGATTTCGGTATTAAGAAGTGGAAAAAAAGGTTTTAATGAATTATCAA
This sequence comes from Pedobacter sp. GW456-11-11-14-TSB4, assembly GCF_059424425.1. Taxonomy (NCBI): domain Bacteria; kingdom Pseudomonadati; phylum Bacteroidota; class Sphingobacteriia; order Sphingobacteriales; family Sphingobacteriaceae; genus Pedobacter; species Pedobacter sp. GW456-11-11-14-TSB4. Next base: position 230,034 of record NZ_JBWKZK010000001.1, read on the forward strand.
GAGATGCTGGAATATCTCCCCGGATCCTATCTAAAGAATTACACGAAATGCAAATGAATGGATTAGTAAGCCGCACAGTTAATGATACAAAACCTGTAACAGTACAATATGAATTGACCGAATATAGTAGGACATTAGATAAGGTTTTATCGTCGATGGAAGAATGGGGAATAAACCATAGAAGAAAGATTGTTTCAATATAAATAGTGCAATAAAACAGGGTAAGCAATTTTCAAAAGCATGCCTATTTTAAATATGCATCAAAATTAGCTAATGATTTAGAATTGCTTTCTGAATGAAACTGGAGACAAACCTGTGTGCTTGGTAAAAAAACGAATAAAATAAGCATCATCTTCATAATTGAGACTGTATGCAATTTCCTTAACCGTCATTTTAGTATGCGCTAGAAGACGTTTACTTTCTAGTATTATTCGGTCTTTGATAATATCGTTTGGAGTACTTTTGCTAATTAAACTTATTTTTTTACTGAGGTTTTTTGGCGTTACAAATAACAGTTCGGCATAATCTGCAACGGTATGAAGTGTCTTGTAATGCGTTTCAACTAGTTTACTAAACTTTCTTAAAAACTGCACATCATTGTGTTGGGTACTTTCCTCTAATTGATGTTGCTGCTTCCAAATTCGGGTTGACTTAAGAATAATGAGTTTCAATAATATTCGAAGCATTTCTTCAGTATTTGCATCAACATTATTCATCTCAATTTTGATTTCTTGAATGATATTTTGAACATCCCTCGACTGAGTATCATCTAATTTAACAAATGGAATTTCAAAAACATTATTATACAAAATCCCATCGCAAGCAACTTCTTGATCATGTATTTCGATACAATAAAAATCTCTATTAAAGTAAATTAGCTTACCATTGATGGTTTCACATGGTTTTACAATCACTTTTGGGTTAATGAACAATAAGGCATCGGTTTCCATAGTAAATTCTTTAAAATCTACTTGAATAGTGGCATTTTTTGGGATAAATAGAATTTTAATATGTTCCGATATCGAATTGAATGGCGTTTCTTCAATTGCTTTTTTACTGAATTCAATATTCCCAAATTGTTTATAGGAAAATTCTTTTAGCATGATTTAAGTTAGGGTTTAATTTATTCGATGAGCTTAAATTTACTTTCAAATAAAACTAAGTATTTTGAACCATAAAAAAATGCCTAATCTTTTCAGAATAGGCATTTTAGAAAAATATTTGTTTCGCAAAACACAATCTCCTTTAATGAAGTTGATTTTATTTTAAAGTTACTGTCTCAATAAACTCGTGATTTTTAGATTTTATTAAAAAAGTAAGTTGTTTTGCATCAGTTTTACTAATGTTGAATTTTTTAACTGCATTAACTTTACTAGCAAAAGATTTTGAGTACATCTCATCGTTATATTCGTTAAAAATTAAAACTTCTACCGGACCATGAGGAACATACTTCATATCAATAGTTACAAAATCTGCATCTTTAATTAAAATTGGTTTAAAAAATTCGGTAACAATTGGATCAGAAATTAAGGTTTTACCTTTAAAAATATTTACCTCATATTCTATTAACTTCTCTTCATTTTCTAATTTGATAATGTAGTTGCCATCAGGAAAAGCTTCTAAATTATATGTTTTTGTTGTAGCCTTATCAGTTTTAATATTTTGTTCGTAAATAATGCCATCATTTAAGCTATAAATTGACAAATTTATTTTTTGAGCCTCATCTAATGAAAAAATAAGCGATTTTTCATTCTCGGATTTAACTTTTACCGTAATATTCGCATCATCAGCAAAAGCGATAGTAGAAAATAACACAAAAGCTAAAATCAAACTGTTTTTTAATAGATTTTTCATAATATTTTTCGTTTAAATGAATAGTAAAATATTTACATTACAAATGTAGTTATCGAAATATCTATTATTTTATGTCATATTCACCAATTTGTATGCTATATTAACCCATTTAATAAAAATTTTAAATAATATTAACAATACAACATATTTTTTATGTTAATTTTACATTAAATGAAAACATTAAAACCAAGTTTCGAAATTGTTGAACCTTCTTTTGGTAGTTCTTTCTCTTATTCAAAATTTAACGAGAACACCAACAATAAGGCGCATGTATGGCATTATCATCCAGAAGTTGAAATGGTTTTTGTAAATGGAGGTTCGGGTAAAAGGCAAATTGGTAGCCATATTTCGTATTATACTGAGGGAGATTTAATTTTAATTGGAAGTAATTTACCTCACTGCGGTTTTACAAGCGAGACAACAGGAAATAAAAATGAGGTGGTGATACAAATGCTTCCAGATTTTTTAGGTAAAGATTTTTTAACCTTAAAAGAAACCAAAGGCATTGCTAATTTATTTGAGAAAGCTAAATATGGTATAGCCTTTGGCAAAGACACCATGAAATTGGTTGGACCGATTTTGCAAAAAATGAGCAACTTATGGTCTTTTGAAAAATTATTGGCTTTGCTATCTGTTTTAAAAGAACTAGAGCAAGCCTCAGATTATACCATATTAAATGCACAGCATTTTTCGCTAGAAATGCAGGTACAAGATAATGATAGAATTAACATGGTATTTAATTATGTAAAAGATCATTTTCAAGAAGAGATTAGTTTAGAAGATATTGCAGAACGAGCCAGCATGACCGTGCCATCGTTTTGCAGGTATTTTAAAAAGATGACCAAAAAAACTTTTACCAAGTTTGTAAACGAATACAGAATTGTACATGCATCGAAACTATTGGCAGAAAAACCGATTAGTATTGCCATTGTGAGTTACGAAAGCGGGTTCCATAATTTTAGTCACTTTAATAAATTATTTAAAGAATTTACTGGCAAAAGTGCCTTGCAATATCGCAAGGAATTAAAATCGGTCATTAAGTAGTTTGTTGAGTTGGCAGTTGGCAGTTGGCAGTTTGCACTTACCGAAAAGCACAAACCATTGTTCAATAAACCTTATCGCAGCGGTATCTCCCGATTTTCATCGGGAATAATAGCGGAGAGAAGGACTGTAGTTACGGAAAAGCTTGATCCTTTCATTTTCAAAAACAATTGAACTTAGCAACTTTTCAACATTCAAACTTTTCAATCTCCCAACAATTAAAAAATTCCTATTTTCGTGCCAATGGAAAATTTTATTGTTTCGGCTCGTAAATATCGCCCGGCTACGTTTGAAACCGTAGTTGGGCAGCAGCATATTACCGGAACTTTACAAAATGCCATTAAAAACAACCAATTAGCCCAAGCTTTTCTGTTTTGCGGACCGCGTGGAGTTGGAAAAACTACTTGTGCCCGTATTTTGGCCAAAACCATTAATTGCACCAATTTAACACCAGAACAAGAGGCTTGCGGAACTTGCGAAAGTTGTGTTTCGTTTCAAAGCGGCAACTCTTTTAATTTCCATGAATTGGATGCGGCATCTAACAATTCTGTTGATGACATTAGAAGTTTAATTGAGCAGGTTCGGATACCACCACAAGCTGGCAAGTACAAAATTTATATCATAGATGAGGTTCACATGCTTTCGCAAAGTGCGTTTAACGCCTTTTTGAAAACTTTAGAAGAACCACCCAGTTATGCAATATTTATTTTAGCAACTACCGAAAAACATAAAATTTTACCAACCATTTTATCTCGTTGTCAGATTTTTGATTTTAACAGGATACAAGTTGAGGACATTGCTGGTCACCTAAACAAGATTGCGATACGCGAAGGTATTGCTGTTGAAGCTGATGGTTTGCACATTATTGCGCAAAAAGCGGATGGCGGTTTGCGTGATGCGCTTTCGATGTTTGATCAGATTGTAAGTTATACCAATAAAAACTTAACCTACAAATCTGTTATCGATAACCTAAATATTTTAGATTACGATTATTATTTTAAACTTACCGATTATTTAAGCAATGGCGATGTAAGCCAGGCTTTGCTTTTATTTAACGAAATTTTAAATAATGGTTTTGATGGCAATAACTTTATTAACGGCTTAGCCAGTCACTTTAGAAATTTATTGGTGGCTAAAGATGCGCAGACTGTTCAGCTTTTAGAGGTTAGTGAAAATATAAAGCAAAAATATTTAACGCAAAGCAAAACTGCCGACTTAGGTTTTATTTTAACAGCCCTAAATTTAGCCAACGCTTGTGATTTAATTTATAAAAACAGTAAAAATCAACGGCTGCAGGTAGAGCTCTCGCTCATTAAAATGTGCCACGTTAATTCGGTAATACAACTTGCAAACCAACCTACAGCAACTGACTTAGATCAGGATAAAAAAAAAACTTTAAATAGGTCTGAAAGTCGAGAAGTTGGGAAGTCGGAAAGTCGGGAAGATGGGAAGACCGAAAGTCAGAAAGTAGGGAAGTCGGAAAGTCGGGAAGATGGAAAGTTGGAAATTGGAGAAAATCTGTCTTCAAAACCTCAGCCATCAATTGAGGCATTGCCTGATCACATTAGCATTCCTCCGCCAACTAAAGCTCCAGAACTTACACCAAAACCAGTTGGTGGCTTACCAAGTGTTGGGTCTATAAAGATACAGCCAGTTCATGCAAAAAATGCAGCTTCGTTAATCCCATCGCTGACAGATTTAGAACGCATTGCAACAGGCGATGAAGAAAAAGGGCCACAATTAATTTCGGGAAACGAAAAGCAGCCATTTACCGACAAACAGTTTTTAGAACTTTGGAAAGTTTATACTCAAAAGGCAAATGATGAGCATAAAATTCATTTGTTTACCTTAATGAATAACGAACCTATTATTGAGGGAACAAACATTACGGTTCTGGTAGAAAATTCTGCTTTAGAAAGCACTTTACAAAATGAAAAAGTTGATATACTGAATTTTTTGAGAAGCAGTTTGAAGAATTTTGATATCCAACTTAACAGCAAAAGAGCTGAAAATAATACAAAAAAGCGGATTTATACCAACAAAGATAAGTATACTCACTTGGTTGATAAAAATCCGCAATTAGAAGAATTAAGAAAAAGGTTTAATCTTGATATTAATCCTTAATCAGTTCACAGTTTCCAATTCTCAATTGTCAAACTGAAAACTGCCAACTGTTAACTGTTAACTGGCGTATCGTTTTTAGGGTAACCTTCTTCATCTAAATCGTCTCTAAAGTCTTCTTCTGTTCTGGCTAAAAGTTCATCTTCAGGATCTAGCAATACACTTTCACCTTTGGTATCGATGTGCATTCCTAATTCATCTAACTTATCATTAACCTTTTCTTCATCTGTGGCATATTCATCACCAACGTAAGGATTAGCTTCATCGAATGTTGAGTTATCGTCTACTGCTCCTGTTGGTACAGTTTCATAAGGCATTGGGTGATCATAATCTTTGTCCTCCCCTTTTACATCGAACTCGTAACTCTGTTTGTCTTTGTCGAAAGACAAATCATTAAAATCTTTGGTTTCACCCAAATCACTCGGATGTAATTTATCGTTGGCTGGTTTTGGTTGATTTTGATTATCTGTGCTCATAATTTCCATGTTTTAGTATGAATATAACGAAGTGGATATTCTATTTGTTTGAGAATTTTTTTGCGTATGATGGATATTGAATTAACCACAGATAAAAAGGAAAACACAGATTTTCGAATTAGATATAAAATCTGTGTTCATCTGTGTGTATCTGTGTTTAAAACAAATAAGTGGTGGCTTGTCAGTGCTAATGCTTTTTTAAATTAAGTTTAGATAACAAATAGATAGGAATTCCTCGTTCCCCGGAATGACAAAAAGTGAATTAAAAATACATTAGTTTAAAAACAAAAAAGTCGTGGATAGATAATACAATTAGCAAATCATCTTTTTACCACATAGGTAGATAGCAAACATAGGTTTTAGATTTGATAGAGAATTAACCACAGATAAAAAGGATGAACACAGATTTTCGAATTAGATATAAAATCTGTGTTCATTGGTGTGTATCTGTGGTTAAAACAAAAAAGTCGTAGCGAGATGCTACGACTAATATTTTGATTGGCTGGTGGGGACACCAGCCAAGTTTTTGAATTGATAAGCAAAAACTATGAATTAACCTTTGCGATCTTTGTTTCTTTGTGGTTAATAAATTACAAACTTGCCAAAGTATTATTTAACGTTTCACTTGGGCGCATCGCTTTAAATGCCAACTCATCATTTGGATGATAGTAGCCACCAATTTCTTGATGTTTGCCTTGCGAAGCAATTAACTCCTCAGCAATTTTAGCTTCATTATCTGTTAAAGCTTTTGCTAAAGGTGCAAATCTAGCTTGTAATTCAGCATCTTTTGTTTGGTTTGCCAATTCTTGTGCCCAATATAAAGCCAAGTAAAAATGAGAACCACGGTTATCAACTGTACCCAATTTTCTACCTGGCGATTTATCATTTGCCAAGAATAAAGCATTTGCTTCATCCAATGCATCAGCTAAAACTTGCGCTTTAGGATTATTTTGTGTTTGAGCCAAATGCTCTAAAGAAGCTTGTAAGGCTAAAAATTCACCTAATGAATCCCAACGTAAATATCCTTCTTCAATAAACTGTTCAATGTGTTTTGGAGCAGAACCACCAGCACCAGTTTCAAATAAACCACCGCCATTCATTAAAGGCACAATAGATAACATTTTTGCAGAAGTTCCTAATTCTAAAATCGGGAATAAATCTGTTAAATAATCACGTAATACGTTACCAGTAACTGAAATCGTATCCTGACCTTTTCTAATTCTTTCTAAAGTGTATTTTGTAGCTTCAACCGGAGCAAGGATTTGAATATCTAATCCATTGGTATCATGATCAGCTAGGTATTTTTTCACTTTTGCAATAATCTGGCTATCGTGAGCTCTGTTTTCATCTAACCAAAAAATAGCTGGAGTTTCTGATAAGCGAGCTCTATTAACAGCTAATTTTACCCAATCTTGTATCGGCGCATCTTTAGTTTGGCACATGCGGAAAATATCTCCAGTTTGCACTTTCTGATCAAAGAAAACTTTACCATCAGCATCAGTTACACGGATAGTTCCATTTGCTTTTGCTTGGAAAGTTTTATCATGCGAACCATACTCTTCTGCTTTTTGTGCCATTAAGCCCACATTAGGTACTGAACCCATTGTGGTCACATCAAAAGCACCATTTGCTTTACAATCATCAATTGTTGCTGTGTAAACACCAGCATAACAACGATCTGGAATTAAAGCTGTTGTATCTTGAGGTTTACCTGCTGCGTTCCACATTTGGCCAGATGTACGGATCATTGCCGGCATAGAAGCATCTACAATCACATCACTTGGTACATGTAGATTGGTTATTCCTTTATCAGAATTAACCATTGCCAAAGCTGGCCCGTTTGCAATAGCTGCTGCTAATGCCGCCTCTACTTCTTCTTGTTGCGCATGACCAGCAATTTTTGCATACACATCGCCTAAACCATTGCTAGTTTCTATATTTAATTCTTTAAATAAATCAGCATATTTTGTAAACACATCTGCAAAATAAACTTCTACAATTGCGCCAAAAATTAGCGGATCAGAAACTTTCATCATCGTAGCTTTTAAGTGAGCCGATAACAAAGTTCCTTCTGCTCTTGTAGCTTCAATTTCTTTCGCTACAAATGTTTTTAAAGCACTTAAACTTAAAGCCGAACAGTCAATAACTTCACCTGCCTTTAAATTAGCTAAACCTTTCAATTCACTTACCACTCCATCTTCTGCCACAAATTCGATTTTAAATTGAGTAGCATCTTCAACAGTTACAGATTTCTCAGAACCATAAAAATCACCTTCGCTCATGCTAGCTACACGTGTTTTAGAATCTGCCGACCAAGCTCCCATCGAGTGTGGATTTACTTTTGCATAATTTTTAACCGCTTTTGGCGCTCTACGATCTGAGTTACCCTCACGTAAAACTGGGTTAACAGCCGAACCTAAAACCTTACCATATTTTGCTTTAATGGCTTTTTCTTCATCAGTTTTTGCATTATCCGGATAGTTAGGCAAAGCATAACCTTGCGCTTGTAATTCTGTAATGGCATCAACCAATTGCGGAATTGAAGCAGATATATTTGGTAATTTAATGATGTTAGCTTCTGGAGTTGTTGCCAAAGCACCAAGTTCTGCCAAAGCATCACCAATTTTTTGATCGTCTTTTAAATATTCTGGGAAGTTTGCTAAAATTCTTCCAGCTAATGAAATATCTCTGGTTTCTACAGCTATGCCTGCCGAAGCTGTAAAAGCTTGTACAATTGGAAGTAGAGAATAGGTTGCCAACATTGGCGCTTCATCTGTTTTGGTATAGATAATCTTAGAAGTATTCGACATAATTTTTATATTTATTTAAGTAGAATTAACCAAATAACTTAGCAATTCTTAAAATCGCCTAAAGATAAAAGAAACCATTGAAATTAAAGACATTGAATTGTTAATTATAGATTTAGAGCTCGATTTATAAATACCCGTCGCTCAATCTCGCCTCGGTTCGCCGCCATGCCTTGCTCTTAATGCTACAGAATTAGAATTGATTTTTTTAAAAAGCAAGGTTCGGTATTTCATAGGTTACGAAAGTCCTGCCATCCGCTTTACTCCGTTGGCAACCACAAGGGTTGCACTACGTGCTCGCTGCTGTCAGGTTTATTATAGTAAGGTTAACCTAAGTAACCTAGACCCGACAAAGCGAAAAGCCCACAGGTGAGGAACGAGCCGAGGACTTGTAGCGATGGCGGGACTGCTGTAACCGACGAGCAGTGCTTTTGCTCTTCAAAAAATTTAAAGAATGTAACGAACAATAGCAACTTAAAATCGTTTATCTTGGCAATCAATTTACGACGATGATCTCTAGCGAAAACCTGATCCTAAAACCACTAAACCACCAGCAGCTCATTAAATATATAGCTAATGATGGCTCGTTGGAACGAGAGCTTAAACTTAACCCAACCCAAAAAGAAATTACACCATCAATAAAAGAGGCTTTAGCAGAGACAATTTTACCTAATATGGATGATGCTGGCAAAAACCATCTATTTTTAACCCTTTGGGCTATAATTTTAAAAGCAGAAAGTAGAATGATTGGTGATATTTGCTTTGTTGGCGAACCCGCAGAAGATGGCGAGATTGAATTTGGTTATGCCATTTATGAAGATTATAGAAGGAAAGGCTACATGACCGAGGCTATTGCTTGTATAATTGAATGGGCAAAAAGACAAGACAATGTAAAATCTATTTTTGCACAAACAGCAAGGAATAATCAAGCATCATGGCGTATTTTAGCCAAAAATAATTTTGAAAAAGTTAGTGAAGATGAAGAGGAATTATTGAGTTGGAGGTTGAAGTTCTAAGTATTTGGTTAGTGGAGACACAAACCAGGGCATCCAAAAAAATAAACTCCGCAAGGGCTTTCAGCGCAACAAAATCAATACATGATTTTATTATGCAAAATTCAGAAAAACAACTTCTACATTTGGCTGTTAGATTATAATTATTAATCAAATTATGAAAAATCAATTCCTTTCTATTACACTTTCAACCGCTGTTATCCTTTTAGGTAGCGGTGTAAAATCTTATAGCCAAACAACACCTGCAGCAACTGTTAAAACTGGGGCAGGTATTACTGTAGCATTACCAGAGGCTGATACAAAAGCAAGTAAAACCAATTTTAGTAAGGTTGTGCCATGGCCAGAAGGCAAAACGCCAACTGCACCTGCTGGGTTTACAGTTACCAAATTTGCCGAAGGAATGAAAAGTCCGAGAAATATTGTAGTTGCACCAAATGGTGATGTAATTGTAGTATTATCGAACTCTCAACGAACTAAAGTTGAGCAAATTGCGAATGAAATAAGCGGTAAAGCAAAATCTGAAGTGCAAGGTAAAAGTGTAAATACAGTTATGCTATTTAGAGATGCCAATAAAGATGGCAAGCCAGAAATCATTTCTACCTTCTTAGCAGGATTAAATCAGCCTTTTGGAGCAGCATTTATTGGTAATTCATTTTATGTAGCCAATACAGATGGCATTTGGATGTATCCTTACAAAACTGGTGATACACAAATAACTGGTCAAGGCAAAAAGATTTTAGAATTACCTGCTGGAGGTTACAATAACCATTGGACTAGAAATTTAATTGTTAAACCAGATCAAAGCAAATTATATGTTTCTGTAGGTTCAGGTAGTAATGTTGCAGAAAAGGGTTTAGAAAATGAAATTAGAAGAGCTGCAATTTTAGAAGTTAATCCAGATGGTACTGGAGAAAAAATTTATGGTAGCGGTTTGCGTAATCCAGTTGGTATGGCTTGGGCTCCAGGCACAAATATGTTGTGGACAGCAGTAAACGAACGTGATGGATTGGGAGATGATTTAGTGCCAGATTATATTACTAGCGTTAAAGAAGGTGCTTTTTATGGATGGCCATTCTCTTATTTCGGACAAAATGAAGATCCTCGTTTAAAAGGGCAAGCACCAGAATTGGTTGCTAAAGCTTTGGTTCCTGATGTACCAATGGGCGCACATACTGCATCTTTAGGTTTAGCTTTTTATACGGCTAAAAAATTTCCAGCTAAATATCAAGGTGGTGCATTTATCGGGCAACACGGATCATGGAACCGTTCACAATTTGTTGGATATAAAGTTGCATTCGTTCCATTTAAAAATGGCAAACCAAGTGGCAAAATCGAAGACTTTCTAACTGGCTTTATTAAAGACGAAAAAGAAGTTTATGGTAAACCTGTTGGTGTAGCAGTAGCACAAGATGGAGCTTTATTGGTTGCAGATGATGTTAGCGGAATTATTTGGAGAGTTGCTGCAAAGTAAAATCATTTGTCTTTCTGAGCTTGTCGAATAATATTTACTAAATTTTCGACAAGCTCAACTTAAATAATCCAAACCGTCATTTCCAACGAGGAACGAGGAGAAATCTGTTGATTGTGAATAAGATTTTTCTCCATTTTAAGAGCTATTTCAGCCGTCCCTCACTCAAATCTGACGAAATAAAAATTGAAACTTGAAAAAAATATTATTCGCTCTCTTATTTCTTATCAATATTAGCGCATCTGCTCAAACAGACACCATAAAACGCCTTAATGAAGTAAGAGTAAAAGGTTACTACAATCCACAGCCATTACTAAGAGCATTGGGTGCGGTGAGTTTGTTAGATAGCAATCAGATAAAAAATCAACCTTCAAATTCACTAGTAAGCTTAGTAAATACTTCACCTGGAGTGAGAATGGAAGAACGTTCTCCAGGTAGTTACCGATTATCTCTTCGTGGCAGCCTATTAAGATCACCTTTTGGCATCAGAAATGTTAAAATCTATTTTGATGATTTCCCACTAACTGATGCAGGTGGAAATACCTATCTAAACTCTTTAGATATGATTGGCATTAGTAGTTTAGAGATTTATAAAGGTCCGGAAGCTAGTATTTTCGGCGCAAATACAGGTGGCGCTTTGTTGATCAATTCCGTGTTAAAAAACAAAAATGAATTGAGCTTGTCAACTACCGCAGGTTCTTATGGATTGTTTCATCAAACGGCAAGTATCAGTCAAAGCCTTAAAAATTACAGCTTTAATTTAACTGGCGGATATCAGCAGAGCGATGGCTATAGAGCAAATAGTGCGCTCAAAAGACGATATATTCAAACTTCACATGATTGGGATTACCGCGTAAAAGGAAAATTAAAAGCGCTAATTTTTTATAGCGATTTATATTACCAAACACCTGGTGGATTAACCGCAGCACAGTTTGCAAATAACCCAAAAGCAGCACGACCAGCTACAGCAACCTTACCCGGCGCTATTGTACAACAAGCGGGCATTTATAACAAAACTTTTTTTGCTGGACTATCAAATACTTATGCCTTAAACCAACATTTCAATCATGTTTTAGCACTATTTTATTCTAATACAGATTTTGAAAATCCTTTTATTACCAATTATGAAAAGCGGAAAGAAAACACTATAGGGTTAAGGTCTTTTGTAGAATTTACTACAATTACAGATCATGTTAAATATAACATTCAAGGTGGCGTAGAAAGCTCAAGCACCAATACAAGTGTTAACAATTTTGCAAATGCACAAGGGATTGCTACCAATTTAATTGCTTCTGATGATTTAAGAGCCAACCAGACTTTTGGGTTTTTGAAGTTAAATTTTGATATCGATAAAAAACTTCTGGTAGAACTTGCCTCAAGTTTAAACTTCTTTAATTACAACTATGAAAGTTTCTTCCCTGTTGCAGTTGCAGAGAAAAACAGAAACTTTTCGGCCCGATTGATGCCTAAGTTTGCTGCCTCTTATCTTTTTAATGAAACCATAAGTGTTAGAACTTCAATCAGCAAAGGTTATTCCCCTCCTACCCTAGCCGAAGTTAGATCATCAGATAACATCATCAATAATAATTTACAAGCCGAAGCTGGATGGAATTACGAAGCTGGTTTACGTTATCAAACCAAAAACAAAATGTTAAATATTGATGGTAATATTTTTTACTTCAATCTAAGAGATGCCATTGTAAGAAGATTAAATGAAAATGATACGGAATTCTTTATCAACGCTGGAGGCACAAAACAGTTAGGCACTGAATTAGAAAGCAGTTTATGGCTAATTAAGAGAGAAGATAAATCATTTTTAAATGGCCTTTTACTAAGAAATAGTTTTGCGTATAGCCATTTCAAATTTGATCAATTTCAAAATGCAGGAAATGACTTTTCAGGAAATGAGTTAACTGGTGTACCAAAGCATACTGTGGTAAGCAGCTTAGAAATGAATTTTATTAAAGGATTTTATCTTTTTGCTCAACACAATTATACTTCAAGCATCCCTTTAAATGATGCAAACACTGCCTTTGCAGACAAATATCATTTAGCAGATCTTAAAACCGGAATTAGAAATCTTAATATTGGCAAAATAGCTTTAGATGTTTCTTTCGGTATAAACAATTTACTTAATCAAACTTATAGTTTGGGCAATGATTTAAATGCTGCTGCAAATCGTTATTTTAATCCAGCTATGAAAAGAAATTATTATGCAAATATTAGATTAACACTATAAAAATCTAAAATCATTGAGACTTTCCGCTACTTCAAAACGAGCTCTTTCTTGCAAACAGATGCTGAAATAAATTGAGAATGACGGAACGCCGAATTTACCTCACTATGAATTTATTTTACGATCTGTAAAGCAAAAATTGAAGCTAAAAGCCTGAATGGATCAATAAAAGTTGAACAGAGATTGTTAAAATAGAGACAGATCATTTTAATTTGACCTGTCTCTATTTTTAAAGTTTAACGCTAATTAGCCGCAACCAATTCTTTAATCGCAATTTCATCAACTACAATTTCCGTAGTATAACGTTTTGTTCCATCCTTAGCTTCGTAATTATTGTTTTGCAACCTTCCTTCAATACTAAAACGAGTGCCTTTTTTAATTTTCAATTCTGCTACATCAGCTTTTGCTCCCCAAAAAGTTAGCGAAAACCACTGTGTTTTTTTTACTTCTTCACCTGCAGCGTTCCTGTAACTTTCATTTACAGCCATATTTACACGAGCTAATTTACTATTTCCACCAATTACTCTGAGTTCTGCATCACTACCTGCACAGCCGCTCAATACTACTTTGTTTACTACATTTTCCACGATTTCTAAAATTAAGTTTCTAATTATTTAACGAACAATAACGACCACCGCTATCGACAATACAAAGGTGCAAACAGCTAAAAATATTTGTCGGATATTAAACGTTTATAGCCGTGTATAAACGTTTATACACGGATAAACCTTATTTAATCACCTTAAAAGCAGTTTTATTTTTTTATCTAATTCAAAATAATTTGTAGCTTTAAATCATCAGCCCTAGCTTAAACCAATTTTTATGGAACGTTTTTGTTTAGACTGCAATGCTGTTTTAAATGGCAGGGCCGATAAAAAATTTTGCGACGACCAGTGCCGCACCAACTATAATAATAAAATACGCACCGAAGAAAATAGCTATTTAAATGAGGTGAATCGTATTCTTAAAAAAAACAGAGATATCTTAAGAAACAAAAATCCGGAAGGAAAAATTAAATTAAAACGCGATCATTTGATTCGTAAAGGCTTTGATTTTAATTACCACACGCACACTTACGCCACTCAAAAAGGTCAGGTCTATTATTTTTGTTATGAGCAAGGTTATCTTATTTTAGACAATGAAGAAGTTTTATTGGTTAAAAGGGAAGAGAAATAACTTAAATTAATTTAAATCAAAAAGTTATTTAAAACTCATTAAAAACAAACCTAACCTAGTTCAAAATATTTCTTTAAAACACATAGCCACCTTTTTAGGTATTACCGATACTTCATTAAGTAGAATTAGGAAAGAAATTGCCAGCTAATTGTATTTCGTAATCACCAATAGATTAAGAATAGGAAATTTTATTTTCATGGCTTAATCCACTAATTAAAAAGAACAAATGCCCATGAAAATTGTCCCTTTTAACCCTCAATTACTTCATTAAATTATTTAGCTTTAGCTTAAGATAAATTTAATGAACAAAATTATCATGAAACAAAAAATAACATTCGTTTTAAGCCTAATTTTTGGCCTTTTTTTTATTAATGCAGGTTTAAATAAATTTTTTAATTACATGCCAATGCCAGAGCATATGCCTGAAAACTTAGTTAAAGCAATGACAGGAATGATGGCTGTAAGTTGGCTTATGCCATTAGTTGCTGTTGTAGAAATTTTGGGTGGGGCATTAATTATTTTTTCGAAAACCAGAGCCTTGGGTGCATTAGTTGTTTTTCCGGTAATGATTGGCATTATTTTAACAAACACAGTTACTGTTACCAGCGGGTTCCATATTGCCGCAGCATTTGCACTGGTTTTATTTTGGATTATGTTTGATAACCGTGAAAAATATCAGCATTTGATAAAATAATTCATTTATTGCATTAAGAGCCTCTTCTACATTTGATTAACATGAAGATTTTACTCCATAAGGGAATAAAATTTATTTGTTTAAACAAATAAATTGCTAACTTTAGCTTACAGTATGCCATACTCATCCCTAAAGTAACGCTCGCATATGCCTAAAGCTATTACGCTAATAAAAAGACTAATTCTATTCTATTTCCTATTTTTTTTAAATTTTTCGGGCTTTGCCCAAACTACCAGAGTTGATGAATTGTTAGCTCAACTCCATAAAGCTAATACTGATAGTGCTCAAATTGTAATCATGAGAAAACTATCTGCCGCATATTCTGCAGTAGATCCTATTAAAAAATATTATTACGCAAACCAATACAAAATTCTTGCAGAAAAGAATAACATCGATTCTGCTGTTGCAAATGCTTATTTAGACATGGGAATTTCACATGGTATTAGAAGTAATTTAGATAGTGCATTATATTTTTTTAAGCTCGGATTTAAAAAAGCTAAAGAGATTAATTATACCAATGGGATAGCTAGGTCTTACGCAAACATCGGCTACGCTTATGATAGGCTTGAAAGAAAAAGAGAAGCGGTAAAAAACTATGAAGAATCGTTAAAGATATACCGAAAGCTTAATTACAAAAAAGGAATTACTCAAAATACGATCAATTTAGGCTCAATTTATTTTGATTTAGAAGAATATAAAACTGCCCATAATTATTTTCTACAAGTTTTAGATGATGTTAAAGAAAATCCAAAAGATGAAATTGGCCTAGGAAATGCTTTATTTTCTTTAGGCAACTCGAACCGTAAGTTGGGTAAACCTAAACAAGCAATGGCTTATTACAGGCAAAGCTTAGCCATACGCGAAAAAATTGGCGATATAAGTGGTATTGCGCTTAGCAATTGGGGCATTGGACAAATCTATCATGTTGAAAAGAACTATAAAAAAGCCCAACAACATTTACTTTTAGCCCTAAAAAAAAATGAGGCTGTAAAAAATCCTTATCAACAAACTGCTGTATTATTGTCATTAGGCTATAATTATTTAGAGCTAAAAAAATATCAAGACGCAGAAAAAACTGGTCAGTTGGCATTAGATAAATCTTACGAAAGCAAATCAAAAGGACTTACCTCATTAGCGCTTAAATTATTGGTAGAAATTTCTACTGCTCAAAACAAATTTGAAGAAGCCTTAAAACTGCAAACAAATTATATTGAAGTTAAAGACAGCTTAAACCAAAATCAAGTTAAAGAAGGTGTAATTATCAATGATCTTCACCGAATTAATTCTGACAATAAAAACCTCGAGCGCAGCAACAAGCAAATTATCGCTAAAAATTCTGATTATGCCATAGCCATAGGAATTATAACATTTTTATTAATTGTTGTAATTGTTTTGCTAGTGCTCTATTATAAAAGAAATGCTGAGAAAAAAACCAGCAATTCGCAGCTGCAAAAACAAAAGCAAGAAATTGCAGAAGTTAATGAAGAGTTGAGCTCATTAAATGAAGAGCTTTTAAAACAGATGAATATTGTATCGTCTCAAAATTTTGAGTTAGAGAAATTAAATGCTGTTAAAAATAAATTCTTTTCTATCGTATCTCATGATTTGAGAAGTCCGTTAAACAACCTAAAAATGCTTTTTGAGCTATATCATAAAGGCGATCTAAACAAAAATGAACTCAATAATTTATTAGGTAAATTGGGTGATACTATTTACAGTACTGCAGAATTCTTAGATAATTTATTAGAATGGGCAAAAAGTCAGCTAGAGGGAATAAATATCAACCCTGAAAATTTTAAATTATTAACCATTGTAGAAGAGAATTTAAGTTTGATTGATTCGCAAGTAAGGGCTAAAAATATAAAGATCAAAAATAAAATTGCTACTCACATCGATGTTTACGCAGATCGCAACATGATTAACATTGTAATTAGAAACCTACTATCTAACGCAGTTAAATTTTGCAATGCAGACGATTTGATAAGTTTTGATGCCAAGATTACAGGTAATGATATTTTAATCAGCATTAGCGATACGGGTAGAGGAATGGATGATGAAACTAAAAACAATCTGTTTACATTATCTCATCAAACAAGTATTGGCACTTCTGGAGAAAAAGGCTATCAGATAGGCCTAATTTTATGTAAGGATATGATTGTGCAAAATGGCGGCAAAATTAATGTTGAAAGTGAATTAGGAAAAGGAACAACTTTTTTAATTAACCTACCTTTAGCAAAAGGATAGAATTTATTTTATTTTTAGCTATGCTAAATTTAGAAAGAACCAACTCAAATCACTCAGATTTTACCACCTTAATTCGTGATCTTGATGCCTATTTGGCAATAACGGATGGCGATGAACATGCATTTTATGATCAATTTAACAAAGTTGACAAGATTAACCATGTAGTTATTGCTTATGAAAATGATACTGCAATTGGCTGTGGAGCGATAAAGGCTTTTTCAGCTGATGCCATGGAAATAAAAAGAATGTTTACTTCGCCCAATGGCAGAAAAAAAGGAATTGCTACTGCAATTTTAAATGACTTAGAGAATTGGGCAAAAGAGTTAGGTTATACAAAATGTGTTTTAGAAACAGGCAAAAAACAATATGATGCCATTGCCCTATATCAAAAATTAGGTTACCAAATTACCCCAAACTATGGCCAGTATATTGGAATTGAAAATAGCATTTGTTTCGAAAAATACCTGATTTAACGAGGAGATTAAATGGAATTTCTGCTATTTCGAGTAGACATTGTTATATTTGATCATGAGCAAAATCTTACTAATTACTGGCGGAAGTAAAGGAATTGGAAAAGGCATTATCGACGCTTACTTAGCAGACAATTATGAGGTATTTTCCATTGCCAGAAGCGTAAATCATAAATTAACAAAAATTACTCAACTACCTTATGATTTGAGTAAAACTGATAGAATTAAAACCCTAATTTCTAAGTTATTTAAAAAAATTGATGCTAACGAAGTTGAAAAAATAACATTGATAAATAATGCTGGCACATTAGGTAAAATTGGTAAAATAGAAGACATTACTGATATAGAATCAACCGTTTTACTTAATACAGTTGCTCCACTCCTACTTATATCCGCTTTTATTTCATTAACCAAAAATTGGAAAGCTAAAAAACATATCATAAACATCTCATCGGGTGCTGCCTACAAACCCTACTCGGGATGGACGGTTTATTGTGCCACCAAAGCAGCAATTGATATGATGACCCAAACCATTGCTTTAGAACAGGAAAAAGTTGAAAATGGAGTAAAAATTATAGCGGTTTATCCAGGAGTTGTGGATACCGGAATGCAAGCTAAAATTCGTAAATCAAACAAAGATAGTTTTGCATCTATAGATAGATTTTTAGATTTAAAGGCAAATAACGCTTTAGCAAATGCAACAACCGTTGGAAAACAGATTTTTGAGATAGACAATAGTAATGTTAAAAATGGATCGTTAATTAGAGTAAATGAATAATGGAAAATGATTATTTACTAAGTATTAAAAAGCAATTTACCTATTACAAAATGTTAGGCGATAACACTTTTGCTCAACTAACGGATGATCAATTGTTTTATCAAGTTAACGAAGAAAGCAATAGCATTGCTATTATTGTAAAACATATGTGGGGCAATATGTTATCAAGATGGACAGATTTTTTAACCAGCGACGGTGAGAAAAATTGGCGCCAAAGAGATGCTGAATTTGAAAATGATTTGATCTCAAGACAAGAAATGTTATCAAAATGGAATGAAGGTTGGCAATGTTTATTCGATGCAATAGAAACTTTGAAACCCGATGATCTAAATAAAGAGATTTATATCAGAAACCAAGGACATACCGTAACCGAAGCAATTAATAGACAATTGGCCCATTATCCTTACCATGTTGGGCAAATTGTTTTTTTAGGCAAAATGCTTTGCAACACACAGTGGAAATCATTATCTATAGCAAAAGGAAATTCTAAAAATTTTAATGATGATAAATTTGCTCAGCCTAAACACAAGCAACATTTTACTGATGAATTTTTAGATGACAAGAATTAGGTCCTTTGTTTGATTTTTCACCTTTATTTTAAGGCAATCTACTTTTTAGTACCTATACTTTACCACAACAAGGCCTATTTATTTTAGATCTTCATCCGCTTCGCTGAAAACTTTTAAAACAGCCTCCATCAATATTTAAAGCCATTTTTAAGGAGTTAAGGAAAGAGGTTTTTTTAATTTAGCACTTCCTCTTTTGACCCTACACCATAGTTGCATCATTGCTTAACCAATAGTTTACATCTATTTTTAAGTTTTTAAAACCAAATATAAAATAGAACATGAACATCAAAAGGTTTGGCACTTCATTGCTGCTCGTACTTATTAGTCTACAAATTTTTGCACAACCAAAACCAAAACAAACTGCCTTAGAATTAAAAGTTAACGCTTTATTGGCCAAAATGACTTTAGAAGAAAAAGTAGGTCAAATGGCTCAAATTACTTTAGATGTAATTGGAAAAGGTAAAGACCGTTTTAGTAGCGATGAACCTTTTATGTTAGATGAACAGGCTATGCAAAAAGCCTTGGTACAATATAAATTGGGTTCCGTTATAAATGCATCCAACAATAGAGCTAGAACGCCGCAACATTGGTTAGAAGTTATTACAAAAATTCAAAAAACCGCTATGAGCAACAAAAATGCCATTCCGGTTATATACGGCATTGATGCCATACATGGCGAAACATATACTGATGGTGCAACCATGTTCCCACAACAAATTGGTCAAGCAGCTACATTTAATCGTGCCTTAGTTTATAAAGGTGCAGAAATTACCGCTTACGAAACTAGAGCCAGTTCTATTCCTTGGGCATTTTCTCCATTATTAGATTTAGGTGCCGATCCACGCTTTCCACGCCAGTGGGAAAGTTTTGGTGAAGATCCTTATGTAATTACTGAGCTTGGCAAACAAATGGTTTATGGATTTCAGGGCAAAGACAACAACATTGCAGACCCAACAAAAGTAGCTGCATCTATCAAACACTTTTTAGGTTATCAAGTACCAGTTTCTGGCAAAGACAGAACGCCTGCAATTATCTCAGACCAAGCGCTCAGAGAATATCACTTGCCACCATTTAAAGCTGCAATTGCTGCCGGCGCCAAAACAATAATGATCAATTCTGGATTAATTAACGGCGTACCTGTGCATATAAATTATAAAATCCTCACTACTTTATTAAAAGAAGAATTAGGCTTTAAAGGCTTAGTGGTAACAGATTGGGGAGATATTGAGAATTTATACAAGAGAGATCGAGTTGCGAAAGACAACAAAGAAGCTGTTATGAAGGCCATTAATGCTGGTATAGATATGTCTATGGTTGCTTATCAATACGAACCATTTTGCGATGATTTAATTGCGCTTGTTAAGGAAGGAAAAGTTAAACAAAGTAGAATTGACGATGCTGTTAGAAGAATATTAACGGTTAAATTTGAGTTAGACTTATTTAACAAACCAACAACCAACGTTAAAGATTATCCAAAATTTGGCAGTGTAGAGTTTGAGCAAGCTTCGCAACAAGCCGCGGCAGAGTCTATTACTTTATTAAAAAACAATAACAACGTTCTACCATTAAACAAAACAGCCAAAATATTAGTAACTGGACCAAATGCTAACTCAATGCGTACCTTAAATGGTGCATGGACTTACTCTTGGCAAGGCGAAAAAGTAGAAGATTTTGCATCAAAATACAATACAATTTTAGAAGCTTTACAAAACAAAATTGGCAAACAAAACGTAACCTATTTACCAGGTGTAAGCTATAAAATGGATGGCAAATATTACGATGAATATGCCGACCAATTTGAAGAAACCATCGCGGCAGCCAAAAATGCTGATGTAGTTGTACTTTGCTTAGGCGAAAATTCATATACAGAAACTCCAGGTAATTTAAGCGATCTTTACTTATCTGATTTACAAACTGAGTTAGCTCAAAAATTAGCTGCAACAGGCAAAACAATCATTTTAGTTTTAAACGAAGGCAGACCACGCATTATAAGCAAGTTTGAGCAAAAAATGTCGGCTATTGTGCAAACCTATTTGCCAGGTAACTTTGGTGGTAACGCATTGGCAGATATTTTATATGGCGATGTAAATCCATCAGGTAAATTGCCTTATACTTACCCACAGTTTCCAAATGCTTTGTTTACTTACTACCATAAACCATCAGAATCTAGAGAAACTGCAGAAGGAATTTATAACTATAATGCAGATTACAACCCTCAATATGTTTTTGGCCATGGCTTAAGCTACACCACTTTTACTTACAGTAATGTTAAATTAAGTTCATCTACCTTAAAAAAAGGACAAACTTTAACCATAAGTGTTGATGTAAGTAATACGGGCAAAGTGTTAGGTAAAGAAAGTGTATTACTGTTTATTTCAGACTTATTGGCAAGTGATATTAGTCCGGATGTAAAACGCCTTAAAGGATTTGATAAAATTGAATTGAAGCCGGGAGAAAGCAAAACTATATCTTTTAAAATTACGTCAGACGATATTGGCTTTATCAATTCTGAATTAAAAAAAGTTACCGAACCAGGAGAGTTTGAAGTTCAGTTAGGAAATAAAAAAATAAAATTTAACTATTCCCTATAAAATGAGATATCCATCAACCCTATTTTTTTCATTACTAATTGTTTTAGCTTCATGCGCCTGCAAAAAAGGTGTGAAAAGTACTGAAACCGGAAAGGTTACTCCAGAGCCGCCTGTTGCCAATCCTGTAGCAAGCGATGTGAGTTTTTGGCTTACCAAAGGCGATCAATCAGTATTGCTTCAAAAGCAAAATATTGAGCTAAATTTTTCTGCTACCAATAATTCATACTCAACAATTGAAATAGATGAAGCACAAGTTTTTCAGACTATTGATGGATTTGGCTACACACTTACGGGCGGTAGCGCAACTTTAATTAATAACCTGCCTGCTGCTGATAAAGATGCTTTGATTAAAGAATTATTTAGCACCGATGGTAGTGCAATTGGAGTAAGTTATTTGAGATTAAGCATTGGAGCATCAGATTTAAGCGCTAACGTTTTTACCTATAATGATCGCCCAACTGGCCAGACTGATGTGAATTTAGATAATTTCAGCATTGCAGCTGAGATGACAGATTTAGTGCCGATCCTTAAAAAGATTTTAGCCATCAATCCGAATATTAAAATTTTAGGCTCGCCATGGACTGCGCCAACTTGGATGAAAACCAACAATTCGTTTAAGGGAGGAAGTTTAAAACCTGAATATTTCACTGCTTACGCTAAATACTTTGTAAAATACATACAAGCTATGAAGGCGCAAGGCATAACAATTGATGCCATAACCATTCAGAATGAGCCTTTGCACCCGGGCAATAATCCAAGTATGTCCATGGAAGCTAAAGACCAAGCAATATTTATAAAAACGGCTTTAGGGCCAGCATTTGAAGCGGCAGCCATTACAACTAAAATTATTGTTTATGATCACAATGCAGATCGACCAGACTATCCGATGGAGATTTTAGCTGATGTAGCTGCCAGCAAATATGTAGATGGTTCTGCGTTTCATTTGTATGGTGGTAATATTTCTGCACTAAGTACTGTAAGAAATGCTTATCCAAATAAAAACATTTATTTTACCGAGCAGTGGGTTGGCGGGCCAAGCAATTTTGCTGAGGATTTAAAATGGCATATATCTACTTTAATTGTGGGAGCCACAAGAAATTGGAGCAGAAATGTCTTAGAATGGAACTTAGCTGCTGATGCAAATTATAATCCTCATACGCCAGATGGCGGCTGTACAAGTTGTTTAGGTGCAATTACTATTGCTCCTGGTGTATCTAGAAATGTAGCATATTATGTAATTGCTCATGCATCAAAATTTGTTAGGCCGGGTTCAGTTAGAATTGGCTCTACCTTAAATAGTGTACTAAGTAATGTTGCTTTTAAAACACCAGATGGCAAAAAAGCTTTAGTAGTAATGAATACGAGCTCAAATGACCAAACTTTTAATATCAAATTTAACGGTAAAATAGTTACAACAACATTGCCTAAAGGATCCGCAGGCACCTACGTTTGGTAAGATTTTCATAATACATTTATGATTGATTTAGTTAATCCCGATATTTTTCGGGATTTTCTATTTTTGGGCATTTTCAAATCAATTAATTTGTGCTATCTTGTACAAAGCAAACTAAACATTTCCCTACTGTTTTTGTTAAATAATTTATGATCAGATCCATTATCCCTATTGCTGCTGTTGCATTGATACTTACTGCCTGCCAAGGCGAAAGCAATCAACAAAACCAATCAAATAATTCAAAATCAACAACTGATAATGTAAAAATTAGCGAAACGCATTGTTATGCTTTTATTAAGGGCAACGATACCGCTAGAATAAACTACATCAGTACAAATGGGATTGCTACAGGTGAGTTGAGTTACAAATTGTACGAAAAAGATAAAAATAATGGCATTATTGAGGGCGAAATAAAAGGAGATACCTTAATTGTTGATTATACATTTGAATCGGAAGGATCAGAATCGGTACGTGAAGTGGTATTTCTGATGAAAAATAATGAACTTATAGAGGGTTTTGGTGAGGTAGAAGAAAAAGATGGCAAAACGGTTTTTAAAGATAGATCTAAACTCATTTTCGGCAAATCAATGGTTTTTAAAAAAGCAGATTGCCGCTAATTAATCTTCTACATTAAAATGCTCAAACCTTTCCCAAAAGCCATCAATAGGTAATGGGGCAAATATTTTTACAGGTTCTTTTTGCACAGGGTGGATAAATTCTAACTGCCTAGCGTGTAAACAAATACTACCTTTTCTGCTGCCGCGAGGATAACCATACTTGTTATCACCAACTATTGGACAATCCATTGTAGAAAGTTGAACTCTAATTTGGTGCGAGCGACCAGTTATTGGGTTCACTTGTAATAGATGAAAGCCACCCAACTCTCCTATTAATTTATAATTTAGCTCAGACCTTTGGCTACCAGCAACTTCTTTGTTATAGGCTGCAACCACATTTTTTTGAGGATTTTTAATGAGGTAATGAACCAAATTACCACTTAACCTAGCTGGCTTGTTTCTTACTACCGCAAAATAGGTTTTACGCACTTCTCGATTTTTAAAAACCGCATTCATTCGCTCAAGTGCTTTGCTTGTTTTAGCAAATAAAATTACACCACTCACTGGTCTATCTAAACGATGCACCACACCTAAAAAAGCTCCGTTTGGTTTATTGTATTTTGTTGCAATGTACTTTTTAACCATTTCATCCAGAGGCTCATCACCAGTTTCATCAACTTGAACAATATCTCCGCTGCGCTTGTTTATGGCAATTAAGTGGTTGTCTTCGTATAAAATATCTGCTTCGGTTATTGGCATTTCGTAGTATCAAGTATTTAGTATCAAGTATTCAGTATCAAGTATCAAGATCCTGTTTTGTAGAAAAAGCTTTTGTTATTTAAACCCGATTGTAGTGAAAATCCTTTTTGTTGTATAATCCTTCAACCAGCTCAGGATGACATTGACAAAAAGATTGAAACGAAAAGCGGGGCAGATGTATCCGATGAGCACTGAAACTGTTTTTCAAATCAACTTCAAAAACCCAACTCCAAAATCAATATTGCTCTTTCTCGTTCGGAAAATCTTTAGCTTTTACATCATTAATGTATGATTTTGCAGCACCTAAAATGCCCTCATATAAATCTAAGTATTGACGTAAAAATCTTGGTCTAAAACCTTTAGTTAAGCCAATCATGTCATTAACAACCAAAACCTGCCCATCACAATCTGGTCCTGCGCCAATGCCAATTGTTGGTATGTGTAAACTTTCGCTCACTTCTTTTGCCAGCTTAGCCGGAATTTTCTCTAAAACAACAGCAAAACAACCTGCATCTTGTAGGGCTAATATATCAGTTTTTAATTTGTTTGCTTCCTCTTCATCTTTTGCTCTAACGGTATAAGTGCCAAATTTGTAAATAGATTGTGGTGTTAAGCCCAAATGCCCCATTACAGGTATACCAGCGGTAATGATCCGTTGTATAGATTCTACAACTTCAATACCTCCTTCTAATTTTACACCGTGGGCACCAGACTCTTTCATAATTCTGATGGCAGAATTTAAAGCTTCTTTTGAGTTTCCTTGGTAAGAGCCAAAAGGTAAATCTACCACTACAAAAGCTCTGGTGGCACCACGTACAACACCCTGAGCGTGGTAAATCATTTGATCTAAAGTAATTGGCAAGGTAGTTTCATGGCCGGCCATTACGTTAGAAGCAGAATCGCCGACTAATAAAACATCCAATCCGGCATCATCCAAAATGGTTGCCATCGAATAATCGTAAGCGGTTAACATGGCAATTTTTTCGCCACGTTGTTTCATTTCTTGCAAAATGTGGGTGGTAATCCGCTTAATTTCTTTGTTTACAGACATGTTGTTTGTTTTGTAAAACAAAATTAGGTTTTATTATTGTAAAAGGAACAAAGATTTATACAAACCATAACAACAAAGCACGCTTATAATAATGTAAAAACTCAGCGTATGATGTGTCTATTTAGTAAAATATTATTATAGGAAAGAGGCACAGTATTTTTTCAAAAAAATATTGAATAAACCAATCAAAAAACTACCTTTGTATCCTGAAATGAATGAGTTCAATCAGATTTCTATTTTAACTTACAAAAACGGCAAAACCGTTAAGAAATTCCATTCTTTTTTCGCTTTTTTTAATCCTCTCTTAACCGAGAAGAAGTTTTTCACATTCTATTCTTATTGTATTTCAAATGACTAACTACACAAAGTTACCCGCTATTTTGTTATTGGCCGATGGCACTGTTTTTTATGGTAAAGCTGCTGGCAAAATTGGCACTACAACTGGCGAAATTTGTTTTAATACGGGCATGACCGGCTATCAAGAAGTTTTTACAGACCCTTCTTATTTTGGTCAGATTATGGTTACCACCAATGCACATATTGGTAATTATGGCATGCACAAAGAAGAAATCGAATCTGGCTCAATTAAAATTGCTGGTTTGGTTTGTAAAAACTACAATATCATTTACAGCAGAAAAGAAGCATCAGAATCTATTCAAGATAATTTTCAAAATGAAAACATTGTAGGTATTTCTGAAATTGACACTAGAGCCTTGGTGCGCCACATTAGAAATAAAGGAGCAATGAACGCTATTATTTCTTCTGAAATTACTGATTTGCAAGAGTTGAAAAAGAAATTAGCTGATGTACCAGACATGAGTGGCTTAGAGCTATCATCTCACGTAAGTACAAACGAACCATATTATTACGGAAACCCAGAAGCTAACTATAAAATTGCAGCATTAGATTTAGGTATTAAGAAAAATATTCTCCGCAATTTTGATGACAGGGATATTTATGTAAAAGTTTATCCAGCTAAAACCACCTTTGCCGAAATGGATGAGTGGGGAGCTAACGGATATTTTATATCTAATGGCCCTGGCGACCCTGCAGCTATGGGTTATGCAATTGATACAGTGAAATCTATTTTAGAAGCTGATAAGCCTCTTTTTGGTATTTGTTTAGGCCATCAGTTATTAGCTGAAGCCAACGGAATTGGAACAATGAAAATGTTTAACGGTCACCGTGGTTTAAATCACCCAGTAAAAAATATTATTAAAGATCACTGCGAAGTAACTTCTCAAAACCACGGTTTTGGTGTTATACCAGATGAAGTAAGAAAATCTGATAAAGTTGAGATTACACATGTAAACTTAAATGACGATTCTATTGAAGGAATTCGTGTAAAAGGCAAAAAAGCTTTCTCGGTACAGTATCACCCAGAATCATCTCCTGGCCCACATGACTCTCGTTATTTATTTGATGATTTTGTTGGCTTAATTAAAGGTGATTTAACTTGGTAATTTGAAAGGAAAGTTGGCAAGATGTTGAGCTGGGAAGTTGAATTGTTATAAACTAACAATTTATCGTTTAGAAAAATCCCATAAAGTAATATTAAGGATGTTTGTTATTACAAACATCCTTTTTAATTAAAAATCATTTTACCTATTGTGATCTTCAAAATCCTACAATCCTGTAAATCCTGCTCCAGACAATTAACCATTCATCCCGATTAAAAATCATTTTATCGACATTTTACTGCCACTCAGATAAAATTCATTTAAAGCTTCTTACTTTAGCACTAGAAACATAACAGCCTAACGCTATCAAATAAAAATAATGGAAAAAAGAAATGTCATCATTAGTGTAAAAGATCTCGTGAAAAATTACGATGATTTTAAAGCAGTACAAGGTTTAACCTTTGATGTTTACGAAAATGAAATTTTTGGTTTATTAGGCCCAAATGGAGCTGGCAAAACAACTACGTTAGAAATTATAGAAACTTTGCGCCAAAAAACAGCTGGAGAAGTTATTGTTGATGGCTTTTCTGTAGACAAAGACCCAAGTTCAATTAAACGAATTATAGGCGTTCAGCTACAAGCTGCGGGCTATTACCCTAACTTAAACTTAGTAGAACTTTTAGAACTTTTTTCGGGCCTTTATGGTGTAGATGCAAAACCGATGGAAATGCTTGCTAAGGTAAATCTGCAAGACAAAGCTAAAGCAAAATACAAAGCTTTATCTGGCGGACAAAAACAACGTTTTTCTATCGCCACAACATTAATTAACGCTCCAAAAATTATTTTTTTAGATGAACCCACAACCGGGCTAGATCCGCAAGCTCGTAGAAATCTATGGGATTTAATCTCCGAAATCCGCAACCAAGGCACTACAGTAGTTATTACCACCCACTACATGGATGAAGCCGAGCAATTATGCGACAGGGTTGCCTTTGTAGAAAAAGGTAAAATTATAGCGCTAGACACTCCAGATCAATTGATTGATAACCTAATAGCCAGTGGCTTTGAAAGAAAAAAAGAAGTTAAAAAAGCCAATTTAGAAGATGTTTTCATCAATCTAACTGGCCAAGAGTGGCGTGAAGGTTAAAACTAAATCTGCATCTAATTAAATCGAACTATCTAAATTTAAAAAAAATGAATACTCCGTATAGTCACACAAAAGCTACGTTAGCATTAGCCAAGGCAAGTTTTCGCTCCATAATGCGCAGTCCTTCTGCAGTTGTTTTCACTTTAGCTTTTCCGCTTATCTTTATCTTAGTTTTTGGCTTTTTAGGTGGCGGCGGCACTAAATTAGATATTGCTTTAGCTCCTGGTTCTGATATGCAAAACCCAATAGTTGTTGCACTAGAGAAAACTGGTTTAGTTAGATTAACTAAAAACGACAGCCAAAAAAACATTGACAGTCAGCTAGAAAAAGGTAATTATGATGCCGTAATTAAGGTAGACAAAAACCCAAATGGCGTACCAGCCTATTTTACAAATGTAACTTATACCTCTGCATCTTTAGATAAAGGCAATATTTTAAAATCTATTTTAAACGAGATTTCTTACAATTTAAACACCCAAAATTTAAAGCCAACCGTTACTGAAATAAGGGCGAGTACAGTTAGTGGCAGGTTATATCGCACCATCGATTTCATTTTACCCGGTCAATTAGGCTTTTCGTTGTTAAGCACAGGTGTTTTCGGTACCGCATTTGTATTTTTTAGTTTGCGCCAAAATTTGGTGATTAAACGTTTTTTTGCAACGCCTGTAAAACGTTCAAGTATTGTAATTGGTGAAGGTATAGCTCGCATTGGTTTTGCTTTGTTAGGTGCCCTTTTTATCATTTTAATTGGTCATTTCTTTTTCCATTTTACGTTAATTCATGGCGCCATAACGGTGCTAAATATGCTCATTTTATCTACACTTGGCGTATTGGTTTTTATGGGTTTCGGCTTTGTAGTTTCGGGCATTGCTAAAAGTGAAAGTACCATCCCGCCTATTTCAAACATCATCACGCTGCCGCAATTTTTATTATCAGGCACATTTTTCTCTATAGATGCATTTCCAACTTGGTTACAACCAATAAGCAGAGCCTTGCCTTTAACTTATTTAAATGATGCCATGCGTAAAGTTGCTTTTGAAGGCGCCGGATTATGGGATGTGAAACAGCAAATACTTATTATGGTTATTTGGGGCATTGCAATTTATGCAGTTGCTGTAAAAACCTTTAAGTGGGAATAATTGAAGTTAAGTTTTTTGAAGCGCAATCACAGTGCTTTTCTATAAACTGTGTTCCTGTCTTTCGCTTGTACGCTTCGCTTCGTCGTTACTCTCCTAGCTGCAGGGTACCGCTTCAGCCAGGGCTATATTTATTGCTCCTGCTAATAAAACCTGCCAAAAGCAACAGCGTTAACTCTAAACCCAGTGGTAGCGATATACTTTTTCTTTAATCCCCTTCAGGATTTGAGAAAAAGATTTAGCGAACGATGGGGCTAATGTTGCCATGAAAAGAATTGCTGCTTTTCAAATTATCGATTAATTTAAAGGGGTTATTTTTTTCCATTTACGAGCAAAAAAATCCCCATCCTATTTTATCTGATTTATATTTTCAACAACAGTATTCTTATTTTTTTGTTATCATTACAATAAGCAACTTTTTGAATATTTAAACCATTAAAACTAAGTACATGAAAAACATAGCTATCATTTCATCAAGCATTAGAAATGGCCGTAATAGCCATCGTGTAGCCCTATATTTCAAGAATTATATAGAAGAAAATGAGATAGCCGAGACAAAAATCATAGATCTAAAGGCATACGATTTTCCCATATTCGAAGAGCGTTTAAAATTCATCTCCACACCTACAGAACAGATGTTATCTTTTGCAAATGAGATTAAAAATGCCGATGGTATTATAGTTGTAACTCCCGAATATAACGGTGGATATCCGGCTAGTTTAAAAAATGTAATTGATTTATTGTATACCGAATGGAAACGCAAACCAATTGGCATTGCTACTGTTTCGGCAGGTGCTTTTGCTGGCTCGCAAGTAATTACCTCTCTGCAATTTACCCTTTGGAAAATCGGAGCTTTAGTAGTACCTGCTATGTTTCCGGTGGCAACTATAGAAAAAACATTTAGCGAAGATGGCCAACCAAGTGATAAAGAAGCAACAGATAAAAAAGCAAAAGTTTTTGTTGACGAGATTACTTGGTGGATAGCAGCCAAACAAAAAATGGAATAGATTAACGCTACATTCATTTAAAGTTTAGTTGAGCTACCGATTGAATCGAAACTTAAACAAACTTTATAATGAAAAAACTAGTAGCAGAATTTATTGGTACACTTTGGTTAGTACTTGGTGGCTGCGGCAGTGCCGTTTTAGCCTGCAATTATCCAGGTGCAGGTATTGGCTTTGTAGGCGTGTCTTTAGCCTTCGGTTTAACAGTTGTTACCATTGCATATGCATTCGGACACATTTCTGGAGCACATTTAAACCCTGCAGTATCTGTTGGTGCTTGGGTTGCTGGCAGGTTAGAAACAAAAGATTTAGCCCCATACATTATTTCTCAGGTTTTAGGAGGTATTGCAGGTGCAGCAATTTTATACATCATAGCCACTGGCAATGGCAGTAGCGTAGGAGGCTTTGCTACCAATGGCTATGGCGCATTATCTCCAGGTAAATTTAGCATGCACGCAGCTTTAGTAACTGAAGTTGTATTAACCTTTATTTTTCTTCTGGTAATTTTAGGCACAACAGATGAACGTGCTCCAAAAGGTTTTGCAGGCTTAGCAATCGGACTATGTTTAACTTTAATTCATCTAATTAGCATACCTGTTACAAATACTTCTGTAAATCCTGCCCGTAGTACTAGTCAAGCCCTTTTTGTAGGTGGCGAAGCTCTTGGCCAATTATGGTTATTTTGGGTTGCCCCAATTGTAGGCGCTATACTTGCAGGCTTAGTTTACAAGTTTTATTTTGCTAGCAAAAAGTAAGCAGTAAAAACATTTACACAAGCCATTTAACAAATCGTTGAATGGCTTTTTTTTTGTTCAATCGATTGATAATCTTTACTTAAATCAAAAATTGATAAAAAAAACAATGTTCCACTCTTAAAGATTAAAAATTATTTTAACTTTGGAAAAGCCTTAACTAATTGTACATTGTACACTAAGGTAAATTTATAATCAAAACCAAAATAAAATGAGTTTAATAATTGATGTCCATGCAAGACAAATCCTCGATTCAAGAGGTAATCCTACGATAGAAGTTGAAGTGATAACCGAGAATGGCCAAATGGGTCGTGCTGCTGTTCCGTCTGGAGCAAGTACTGGCCAACACGAGGCAGTAGAATTACGTGATGGCGACAAAAAGACTTACATGGGTAAAGGTGTTTTAAAAGCCGTTGAAAATGTAAATACTGTTATTGCTAAAGCTTTGCAAGGCGTTGATGTTTTTGAGCAAGTGTTAATCGATAAATTAATGATCGATTTAGATGGTACAGAAAATAAAGGAAAATTAGGTGCTAATGCAATTTTAGGTGTTTCTTTAGCTGTTGCTAAAGCTGCCGCTGCAGAAAGCAGACAACCATTATATCGTTATGTAGGTGGTGTTAATGCCAATACTTTACCAATACCGATGATGAATATCATTAACGGTGGTTCTCACTCTGATGCTCCTATTGCTTTCCAAGAATTTATGATTATGCCAGTTGGCGCTCCTTCTTTCTCTGAGGCATTACGTTGGGGAACTGAGGTTTTTCATAATTTAAAAGCTATTTTACATGATAGAGGTTTATCTACTGCAGTAGGTGATGAAGGTGGTTTTGCTCCTACTTTTGACGGAACTGAAGATGCAATTGAAACCGTTTTAAAAGCAATTGAAAAAGCTGGCTACAAACCAGGTGCTGATATTTGTTTAGCATTAGATTGTGCTGCATCTGAGTTTTACAAAGATGGTAAATACGACTATACTAAATTTGAAGGTGCTACAGGTGTAATTCGCACTAGCGAAGAACAAGCTCAATATCTAGCAGATTTGTCTGTAAAATATCCAATTATCTCTATTGAAGATGGCATGGATGAAAACGATTGGACAGGTTGGAAAAGCTTAACTGATAAAATTGGTGATAAAGTACAGTTAGTTGGTGATGATTTGTTTGTAACCAATGTGAAACGCTTACAAACTGGTATCGATACCCAAACTGCTAACTCAATTTTAGTAAAAGTTAACCAAATTGGTTCTTTAACTGAAACGATTAATGCAGTAAGTTTAGCACAAAATAGTGGTTATACATCTGTAATGAGCCATAGAAGTGGTGAAACTGAAGATACAACTATTGCAGATTTAGCAGTAGCTTTAAACTGTGGACAAATTAAAACCGGTTCTGCTTCTCGTTCTGATAGGATTGCAAAATACAATCAGTTGTTACGTATTGAAGAAGAATTAGGTGAAGCAGCTCGCTTTATCGGCAAAAACTTTAAATACGCTAAAAAATAAAAATATTCGTCATTTCGAGGAAGGCACGACCGAGATATCTGTTAGTTCAGCACTACAGAATAAAAGATTTCTCTCTCCACAAAGCTCCGTTTCGAAATGATGGCTTATTTTATTGTTAACAAGTTGAAAAACTTATTTGCAAAACATCCGAAGATTTAAAACCTTCGGATGTTTTATTTTAATACTATATTTGTATAGATCTGATTTTATCACTAATCTCATATCGCTAATCTCTTGTTTGATGAAGAAATTACTAGAACTTTTACGCAATAAATACTTTTTAACTGTAATGGGTTTCGCAGTGTGGATGATGTTTTTTGATAAAAATGATATGATTTCTCAATACGAATACCGCTCACAAGTAAATAAGTTGCAGCAAGAAAAAGATTTCTACACTAAAGAAATTGCAATTGTACAAAAAGACTTAAAAGAATTAGATAGCAATTTAAATACTGTCGAAAAATTTGCCCGAGAAAAATATTTCATGAAAAAAGACAATGAAGATGTTTTTGTAATTGTAAATGGGGAAGAAAAAAAATAAACTGTTAAAAAATTTCTCATAACTTTTTAATAAAGCAGATTAATCATTTATGAAATGAGAGGAGCGCTAATTCTTATTTTTTTACTTTGCTCATGCTTAAGCTCATTCGCTCAGGTTTTGCCCAACTTTAAACAAATTAAACTCAATAAGCGAGTTCATTACAAAGATGCCGAGCCAGCGCTTTCTAATACGATAAAATATCTTTTTAGGACATCTATTGACGAAAAAAATAAGAATAGAGCAGACGCTGGACAGTTTTTATTAAAGTGGATGAACGGAACACCTGATTATACCTTTTATCTAGGCGAAAAGGAAACCAGTTATTTTAATACAAATACAGACTTAATGCTGATGTACATGGCTGCTTTAACTAAGTTTACATTAGCAAACAAAGAAACTAAAGATCAGAAAACTTTAATATTAGGCACCATGAATATCGTGCTACCATATTTGAACGATCAAGAAAACAAAAAAACTTGGAGCAATGATCTTTGGCAGCTGTCTGAAGCATATCAAAAAGGCAAATTAGAAAGTTTTTTATATCCACCAGGTCATTAATACCCAAACTTAGGCAAGGCCAATTTATATTTAACCACTACAATTCTTAAGGTGGTAATAAAAGCAATAACCAATATTTTGGCTAGATCGGCTTTTAAGTTAAAATAAAGCAAAGCGAAATACAATATGCCACCTAATATACAGGCAGTTGCGTAAATCTCTTTCCTGAAAATTAAAGGAATAGTATTTAAAAGTGTATCTCTAATAATTCCACCAAAACAACCTGTTATGGTACCTAATGCTACGCAAATCCCTGGCTCTAAACCAAAAACAATTCCTTTTTGCACTCCAACTAAAGTAAATAAACCTAAACCCAGCGAATCGAAAAGAAATAGCGTAACCTTAAATTTTTTAATCTGAGTTTTAAAAAACATGGTAAGCATAGAGGTAACTAAAATAAGCAAGCAGTAATTTACGTTACGCATCCAAGCAAC
The DNA here is from genome assembly GCF_059424425.1 of Pedobacter sp. GW456-11-11-14-TSB4. Classification (NCBI taxonomy): domain Bacteria; kingdom Pseudomonadati; phylum Bacteroidota; class Sphingobacteriia; order Sphingobacteriales; family Sphingobacteriaceae; genus Pedobacter; species Pedobacter sp. GW456-11-11-14-TSB4. The sequence goes on from NZ_JBWKZK010000001.1 coordinate 263,871, forward strand.
GGGAGTATCACCCAATAGCAAATCTCTAACTGTACCACCGCCAATAGAGGTTACAAATGCTATAATCAATACACCAAAAGGATCTAAACGTTTCTGCATGGCTGCAAACGTGCCCGAAATAGCGAACGAAATTGTCCCTAAAATTTCAATTGCATATGTAGTTGTAATTTCCATTAGGCTTCCCCGTTCCGCTTTCTAAAAAACCATTCTAATGAGAGTAAACTCATTAAAAGCACAAAAATCCATTTTAAGCTAATCAATTCCTCGTACTTCCTATCTTCATAACTGATGGTTTTTGCTTGCCCACTTTTTTCAATTTCATTAGCAATGCTCAATAAATTAGCTGGCATTAGCATTTTACCATTACTTTGCTGCGCCATGGTATTGAGCAATTGATGATTTGCCGTAGTTTGTTGATATTCTGCAATTAAGGCATTTACGTAAAAAGCACCAGCGGCAACATATTGTTTATCTCCCAAATTTGTTTTAGCGCTGTAACTATAATTGCCCTGTTTTAAATTGCCAATTGATAAACGATATGCAGCACCATACTTAGAGAAAGTGTAATTAAAAAATTTTCCTTCGCCGTTTTTAAGCTGCAAATTTACCTCTGGAGTATTTACGGGTTCATAAGCATCATTATACAAAGTTGCGTTTAAAATAACTTCCTCATTTTCATCATAGGTACTTTTGCTGGTGTAAACTTTAAACTTTCTTTTGTCATCTTTAACAGAAAGATATTGAACAGTTTTACTAATTAGCTCGTTAACCAGAGGGATATTTTGTTCGTTTTTAGCTTCTTCTAATTTCCATTTCCAAATACCTTCGCCCAATAAAAAACCTACTTTTTTACCATTTTCATTTGTAAAAAATAGCATTGGATTTTGCGTATTTACTTTGCCAATGCGTTGATTAAAAACTGCTGTATAATTTCCATTAATCCTGATATTACCAAAAGGCATTAACAAAGGATCATATTCATTTAAAATCTTTAGGCTATTCACATCTAAATTAAATGCTGTAAAACTAGGTTCTAAATAAGGAAACACTTCTTGCAAATTGTTTCCACCGCTACTTAAATTTAATATTTTTTGTACTTGGTTTAAGTTAGCAACATTAGTTTGCGCTCCAATTACGTACCATCTTGATATATTAGAATTATTAAGCTTAGTTAACAATGAATTTGAAATATTACCTTGATTTGGTAGCTGATAAAGTATAGCTAAACTATACAACTTAGGATCTATTATGTTTAAATCATCAGCCAATGCTAAAGTAACTTCATAGTTTTTGTTTTGTTCTATAGCTTGTTTAAAGGTTGCCAAATCTGGATGTGGTGCCGCAGATGCCAGCAAAATCTTTTGTTTACCGTCAATTACTTCGATAAAAATGGTTTGAGAATTATTTTTGGTAGTAATTTCGTTTTTTAAAGGAGCTATATTGATGGTATATTTTTGAACTCCAATTTTATTTGCTTTAAGCTTAACTTGAACATCTTTAACAAAGCTACTGGCATCTATATTCAAACTTTGCTTCCTAACAGTTTTTCCATTTTCTGCTATAGTTATTTCTGCTGTTTCTCCTTTACTATCAAAAGCTTGAACTTGAATATCTAATGTAAATTCATTATCAAGATATGCAAGGTTGTTGTAATTGATATTTGCTATTAATACATCCCTTCTGGCAATAGTATCGCCCATGGCAATGGTGTAAATTGGCGCTTTAATTTTATTTAGTTCATACAGTGGGTTACCGCCGCGATTAAAAATGCCATCGCTTGCCATAATTACTGCACCCACATTTCTATTTAGCAGTTCATCATTTATTTTGTTTACAAATGCCGATGCATTACTCAATTTACCAGTGCCAGAAAAGTCCAATCCTGCTTTTACACTATCGCTAAAATTGTAAGTTATAACTTCGTATTTTTCTGCTAAAATATTAGCTAAAGAACTTAAATCTCGCTGATATTTTTTTTGATCAAAACCTTTAGGTTCAATTGCCTTAACAGAAATGGAGTTGTCATTAGCAATTACTATAATGGGTTTTTCTGGATTGTAACTTACCGTTTTTACAAGTGGTGCAAAAAGAAGATAAGTAATAAATGTAACTACAAAAATTCTTAGCGCAGCTAAGCCATATCTTAAATTTCTAGCTAAATTTTTATTGGTGGAATATAAAACCCAAGCGTAAGCGCAACCTAATAAAAGGCAAGCTAAAAAAGTGAAGAGAGAAGTTGCTGAAAAAAAATTGCTCATAGCTTAAACGTAAAGATGCTAATTTTCTAAAAAATACATCGTAATTTGTTTATTAAATACCTAATTAACGTTTTAATGAAGTATTTATATCTATTTAATCTCTTATTTATGACTGCCACTTCTGCAATTGCCCAAAGTAACTTTAAACAAAATCAGCTTAAATTTGAGCGTGTTAGTAATGCTTTTAATGAAAAGGGTGAAGGCTTACAAAAAGAATTGAATAAAGCGGGTTATACGAGTAGCTATGCCTTACTTTTAACTGCTTATAAAGCAGAGGGAAAGTTAGAAATTTGGCTTAAAGCTAATGGAAAAAATCAATTCAAATTGTTTAAAACCTATGACTTTTGTGCGCATTCTGGCAAGTTAGGACCAAAAATTGTGGAAGGCGATTTACAAACCCCAGAAGGTTTTTATAAAATCAATGTATTCAATCCGATGAGCAATTTCCATCTTTCTTTAGGGATAGATTATCCGAATGCCGTTGATAAACTAAGAACTGGAAAGAATAGAAAAACTGGCGGAGAGATCTACATTCATGGTGATTGTAAAACAGTTGGTTGTATCCCTATAACTGATGATAAAATTAAAGAAGTTTACATTTTAGCGGTTGAAGCTAGAAATAATAGACAAAAAGATATTCCTGTTTATATTTTTCCTTTTAGAATGACAGGTTCGAATATGGCTAAATATTCAAAACAATATCCTGAACATATAGCATTTTGGAAAACCTTACAATCCGGATATCAAATTTTCACCACATATAAAAATAAAATAGATTACGTAATTAGCAAAGGAACATACATATCCGTTCCAAAACCTTTAACTCATAACCATGATATAGAAGAATAAAAAGACTGCGAATTGCAACAACCGTTGTTAAATAAGCCCGATTGAAATGAAAACAAATTCTTCCCGATTTCGGGATAAAAGAATTTGTTGTAATGGAAAGCGGGGCTAATGAAGCCAAGAACTTTTGACTTTCACTTTCAAAACATAAAAAAATAGGTGCAATTATAAACTCGCACCTATTTATCTAATTCCTTATATCTAATTTATAGCATGCCACCGCAAACAGATAAAGTTTGCCCGGTTACGTATGCGCTCATATCTGAAGCTAAAAAAACACAAACATTAGCAATATCTTCTGTTTCGCCAGCTCGTTTTAATGGAATGTCTTTTTCCCATCCTGCAACAACTGCTGGGTCTAATACTTCCGTCATCTCTGTACGAATAAAACCTGGAGCAACTACGTTTGCACGAATGTTACGAGAGCCTAATTCTTTAGCTACAGATTTAGTAAAACCGATGATGCCTGCTTTAGAAGCTGCATAATTTGCCTGTCCGGCGTTACCCGTAACACCAACAATAGAGCTCATGTTAATGAAAACACCTTTACGAGCTTTCATCATTACTTTAGATGCCGCTTTGGTTACATTGAAGATTGATTTAAGGTTAACGTTAATCACGTCGTCCCAGTTTTCTTCGCTCATACGCATTAACAAACCATCTTTGGTGATACCTGCATTGTTAACTACGATATCAATTGTTCCAAATTCTGCAACAATATCAGTAATCAATTGTTCTGCTTCATTAAATTTAGAAGCATCAGAACGGTAACCTTTTACTTTTGTACCAAAGCTTTGTAATTCTTGTTCTAAAGCCTCACCTTTTTCTACAGATGATAGATAAGTGAAAGCCACATTAGCACCTTGTTCTGCAAATTTTTCGGCTATTTTTCGACCTATTCCTTTTGAAGCACCTGTTATTAGTGCTGTTTTTCCTTCTAATAATTTCATAATGAAATGTTGTAACGTTGATATATTTTAATGTTGTAAAGTTAATATTTAAAGCAAGAAATTATACCTTTTTTTGGCATAACTGAAATACATTTCCTTCAATATCCTGCCCATCACAAAAAAGAAAATCTATTTCTTGGAACGATTTAATCTCTTTCATTTTTACACCTTTTGCTATTAATGTATTTCTAAAATCGTTTAAATCTTGATGAACATTAAATATAAGTTTTGTATTACCTTCCGCCTTAAAAGGCTCATCATTTCTGTAAGCTAGGCCAATGCGATGAAATGCAATTTCAATTCGACCTGCTTTAAATACTACCCATTCATTGGCAATTTCTTCAATCAGTTGCAAATTTAAATGATATTGATAAAAATTTTTCAGAGCTTCAATATCATCTCCAAATATGATAATTCGATCTAGTGTGAGCATAATTTTTACACCGCTGGCTCTTGTTGGCTTAAACAATGAAAACTTCCTAATCCCCAAATAATGTCAACAGAATTAATACCTACAACTGGTCTATCTGGGAAACAACCTTGAATAATATCTAGCGCAATTTGGTCGTTCACATCATCAAAAATCGGTACAATAATCGCGGCATTGGCAATGTAAAAATTAGCGTAAGAAGCTGGCAAACGTGTATCCTCAAAAATTACTGGCGATGGCATTGGCAATTTCACAATCTTTAAAGGTCTTCCATCTAATAAGGTCATCTTTTTTAAGGCCTCGTAGTTTTCTTGCAGCAACAAATGATTTTCATCTAAAGGATTACTTTCTAGCACAGTTAAAACAGTATCTTCATTTACGAAGCGAGTAATATCGTCAATATGGCCATCGGTATCGTCGCCAACAATGCCATCTCCTACCCACAGTATTTGTTCGGCTCCGTAAAACTCCTTTAGATACGTTTCTATTTGCTCTTTATTTAAGTGCGGATTTCTGTTTTCGTTTAATAAACAAGCTGTACTTGTTAAAATTGTGCCTGCTCCGTTAAACTCTACCGATCCACCTTCCATTACAATATCTGGTGTAAACAATGGCAAGTTAAAATGTTTGGCAATTTTAGTAGGGATTACATCATCTAAATCAAACGGCGGATATTTACCTCCCCAAGCATTGTAACCCCAATCAACCACTGCCTTTTCATTTCCTTTAACCACAAAAGCTGGCCCGTGATCGCGGCACCAAGCATCGTTACTTTCATTAAAATAGAATTCAATTTGGCTCAAATCTGCATTTACTTTCTCCAATTCTGAGATTGCAAAAGCTTTCATTTCTTCGTTTTTTACATTGATACGAACTTTTTCGCCAGTAGCTACAATTTTAATAAACTCACAATATGGTTTATAAATCGTTTCAATTTTACCTGGCCAACTTGCTTCTTTATGTGGCCAACTTAACCATGTTGCTTCGTGTTTAGCCCATTCGGCAGGGAATGAGTAGCCTTTAGCCTTTGGCGTTTCCGAGGGTTGGAAAGTCGGAAAGTCCGAAAGTCTGGAAGTTTTTGATGCAGAAGTATGGCGCTCAGATTTATGATGTGTGTGTTCAGACATTAACTTAATGATTTTATTAGACCGTTTATCATCACTAGAACTTCTTCACAAGCTACATAAAGTTCAAAAAAACGATTTTCGTTTAAATATTTTCTTCTTTTGGCTAGGTGCAAGCAACCTACTACTTCAATATCAGACCTTTGCGCATATCGCAAAAACCTTTTGAATTCAGCATTACTTTGTCCAGTGCTGCCTTCAGCTATGTTTAAGGAAATAGAGTCAGCAGCTCTCTTTACTTGTGAGGTTAAAACATAGATTTCATCCTTAGGAAAAGTTTTAGTCATCTTATCAATTTCGTCAGCTAAGTCTAAAGCTTTTTGCCATACTTTTAGTTTTTCAAATTTAAATGCCATAGGTAGTTAATTTAGGTAAACTGAAATATACGACATCTATGCTATTTTGAAAAACCTCTCTCCGACTTTTCACACTTTCGGACTTCCCGACTTACAGACTTTACTGACTTTCGGACTTTACTGACTTTCCTAATCCCCATCAATATACCTTTTCGTAATTGGCTGATAAGAATCAATTCTTCTATCTCTTAAAAATGGCCAATGTTTACGGATATAATCACTCTGTTTAAGGTCGATATCTACCACTTCGGTTTCTTCATTTTCGTGCGATGCTAAGTACAATAACTTACCTTGAGCGTTGGTTGCAAAACTGCCGCCCCAAAACTTCATTCTGCCTTCTTGCTCAAAACCTACACGGTTTACACTAACTACTGGTAAGCCATTAGCAACCGAGTGCGAACGTTGTATGGTTTGCCAAGCATTATATTGATCTTTATTCGTTTCTTCATCTTGGGTGGTATCCCAACCTATTGCAGTAGGATAAAACATGATATCTGCACCCATTAAAGCGGTTATACGCGAAGCCTCTGGATACCATTGATCCCAACATATTAAGATACCAATAGTGGCAAACTTAGTTTTAAAAACTTTGTAGCCTAAATCTCCTGGAGTAAAATAGAATTTTTCGTAATAAGCCGGATCATCTGGGATATGCATTTTGCGATATTTACCTAAATAGCTCCCATCTGCATCTAAAACAGCGGTTGTATTGTGGTATAAACCTTCTGCACGTTTTTCGAACAAGGATGCAATAATTACCACACCTAATTCTTTCGCAACATCTTGCAAAGCATCAGTACTCGGACCAGGAATTTTCTCTGCCAAATCAAAGTTGTCGTAATCTTCTACATCGCAAAAATATAATGATGTAAAAAGCTCTTGCAAACAAACTATTTGTGCTCCTTTTGCTGCAGCAACTCGTACTTGCGCAATCGCCTTTTCTAAATTTTTTTGTTTATCCTTAGTACAAGTCATTTGCACCAAGCCAACTTTTACTTTGCTCATCCGTATAAAAATTTGAACTGCAAAATTAACAATTTTGATTAAGGATTAAGGAACAAAGATGAAAGACTGGATCTAAAATTTAAATTTACATTAGAAAAGCAAATGCAGTGACCAAGATTAATGTTAGTCTGGCTATTCGTTGCAATCTTTTTTGTTTTCGTTATTTCGAACCGCAGGGAGAAATCTGTTCTGTACCTACTGCGAACTTACAGATACCTCAATCGTTCCTCATTTCGGTATGACGAGTAGGGTTAAAAACAAAAAAGTATTTTCACTGCTATCCAGTTTAGCTAATGAAGGCTTTTGCAACTATGAGGGGTTGCAATTTGCCAAGACCTACGAACTTTGTGAATTAAACCTGCTAGAATAAAAGCCACGTTTATTATTGCTTTAGTTTCGGTCGGTGAGACACCGACCGATAGGGTGATCTGGGTTTATAATGCAAGGGTTATGCAACTATGAGGGGTTGCAATTTGCCAAGACCTACAAACTTTGATTGTTAAACCCGACAAAAGCGGAAATACTTTTAATGTGTCATCCTGAGCTTGTCGAAGGAACATAAAAAGATTGTAGCGAATGGCGGGACTGCAGAGCCAATGAAATACTGATATTCGTTTTCAAAAAATACACACCAAAAATTGGCGAAATTATGCCACACTACAGTTCTAGAAAATTCGTAATTGTATTATACCAAACTATCTCTATATTCTTGCTGCAATTCGAACAAGCATTTAGCACATAAACAGCCGTCGTAAAGTTCGGAGATATGCTGAACCTCATTAATTGTTAATTGAACAACACTGCATTGGCATTTGGTGTAAGAATTTGCCTTGCATTCAATAGCCGTTCCGCAACGTTCGCAGGGAATGATTTCGTGTTTGCTATGTAGAGAAGTGTTCATTGGTTCAATAGTTCATTAGTTCATTGTTTTGGCGCACTAAATCAGTGAACCATTTACAAGCGAATTATCTAACTAAAAGCAAAAGTATGAACAAAAAATAAGGTTCTGAACTTTATGTCCAGAACCTTACTTAAATATTAGATTTATGTCTTCCTGCAAAACAGATGCTGAAATAAATTCGGCATGACGATACTGCTTAAAGTTTACTTTAGAGGACTTAGGCGTTATCCCGAACAGCTAATGCAACCTTCCTCCATTGAGCAAACTGGTCCGTCTACAATTTCTTCTGCAACTTGATTTTGCGGTATAGTTGCCGGAATTACAGCTTCAATTGCTTTACCACCTTGGTTTTCTACGGTGAATTTAACAGCTTGAGAAGCAGCTTGAGTACGTAAGTAGTACATACCAGTTTTCAATCCTTTTTTCCATGCGTAGAAGTGCATTGAAGTTAGTTTTGAAGTATTTGGTGCATTGATGAACAAGTTAAGTGATTGAGATTGGCAAATGTATGCACCTCTATCAGCAGACATGTCGATGATGTTTTTCATCTTGATCTCCCAAACTGTTTTGTATAATTCTTTGATGTAATCTGGAATTTCTGCAATGTCTTGGATTGATCCGTTTGCCAAAATAATTCTGTCTTTCATTTGTGGTGTCCACAAACCTAGAGCTACTAAATCTTTTAATAAATGTTTGTTTACTACCACAAACTCTCCACTTAATACTCTACGGGTGTAGATATTTGAAGTATACGGCTCAAAACATTCGTTATTGCCTAAAATTTGTGAGGTAGAAGCAGTTGGCATTGGTGCAACTAACAATGAGTTGTATACACCGGTTTTCATCACGCGTTTGCGTAAAGCTTCCCAATCCCAACGGTTGCTATCTGGCTTCACATTCCAAAGATCGAATTGGAACTTACCTTTAGATAGTGGTGAACCTTTAAAGGTTTCGTAAGCACCATTTTTAGTAGCTAAATCTGCAGATGCTGTCATACCAGCAAAATAAATGGTCTCGAAAATTTCTTTGTTCAATTGTTTAGCAGCATCACTCTCAAATGGTAAACGCAATAAAATAAATGCATCGGCCAAACCTTGTACACCCAAACCAACTGGGCGGTGACGGAAGTTAGAGTTTTGTGCTTCGATTACAGGATAATAGTTGTAATCGATAATTTTATTTAGGTTTAAAGTAGCTTGGTAAGTTACTTCATATAGTTTTTGGTGATCGAATTCGCCATTGATTACAAAACGAGGTAAAGCCAATGAAGCTAAGTTACAAACTGCAACTTCGTCTTTAGAGGTGTACTCAATAATTTCTGTACATAAGTTAGACGACTTAATTGTACCTAAATTTTGTTGGTTAGATTTGCTGTTTGCTGCATCTTTATACAACAAATATGGTGTACCTGTTTCAATTTGCGAATCTAAAATGGCAAACCAAAGTTCTTGAGCTTTGATAGTTTTACGAGCTCTACCTTCTTTTTCGTAACGCGTATAAAGTTCGTTAAACTCTTCGCTATGGCAATCTGCTAAACCTGGTGCTTCATCTGGCGAGAATAAACTCCAATCGCCATTTTCTTCAACACGTTGCATAAATAAATCGCAAACCCAAAGTGCGTAGAATAAATCACGAGCACGCATTTCTTCTTTACCGTGGTTTTTACGTAAATCTAAGAAAGCGAAAATATCTGCATGCCAAGGTTCTAAATAAATAGCAAAAGCACCTTTACGTTTACCGCCACCTTGATCTACGTAACGAGCTGTATCATTAAATACTTTTAGCATTGGTACGATACCATTACTTGTGCCGTTTGTGCCACCAATGTAAGCTCCCGTAGCACGGATATTGTGGATACTTAAGCCAATACCACCAGCACTTTGTGAAATTTTAGCAGTTTGTTTTAAGGTATCATAAATACCTTCAATACTATCATCTTGCATGGTTAACAAGAAACATGATGACATTTGAGGTTTTGGTGTTGCTGCGTTAAATAAAGTTGGTGTAGCATGTGTAAACCAACGCTCACTCATTAAGTTATAAGTTTTAATAGCGCTTTCGATATCTTCTTTGTGAATACCAACCGCCACACGCATAAATAAATGTTGAGGACGCTCTACAATTGCACCATTAACTTTTAACAAATATGATTTTTCTAACGTTTTGAAACCGAAATAATCAAAACCAAAATCTCTATCATAGATGATTGTACTATCTAAGATTTCAGCATTTTCATTGATTACTTTCCAAACATCTTCTGCAATTAATGATGATGGTTTTTCTGTTTTTGGATCAATGTACGTATATAACATTTCCATCGTTTTAGAAAACGACTTTAATGTGTTTTTATGCAAGTTAGAAACCGCAATACGCGATGCCAACAACGCATAATCTGGATGTTTGGTAGTTAAAGAGGCAGCTGTTTCTGCAGCTAAGTTATCAAGCTCTGAAGTGGTAACACCATCAAACAAACCCTCAATTACCTTTTTGGCAACATCAATTGGATCTACTAATTCGGCGTTAAAACCATAACACAACTTCTCTATACGAGCGGTTATCTTATCAAACTTTACTGGCTCTTTGCGGCCATCTCTTTTAATTACAAACATTTTTTAATCAGATTTTAGATTTGAGATATGAGATTTGAGACAAATCCTATATGTTAAATCTTATAATTCAATAATTATTTTCTTTAGTTAAACAGCTCCCTAACCTTCTATTTAACCTTTGTCTTTTTTAATTTTGGATGAGGGAATTTAGGATGAATGAATATTTGCGTACCGCCTAATTCAATCAATCTATCCTGTTCTCATTCAATCAATTTCTAAAAATCTTCGTCTAGTGAAAAAGCTTGTGCTTTATCTTCTGTAGAGGTTAATACACCACTTTTTTGATAATCACCTACTCTTTTCTCGAAGAAGTTAGTTTTTCCTTGTAGCGAAATCATCTCCATAAAATCGAATGGATTGGTAGCGCCGTATATTTTTTTATAACCTAATTCGCTGATCCATCTATCGGCAACAAATTCAATGTATTGGCTCATTAATTTTGCATTCATCCCAATTAAGGCAACAGGCAAAGCATCGGTTACAAATTCTTTTTCAATTTCTACCGCATCGCGGATAATTCCATGTACTTGTTCTTCAGACAATTTGTTCTCTAACATGCTGTACAACAAACAAGCAAATTCGCAGTGCATGCCTTCATCTCTAGAGATTAGCTCGTTACTAAAAGTTAAGCCTGGCATTAAACCGCGTTTCTTTAACCAAAAAATAGAACAGAAACTACCACTAAAGAAAATCCCTTCTACTGCAGCAAATGCTACCAAACGTTCAGCAAAGTTTCCGTTGTCAATCCAACGTAGAGCCCATTCTGCTTTTCTTTTTACTGCCGGAACAGTATCAATAGCATGGAATAAACGATCTTTCTCTTCTGGATCTTTAATATATGTATCAATTAACAGCGCATAAGTTTCTGCATGTATGTTTTCCATCATAATTTGGAAACCATAAAAGCAACGAGCTTCTGGCAACTGTACCTCGCTCATAAAATTTACAGCTAAGTTTTCGTTTACAATACCATCGCTAGCAGAAAAGAAAGCCAAGATGTGAGAAATGAAATGACGCTCGCCACTATTTAAGTTATCCCAGTGCTTCTGGTCATCAGATAAATCAATTTCTTCTGCGGTCCAAAAACTTGCTTCGCTTTTTTTGTACATCTCCCAAATTGCAGGATACTTAATTGGCAAAAGCACAAATCTGTCTTTGTTTTCTCTTAATAGTAATTCGTTCTCCATTAGCTCAAAATTTATAACGTTTAGAAATTGCTTTAACTTTTACTTCAATTAGAAGTAAATCATTACTCTTAAAAGTTCTATCAAAATATAACCGCCAACAAAAACCTATTTAGTTGCAAGAATTTTAAAAACATTGAAATTTCGATGTTTTTCAATCAACTAAATATTAAGGACTTAAATAATATTTTGTGTGGTTTCCTTTAAAGAACTTTGTTTAACAAATATAGAATTTGAACGATTTTTTACCGTGCAAAGTTGTTAACATGTTGTTGAATTATACTGATTTTTCAATCAAAATTTTGTCAGAAAGGGGGAGAAAAAAAGCTAATTATTTCTTTTTAAGGGGTTACAGAATCAAAAGCAGTGTTAATAAGTTTAAAAAGTGAGTTGTAACACGCCATTTTTTGAATATAATGAACTGATGAAAATATTATTATTAGAAATCATATAATTTGTTAATTCTACACCTGAAACCAATTAAGTTCTCCACAGCTTTTTTAATCTAATTCAAAAATCTAACTCTAACACAGATTTAAAGCATTTTTTATCATTATATGAATTGTTCATAAAAAGTAACTACTTTTTTATGAAACAATAATTAAACTGCTTAGTTTTGCTAGACCAAAGACAACAATTTTTATTTTAAATAAAAAAGCCCGGCGTGGAACCGGGCAAAGAAAAGAAGGAAAATTTTGTTCTACTTTTGGAAGGCAGAATTATAACAACTTTATCGACTTCTCTTGGTAAGCTTTTTTTGCGAGAAAAAGCTTAACCTTTTCACTCTTACTGAGTTGAGTAACTAATACAAATATAGAATTTGAACGATTTTTTACCGTGCAAAGTTGTTAACATGTTGTTGGTTTATGGTGATTTTTCAATCAAAATTTTGTCAGAAAAGGGAGAAAAAAAGCTAATTATTTCTTTTTAAGGGGCTACAGAATCAAAAGAAGTGTTAATAAGTTTAAAAAATGAGCTCTAACAACTAATTTTTTAAATCATTTCGGTCGAGCGTAACTGATCTCAACTTTAGCGTAACCAAGCCTGTAAATGCCTAAAGCTTTGGCTGCAGACTGCGATAAGTCTAATGAAAATTTCTTGCTATGCGGACCTCTATCATTGACTTTTACAGTAACTTTTTTTCCAGAAACTAGGTTTCTAACAGTAATTAACGTACCGAAAGGGAGTGTAAGGTGAGCTGCTGTGAACCTTGCGGCTCTATATCTTTCACCACTTGATGTTTTTCTACCTTCGAACTTCTTGGCATAGTAAGTTGTGAAGATAGTTTTAACAACGGTATCAGGTTGCTTAGCTAGATTTTCTTGCGCATATGCACATGTAAAACCTAAGCAAAATAAAAGCAAGAGTGTAAACTTAATCCTCATATTATTTAGTAAGCGGATGGCAAATATACAAATTACTTTTTTATTGAGATTTTCATTAAATATGCTAGATGAATGTGTTTCATAAAAATTCAAAATTTATCATATTTAATTACAATGATTAATACAGCTGCATTACTTAAATTAAATGATGATGAGAAGCTATCCATCATAGATCTTTTACAATCTAGCTTGTTTGATAAAAACTATTTGATAACTGATGATCAGCTATCAATTGTTGAAGAAAGAATTGAAAAGCTAGAAAAAGGCGAATCAGAACTTTATAATTTAGACGAGTTTAAAAGTAAAATTAAACAACACATCAAATCTTGATCTATAATTTAGAAATTACCGAGTAAGCCTTGTATGATACGCTAGAGGCTATAGATTGATACAAAGATATCTCCGAAAAATTATCACTTAGATTTGAAGCCGATTTAAATTCTAGACTCAATTATCTTTCAGAATATCCTTTAAATTTTCAAATCAGATACCTTAACAAGGTTACGATTGTTCCTCTTGATACTTTTCCTTATGGTATTCACTTCTTTATAGAACACAAAACTATATTTGTTATAGCTATATTTCATTATAAGAAAAACCCAAAACGCTGGAAGGCCAGAGCAAAAAAAAATGCCCTAGCTTTCGCTAAGGCATTTCACAATCAAACAAATTGATTATTTATTTTTTGGTAGCTGGCACAAATGTCATCGAAATTGAATTCACACAGTGGCGGGTATTTTTAGCTGTTAAACCTTCGCCCACAAACACGTGACCTAAGTGGGCATCGCATTTTGCGCATACAATTTCAGTTCTACTTCCATCTGCATCTGGAATTCTTTTTACCGCACCTTTAATCTCATCGTCAAAAGCTGGCCAACCGCAATGTGCATCAAACTTGGTGTCCGATTCGTAAAGTGGTGCATTACAACGTTTACAGATGTAAGTTCCTTTTTCAAAAAACTTATCATATTTACCGGTACCCGCCCACTCAGTTCCTTTGCGAACAATTACATCTTCTTCTTCTTTGGTTAATTTATTGTATTCCATTTTCTTGGTCGTTTTTGAAGTGGTTTCTTTTTCTTGTTTCTTTTGCGCACATGCAACTAAACCTGTAGAAATCAACAGGCACAGTGCCAAAAATGTTTTATTGATCATCTTTTTCATATCTCGTGTGTTTTGTAAGTTATATACGTTTTGCCGTTCGCTTTAGATTTTACTTACAAGTAAAACAAATATAATCAATCATTGTCTGTTGATTTTCATTTGAGCGTCAAACCTTTTTAGATAAAAATTAACCGCAAAGAACGCTATGAGCGCCAAGCAACATAAGATAGAGAGAAGTCGTTATCAGCAAATCAAAAAACTAAAAGACACCACTTAGCGTACTTTGCATCTTCGCGGTTAAACCATAATAAAACAAAAAAGCGCTTCACATAAAATGTGAAACGCTCTTAAAATATATTTGGTTAAAAATTACTTTTTCAACAAGTTAGCCATTGCAGCACCAATCTCAGCTGGGCTTTCAACAACTGTAATACCACACTCAGCCATAATTTTCATTTTAGCAGCTGCAGTATCATCAGCACCGCCAACAATAGCACCAGCATGACCCATTCTACGTCCCGGAGGCGCAGTTTGACCAGCAATGAAACCAACAACTGGTTTAGTACCATTTTCTTTAATCCACAAAGCAGCTTCAGCTTCCATACCACCGCCAATTTCACCAATCATGATGATACCTTCAGTTTCTGGATCGTTCATTAATAATTCAACCGCTTCTTTAGTAGTTGTTCCAATAATTGGGTCGCCTCCAATACCAATTGCAGTAGTAATACCCATACCAGCTTTAACAACTTGGTCAACCGCTTCGTAAGTTAAAGTACCAGATTTAGAAACCACACCAACTGTACCTTTTTTAAAGATAAAACCTGGCATAATACCAATTTTAGCTTCATCAGCAGTAATTACACCTGGGCAATTCGGACCAATTAAACGGCAATCTCTTCCTTTTAGGTAAGATTTTACAGCAATCATGTCTTTAGTTGGAATACCTTCTGTAATACAAACAATTACTTTAATACCGCCTTCAGCAGCTTCCATAATTGCATCTGCAGCAAACGCAGGTGGAACGAAAATAATAGATACATTAGCGCCAGCTTTATCAACCGCATCTTTAACTGTATTAAATACAGGCTTATCTAAATGTGTCTGACCGCCTTTACCAGGTGTTACCCCGCCAACAACGTTTGTACCGTAAGCTATCATTTGCTCAGCATGGTAAGTACCTTCGTTACCAGTAAAACCCTGAACAATTACTTTTGAATCTTTATTTACTAAAACACTCATTATATCTATTTTTTTGTTGCAAACTTAAACTAATTGAAATAGAATGTCAAATGCAAAAGGCATATAATTGTATAATTTGTGTTAGTAAATGTAAAATGGAAGATGGGAGATGAAAATATAACTCTTATCTTTTTAATAATTTGAAAAAGAATGGCAGTATTTCTTCGAGAAATGTAGCCCCGCCATTGCTTCGGTATTTGCGCTTCGACAAGCTCAGCGTGACAAATACCTACACGCCTGTCGGGTTTAGATTACGAAGTTTTGTGCCTTTGGCTAAACGAGAAACAACGCAGTTCGCCCAACATAAACACATAATTGATGGAGCCATTGTGTTTAGACTGACGATTTCTCCAGCACATCAGCCCATCAAACTTAGTAAGTGCATAATAGTTGCAAAAGCCTTTGTTAATTAAACGGGATTGTTGCGATATCCTTTTTTGATTGTTATCCTGACGTGTGCCGATTTTAATCGGTAGCGTAATCGAAGGGCAATCAAAAAAGATTAAGCAAAAAAGCCCGACTAACTTAAATATGTGAACTGCGACTGCTTTTCTAATAACTCAATTATTAATAGAGATTATTCTCCGCCATGGCGGATCTGAATGACAAGCTTGCTCCCTCTCCTTAAGGAGAGGGTTGGGGTGAGGTTAAAAATGATCCTCTTCTGCTTTTTCTATTGCAACCGGATTAGTTGCCAGCAAGTACTTTTCTTCATCAAATTCATTTTCACTTTTGGCAATTACAATGGTGGCAATACCATTTCCAATCATGTTGGTAATTGCTCTTGCCTCACTCATAAATCGATCTACACCTAGTAAAATCGCAATATGCTCAACAGGCATAATTTTTAAAGCCGTTAACGTACTCGCCAAAACTATAAACCCACTCCCAGTAACACCAGCGGCACCTTTAGAGGTTACCATTAAAATTGCCATTACAGATAATTGCTGCGTTAAAGTTAAATCTACATTAAAAACTTGGGTTAAAAAGATCACCGCCATGGCTAAATAAATCGCAGTTCCATCTAAGTTAAATGAATAACCAGTGGGGATTACCAGACCTACTACTGATTTTTCGCAGCCAATATCCTCCATCTTTTTCATCATACTCGGCAAAACCGATTCTGATGAAGATGTACCCAAAACAATTAAAATCTCCTGACGAATGTATTTTAAATATTTCCACAAACTGAATTTGTAATACCTGCATATGGCGTTTAGCACTACAAAAATGAATAGAAAGCACGTTAAATAAACTGCTCCCATTAGCTTCATCATTGGCAGTAAAGTACCTAAACCATATTTACCAACGCTAAAAGCCATTCCGCCGAATGCGCCAATTGGGGCAACACGCATCACCACTTTCATGATGTTAAATAAAACTTTCGAGATTTTATCAAATGTGCTGATTACCGAATGACCAGCTTCTCCCATCTTATTTAAGCCGTAACCAAACAAAATAGCAAAGAACAAAATCTGCAGAATTTCGCCTTTGGTAAAAGCCTCAAATATATTTTTCGGAATAATATGAGCAATAAACTCCAACCAATTGATTTCTCCTGCTTGTGCTGTATAAGTAGCAATTTTGGTCACATCGCCAGTTGGCACATTTACACCAACACCAGGCTTTAAAACGTTGGCAACAACCATCCCTATAATAATGGCAAGGGTAGTTACAATTTCGAAATACAATAGAGCTTTGCCACCTACTCTTCCCACCTTTTTCATATCGCCCATGTGGGCAATACCTAAAACAATGGTAAAAAAAATAATTGGCGCAATTAACATGCTAATCATGTTAATAAAACTCTTGCTAATTAATTCGGCATAAGATGAGAAGCCAGGATAAAATACACCTACTAAAATACCTAAGGAAATGGCTACTAAAACTTGAAAAGTTAAATTGGAGAAAATATGCTTCATCGGGATTAATTACAACGTGAAATATAGAAAATTTTCTTTTGGGTTAATGATTTTTTTAAATTTTAGCCTAAAAAGTATCAACAATTGATAAAAAAGGACGTTAGCATTTATATCTTTACTTAGCAAATGGCAACAATGAAAAATTTTAAAATTACAACAATTCTGTTAGCAACTCTTATAATGGTAATTTATGCTTGTAAAAAAGAAGATGAAATTGCTGGAGCAGATTTTGTAAAAGAAAAGTTTATAGGCAAATGGCCGCTAAAAAACCAGGTTATTATCGAAATTGAGAACCTTAAAGACACTGTAAGAAACGATACCATACCGTATTTGCCTGTTGATACCTTAGTTTATACCGCAGAAGGGCAATATACTAGAGGAGGTATAACTGTTGGTTACACCATAGATGCTGCCGGAGAAAATATAACCTACAATACCACGCCTACAGCAACTTGGAATATTAAATTTATGCGAAATACCAGCATTGTTTTAACTCAACAGCGTACCGAACAAGTTGGCGGTAAAACAGTTACTACGTACACAGAAGATCAACTCGATAAAAAATAAACTAAGGTTTAATCGGAAAAATATCGCCTTCTGTAAAAATACCAAACTCTGATTGGTTAAATTTAATTAATCCTTTTTGGGTAGTCTGTAAGTTTTTAGGCTTGGCAAATTTTAAAACCTGACTATCGCCAGCCACTTTAGCTTTACTACCTTGTACAATAATTGCTGTGCTCTCATCAATACCCACGCAAATCATCTCGGGATGAGCTGCCAATGCCGAAATTAATCTACCATATCTGTTTCTCTTAATAAAATGTTGGTCGATGATGGTATTTTGCAAAAGTCCAAGTCCTTCAGAAAATTCAATGTTCTGATGCCAAAGCTTATTAAAACCATCTTTAGCTGCGGTATCTATTAAGTGTTTTCCGGTAATCATGTATTTACTCATTACCGCAGCACCGGCACTTGTACCTGCAACTGTACTACCATTTTTATAAGCGCTATGTATGGCTGTATAAATTGGTGTACCCAAAACAACTTTCATGAAACGATTTTGATCGCCTCCTAAAATATAAATCAGCTTTGCTCCTGTTAATGAGTCAATCCACTTTTTGTCATTTACATCGTGCTTTGCAAAATTGAAATTTTTAATTACTACTCCTTCTTTTAGCTTTTTCATCTGCTTAGAAAAGAATTCGAAACCTGCATCAGGCACTTCACTAGACATGGGCAGCACAATGATATAATCGTTAGGTTTTAAATTAGCCGTATTAAGCATTTGTTGCATCAAAGCATCAGAACGATCACCTCCACCAATAATAAACAAACTACCTTTTGCATTTTGAGCTTCAGCAACTATTGCTATAACTAAACAAACTACCGTTAAAAAAAATCTTCTCATAATTAACATTTTATTCTTCCATAATTATCCTGATCTTTCGGGAAGTCAGACTGACAAACATTTTTATTTTATTTTTCGAAAAGCAGCATCGAAGCTCTTTTGTTGGCTTCGGTCCTGCTGTTCATTTCAAATCCTCACCCGATAAAAATCGGGATCCGGGTTTTCCATTTCCATCAGGTTTAAAAACACAAGCTTGTGCAGCTATGAGGGGTTTAAGTTGCACAAGCCCTGAACTTTAGCCCTGATTGGAACGGTATCTTTTTGCGGTTCTATCATCACTTCACACCCAATTTTTAGCAGTAAAATACGCAAAAAATAAAGTGTAAAGCAGGTGTAGCATTCATAGTTACTACCTAAACTGCGCTTCTAGAAATGAAACTACTGAGCCTTTTTTACAAGCACTCCGTTATTTACCCACCACCAAAAAGCTTTACCACCTGTTGCTTCTGTGAAATTGAAATTAGCAACATTAAAATTTCCACTTCCATTTTCTGATGCAGTAATTTCATAAACATTCACTGCTTTTTCTGCAAGGTTCCAATTTACCTTGGTATTGGCTAGCAGGCTTTCTGGCTTTTTATTAATGTCGGTAGCCAAAAAATAGGCATTGCTATATGGCCTTGTTGCCGAGTAATCGCCAAAAACTTTTGCTTTTCCAGTTTCATCAATACAAACTGCTGTACGTTCGTCAACTGCAATAGCTTTTGCGGCCACGTTCCAATCTTTCAAAATTCTGCCTAAAAACACCATCGATCTTCCTTCTCGTTCTCTGGCTAAATAATGCTGATCGGTAATTACATTCTGCAAAAAAGGGGCTTTCAAAAAGTCGTTATTGTACAATTTAATAGTTTCATCAAAAGGATTTTCTAAAGCAACTGCAGAAGTTGTACTTCCATTCTCGCCACTATAATATATGCTGCCTAAAATTGCGCAGCCAGCACTAGTGCCACCAACTGGCGCTTTCTTTTCAGTTAACAAATAATTTAAGGCCTGCTCTACTTTAGTTCCTCTCCAAAAATTCATGTAATTAGATTGGTCGCCGCC
This sequence comes from Pedobacter sp. GW456-11-11-14-TSB4, assembly GCF_059424425.1. Classification (NCBI taxonomy): domain Bacteria; kingdom Pseudomonadati; phylum Bacteroidota; class Sphingobacteriia; order Sphingobacteriales; family Sphingobacteriaceae; genus Pedobacter; species Pedobacter sp. GW456-11-11-14-TSB4. Next base: position 283,639 of record NZ_JBWKZK010000001.1, read on the forward strand.
AGCTATAAATATCATTTCTGCATTACGAATAATATAGGCTACAATATCATTATTAGCCAATTCTTTAGAATTGATGAGTAAGGTTTCTACAGAATTTACGGTTCCTAAACCATTTACAAAAGGGTTGTACGCATCAGTTCCTGTAGCTCTTAAAATTACTACATCGCCACCGCCACTTTTGTTAATCATCCATTTAAAAGCAGCCTCTACATCGGCACCACCACCCATTAAAACTAAACCGCTTGTTGTAGGTTTTACTACATTGCTACTATCGCCAATAATGCCAATTGAACCTGGCCTAGTAACAATAGGATTTACAACAACCGGTGATGTTGTTAGATCTGGAGTTGGCTTGTCGGTTGATTTTCCGCAGCTTGTAAATGATATTCCAGCTGCTAAAAGCAAAACTAAAAGTGACTTTTTCATAGTAGCATTTTAAAATTTTGGGGAAGAAAAAATCTCTTCCCCAAAAATAATTAATCAATAAAGCGGGTTTTGCTTGGTGTTTTTATTAACAGAAATCTCTAATGCAGGAATTGGGAATGCATATTGAGCTTGACTAGATGTTAAAGTAACTGCACCCGATGCATTCACCGCGTCTGCTGCTGGTCTTTGTACACTCAAGTTTCTTCTTTTTAAATCGAAAAAGCGATGGCCTTCGAAAGCCAGTTCTTTAAATCGCTCTGCATAAACAGCATCAATTAGCGCTTGTTTATCTGCAAAAGTTGAGTTTACATAATTGTTAATTCTTATTGCACGTAAGGTATTGATATCGCTTGCGGCATCACCTGTTGATTCTGCTCTAGCTTCTGCTCTAATTAAATACATTTCTCCTGTTCTAAACATTTTGATATCTGTTAATCCAGGTGCGCTAGCTGTTCCTCCAATATATTTGTTAACTAAATATTGAGATTTAATACCAGTACGAGTTGCATCAAACTTGATGTATGCAGGGAAACGCAAATCATTTGCCTGATCAAAAGTGCCAATCAATTTAAATGATGGCGCATAAAGCACAATACCTCCGGTTTGTCTGAAATAGAAATCGCCAACTCTAGAATCGGTTGTACCTACACGTTTCAATTTCCAAACAACCTCGTTATCATTTGCATCTGTCCAAATACCCGGAAACTGAGCTTTTGTAGCTAAAGGCAAAGCTGCTATCACTTCTGTTGAATAAGTAATTGCTTCTGCCCAGTTTTTCTCGTACAATGCAACACGAGCTTGAATGGCCGAAACCGCATTTTTAGTAATTCTGGTTTTATCTGTAAAAGTTGTTGGTAATAAACCTTTTGCTGTTAACAAATCATTTTTTGCTTTTGCAATTACAGTTTCAAAATTATCTCTAGCCGGATAGCTAATTACTGAGGTTTCCATATAAGGCACACCCATTGCGCCTGCCTGATATGATGATGCATAAGCTCTCAATAATTCGAAATGCAAATATGCTCTCAATGCCAATAATTCGCCTTTATATCTTGCAGCCAATGCAACATCAGCACCAGTAAAAGTTAAATTATTAATAGCTTCTAAAACTCTGTTTGTTCTATCAATAGCAATATAGTTGTTGTTATAAAATGAGGTAACTGAGCCGCTACCTGCATTATACAGCCACCTGAAAGCATCGCTGTTACCAACAGTGTTTTCTGTTGGAAAAGTGTTTTCATCTGAAACTGTAGAGCTTAAAGTTCCCATTGAATTGTCTACTAATGCATAAACACCAATTAAACCTAAATTGATATCGCTAGCATTACGAAAAGCTTTTGTTGGATCTATTGAATCTGTTGGGCTTAAATCTAGCTTACTACATGAGGATGCTGTGATTACCAACAAAGTAAATACAAGGATGTATTTTTTATATATCTTATTAATCATTGTTGTATGTATTAAAAGTTAACATTTAAACCTGCAGTGTATGTTCTGGTGTTCGGATATTGGAAACGACCGGAAACTGAATTGTTCTCAGGATCTAAACCTCTCCAGCTTGTCCAAGTAAACAAGTTTTGTCCTTGTACAAAAACCCTAACTCCTTTTACAAACTTGGTTTTTTCTAAAATTGATTTAGGTATTGCGTATCCTAAGTTTACGTTTCTTAATCTTAAGAATGATGCATCCTGAATGTCTTTAGAAGTAAAGTTTCTTGGAATATCAAATCTTTGCAAAATTGCATTATCACCTGGTTGTTTCCATCTGTCTTCTAACATTCTTACCGTTTGGTTACTGGTTGCATAGCGCTGATTTTCGTTATAAAAATCTTCATTATTCCATCTCATTACATTAGATACGAATGAGAATAACGCCGAAGCTGTAAAACCTTTGTAACTTAATGAGGTATTAAAGCCGCCAGTAAATGTTGGATATAAACTACCAGAATTCGTTGTGCTTTGTGTATTAACGTTGTAAGCAGTGGTAATTGTGCCATCCAAATTGTAATACTGAGCCTCACCAGTCTGCGGATTTACGCCAGCCCAGTCTGGTGCGAAATAAGTTCCGTACGGTAAACCAACTTTTAAAATACGTGTGTCGCCATCAGGATATGAATCGGTTACATCTGTTACTTTTAACACTTTGTTTTTATTGTAGCCGGCATTTACACCAATTGTCCATACAAAATCTCTAGCTTTAATTACATCACCGCTAACATCAAACTCAACTCCTCGGTTTCTCATTTTACCTGTACTTAATTGTAAAGTAGAATAACCCGAAGTAATTGAAGGTGGTTGATCGATAAACATGTTATTAGTGATTTTGTTATAATAATCGGCACTAACTCTTAGTCTATTACCTCTAAACATTCCTAAATCAAAGCCAACGTTAAATTCATCAACATATTCCCAATCAAAATTAGGATTGCCTGCTAAAACTGGCCTGATACCCGCTACACCGCCATAACTTGTACTAACCGAATAAGTTGGCAGGTATAAGAAATCGCCACTAAACTGACTTGCTGTTGTACCATAACTTGCTCTAATACGTAGATCTGAAATTAAAGCAACATTTTTTAGAAAATCTTCAGCTTTTGCATTCCAGTTTGCACCTACCGAGTAAAAGCCATGCCATCTATTTGCTGGTGCAACTTTACTTGATCCATCGTAACGATAACTTCCGGTTAAGGTATATTTCTCATCAAAAGTATAACGAGCAATACCCATTATTGATGCCAAAGCGCTTCTGGTTTTACCACCAGAAACCGAAGGTAAAAATGTTGCACTGCCATTTGTTGCACCTGCCGGAGTTTCTGGTAAACGACCATCAATACCATAAGCGCTAAAGCCAAAAGAATTGAAGTTATTATACACATATTCATAAAATGCAGAAACCTCAAAATCATGTTTTGTATTTAAGGTTTTTGCAAAAGTTAGACCCGAAGTTGAAATTAAATTAAAGTTTCTTCTACTTCCTTCGGTAAAACGACCTCTACCACCTAAAGTATTAGCAACACTTCGAGATCCATAATAAGAATCTGGATTGATGAAAACCTGATCTGTTGAGTTTCTGTAATCGATACCTGCTCTAGTTGTAATTTTTAATTCTGGTAAAATTTGATAAGCAAATGAAGTACTGATAATAGACTTTAACTGTTCCGTTTTATCAGATGAATTTAGCAAACGCTCTAAACCTTGTGTTCCTTCTCGCTGATCTAATATAAAGTAAGAAGACCTATTACCTGGATGAACCAAAGTGCCATCAGAAGCATATGGTTTTTCATAAGGCAAAGCATAATATACTGATGCCATTGCAGTTCCAGCACCTGTACCACCTTCGCCCTCGGTAAAGCTAGATTGAGAATAACCTATCGAAAGATTAACTGCACCACTAAATTTGCCATCGTTAAAATCAAGGTTACTTCTTAGCGCATAGCGATCTAAACCAGTACGTTTAGCTACACCTTCTTGTTGATAATAATTTAATGAATTATAGAAGCGCAATTTTTCACTTCCACCACTTACGGCAACTTGTTGCTCTTGGAATTGACCTGTTTGGAAGAAAATATCTCTCCAATCTGTATTGCTGTTTCTTAAACTATCAATAATAAAATCGGCACGAGCACGTGTTGCAGTTGTACCAGCTGCATAAGTAGGGTTTTTTGGAGAGTACGTCCATCCTGGGCCAATATTTCTACCAAATGAAGCTCCTATTTCCTCTTCAAATTGTAAACGCTGTGCAGCATTCATCATCTCGAAATTTGGTCTACTTAAATTAGAAAAACCATACTGTGAAGCATAATCAACAGCCAATTTACCTGCTTTCCCTTTTTTTGTAGTTAAAACCACCACACCATTTGAACCTCTAGACCCGTATAATGCTTTAGCAGATGCATCTTTTAAAACAGTCGCATTCTCAATATCTTCGGGGTTAATTGTTTGAAAAAAACCAGCTTCTATAGGCACTCCATCTAAAATATACAATGGTGATGAAGTTCCATTTACACTTCCTATACCTCTAATAACTACCGAAGCGCTTTGACCTGGCTGACCTGAGCTAGAAATAACGCTCATACCAGGTACACGACCTTGTAAAATCTGGTCTAAAGTTAAACCCGGCACAGTATTAATTTTATCTGCAGCAACTAATGTGCTTGCATTGGCCGATTGGTTTTTCTTATAATTGGTGTAACCAGTAATAATTACATCGCTTAAAGCATTTGAAGCAGAATTCAAGCGAATAGTTCCAATCTGCAATTTTGCAGCAACTTCTACATCAGTAAAACCGATGTAAGAAATTACAATCATAGCGTTTTCACTTACATTAGGCAAAACAAAATTACCATCAGTATCAGTAATAACGGCAGCAGTTTGTCCTTTTACTCTTACAGAAGCACCCGGAAGTGGAACCCCACCTTCATCAACAACTTTACCTCTCACATCAATTGCTAAAACAGCAACATCTTTTGTAGGCATTATTAAAATGGTGTTTTCCTTAATCTCGTAGCTAAAAGGTTGCGATTTTAAAACGGTTGCCAGCACCTCTTTAACATCCGCATTTTTTACGTTAATAGATACAGGCTTAGATTTTTGCTGAATTAAATCTAAATCGTACAAGAAAAAGTAGCCAGTTTGGCGTTTAATTTCTTTTAGAACTTGCTCAAGTGGCATATTCTTTTTGCTAATGCTCACTTTTTGCGAAAATGCAGCAGCACTCACTTGCAAGCAAAAAGCTGTTAAAAAAATCACAACAAGTTTCATAGCTTTTGTTAATTTTTTGGTAATTGGATTTGTAGTAAAACCTGCAGACTGGCAAGTCTGTGTTTCACTAGGCTTAATGTAAAATTTCATACATTTTTGTTTGTTTAGGTAATGATTGATTTGTGAGTTTTGCCAAAAGGCAGGGTTTGGTTAATAATTGTTCTTCATAAGTATTTAATTTTTATTGTAAACTTTTAAATGTCTTCCTTCCATTATTTCGAAAGAGATATTTCCTGTTAATTCGAGCATGTTTAAAACCTCAGAAAGTTTAGCTTTACGAGATACTATTCCATTATATCGCTTTGCAGGAATATTATTGTAATCAATTTTAAGATCGTACCATCTATCTAACTGGTACAAAACAGCTTTCAAACTAGCGTTGTTAAATCTAAATTCGCCGTTTTTCCAAGCAGTTTCATCATCAGCATCTGCTGGTAAAATAGCTATAGCACCTAAACCATAATTATTGATATAAGCTTGTTCATTTGGCCTGAGTGTTTTTGAAAAAAGCGGATTGCTAACCTTAACACTTCCCTCTAATAAAGTAGTTTTAATTGCTTTATCATCTCCATAAGCATTGATATTAAAATGTGTTCCTAAAACTTCTACAGTTTGGTTTTTACTAATAACCCTAAAAGGATGGCTTTTTTGTTTTGCAACTTCGAAATAAGCTTCACCTGTTAATTCAACTTTCCGCTCGTTGGCTGCAAAGAGAGAAGGATATTTTAGAGAAGAAGCTGCGTTTAACCAAACTTTTGTTCCATCTGGTAAAATCACTTGATATTGCCCGCCTTTTGGCGTTTCTATTTTGTTGTAGGATAGTGCTTTAGAAGTATTTGATAATGAAGGGTTTACAGTATATATGATTTGTCCGTCTGAAGTTTTAGAAATTGTTACCCCATTGCTTTTACTAATTTCGCCTTTATCAAGTTGATCTAATATAATTTTAGAACCATCAGCCAAGGTTAAAATAGCTTTATCTACACCTGGCAAAACATCGATTTTATTTTTTACTTTCGATTGTAAAATAGCTGGCCGTTTTTCATTTGTTGATAAGAATATACCCAAGCCAAATGCCAATAAAAGAATTGCAGCTGCTGCAAAGCGGTAAATTGGAAACTTTTTCTTAACGGCTTTATCGGCACTAATTTGTTGTTTAATGGCGATGAAATTTTCTTCAGCAAAACTTTTTAGATCAACTTCACTTAAATCAGCTAAAACTTCATTCTCTTTATCTAATTGTTGATAATAAGTTTCTATAAACTTTATTTCTTCGGCAGTTGCCTTACCAGAAACATAGTTTTCGATAATTTGATGAAGGTCTTTTTTACTTTTATAGGAACTCATTTCTTTTGCCTTTTAATACATGTACCAAAAGCTAAAAGAAATCCCAAAAGGAAGTTAAAAAAATTGATTTGTTAAGCTAGGAGCTAAAGATTAGAGAAAGAAGGATTACTACATACAGAAACATGTGTGTAAGCTTAAACCTTAAGCCATGCGAAGCGGTTGTTAATTGGTTCTGAACAGTTTTTTTTGATACGTTTAGTTTTACAGCAATATTCGCCGTGCTTAGTCCTTCGTAATAATGCATTACAAAAATATTTCTGCGTTTTTCTGGCAAAGCCGAAATATAAAGTTCAATTAATGTTTTTGCCTCTTTTTCTAAAATGCAATCATCACTTGCCAAAGGCGAAATCAACTCTGTTTCGAAATTTGTGGCGATAAAACTATTTTTAGAACCCCTGCTAATGTGTTTAAGAACCTGAAATCGAACCGCAGTATGTAAATAAGCTGACGGATTTTCAATATCCGTCTCGTTTCTTCTCGTCCACAAATCCGTAAACACGTTTTGGATAATATCCTGACACCTCTCTTTTTCTGGCAATCTTTTGTAAGCAGCATTATATAATTCTGCCCAATAGCGCTTGTAAATTTTTTCGAATGCAGTTTCATCTCCTTGCTTTAATAGGGCAAAAAGAACACTTTCATCTTCAATGTTTACATGGTTTTTCAAGAAATGGTTTGGTTGATTAACCAAACATAGTAATTATTATGAATTTTTAGCTATCCCGACAGATGAAAATTGCAAATCGTACAATTTTTTATAATAGCCATTTAACTTAAGCAGAGCTTGATGAGTTCCCTTCTCTTTAATTTCACCTTTATCTAATACAATGATTAAATCTGCCTTTTGGATGGTTGATAAACGGTGGGCAATTACAATTGAAGTTCTGCCCTGCATTAATTTATCGATGGCAGTTTGTATCAACATCTCCGTTTCGGTATCAACCGATGAAGTAGCCTCATCCAACACCAAAATAGAAGGCTGATAAACCAAAGCTCTGATAAAAGAAATTAATTGCGCCTGACCAGCTGAAAGCGTAGCACCACGTTCCATTACGTTATAATGATAGCCGCCTGGCAAGCGTTCGATAAAATCATGAGCGCCAACTTTTTTGGCAGCATCAACCACTTCATCGAAACCAATTTTGGGATTATTTAGGGTAATGTTATTAAAAATCGTGTCAGAAAATAGGAAAACATCTTGTAGCACAGTTGCAATATTACTTCGCAAACAGCTCAATTCATACTCCTTAATATCAACACCATCAACTTTTATATTTCCTTTTTGTATTTCGTAAAAACGATTTAAAATATTGATGGTAGAGGATTTTCCGGCACCGGTAGCGCCAACCAAAGCAATGGTTTGTCCGGCTTTAACTTCAAAAGAAATATCTTTTAACACATAATTCTCATCTTCAATAATTTCATCTTGGTTATAGCTAAACCAAACTTTATCAAAAATTATTGCGCCTTGCATTTGCTGAGGTGCGTATGTGCCATTATTCGTTGTAGTCTCCTTTGTATCTAATACTTTAAACACACGTTCGGCACCTACCATGCCCATTTGTAAGGTATTAAACTTATCCGCCAGCTCTCTAATTGGCCTAAATAACATGTTAATACACATAATGAAGGTAGTAATTACGCCTGGCTTAACTTCTAGCGGATTTTTTAAAATACTATTGGCACCATACCAAATCAACAAACCTAATGAAGTTGCCGAAATCATCTCTACAACTGGGAAAAAGATAGAATAATACCAATTTGAGCGGATGTTGGCATCGCGATAGCGTGAATTAATTTTAATAAATTTTTTGTACTCTTGATCCTCTCTGGCAAAATATTGGATGATAGAAATGCCGCTAATGTGTTCTTGCAGGTAAGTGTTAAGGTTAGATACTTCTGTTCTAATCTCTTGAAAGGCTTTTTTGATTGCCTTTTGAAAAATTCTTGTTGCTACGATTAAAAGTGGTATGGGAAGTAAAACAACAATGGTAAGTTCTACATCTACGTAAAGCATAAATGCAATAATCACAATTACTTGCAGCAAATCGCCAATCATAGCTATTAAACCTTCAGAAAATATATCGGCAATGGTTTCTAAATCAGATACTGTTCTGGTAATTAATTGACCGATAGGGGTTTGATCGAAATATTTTAACCTTAGTTTAGTAATATGGTTAAAAACATTAACGCGTAAATCTTTAATGGCACTTTGCCCTAAAATATTGGTTAACAGGGTATGGCTGTATTGAAAAAGTGTTTGTAACACCAGCAATAACACCATTAGGATCGTCATTTTTACCAAACCGCTATAATCACCTTTTAAGATAAACTCATCTAATGTATAGCCAATTAAAAATGGTCTAACTGGTGCAATAATGGCCAATAGTAAAGTTAAAACCACCGACCATGCAAAAATTTTACGGTATGGTTTTACGTACTCAAAAACCCTTTTGAGTAAACCAACGTTAAATGCATCACCAGTTATTTTAGACATGTATATTTTAATTTTGAATTAATAAATTTTGAATGATTGAATATTTTGCAATGTAAAAAAACACTCCCTCCAGTCTTTCAAATTCATTCATTTAATCTTTTCATTCAATCCTTCAATCATTTTATCCTTCAGTCATTAAAATAAGGATACTCTACACCTACCAAATACAAACCACAAGCCGGAACAGATTGACCTGCTTTACTTCTGTTTTTACTTTCTATAATTTGAGCTACATCAGCTATCTCCAAATCTCCTTTACCCACCAAAACCATGGTGCCAACAATTGCTCTTACCATGTTGCGCAAAAAACGATCAGCTTTAATGGTAAAAATCAAAGCTCCATCAATTTCATCAAACCTTGCTTCGGTTATATTACAATTATTGGTAAAAGTTTGTGTTTTAGATTTACTGAAACAAGAAAAATCTGTAAAACCCAGTAAAATTTGAGCTGCTTCATTCATCTTTCTCACATCCAAATTACCTTTATACAACCAAGATCGATCTAACTTAAAAGGATCTTTTGCAAAATGAATATGGTAATTGTAGGCACGAGAAGTTGCATCAAAACGGGCATGAGCATCTTCTTTTACAGTAAAAATTCTTTTAACAGCTATTTCATAAGGCAACAAAGAGTTAATACCAGTTAAAGCATTTACAACGTCTTCTACTGGCAAAATCAAAACATCAAAGTGTGCAAAAAACTGCGTAGCATGCACACCTGCATCTGTTCTGCCACAGCCAAGTGTAATAATATCTTGCCTAAAATAAGTAGTTAAAGCTTTATCTAAACACTCCTGCACGGTTATCCCGTTAGGCTGTGTTTGCCAGCCATGAAAATTGGTGCCGTTATAACTAAGTTCTATAAAATATCTCTGCTTCTTCAATTTTACAAAACTACTTAGAATGTTTGAATGTTGACAAGTTTAAGTATGAGATTGATGTAACATTTCAAATTTCGATCGTCCAATTTTACAACTCCTTAAATCTTTTATTAAGTTTGCTTAAAATATTTAGTTATGATACAAAGAATACAAACAATATGGCTTTTATTAGCCGCAATTACGGTAAGCAGCTTATTAATTTTTCCAATGGTTACCACAACTGTGGGAAGTGAAGAATATCAAGTTTTGGCAACAGGTTTATACCAAAAAGCTGGTAACGATTTTAAACAACTTGAAGCATATTTACCATTAATGATTGCCACAATAGCAGTAGCGTTGATGAGTTTTGCTAATATTTTCAATTTTAAAAATCGAACCGCTCAAAAAAGAGTGATTATGGCTAACGTAGCGTTAATTATTGGTTTATCATTTTGGTGCAGTATTTATGCTAAAAAAATACCTGGCGGCTTAGAAGTAGCCAATTATAATGTCGGCATGTTTGCTCCTGCAATTGCTATTTTCTTCTGCATATTAGCTTTAAGAGGCATTAATCATGACGAAAAACTCATCCGTTCTGCTGATAGATTGAGGTAAAAAAAATTACTTTCCACATATGAAAAATATGCTTTCTCCAGATCAAAGTGAACAATTGTTGGCAACATTAAAAGCTCGTTTCGAAAAAAATATGAACCGGCATGTTGGCCTAGTTTGGGAAGATATCCAAGCTAAATTAGTTGCAAATCCAGAAAAGCTTTGGATAATTGATACGATGGAAGAAACTGGAGGAGAGCCTGATGTAATTGATTTTGAGGAACAAAATGGAACATTTATTTTTGCTGATTGTGCTATAGAAAGTCCGAAAGGGCGTAGAAGTTTATGTTATGATCATGAAGCTTTAGCTGCTAGAAAAGAGCATAAACCTAAAAATAGTGTGGTCAATATGGCTTCAGAAATGGGTATTGAGTTGCTAGATGAAGAGCAATATAGGCGTTTGCAACAATTGGATCATTTCGATACTAAAACATCAAGTTGGATAAAAACACCTGATGAAGTTAGAAAATTAGGCGGTGCATTGTTTTGCGATTACCGTTTCGGCAAAGTGTTTACCTATCATAACGGTGCAGAATCATACTATGGAGGTAGAGCATTTAGAGGTTGTTTGAGGGTTTAATTTATACATTTTGAATTTAAAAGCTATATCCTCACATTTTACGAAATTTGATCAAGACATTGATTTAAAACAACTTCCTAATCAATTTTCACTAACAAAAAACAATAACCCACACCCACTTTGTGTTTTGGCTGCCGAAGAATTGCAAAATCATATTTTAACCCAAAAAGAATGGCAACATAATTTTGGTTTAAAGGGTTTAGGTGAAGGAACAATTATTGGCAAAATGTTTGGTGTATTGGTAGTGCAGAATAAAGCAAATGAAATCGGGTACTTAGCTGCATTTTCTGGTAAACTAGCAGGTAGCAACCAGCATGATAAATTTGTACCGCCAATATTTGATTTGTTAACTGCAAATAGTTTTCTCAACGTTGGTATGCGAGAATTAACTGTAATGAATACTGAAATTGATGACCTGATTAAAGAAGACGAGAAAGCAAATCAACAAAAAATCTCAGCTTTAAAAACCAAACGAAAAAATCATTCTATCTTTCTACAAAACAAAATATTTGATCAATACCATTTTTTAAATCAAGCTGGCGAGCAGAAGAGTTTAATTGAACTTTTTAAGAAAGCTGGTTACAAAAACCCCCCGGCTGGTGCAGGTGAGTGCGCAGGACCAAAATTATTGCAATACGCTTTTCTTCATCAACTTAAACCTTTAGCTCTATCTGAATTCTGGTGGGGCTTGTCGCCAAAATCTGTAACCTGGAAACACAAAGAATTTTACGATTGCTGTAAAGAAAAGTGCGAACCGATTTTAACGCATATGTTGGTAGGTTTGGGTTAAGAGTTTAAGCAATATTATAATTTAAAGAAATGATTTTTAAACACCTTTCATTCGCCATTTCAATCGCATTTATATCCTGGATTGTAGGGATGCTAGTGAATGCATTTTTACGAAAAACAGAATTTTATGATAATAAATTAAACAATCTTAATTTTATTAAAAATGAAAAGCTCAATAAATTTATTGGCTTAGGTCTGTTTAAATGGATTGTTAAAAATACCTTCTTTAAATTTTTTAATCAAAAACTTAAAATTGAAAGGAGAATTGAAAAGGCAGATTTAGTTGAACTAAGAGAGGAGATGACTAGATCCGAAATTGATCATTTGGTAGCATTTATTTTTGTAACTTGTTTTGCCATAGTTTCATTTTATAACCTTAAATTTATTTCGGGCAGCATGATGATGCTAGTAAATGTACTTATGAATTTATATCCTTCATTGTTACAACAGGAGAACAAAAGACGAATAAATCAATTTTTAAATAAGTTTTAGCACGTTAACTTTCAGACTGTACGAAATTTTAAATTATGGTTTTAATAATTTTAAAATCTGCAAAATATGATTGATGAAATCCAATCCTACAACAACAAACAAACACAAGAAGATAAAGCTATTTGTGACTTGTTGGCCAGTACAATAGATACGGAATTAACCAAAGTCGAAAGTAAAATCTGGCATTCGCATCCGGTTTGGTTTTTAAATGGCAACCCAATTGTTGGCTACAGTAAGGAGAAAAAAGGAATAAGATTAATGTTTTGGAGCGGTGCTGATTTTGAAGAAGATGGTTTAAATGTTAAGGGAGCAAAATTTAAAGATGCTTCGATTTTTTATAATGAAATAGCTGAATTAGATTTAAAAGCAGTAAAACGCTGGCTACTAAAATCAAAAACCATACAATGGGACTATAAAAACATCGTAAAAAGAAAAGGAAAATTAGAGAGAATTTTATGAATGTAACACCAGAACACAATGAAAAAATAGCCAAAATGACTTTTACTTCTGTGTATCCTCATTACGTTGCCAAAGTAGAAAAAAAAGGAAGAACTGTTGAAGAGTTGCACGAAGTCATTAAATGGTTAACTGGCTTTAGCGAAGAGCAATTGGCAAAATTCATTAACGAAAAAATAACTTTTAAGGACTTCTTTGAGCAAGCCGATTTACACCCAAATGCAAATTTAATTACAGGTTTAATTTGTGGTTACCGAATTGAAGAAATTGAATATCCACTAACTAAGAAAGTAAGGTATTTGGACAAATTAGTTGATGAATTGGCCAAAGGGAAAAAGATGGAAAAGATTTTGAGGGGTGTATAGCTATTAATTTTAAAAGATGAAACCACTGTTCGTATTAATTACCGTTTTTATCATCAGTTTATTTGCAACTCGATTGGTGCATGGTGATTATTTACACTTCTTATCCGGACGAATTGCCATGGCAGTTATGCTTTTGTTTACAGCAATTGGCCATTTTGTTTACACCAAAGGTATGACCATGATGGTACCTAACTTTGTTCCGTTTAAGAAAACTGTAGTTTACCTCACAGGTGTATTAGAAATTGTATTCGCAATTGGCTTACTTATTCCTGCCTGCATACAATTAACTGCTTTGTTATTAATTTTCTTTTTAATTATCATGAGCCACGGAAATATTAAAGCAGCTATAGAACATATAGATTATCAAAAAGCCAATAACGAAGGCCCCGGTCCCAAATATTTGTGGTTTAGGTTGCCAATGCAAGTTTTTTTAATTGCGTGGGTTTACTTTTTTATCATTTATCCTTAAAATTCCCACTTTGCCTACCTCAATCACAATTTGCTTTTAACTTCACCATTATTTTTTATAAATCAACCTGTTCTAATTGTCAATCTTAATGAAAATCATACCAGTAAGATTGACAGAGTTTAAAGCCAAATTACTGAACCCTGCTAAGCAAAGCAACAAAATGGTAGAGAACCTTTGTTGATTAGCCCCGATTGAGCGAAAATACTTTTTGTAGCGTCTTTTCGAAGGAGGAACGACTGAGAAATCTGAAAGTTAAAAGCTACTACACTACAAATTTCTCACATGCCTCAGAAATGGCGGAAAAAGAAAACAAAAAGATTGAAGCGAAAGCGGGACTTTCGGAGGCTAGATGCAGAGAAATTGCGCTTCAAAAAGCAATTACAACCTAAAGAAACAACAAACCGACAGCTAATTAGTTAATTTCCAATTTATTAAGCCCTCAACAATTTAAATATCACACTGTGAAATACCGATTATTAACAGTACCTTTGCGGCTTAATTAAAAAATGTTATAATGATAAACCCATTTAGTAAATTGGGGATAAGTGATGACGTTGTTAATGCCGTAAAAGAGCTAGGATTTGAAAATCCTACGCCTATTCAGGAGCAATCTATTCCTGTACTGTTAGAAGGTAGTAACGACTTTGTTGGTTTGGCCCAAACAGGAACAGGAAAAACAGCCGCATTTGGTTTGCCGCTGTTAGAATTAATAGACTTTAAAAGCAATAAACCGCAAGCACTAATTTTGTGCCCTACGCGTGAGCTTTGTCTACAGATTACAAACGACATCAAGAATTTCTCTAAAAACACGCAGAATGCACACGTGGTTGCCGTTTACGGTGGCGCTAACATTATGCAACAACTACGCGAAATACGCAATGGCGTACAAATTGTAGTGGCCACGCCCGGCCGTATGTTAGATATTATTGGCCGTAAAGCCATCGATTTTTCTAGCGTTAAATATGTAGTATTGGATGAGGCAGATGAAATGTTAAACATGGGCTTCCAAGAAGACATTAACGACATTTTATCGACTACCCCAGACGATAAAAAAACCTGGTTATTCTCTGCAACTATGCCTCCAGAGGTTCGTCGCATTGCTAAAAACTACATGGAAAATCCTGTAGAATTAACCATGGGCACAAAAAATACAGGTAACGTAAACATTGAGCACGAATATTATATTGTTAAAGCTCGTGATAAATATGCTGCCTTAAAACGTATTGTAGATTTTAATCCTGAGATTTTTGCAGTAGTTTTCTGTAAAACCAAAATGGATACACAAGACGTTGCTGAGCATTTAATTAAAGATGGTTACAACGCAGATTCATTACACGGAGATTTATCTCAACAACAACGTGATAAGGTAATGCAACGTTTCCGCGATCGTAACATGCAATTGTTAATTGCTACAGATGTTGCTGCTCGTGGTATCGATGTAAACAATGTAACTCACGTAATTAATTATTCTTTACCTGATGAAATTGAAAGTTATACCCACCGTTCTGGCCGTACTGGTAGAGCTGGTAAAACTGGTATATCTATCTGTATCATCAATGCTAAAGAAACTGGCAAAATCCGCCAAATTGAAAGAATTATTGGTAAACAATTTACAAAAGCAGAATTACCTACAGGTTTTGATGTTTGCGAAAAACAATTGTTCTCATTAATTCATAAAGTTCACAATGTAGAGGTAAATAACGATCAAATTGATCAGTACATACCACGTATTATGGATGAGTTTGCTGAATTAAGCAAAGAAGATATTATTAAAAAGTTTGCTTCATTAGAGTTTAACCGTTTCTTAGATTACTATTCTAAAGCACCAGATTTAAACGTAAGTGCTGACGATCGCAGTGAAAGAGGTGAACGTGGCGAACGTGGAGAACGTGGTGCTAGAAACTTTGACAACAGCAATTACACTCGTTTATTTATTAACGTAGGTTCGGTTGATGAATTTACCAGAGGTGATTTATTAGGTTTTGTTTGTAATAACGGCAAAATTAGCGGTAAATCTGTTGGTAAAATAGATCTAAAAGGTGTTTTCTCTTTTATTGAAGTAGAAAACGATACTGTTGATGCTTTATTTACCAACTTTAAAGATGTTAAATTTAACGGCAGAGACGTAAGAATTGAAAAAAGCGGTGATGCACCAGTTGGTGGCCGTGGTGATGGTGGCGAACGCAGAGGCGGTGGAGAAAGACGTGGTGGCTTTGGCGGCGAAAGAAGAAGCGGAGGCGGTGGTTACGGCGGTGGCGAGAGAAGAAGTGGTGGTGGAGATAGAAGAAGCAGCGGTGGCGGTAGCGGCAGACGTGAAGGTAGCGGCAGCGGAAACAGCGGTGGTGGTTTCAGAGATTTCTCTGGTCGCACACGTGATGATAAAGGAGGCAACACTGGCGGAAGCGGTAGACGCGATGGCGGAAGTGGCGAAAGAAGACGTCGTTCTTAGTTAGCCGTTCTCAATTATAAAATAGGAAAGTCCCATATCACTATGGGACTTTCCTATTTTATATCGCTTTACAGTTCAGCATGATCAACTGCAAACTGAAAACTAGTTATTTGGTCTAGTTCTAATTTGGCTAGCTTTTAAATAAACTTTTGCGCCTTTGCTGTTTACGTAATATTTATTGTTTTTACCATCAATATAAACGTTTGAGCCATCTGGAGCCATTTTGCCTTTAAAAGTTTGGTCTGCTACTTTTGCTCCACCTTTTACCGCAACTTCAGCGGTTTTGTTGCCAACGCTTTTTGCTCCTTTTTCTACTGTTTTTCCAGTTTTCTGAATTACTTTACCTGCTTCAGTTTTTTTCTCTTGAGCGGCAGCAGTAAATGATACTGAGGCAACCATTGCCATGGCAGCTAAACCGCCTATTAAAATTTTCTTCGTTTTCATAATATTAGATTTTTATTAACAACAAATACGCTTAAAATATTGTTTTAAAATCTGATAGAAAAGCAATTACAGTAATCAATTAGTCTATACAGTCCCGCCTTTCACTGCAATCTTTTTGTGGTAGGCAAGCATTGTACACTCCTGTCATCCTGAGCCTGTCGAAGGATAATTAGTGGCAAAAATGCTTCGACAAGCTCAGCAAGACAGCACAAAAAGTATTTTCGTTTCAGTCGGGTTTAGGAGGCAATTGCAGTAAATGATGGCAATTTTTAATAACAATAGCCTAATATTCAGCTATTTTAATGACGAAGCTGTTTGGCCAAATATGTA
Organism: Pedobacter sp. GW456-11-11-14-TSB4; assembly: GCF_059424425.1. Taxonomy (NCBI): domain Bacteria; kingdom Pseudomonadati; phylum Bacteroidota; class Sphingobacteriia; order Sphingobacteriales; family Sphingobacteriaceae; genus Pedobacter; species Pedobacter sp. GW456-11-11-14-TSB4. The sequence continues at coordinate 300,515 of NZ_JBWKZK010000001.1, forward strand.
CTCATTTCAGCATTAACTAACTCATGGCCTTCATCAAAAACATGCAAGTTGGGCTGCTTTAAAAGCTTACCAAAGCGCTCCCCTATCGAACTTGGAAACAACTTATCTTTTTTACCAAAATAAAAATGGATGTTCAATTGATGCTCATTAATATAGTCAGCAATCTTTTTCTTGTCGAAATACAGCTGGGCATAATAAGTAATGGTGTTGTAACAAGCTAACCTTGTTTCAACCGTACCAAATTCTGCTTTTAAAATACGATGTAAAGATTCATCAATATATTTTAGTTTCAATAAAGTATTAAGTAAAAAATGAACTGTTTTAGGGCTATAAACTAATTTATGAAATAACCTATTTACTATTACATTAGTTCCACCTAATTTTAGCAACTTGTTTGGCTCAATGCCATCAGGAGCAATTAAATAAGCATTTTCTATTCTGTGTGGAATGTTTTCTATTAAACAAAGCGCCATTCTTGTTCCAATACTATAAGAGAGTAAAGAAACTTTATCTACTTTTGGATAATTGGAATTTAGAAAATCATTAATCTGTTGAGCAAAAATTTTAGATTGAAGTCCTTTTCGTACGTTTAATACGCTATCATCAATCAACTTTGTTTCGCCGTGAAAAAACAAATCAAAACTTATGATTTTATACTTTTCGCCTAAAGATTGCTCAAAAATTTTAAACTGCGTACCACGCATTCCGAAGCCATGAAAGGCTAACAATAGCTGTGACCCAGTTCCATATTCGTAATAATGTAGACTATTTGTTTCTGTGGTAAAAACGGGCATTCTAATTCAACTTTTCTGTTAGCATCTTCATTTCTGAAATTGGAGAAGCACCTTTGTATAAAATATTATAAACAGCTTTACTAATAGGCATGTCTACATTGTATTTCTGATTAATGAAATTCATGCAATTTACCGCGAAATAACCTTCTGCAATCATGTTCATCTCCAACTGAGCAGATTTTACAGTATAACCCTTACCTATCATATTACCAAAAGTTCGGTTACGACTAAATTGAGAATAAGCGGTAACCATTAAATCGCCTAAATAAGCCGATTCATTAATGTCTCTATCAATTGGGTGTACAGCATCTACAAAGTTTTTAATCTCCCTAATGGCATTAGAAATTAGCACCGCCTGAAAATTATCGCCATAGCCCACACCGTGACAAATGCCGCTTGCAACCGCATAAATATTTTTTAAAACTGCAGCATATTCAGTACCGAAAATATCATCAGAAACATTTGTTTTGATATATCTTGTAGCTAAAAAGCTGGCAAAATTTGTAGCCAAACTTACATCCATACAAGCTATAGTTAAATAAGATAGCTTTTCTAAAGCAACTTCTTCTGCATGGCAAGGACCACTTATTACTAAAATATCGCTCAGCGGAATGTTAAATTTCTGATTAATATATTCACCAATAATTAAATTTTCTTCGGGCACAATTCCTTTAATGGCTGAGATAATTTTCTTCCCTTTAAAATCATCAGCATCAATGTCTTTTAAGGTATCTTTTAAAAAAGCAGCAGGTACATTTAATATGATAAAATTTGCTTGTCTAACTATTTCTTTAATATTTGAAGAGATATGCTTAGCAGGAACTTTTATTTCTACAGAACTTAAATAATTAGGGTTATGCTTAAAAGATTTGATATGATCAATTGCCTCCTCATTCCTCATCCACCAAAAAATTTCTTTTTCGGCTAAATTATCTGCTAACATTTTTATAATTGCAGTGGCCCAACTACCGCCACCAATCATTGCAATTTTTGGTATCATAAATTTTAGTTAATGATAGTTTTAAATAAAACTATCTATAAAATCAAAAGGTTTAAAATAAAGCCATTTTAGCTTTACTTTAAACCTTTCAAAATTGCATTAAAAAAATTTAATTATCGAGTTTTGGGAAATTACTTTTTCTTATCGGCACTAAATAGATTTTCTTTAGTGGTTTCTTCTACCTTCATACCGTCTTTTAACTTGTTCTGAATTGCAGAGTAAGGCCCGCTTACTATTTTCTGACCAGCTTTTAAACCAGATTTTACGATGATATATTGATCATCTTGAATACCTGTTGTTACCTCAACTTTTTTAACAGTAAATGCTTTATCATCAAATAAATAAACATATTGTTTTACTTTTTTGTCATTCAGTTTTGCTTTTTGTTTGTCTTGGTTTTGGTCATTACCAGCATTAGCCATAGGATCTGTAGATTTCTCTCCATCTCCTGTAAAAACAGCTTGAATAGGAACAGATAAAGAAGTTTGAGATTCGCTTTCTATATCTACAGTTGCAGATAACCCTGGTCTAAAAGGAGAGGGTAAATCTTTAGCACCACCCTTAACCGAGCTATACGAATCTGCCAAAATGCGAACTTTAACAGAAAAATTAGTTACCTGATCTACTGAATTTGTTGCTGTACCCACACTTGTAGATGAACTTGCGATTTCCGTAACTACACCTTTAAATTTCTTATCAGCAAAGGCATCTACCTCAATAGTAGCACTATCACCAACATTTACTCTATTGATATCATTTTCATTTACATCTACGTTAACTTCCATTGAGGTAAGATTAGAAATACGCATAATTTCTGTACCTGCCATTTGAGATGTACCTAAAATACGATCACCTAATTCGATAGATAATTTAGAAACTACACCATCAACAGGTGAATAAATTGTGGTACGAGCTAAGTTTGCACCAGCTTCTTTTACGTTTGCACCAGATTGCTCTAATCCAAATTTTGCACCTGTTACATTTTCTTTTGCACTAGCCAAATTTGCTTTTGCTGTTAAATATGCAGCTTTTGCGGCATCAAATTCTGATGCAGAAATCACCTTCTTATTGTAAAGCTCTACATTACGTTTATAAGTAGCTTCTGAGTTTGCAAAGTTAGCTTGGTTTTGTATTAATTGTTGTTGAGATGCAGCAACAGTTGCTTTTTGAGAGTTATAAGAAGCAACTGCTCTTTCGTAACCAGATTGCAAAATATCTGGACGAACCTTACAAAGCAATTGACCTTTTTTAACAACATCGCCCTCTTTAACTAAAAGTTCTGTAACCTCACCAGATACTTCTGAACTTAATTTTACTTCAGTTTCTGGCTGTATTTTTCCACTCGCAGTTACCGTTTCTACAACTTTTTTATCGCCGGCTTTTTCAATCGTAACTTTTTCAGTTTTTTCTCCACCTATAAGTCCGGCAAATTTTGCACCAACCAGAAGAACTATTAGTACGCCTACGCCAATTAAAATGTGTTTAAGTTTCATAATATATTATAGTGTTGTTTTGTATAAATGTTGTAATGTTAAAATGTTGTAAAGTTGAAATGTTTTGGAAACTCAAGCCTTCCGCCCTCAACCTTTCTACCTTAAAAAGTAATCTGTTTGCCTAAATAATAATCGATTACTTTCGCTCTAAAAATCAAATCATATTTAGCCTGGATCATATCAATTTCAGCTCTATTTCTATTGGTTTGCGAAGTGCTAAAATCTAGTGAATTAACCAAACCCTGCTCATAACGCTGCTCAACCGCGTAAAAAGCATCTTTTTGTGCATTAAAAACATTAGTGGTAGATTGATATCTTCCTTGTGCTGCTTTTAAATCTACAACGGCTTGTGAAATTACCCTATTTAAGTTGTTCTTTGTTAATTGCTCTTGAACTTGTGTATTTTGATATTGCAATTTTGCTCTTCTAACATTTGATCTAACAGCATATCCATTAAAAATTGGGATAGATAAATTGATACCAATAGATTGGTTAAAGTTCTCCTGAATTTGCTCAACGAATTTTTGATTAGCAAAAATAGTTGTGAAGTTTGGAACAACTACTGATTCATTTGTTGTTGCAGTTCTACCTATTTCTCTTGTACCATTTGGAGTAGTTGATACCAGTTCTTGTCTTCCACTCGAGTAATTAGAACCTAAACCACCATTCAATGATAATCTTGGAGAATATGCACCTTTTGCTATAGCTATTTCTTTTTCTGCGGCCGCTGTTCTTAATGCAGCTAATTTCACATCAGGAAAGGTATTTAATGCATTATTATAAACTTGAGCGATATCGTAATTATCGCCAATGTTCGAAGTTTCAGTAACTAAGGGGGCTTGCACTTCAAATGAATATTGTGGAGGCATCTCCATCAATTGGTTTAAGGTTAAGTATGAAATAGATAAATTGTTCTGTGCGTTTGTTACATCTAACTCAGATGTTGCTACTTGTGATTTTGCTTGAGATACATCTGCGATTGTTTTAGTTCCCGCATCTAATAAAGATTGCTCTCTGTTTAAAGTTTGTTTTGCTACTTCTAATTGTTGTTTAGATGCTTTTAACAAATCTCTATTAAAAAGTATTTGCATGTAAGCAGTTACTACCTGAAGAATTAAATCGTTTTTGATTTTTTCTACATTAGTTTTATCAGCATCTAATAATATTCTGTTTTGTTTAATTTGGTTCATTTTCTGAAACCCTTGAAACAAATCTACACCAGCACTTAAGCTACCACTTGCACCAGTAAATTGCTGACTAATAAACGTATTTGTTGATGGATCAATACTTCTACCAAAGTTCTTGTTAACATTTGCGTTTCCATTTAAAGTAGGCAACAAAGCATTTTTAGATTGATTTAAGTTCTCATCGCTTATGGCTGCACTAAATTGAGCTTGCTTAATTTGCAAGTTGTTTTTTAAAGTATTTTCTACAGCTTGTTGTATCGTAATTACTTCTTGAGCAGCAGCATTTTGCACCGAAAAAGCAACAATTGTTAAGGTAAATACTATAGAAAGCTTGGTTAAAAAGCTATTTAGGGTAACATGTTTCATTTGTATGTAGTTGTTTTTTCTAATAGTTAGGCTTAGCTTACGGTTCATAATAATTTGTTTCGCAATAATATAAATAAACAATTAATTGATTTTTTAAATTTTGTAAGTGCAACCTAAATATTACTTTTGGTAATGTACTTGGCTAAATCTCCCCTTTTTCTTAAATGGTATTATTCTAACTTAATTTGGAATAAGCCTCGCAACGAAAAAATTGTTTATTTAACCTTTGACGATGGACCCATACCCAATGTTACAGATTTTGTTTTAAATACTTTAAAAAGCTTCGAAATTAAGGCAACTTTTTTCTGCATTGGCGATAACATCATTAAATATCCAAATATTTTTGAACGTTTAAAGAGTGAAGGCCATGCCATAGGAAATCATACATTTAACCACCTAAAAGGATGGAAAACGGATGATGAAACTTATATAGCCAACATGTTAAAGTGCCAAGAACTTACACAAAGCACCCTATTTCGCCCACCTTACGGGAGGATAAAAAAAAGCCAGATCAGGAAACTGAACTCAGTTTTCAGTTCTCAATTTTCGGTTTACAATTCGCAAGCTGAAAACTCACAACTGCAAATTGTAATGTGGGATGTTTTGAGTGGCGATTTTGATGAAAACTTGAGTTTAGAAAAGTGTTATGAAAATGTGATAAAGAACACTGAAAATGGTTCTATCATCGTATTTCACGACAGCTTAAAAGCATTTGATCGTTTACAATACGCATTACCTAAAACCATCCGGTATTTAAGAGAAAAGGGCTACCAATTTGGCACACTTTAAAAAAGGTTTATTACTAACTTAATGCCAAGCATTTAAACTTATCTAAAACTCTAAATAACAACCCAATAAATAAAATAATTGGTTTTTAAATGTTCAATTATGAACAATTATGTGCGTTATTGAACATCTACTAAATAAGATAACTGGTGTAATTTATCTTTAGCTCATTGGCTTTACGTTTTGCAACCTTAAATAGTAGCACAAGTTTTTGTTACCTAAACGGGATTGACGCGTAAATACTTTTTGGCTTAAAACTTATGAAGTCTTTTAGCCAAATTACCAGAGACTTCGTAAGTTTTAAAAAAGCCAAAAAGATTGCAGCAAAAGCCCGGCTTGCGTTAATTTTTATTGCTGAAAGTGCTTTTCTTATAGTTAAATGAACATCGTAAGATTTTATCTCTATCACTTTACTTATTTAGAATTATCCTAAATAATATTATGAAATAGAGATGATAGCGATAAGCCTATTTTTTTTGTAAATTCGCTACCAATTAGACGAATAGATTACCTTTTAAACCAATATCATCAATGGCTTTTGATATAGAAATGATTAAAAAGGTTTACGAAAACTTTAGCACCCGTGTAGATGCGGCACGCAAAGTAGTTGGCAGACCTTTAACACTTTCAGAGAAAATATTATATACTCACCTTTGGGACGGAAATGCAAAAACTGCATTTAAACGCGGAACAGACTACGTAGATTTTGCACCAGATAGAGTTGCAATGCAGGATGCAACAGCTCAAATGGCACTTTTACAATTTATGCAGGCTGGTCGCCCACAAGTTGCAGTACCTTCTACTGTACATTGCGATCACTTAATCACAGCCAAACTTGGCGCAGAAATAGATTTACCACATGCAAATACCGAGAGTAAAGAAGTTTTTGACTTTTTAGCTTCTGTATCTAATAAATATGGTATCGGTTTTTGGAAACCAGGTGCAGGTATTATTCACCAAGTTGTTTTAGAAAATTATGCATTTCCTGGCGGGATGATGATTGGTACCGACAGCCACACTGTAAATGCAGGTGGTTTAGGTATGGTTGCAATTGGTGTTGGCGGTGCCGATGCTTGTGATGTGATGGCTGGTTTACCTTGGGAACTTAAATTCCCTAAGTTAATTGGTGTAAAATTAACTGGTAAATTAAACGGTTGGACATCGGCAAAAGATGTGATTTTAAAAGTTGCTGGTATTTTAACTGTAAAAGGTGGTACTGGTGCAATTGTTGAATATTTTGGAGATGGTGCGATTAACTTAAGCTGCACTGGTAAAGGTACCATCTGTAATATGGGTGCAGAAATTGGCGCTACAACATCAACCTTTGGTTATGATGAGAGCATGGAGCGTTATTTACGTGCTACAAACCGTGCTGATGTTGCTGACGCAGCAAACGCAATAAAAGGACATTTAACTGGTGATGCTGAAGTTTACGCAAATCCTGAGCAATATTTTGATCAATTAATTGAAATTAATTTAGATGAATTAGAACCATATTTGAATGGTCCTTTTACACCAGATTTGGCTACTCCGATTTCGCAAATGAAAGAGGTTGCTGCTGCAAATGGTTGGCCAATGAAAGTAGAATGGGGTTTAATCGGTTCTTGTACCAACTCATCTTACGAAGATTTATCTCGTGCGGCTTCTATTGCTAAACAGGCAATTGATAAAGGCTTAACTACAAAAGCAGAGTTTGGTATTAACCCAGGTTCTGAGCAAGTACGTTACACAGCAGATAGAGATGGTTTATTAGGCACTTTTGAAGATTTAAATGCTACTATTTTTACCAACGCTTGCGGACCATGTATTGGTATGTGGGATAGAACAGGTGCAGAAAAAGCGGAGAAAAATACAATCGTACACTCGTTTAACAGAAACTTTGCTAAGCGTGCCGATGGTAACCCGAATACTTATGCGTTCGTAACATCGCCAGAAATTGTAGCTGCGATTGCAATTGCAGGCGATTTAGGTTTTAATCCTTTAACAGATACTTTAACTAACGATAAAGGTGAACAAGTAAAATTAGATGCACCTGTTGGTGATGAATTACCAGTTAATGGTTATGCTGTAGAAGATGCAGGTTACCAAGCGCCAGCAGAAGATGGAACTGGTGTTGAGGTTTTGGTATCGCCAACATCTCACCGTTTGCAATTGTTAGATCCTTTTGCAGCTTGGGAAGGTACCGACTTAAAAGGCTTGAAATTATTAATTAAAGCTAAGGGTAAATGTACAACCGATCATATTTCTATGGCTGGTCCGTGGTTAAAGTTCCGTGGTCACTTAGATAATATTTCTAACAACATGTTAATTGGTGCAGTAAATTATTTTAACGACAAAACTGATAATGTTAAAAATGCTTTAACAGGCGAATATGGTCCGGTACCAGCAACACAACGTGATTATAAAGCTGAAGGCTTAGGATCTATTGTAGTTGGTGATGAAAACTATGGTGAAGGTTCTTCTCGTGAACACGCAGCTATGGAGCCTCGCCATTTAGGTGTACGTGCGGTATTGGTAAAATCTTTTGCTCGTATTCACGAAACTAACTTGAAGAAACAAGGTATGTTGGCTTTAACATTCGCTGATAAGAGTGATTACGATAAAATCCAAGAGGATGACACAATTGATATCCATGGCTTAAAAACTTTTGCACCTGATGTTCCTTTGCAATTGGATTTACACCACGCTGATGGAACTAAGGATGTAATTGAAGTAAACCACAGCTATAATGCTCAGCAAATTGAGTGGTTTAAAGCTGGTGGTGCATTAAATATCATTAGAAAAGAAGCGGCTTTAAAAGCAGCTGGATTGTAATAAATTCAGCAAGTTTTTAGACCGAAAGTCCGAAAGATTTGATTTTAGATATAAATCCCGTTTTGAGTAATATCAGAACGGGATTTTTTTTATTTTGAAAAATAATAGCATTAGTTCTTCGGCAATGAAAGCCCTGCTATCCGCTACAATCTTTTTGATTTCCTTCGACTTCGCTTCCGATATAAAATCGGAACACGTCAGTGTGACAAAAAGGGATTTTTGCTGCTATCAGATTTAAAAATGAAAGGAAATCTATATGGCATAAACCTATTCTTCCCCTAACAAAGGTTCTTCAGCTAAAAGCTTATCAATATCCGCCACTTCATTCTCAAAAACATGAAGTTGTATACCGCTAATTGATGTATCAAAAACTGGATAAACCAAAGCCGTATTTTCGCCAGTTAAAAAGCAATTGAAACCAGCATCTTTTAACCTCAACATTACCACATTGGCTTCCATCGGGTTTTCGAAAGTTTTATAAACTACTATTTTATCATCCATATTACAAAGTTGCATTAATTATCTATAGTTAAACCAATCTGTTTCAGTAAAATTGCAGCATTAAATTTATCGCAAGGACCATTCTTAATTTTATAATCAAATTCCATTTCTCCGTTATTAATCTGAATATCAAAATGATAATTACGAACAGCTGCTGGATGCAAACCCTGCAATTCAGACAATTGCAAATCATGTGTAGCAAATAAAGTTGGTGTTTTCACACTAATCAATTTTTCAATAAAAACCTTCGATCCTAAAAACTTATCCTTGCTATTTGTACCTCTTAGCATTTCATCAATTAACACCAGAGGATGTTGATTAAGTTGCACTTTCTCCAAAATCATTTTCAACCTATTTAATTCTGCCTTAAAAGTTGAAGTACTTTCGTTAAGTGAATCTTTAATTCGCATGTAGGTTAGCAGGTTAAAAATGGATAATTTTAGTGACTTCGCACAAACAGGTGCTCCTGCATAAGCCATCACCATATTAATACCTAAAGTGCGTAAAAAAGTACTTTTACCCGCCATATTTGAACCTGTTACAATATCAACCGTAGGTTTATCATCAAAAGTAAAATTATTTGACACCCTTTTTTTGCTAGGAATTAAGGGATGCCCTAGATTATCAGCTGCTATACAAAAATCATTTGATATAATTGGAAAAACCCAAGCTGGATTGTTATGGCTAAGCGTTGCTATAGATATCAATTCCTCAAAATAACTAATTCTTTCTAATCCATCAGCAACATTTGCCGATGAATTTTGATACCACTCATCTAACTTTGCGCAACATTTCAAATCCCATAAAAGCGTAAAATTTAGTAAGCCTCCCACTAACAAATTCAATCTCGCATCAAAAGCTTGAATAATTTTTGAGAGTTTTCTAATATCTGCACTTACTTTCTCTTTTGATGAGCATAAATTTTTAATGTAATCACTTTCCCAGTTCTGATCTTCCGTCCACTTAATGGCTTCGGCATAATTTGCCAATAAAGTTGCACTACCACCAAATCCGTAATAAACCTCATTAATGTGTTTCATCAAGAAAAAAGTTAAACCGGCGTGGATCAGTAAAACCAGAATTAAAATACTCCACAACTTCCCTCCTACTATTAAGCCCGATGTAATTAATACAGGCATGATAAAAGGTAGAATTTTAACGTAAAGTTTTAGGATAGGTTTCCTGATAAAGATCAATTGTTCTGAAAGCTTATTCTTAAGTTTTTGCTTAAGCTCATCAATCCCTTCAACATTACTGCTCTTTAAAATCGCTCTAAAGCCGTATGTATCATCAATTTTATTGGCTAACTCTTTTATGGCTTTTTGCCTTTGCTCTATTTCTATTTTTTCATTAGTTGAAGCAAGCTGATCAGCTAATAAACGAATTCCTTTTATGGTGCTACATCTATTAATTAATTCGTACAATGATGACTTCCCAAAAATATCTAAATCTGAAAGATAAGGATGGTTTTCATCTTCAAAGACGGTACCGTTATCATATCCATTTTGCTGCAAATTAATTACGTTTACTTCGTTTTGATATACCCACAGAAGGTTTTTAAAATAATCTTCAGCTTTGCTTAAACGACTTTGTTTTTTAACAACGATAACAAAAACAACAATTGGAACTAACATTAAAACACCAAAAACCCATATTAAACTTTCATTTTCTGAACTTACAAAAAGCACAAAAAATAAGATTTCTAGGAGCAATAAAGCTACTCGCAAAAAAGAAAATCTGTCTATTTTGGTTTTAAGTGCCGCAATTTTTTGAGAGGTTTCTGTTATTTTGAATGTATATTTTTCTATTACTTGAGCTTGCATTTTTAATTTTTAGGAAAACAAAGCTACCCATTAAATTTCTTTTAAAAACTTTTGCCACCAATAACCAGATTCCTTTATTGTTCTTTGCTGAGTTTTAAAATCGTTATAAACCAATCCGAACCTAGCTTCGTAACCTTCTGCCCATTCGAAATTATCCATCAATGTCCAAGCCATGTAACCTGTAATATTTATACCTTCATTTTTTGCGCTTAGCATAGCTGATAAATACATTTCGAAATAAGTAATACGCTCATCGTCATTAACTTTTCCATCAATTAATTTATCATTAAAAGCAGCGCCATTTTCTGTAATCATGATTTCATGAATATTTGGGTAAGCTGCAAATTGTTTAATAATATTGTAAAAACTATCTGCATTTATTTCCCATCCCATTTTAGTGTGTGGCTTTTTACGGCTTTTGGCTTTTACTTCCCAAGCTTGTATTACCGGTATAAAAGCATTGAACTTTACAGTAAGCGGAAAATAATTCTGTAAGCCAATGTAATCAAAGTCGAAAGTCATTCGCTCTGCATAACGCCAAGTAGAATGACTAATGGCGAATTTCTCCAACAAATCCCAATCTGCAGTAGGAAAACCCATGCCAAGTGTTGGTTCTATAAAAAATCTATTCATTAAACAGTCTACTCTTTTTGCAGCCAACAAATCAACATCACTTTGTGTAAAAGGAATAATTTCTGAGCATGAAAAAGTGGTTCCAATTTTAGCACCTTGTACTTCTGCTCTTAAAATTCTGCCGCCATCTGCTTGCGCAATTGCGGTGTGTAAGGCTGCATCGAAAAAATTAGACAATCCTGTTTCGCCAGGTGCATGAATGCCTAACATGTAACCTAAAGAGGTAAACCCAAATGGCTCATTAATTACAATCCAATTTTTTACCCTATCTCCATAAGTTTTGGCGCAAAGCGATACAAATTCATTAAAATCTGTATTGATACTGTAAGATTTCCATCCCCCATTTTTTGACAATTGTTCAGGCAAATCCCAATGGTAAAGCGTAATATAAGGGACTAGCCCTTGTTTCAAACATTCATCTATCACAAGATGATAAAAATTTATTCCGTCTTGATTAACTTCTCCTTTTCCATAAGGCAAAATTCTAGACCATGAAACGGAAAATCTAAATATTTTAAACCCAAGTGTTTTAACTAATGCAATATCTGATTGGTAATTATGGTAAAAGTCGCATGCAACTTCCGGGCTTTGACCCTTTTTAATTTTTCCGCTTCTTTTAGAAAATGTATCCCAAATAGACAATCCTTTGCCATAACTGTTTGCAGCACCTTCTATTTGAGTAGCAGCAACAGCTATACCCCATAAAAAATTATCTCCAAAATCTTTAGCATTAAGCATTTAAAAAATAAATTTAGTAAAGATTATAAATTACCATTAACTTAACATTAATTAATAGAATTAAGTAAGCATAAGCGAATTTTTATACTTTTATTACATGAAACGCTCATTAACTCTCTTGTTTTTATTAGTTGCGTTTTACGCAAATGCGAATAGACTTCCACCAATAAACGATGAGTTAATAAATGCCATAAACATTACAAATACAGATGGTACTTGTTCGGCAGACCAAGCATACAGTAATATTGAAGCCTCTCCTAGCAATAACGGCACTCCCGCAAATTGGAATGGAACTATTGGAAAAGATGTTTGGTTTAAATTTACAGCTACAAAATTTGATGTTGCTGTAACGGTAAATGGAAGAGTTAATACGACAAGTTTAAATACATTGATTAACCCACTGGTTTCTATCTATACTATAGACCCTACCACGGGATTGCTAGGTGAATTATTTAACACCATGGTGACATCTGATAACGTTACTAGCATTAACAAAGGAGGCTTAACGGTTGGTCAGGTTTACTATATTAGAGTAAGCGCTAGTAATAATAATGAAGGGACTTTTAAACTTTGTATTGATAATTATTTCCCACCATTGCAACCCGGACAGGACTGTGGCACGGTTTCTATTTTATGCGGAATGGATAAATTTACACAACTAAATGTTACTGGTGCAGGCACAAATAATAGAGAAACCGCAGGAACCTGTTTAGAAACTAAAAATAACTCTGCTTGGTACATGTGGACCGCAGCCAAGAGCGGAGCTTTTACATTCTTAATTACACCAACTGTAACTACCAATGATATAGATTGGGTTTTGTATGATTTAGGACCTGGTGGAACGTGTACTCAAATCACGCCTGCAAATGCAATTAGATGTGCAGTTGGACATGGAATAACTTGTTCCCCATCTTATTATGTTACCGGCTTAAGTATGACAGAGACAGACTTAGTAGAACAATCTGGTTGCCCCCCAGGAATACCACAAAATGGTTTAGTGAGATATGTTGATATGGTTGCTGGTCATACCTATGCATTGTTAGTAGACAATTTCACAGGGGGAAACAATGGTTTTAGTTTAGAATTTGGAGGAGACACCGAGTTTGTTGGACCAACTTCTAAAATAAAAGTTGATAGAAATAATGCTTGCGCACCCACGCAGAGTTATACTTTTACTAGTCTATCTACCAATGCAACTTCTCTAAAATGGACTTTCGGAGAAGGTGCCAACATCGCCACTGCAACGGGAGCTGGACCATATACCATCACTTATTCTACACCCGGAGACAAAACGGTTGTACTAGGAGCCACCGGAACCAAAGGGTGTAATTTAGTAAGTACGCAAAGCTTTTTTGTGGCCACAAAACCAAATAAACCAAGCATATCAGCTTCTTCAATTAAATTATGTTATGATGATATTTTAAAGTTAAGTACGCCTACTGTTAATTTGGCAAGCTATTTTTGGACTGGCCCGAATGGATTTATTTCTTCAGACCAAAACCCAGAAATTACAATTACAGGACCTGAAAATTCTGGTGATTATACTTTATATATCAAAGTAGGCGATTGTGTAAGCGAACCAACAACTTTAAATATCCCATTAATTGATACAAGACCTGAAGCCTCTTTCATTTTTAGCGTTTACAACCAATGTTTGGCTAACCAGAACTATGTATTTGTCAATAAATCTTTAAACTACAGCAGTTTTGTTTGGGATTTTGACGAAGGAGTAGAAACTACAGATCCAAATGGAGATAAACGAGTTACGTTTGCAACAACAGGATTAAAAACAATTACACTGACTGTAAATTCACCAAACGGATGTACATCAACATTTTCCGAAAAAATTAATGTACAATTAAAACCAGCTACGCCAGTTATAAAGGCTAATCAAACCAAGTTTTGTTTGGCTGATACGATTAAATTTGCTGTAGAAGAAGTTGAAGGCGTAACATATGAATGGATAGGGCCCAATAACTTTAAAGCCAATACACCAACAATTGAAATTCTGGTTAGTGATTTTACTCCCGCAGGCAAATATCAAGTTTTGCTTAAAATTGGAGCCTGTGTAAGTGATATAGCTGAAATTATTATTCCACCGATAGCAAAAATTCCTGTTGCAGCTTTTGGTACCGACCCGCTATTTAACTCTAAATTTACGCAACCATTACCCATTATTTTTAAAAATAATTCAAAAGATGCAGACACTTATCTATGGGATTTTGGTGATGGAAATACTTCAACTGAGATTAATCCAACACATATTTATACTACAACAGGAAGATATAAAGTAACACTAACTGCATTTGCTGACGAAGGTTGCTCAAATAGCATGGAGGTTGGAGATCTAATCATTTTGGATGCAGCTCTTTTTATACCAAATAGCTTTTCGCCTAACCAAGACGGCGTAAATGACGAATTTGTAGTAACCGTGCTAAATTTAAAAAAATACGAATTATTCATTTATAATCGTTTGGGAGAAAATGTTTATCAAACCTCGAATATTTTTAACAACTGGAATGGTAAACACAAAAGTCAAGATGTACCCGTTGGAACGTATTATTATGTTATTTTTGGGAAAAACATTTACAACCAAGATGTAAAATATACAGGTTCATTAACCTTAATTAGATAATTTAAACAGATATCAAAATTTTGAGAATAACATTAATAGCTGTAGGTAAAACCGAAGACAAATATTTAATTGAAGGAATTGAAAAATATCTTTCGAGATTAAAACATTATATCAATTTTAGCATTGTCATAATTCCTGATCTAAAAAACACAAAAAGTCTTTCTGAGGCGCAACAAAAAACTAAAGAAGCAGAATTAATAAGTAAGCAAATTAATCCCACAGATGTGATAGTATTACTTGATGAAAAAGGGAAAAAACATAGTTCCGTTTCATTTTCTGCCTATTTAAATAAACAAATGATTGGAAGCGTACAAAATCTAGTTTTTATAATTGGCGGCCCTTACGGATTTGATGAAACAATTTACAATCGCTCTAACACCAGCGTTTCATTATCAGACATGACATTTTCTCATCAGATGGTAAGGCTATTTTTTGTAGAGCAATTATATAGGGCATTCACAATTTTAAAAAATGAACCTTATCATCATGCATAAATCTCATTTAAAACAGAAATCGTAAATTAAGTGTTAAAATAATAACATTGTGGAAATTTGTACTTTCCAACATCATTAAATAAAAGGAGAAATTATGTTACCAGGAGATTATAAAAGAAAATACAAGTTTAGAACTGATACCACACAGGAGAAAAAATATTTTAACATCGCAATAATTGCCTGTATTATTATTGTAATTCTGTTGTATATTTTCTTCTACTAGTTAAAAAAAAAGCACCAATCTCACGATTAGTGCTTTTATAACAAAGTTTAAAAAACTTAATTAAACACCTTTTTTACTAGTCATACTTGCTTTTTTAGCAGGTGCTGATTTAGCTGTAGGTGCCTTTGCATTAGTTGGTTTTGCTTTTGGAGCAGTAGTTTTAGCTTTCAAATCTGCCTTATCTTCTACTTTTGCACCTTCCGCTTCTGTACCAGGAGCAGCTTCTTTAAACAAAGGCATATCTTTTAAAATATGATACCAAGTCAAAATTTTCTTCATATCAGAAGTGTAAACTTTTTCTTGATCATGACCTGGAGCTACCTCTAAAAAGAAATTCTTTAAAGTTGTTCCATCAGCTTTTGCATCTGGAGCAGTTGCTTTTTTAGCGTCAATATTTGCTAAAACATCAATTAATTTCAATTCCTCATCTTCTCCATATACTGTAATATCTTCTAAAGAAGCTAATTTTGTATTGGCAATGTTGGCAACAATTTTTAATTTTTGTTCATCTAAACTTTCAAGTACATAACCAGATTTGTTCTGTCCTACTAATTTAAATAACCCTGGTCTGCCAGATACGGCAACAATTCCTCTTAAATTCATATATTTTTTGAGATGTGAGATATGAGATATGAGATGTGAGATATTACTTCTCAAATCTACTGTCTCAAATCTAGTGTCTATTTAATCTTCTAAAACTTCAACTGATAAAATTTGATCACCTTGTCTAATGTCATCAACAAGATCTACATTTTCTATCACCTTACCAAAACAAGTGTGGTTACGATCTAAATGGGCAGTATTTGTTCTGCTATGGCAGATAAAAAACTGTGAACCGCCTGTATTTCTACCTGCATGTGCCATAGATAAAACGCCACGATCATGATATTGGTTTTCTCCATCTAACTCACAATCAATTTTATAACCCGGACCACCAGTACCTGGCATACCACTTGCACCATCTTTAGAATTTGGGCAACCGCCTTGAACCATGAAATTAGGAATCACACGGTGAAATCTAATCCCATCATAGAAGCCTTCGCTAGCTAATTTTTTAAAATTGGCAACTGCTTTAGGAGCATCTTTTTCATAGAACTCTACAGTCATATCGCCTTTTTCGGTCTTTATTATTGCTTTACTCATTGTATTATTTCGTTATAAATTTTGATCTGTTATTTATTATATCAGAAGTATTTAAGCTGTAAGCCAAGCCAAAGTAACTTAAAATACTTTATAAATGGCAAATTTAATAAAATCTAACAACTAGCCGTAATAATACCTTATAAAACTTAATAACTTAGCCATATAAAAAGCAATTTTTAACCGTTTATTATTCATAATAAATTTCTTATTGGTCATCAAAAAATATACATTCGTGTAGAGCTATCAATTATGATTTCTAAAAAACTGCTATTGCTTTTCGTGTTTTTCTTTCTTTTTGCTTTTGCAAAAGCATCATCCATTTTAATTTATATGGATGAAGGGCAGAAAAATCATTTGAAGGCTTATGGCATTGCATATTGGAGTATTGCCAAACAAGCTGAGGTAGATTGGCTTTTAAATTACCGAGGCGGCAGTTTTTTAATTAGATACAATAAACAGGTTGAAGATGAGTGCAAAATTCGAGGCGTTTCTTATGAAGTGATTGCTGATGGAAAAGTAACTGGTATTCTTAATGAAATCAACGATCCATCAGTAAATATGGAAATGGTGAAACTAGAGAAAACACCAAAAATTGCAGTTTATTCTCCAAAAAGTAAATTACCTTGGGATGATGCGGTGACTTTAGTTCTAACCTATGCCGAAATACCTTACGAACTGATATACGATGATGATGTTTTAAAAGATAAACTTAGCAAATATGACTGGTTACACTTGCACCATGAAGATTTTACTGGTCAATATGGTAGGTTTTGGGCATCGTTTAGAAACGCGACTTGGTACCGTGAAGATGTAAAATATCAAGAAGATGCTGCAAAGCGAAATGGTTTTAAAAAGGTAAGTGAAATGAAGTTGGCTGTAGCCAAGCGAATAAAAGAGTTTTGTGCTGGTGGAGGATTTCTATTCGCCATGTGCTCTGGAACTGATAGTTTTGATATTGCCCTTGCTGCAGAAGGTGTTGACATAGCTGAAAATATGTTTGATGGCGATGGTACTGATGCCAGTGCACAAGCTAAAATTGATTATGAAAAGGCTGTAGCTTTTAAGGATTTTAGAATAGACATGAACCCCAATAACTATGAATTTTCTGATATAGATGTTACCCAAACCAGAAATTTTATACAGTCAAATGATTATTTTACGTTGTTTGATTTTTCTGCAAAATGGGATTTGGTACCTACGATGCTTACACAAAACCACGACAAAGTTATTAAAGGTTTTATGGGGCAAACTACCGCTTTTAGAAAGAATTTAGTAAAACCAAGCATTACCGTTATGGGAGAAAATAAAGGAGGTGCAGAAGTTAGGTATTTGCACGGAGAAATTGGCAAAGGACAATTCACTTTTTACGGAGGCCATGATCCAGAAGACTACCAACACCAAGTAAATGATCCACCAACAGATTTAAGTCTGCATCCAAACTCACCTGGCTACCGATTGATACTAAATAATGTGCTTTTTCCTGCAGCCAAAAAGAAAACTCAGAAAACTTAGTAAAAGTTCAAATCTTTAGCCGTACTGCTATTATTTGGCTATTTTATGCATGATGCCCTTAATAGCTGCACAAGCTTTTATTAAATAAACGGGATTGAAATGAAAATACTTTTTTGTGCTGTGACCAATCGAATACCCACGCTGTGATAACAAAAAAGATTGTAATGAAAAGCCCGAGTAGCTTTAATTTTTGCAGAAATTAGCTTTTCCAATAGTTAGCAAACTAATCGTAAAAACTCCAACTTAAACCCACACGCATTAAACGATCTGGCATAGGGTATTGCTTTACTGTATAATAACCATTTTGCAACAAACCTTGATTTAAGTACTCATATTTTACAAATAGATTAGCTCTACGCAAGCCTGCTTTTACCCAAACATCTACCACGGGTTTGGCATCTAACTTTTCGTTAATATTGTAAAACTGACTAGCTGCTGGAGAATATGCAGTTGCCAAATAAGGCGTATTGTACCTAAAATCGAAGCCAATTTGTGTTTTTAGGGTTTTAAAAAATGTTTGGTCTTTATAAAAACTGTTAAATGTGTAAACCTCTGGTATGCGCAACACATTGGTATTATCTGTTTTTTGATATACCGCAAAAGCATCAATATGCCAAGAGCCAAAATTGAATTTTTTACCAACGCTTATTTTCAACAAACTAATATCTCCTGTTTCTTGTGTTGGCAAAATACCGTTGGTACCATTGCCAACAAAATACAAGTGATTACTAATTAGATAATAATTAGCAGTTGCATCGAAATTGTACTTATCGTTTAAAAAGCTGAAAGATAAATTGGCTGTTTTTGTCCTTTCAAATCTGTTATCCCAATTGTAATGGTTGCCAAAATAACGGCTAAAAAGTTGCTCAGGAGATTTGTTTTGCAAGTATGCTCCTAAAACAATTCTGCCCACACTTTTGCTTAACAGTAAATTACTTTTAGCCTCATATAAAAAATCGCCGGTGTTTTCTCCCTGAAAAATTTGCTGTAAATCTAAATTGAAGTCAACTTTGTTGCTAAATCTGTATCCCAAATTCCCTAAAAGGGTAATGTTTTGAAAAGAGGTTTCGTAAGAATAAAAATTGGTTGTATCTCTTAAAATACCGAATTGGCCAAACTTGTAAAAATCGTGCCTTATACCTGCATCTATTTTTAGTTCGTTTTTAATAATTGAATTGCCTTTAGCCCTCAGAAAAAAGCTATAAATAAATTCATTCATTACGTGTTTTACGTTCGTAGAATCGTTTGTAAAAACAGTATCTGCAATTCCTCTTGGTAAAACATTAAAAGGATCTGGCTCGTCTTTTTTAAATGAGTAGTCGTTACGGGTATAAGATAAGGTGTAAGTTATTTTATTAGTAGGCAAAATACTTTGTTGTGATGTTAAACCTGTACTATCTATACGACCAACAAAATAGCTTTGTTTTAGCATCCATGAGTTTTTACGCCAAAGCTGGCGGGCATTGTTTAGACGAACAGGTTCAGCAAGCTTATCTACCAGTAAACTGCCATTAGCATTAAATATACTATCATTTACTGGCGAACCATTTTCTTCGGCCTTCATGGTGTTAAACACACCATCTAACCACAAGGTATAACGTTTATTTGGCGATTGATACCAAGTGAAAACTGCCGCATTTAAATCATCGCCACGTTGATGCGTATAAGCTCCATTCGCTCCAATTCTATTAAAATTGGCTCCAACATTCCAATTTTTTGTGATGTTTTGTGAATGGGTTAATTTTAGAATTTGCTCCTTATCGCCTGCATTTACGTAATACAAATTTGTATATGGAGAACGAGCTCTGTAGAATTTAACATCCTCGTGGTTAAGCACATAATAATCTAATGCATGAAAACCCGCATTAAAACCTATGGTTTTTACAGGCTCGAAAAGCAGAGGCCTTGCTGCCAAACCCAAAACACCAGTACCAGCTGTGGGGGTACGCGGTTGTGCGATAACACTAAAATTTTGTATCCCAGTTAAACCAGTATCAATTGGTAAAGTTTGTATGCTATCTTTTGTTAATTTATGGGTAGTGTAACGAACAAATTTAGAGTTGAAAACTACAGAATCTCTGCCCGACTCTTCTTTTTTCCTCAACGAATCTAATTCAGCATTTTTAGTAACTTCCGTTTTTAAATCTTGCGCTAAGGCATTATTAACAACAAAAAACAAACAACAAGAAAGAAGAAATACAATTACTTTTGGCATTATAAACTTGATATAAGCTGACTTAAAATTTTTGTCATTTTTGGTTCTGCAATGGCAGCGGTTTCTAAAATCTCATCTAAGTTAAAAGGTTGTAAATCTTCCGGAAAACCTTCATCTGTTAATACCGAGATTGCAAACACTGGCAAACCAGCGTGGTTTGCTACAATAACTTCCGGAACGGTGCTCATACCAACTGCATCGCCACCAATAATGCGCAAGTATTTATATTCTGCTTTTGTTTCAAGGTTTGGCCCAGTTACCGCCACATAAACTCCCTGATGGCAAGTTATATTTTCTGCTTTAGCTATTTTTAATCCTTCAGCAATTAAGCTTTTTTGATAAGGTTGGCTCATGTCTGGAAAACGAGGACCTAACTCAGAATCATTTAGGCCACGAAGCGGGCTTTCTGGTTGTAAGTTGATATGATCTCCAATTATCATTAAATCGCCTTTTTTAAAATCAGGATTTAATGAACCCGCAGCATTAGAAACAAATAAATTTTTAATGCCTAAAGCTTTTAAAACTCTAACCGGAAAAGTAATTTGTTGCATCGAGTATCCCTCGTAATAATGCAAACGACCTTGCATAGCCACTACTCTTTTACCTTTTAAAGTGCCAAAAATTAATTTGCCCGAATGAAATTCTAATGTTGATATTGGAAAATTTGGAATGCTTGAGTACATAATGCTATGCTCAATTTCTATTTCCTTAACCAATCCGCCAAGTCCAGTTCCTAAAACAATACCAACTTCAGGCTCAAATGAGCCTATTTTTTTCTTTAAATATTCAACTGATTCTTTTAGTACTTGCAACATAGTCTAATATATTTTTATCAAAGGTAAATTTATCTTTTGGCGCCAACTCTATTTCTATTGGCAAATAGTATATCGGCAAATTTAACAGTAAATCTATTAACTTGTTGCCTAATAAACGCTGGCTGTCTTTTTCCGTTGTTACAATTATCTTTTTCTTAGCAGGATGATTGTTAAACGCATTAATTAACTTATTTATATCTTCACTACTAAAATTATGATGATCTGGATATTCAAACTGCTCTATAGTGTTAGAATACTTACTTAAATAAGTAAATAAAGGCTTTGGGTTAGCAATACCAGTAAACATAAATATGGCATCTGCAGCTAGCTCTACCTTTATATCATGATTAATAAGGTGTGTTAAATTACCATATTTAATGCCTGAGAAAGATATTCTTTGATCAATTCTTGTATCAATTTTTTTTCGGACTTCAATTTGATCAACCATATTTAAAGGCAAGGGTGCTTTGGTAACCAATACCGCTTCTGCCCTATTGTAATTTCTCCAAGGTTCTCTTAAATTACCCATTGGCAATAGAAACTGTGCTTTTTTTACGCTCGCATAATCAAACAATAGTAAATTAAACCCGGCTTTAACAGCCCTATGTTGGTAAGCATCATCTAACAAAATCACATCATGATTTGATTTTAATTGATTGATACCAAAAACCCGATCTTCGCAAACGGCTACAGTTACATTGTTAAACTTTCGGTAATACTGCATCGGCTCATCTCCAATACTTTCTGCAGTAGCATTTTCATCAGCCAATAAAAAACCTTTCGTTTTACGCCCGTATCCTCTACTCAAAATAGCTATTTTATAATCGCTAAGCAGGCGCACTAGGTATTCTGTAGTGGGCGTTTTACCTGCACCACCAACAACCAAATTACCAATGCAAATAACAGGTAAATCAAACTTAGTCGATTTAAAAATTTGCCAATCATATAGTTTATTCCTTAGCAGGATAATTAAACCATAAACAAAAGCTATCGGAAACAATAAAAGGCGTAAAAACTTAATCATGTTGGCTTCCAAAAATAAGGATAATAGTTAATATGGCAATTTGAGTATAGCAAATAAAATAACACCATTATTACCGGCAATTTACTGTGCCCATAAATTAAAAACTTATATTTGTGCAAACAAGAATTTAATTTATGCTTAAAGGATTTTTTAACGTACCAGCACCTGTTAACGAAACTATTTTAGGTTACGCACCAGGCAGCAAAGAACGAGAATTATTAAAAGAAGCATTGGCTGATGGTCGCTCTAAAGTGATTGATATTCCAATGTATATTGGTGGCGAAGAAGTTTTTACCGAAGATAAAGGAAAAGTTACTCCTCCACATGATCATCAACATTTATTAGCCAATTACAGCAAAGGGAATAAAAACCATGTTACAATGGCTATTGATGCTGCCTTAGCTGCAAAAGCCGATTGGGAAAATTTAGCATGGGAACACAGAGCAGCAATTTTCTTAAAAGCTGCAGATTTAATTGCGGGTCCTTACCGTTATAAATTGAACGCTGCAACTATGCTTGGGCAAAGTAAAAATGCTTACCAAGCAGAAATAGATGCCGCATGTGAATTGATAGATTTCTTGCGTTTTAACGTAAGTTACATGACAGAAATTTACAAACAACAACCGCCAGTTTCTCCAAGAGGTAGCTGGAACAGAGTTGAGCAACGTCCGTTAGAAGGTTTTGTTTTTGCATTAACTCCGTTTAACTTTACTGCTATTGCTGGTAATTTGCCAACATCGGCTGCTATGATGGGTAATGTTGTTGTTTGGAAACCAGCAAACACACAAATTTATGCTGCCAATGTATTAATGCAAATTTTTCGCGAAGCGGGATTACCTGATGGTGTTATAAATTTGGTTTATGTATCTGGACCAGATGCTGGTGATGTAATTTTCTCTCACCCAGATTTTGCAGGGATCCACTTTACAGGTTCAACTGGTGTATTTCAGGATATCTGGAAAACGATTGGCAATAATATTCATAAATACAAAACCTACCCGCGTATTGTAGGTGAAACTGGCGGTAAAGATTTTATATTAATACACGGTTCTGCAAACCCAGAGGTTTCTAGCACAGCAATTATTCGTGGTGCTTTCGAATATCAAGGTCAAAAATGTTCTGCTGCAAGTAGAGTATATATTGCAAAAAGCGTTTGGCCAGAAATTAAAAAACTAATGCTTCGTGATTTGGCTACATTTAAAATGGGCGGAACAGAAGACTTTAGCAACTTTATTAATGCCGTTATTGATGAAAAATCTTTTAACAGCTTAGCAAAATACATTGATGCTGCCAAAAAAGATAAAGGTGTAGAAATTATTGCAGGTGGAAATTACGATAACAGCAAAGGCTATTTTATTGAGCCTACAGTTTTAGTGGTTGATGATCCTAAATACACCACCATGTGCGAAGAATTATTTGGCCCTGTGTTAACTATTTTTGTGTATGATGATGAAGATTTTGATCAAACTTTAGACATTATTGATAGCACTTCGATTTATGCATTAACTGGTGCAGTAATTGGCCAAGATAGATATGCTTTAGAAAAAGCTACACACAAATTACGCAATGCAGCTGGTAACTTTTACATTAATGATAAATGTACTGGAGCAGTTGTTGGTCAGCAGCCATTTGGTGGCGCAAGAGGTAGTGGTACAAACGATAAAGCAGGTTCGATGATTAATTTATTACGTTGGGTTTCTCCTCGTACCATTAAAGAAACATTTGATCCGCCAAAAGATTACCGTTATCCTTTTTTAGCTGAATAATTTTGCTAAAAATATTAAGAGGCTGTATCAGAATTGATTTTAAAGATAGAAAGGCAGAATAATATTTTGTGCGGTCGTCATTCCCGTGAAAACGGGAATCGTAATGCTATAAGAGGGTAATTATCATCCCACCATCAAGCGCATTACGATGCCCAGTCAAGCTGAGCATGACGAAACTAGCAAATTTAATTCTTTTTAAATTTTTGAATTTTTAATTCTGATACAGCCACTTTTTTATGCGTTTTGCTATTTGAAACACCAAACGTTGTGATATAAACCCAATTGTAGCGAGCATGAGCCGCCTCGGCGGAGAGTAAAGCGAAAAGTGGGGCAACAGCACCTATAAAAAACTGACATTCGTTTTCAAAAAAAAATCCCAAACCTAAGCTTGGGATTTATATGAATTGAGTATAATCTAAATACTTACTTTAAAAGCGGGAGAAACATCTTCTAAGCCATGGCTACTTACTTTTAAGTCTTTAATAATTCCTGTTTTTAAACTATAAACCCACGCATGTATAGAAAGTTCTTGTCCGTTTGCCCAAGCATTTTGTACAATTGAGGTATTCATAACATTTGCAGCACCTTCTATGGCGTTTAGCTCTACCAATCGGTTAGATTTTTGCTCTGGGTCTTTAATAGTTGCCATTTCACGCTCGTGCATGCGATAAACATCGCGAATGTTTCTTAACCAATTATCGATAATACCAACCTGTTTATTGCCCAAAGCAGCATTTACACCCCCGCAGCCATAATGACCACACACTATAACGTGTTTTACTTTTAACACATTTACCGAATAATCTAACACACTCAGCATATTCATATCTGTATGTACAACTACATTGGCAATATTTCTGTGTACAAAAATATCACCAGGCATGGTGTTAGTAATTTGGTTTGCCGGTACACGGCTATCAGAGCAACCTATCCATAAAACTGGTGGGTTTTGCCCTTCAGATAATTTATTAAAATATTCTGGATCTGTTGAATTCATATCATCTACCCAATCTAAATTACCTTGTAATAAAGAAGCGTATGATATATCTTGAGTTTCTATTGTTTTTGCGCACATAATTTTTTACTTGTTAATTTCTTCTGCAATTTTTGCATTTAACTTTGGCACAACATAATGGCTTTTTATGTTTTCTAAAGTTACAATAATACCTTTGGTAAAGGCATTGTGTTTATAATTAAAAATGGTTTCCAATACATCCGGATCTATGTATCTTGAGTTAGACCCGTCGATAATTACATTGGTTTCTTTGGGTATGTTGGTTAGCAATACTTGTATACTAGCTTTGTTTAAAAATGATACTTCTTCAGCCAATTTAATTCTAATGTTCTTTTTATTGCCCTCTTCTTGTACACGGTAAAAAAACGGATTACGCATATTTGTACGCAACAAGTAGAAAATTGAAACTGCCATACCTATACCAACACCTTTTAATAAATCTGTTAGCAACACAGCAATAATGGTAACTACAAAAGGCACAAATTGGTCCCAACCTTTATGGTACATGTGTTTAAACAAAGCTATACGAGTTAATTTATAACCAGTTACCAATAATATGGCTGCTAAACAGGCATAAGGTATTAAATTGATAATTTTCGGAATGAACAATACCGATAACAATAGCAATGTACCATGAAAAATAGCTGACATTTTTGTTCTACCACCAGAGTTAACATTTGCAGAACTACGTACAATTACCGATGTCATTGGTAAACCACCTAGCATACCACTAACTATATTACCAGTTCCTTGAGCAATAAGCTCTCTATTAGTTGGCGACACACGTTTAATCGGGTCAATTTTATCAACTGCTTCGATACTTAACAACGTTTCTAAACTGGCTACAACCGCAATGGTTACGGCTACCATGTATACTTTAGGATTAGCCAATGCGCTAAAATCTGGCAGTTTAAAAAGTCCAAAAAACTCAGATGGACTACTTACAACCGGAATAGCTACTAATTGATCAGTACGCAATGCTTCAGCACCGCCGTTAAATAAGAGTGCACCAAAAACCCCTATTATAACAACAATTAACGGTGCTGGCACTACGCTTAATTTTCTAAATTTTGGCCAGATAATTAAAACAGCAATAGACAAAACGCTTATTGTTAATGCAGCAACGCTTAAGTGATTTACTGCAGCCCCAATTGCCGAAAATGTGTTTTCGTGATCTTGCTGAAAGAAACCTTCATCGCCAAAAAAATCAGTATCTACACCTAAAGCATGTGGCAATTGTTTTAAAATTAATGTTAAACCAATTGCCGCCAACATCCCTTCTATTACACTTGAAGGAAAATAGTTACCAATGGTACCTGCTTTTATAATACCCAAAATAACTTGCATTACACCAGCTACAATAACCGCGACTAAAAAAATTTGAAAACCACCTAATTCTGTTATCGAATTAAGTACAATAACGGTTAAACCGGCAGCTGGCCCACTAACGCTAAGTTGCGAGCCACTAATAGATGCTACAACTATACCGCCAACCACACCTGCAATTAAACCTGCAAATAGTGGTGCTCCAGATGCTAAAGCAATACCTAAACATAAAGGTAATGCCACTAAAAACACTACAATACTAGCAGGTATGTCTTTCTTTAAATTCTTTTTTAATAAATATTTTTTAAAACCGAACTGAGTTGAGTTCGAATTTTCATTTCCCATAACAATTACCTAATAACCTATAAAATCTTAAAACCTAAATCGCCCTGCATAAAATTATTATACATAAAAAGGCGAAGCGAGATGAACTAAGAAAAGTTTGGTGGCGGTGTGGGTACTGATGGATGATAGGGATCTACGTATCTCCGAGAATGTTCTATGAAACTATTGGTTACACCGTAATCTATTTCAAGCGGAACATAAGATAAATCGAAACGAGGAAACAGCTGCTTATACTCTACAAACTTTAAGCTTGTTTTTTGTGTATCATCGCCATTGTTTTCTACTTCTAGCTGCATAATAACAGCGTTCATTAAGCTTTTATCGAGATGGGTAAAAATTACTGGCGCTCCAGAAATAACCATTTTTGTAGCGAATACACCCATAAAGGCAATTGCAATCAATAAACGGTATTTTCTTAGCAACATATTTAATTTTCCGTAGTTCAATGTTCTAAAAATAGCTTTTAAACGCTGAAATATAAAAGATATTAGTAATAAAAATGCAATATAAAAGTAGAATTTTACAAATATGCTCTAAATGAGCAGATTAAAACCACATTAGAATTTTCGTTTTTTAAACATACTATAGCTTCCAATTTGTAAAATCAATGGTATTGATTACTTTTAAAAAAATTCACTTTTGAAGATGAAAAACAAGATTAATAGCTTAAAACATAAAGTAGAACAGGCTAAATTAGGTGGTGGGGAAGCTCGAATAGAGAGCCAGCATAAAAAAGGTAAACTTACTGCTAGAGAACGTATTCATTTTTTAATGGATGAAGGTAGTTTTGAAGAAATTGGAATGTTAGTTACCCACCGAAGTACCGATTTTGGTATGGAGCGAGAAAAATATTTAGGAGATGGAGTGGTTACTGGTTATGGCACTATCAATGGTCGTTTAACCTATGTTTTTTCACAAGATTTTACTGTTTTTGGTGGATCATTATCTGAAACTCATGCCGAAAAAATCTGTAAAATTATGGATATGGCAATGAAAAATGGCGCACCTTTAATTGGCTTAAATGATAGTGGCGGCGCTCGTATTCAAGAAGGTGTTGTTTCTTTAGGCGGTTATGCTGATATATTTTATCGAAATGTACAAGCTTCTGGAGTAATACCGCAACTTTCGGCAATAATGGGTCCTTGTGCTGGCGGCGCTGTTTACTCACCTGCTATAACAGATTTCATTTTAATGGTCGAAAATACTTCATACATGTTTGTTACCGGACCAAATGTGGTTAAAACAGTTACGCATGAAGAAGTAAGTTCTGAAGAATTAGGTGGTGCAACTACACATGCTACCAAATCTGGTGTAACTCATTTTGCTTGTGCAAACGAAATTGAGGCTATCAATTACCTTAAAAAATTATTAAGCTACGTACCACAAAATTGCGAAGAAACTCCTGCTAACCTACCTTATGAAAGTGGAGATGAAACTCGTTTAAGTTTAGATACACTTTTACCTGAAATTGCTAGTCAACCTTATGATATACGTGATGTAATTACAGAAATTGCAGACACTGAGAGCTTTTTTGAAGTACACAAAGACTTTGCAGAAAACATTGTAGTGGGTTTTGCTCGCTTAGCAGGAAGAAGCATTGGAATTATTGCCAATCAACCTGCTTACTTAGCTGGTGTGTTAGATAGCAATTCATCTACAAAAGCTGCTCGTTTTGTTCGCTTTTGCGATTGTTTTAACATTCCGCTCTTAGTATTGGAAGATGTGCCAGGGTTTTTACCGGGCACCGACCAAGAATGGAATGGAATTATCACCAATGGTGCAAAATTATTGTATGCTTTTAGCGAGGCAACCGTACCAAGAATTACAGTAATTACACGTAAAGCTTATGGCGGAGCATATGATGTAATGAATAGCAAACATATTGGCGCTGATATGAACTACGCTTGGCCAACTGCAGAAATTGCGGTTATGGGTGCCAAAGGAGCTGCAGAAATTATCTTTAAGAAAGAAATCTCATCGGCAGAAAACCCCCAAGAAAAATGGTTAGAGAAAGAAAAATTATATTCAGATATTTTTGCTAATCCTTATCGTGCTGCCGAACGTGGTTTTGTAGATGAAGTTATCGAGCCATCTCAAACTCGCAGTAAATTAATTAAGGCATTTAAAATGTTAGAGAATAAAGTGGTTAATAATCCTCGTAAAAAACACGGTAACATCCCACTTTAAAATGGAAGATGGAAAATGTAAAAGGAATGAATTAATAAGCTGTTAATTTCACAATAACCTAAATTTTCCATTTTACCTCTTAAACTTTACCTTTTTAAAATGGCAGTTGTAGAACAAATATTTCCAGCATTAACATGGCGTATCAGGCATTTAGCGATGTACCCTGATCAGCCTTATGAATATGTAAAATTGGAAGACGATTTTGATGGCATCCATTTTGGCATTTATGAGAACTATGAGCTAACTGGCGTAGTTTCTCTTTTTACACAAGGTGATGATGTAGGCCAGTTTAGAAAAATGGCAATTTTACCCGAAGCCCAACATCAAGGTTTAGGAACTCAATTGCTCAACTATTTAATTGACTTTTGCAAAGTGCAAAAATTGACGAAATTGTGGTGCAATGCAAGGGTAAATGCCAAAGAATTTTATGCTAAATTTGGCTTTACCGAAACAGATCAAACCTATTCATCAAGCGGTATTGATTTTGTAATAATGGAATTAGAAATTTTAAAGATTACGTCATGCTGAATTTATTTCTGCATCTGTATAAATGATCCTGAAACAAGTTCAGGATGACGATACTAAATAAAAAATTATGGCAAAGAAGAAAGAAGAAGCTAACCTGTCCAAAACGCAGGAAAACAAGAAAAAACATACTGCAGTTGTAACCAAAAAATCGGTTCAATTTCTTGAAAAATACATCAACAACCCTGCTCCTACTGGTTACGAGTGGGAAGGACAGAAATTATGGTTAGATTATTTAAAACCATATATCGACGAGCAATTTATTGATAATTATGGCACTGCAGTTGGTGTAATTAATCCAAAAGCTGCTTTTAAAGTGGTAATTGAGGCGCATGCCGATGAAATCTCTTGGTATGTAAATTACATTACAAGTGATGGTTTAATTTACGTAATTCGCAACGGCGGTTCAGATCATCAAATTGCTCCATCAAAACGCGTAAATATCCATACCGAAAAAGGTTTGGTTAAAGCAGTTTTCGGCTGGCCAGCTATTCACACTCGCCATGGCGATAAAGAACAAGCGCCAGAGTTAAAAAATATCTTTTTAGATTGTGGTTGCACAAGCAAAGAAGAAGTGGAAAAATTAGGCATCCACGTGGGTTGTGTAATTACTTATGAAGATGAGTTTATGATTTTAAACGATCGCTACTATGTTGGTAGAGCTTTAGACAACCGTGTTGGTGGTTTTATGATCGCCGAAGTTGCTCGTTTATTAAAAGAAAACAAGCAAAAACTACCATTCGGTTTGTACATTGTTAACTCAGTACAAGAAGAAATTGGTTTACGCGGAGCCGAAATGATTGCGCAACGCATTAAACCTAACGTAGCCATCATTACAGACGTAACGCATGACACCACTACGCCTATGATCAATAAAATTACCCAAGGCGATTTATCTTGCGGAAAAGGCCCTGTAGTTTCTTATGCACCAGCAGTACAAACCAACTTAAATAAGTTATTAATTAAAACCGCTGAGAAAAATAATATCCCGTTCCAACGCCAGGCATCGTCTCGTTCTACAGGTACAGATACCGATGCTTTTGCCTACTCAAATGGCGGTGTGCCATCGGCATTAATTTCATTGCCTTTACGCTACATGCACACCACGGTAGAAATGGTTCATATAGAAGATGTTGACAATGTAATTAGTTTAATTTATCAGAGTTTATTAAACATTAAAGCAGATCACGATTTTAGAGAGTTTTCTTAAAAAAAGAGAAGGTTTAAAGGAAAAAGGTTGAGGGTTTTCCTTCGACCTTTTTGCTTTAAAAAAGTCGTCATTGCGAGGAGGAACGACGTGGAAATCTCATTCATCAAATTTTTTTGAAAAGCAAAAACACTGCAACAATACAAATTCAGCCCCGCCAATGTTGCTGCCGTGAAAAACGGCATTCACGAATGTTGGGTTTATAAAACTTAAGATAATGCAAGAAATAAAGAATTGGATGCCTAAACTTAAGATTTTAAAATCAATCACTTTCATTTCCTAATGTGTCTCTTACCAATAACTAATTTCATCCTTCAGGTTAAAATCCTATTTTTACTAAAATAAAATCAACCTAAAATGACCAACATCAAAGTCATCGCATTTGATGCCGACGATACGCTATGGGTAAACGAGCCCTATTTTCGCGAAGCTGAAGATAAATTTTGTGCCCTGCTAGAAGATTATCTCCCATTGCATAGTACTGCAAATGCTTTATTTAAAACCGAAATTGCAAATTTACCTCTTTATGGTTATGGTATTAAAGGTTTTATGCTTTCGATGATTGAAACCATTTTAGAAGTAACCCAAGGCACGGCAAGTTTAGAAATGATTGCAAAAGCCATCGATTTTGGTAAAGAACAGCTCAATAAACCCATCGAATTATTAGAAGGAGTTGAACAAGTTCTAACCGCTTTAAAAGATGAATATCGTTTATTAGTAGCCACCAAAGGCGATTTGTTAGATCAAGAACGAAAATTGCAAAAATCTGGTTTAGAGAATTATTTTCATCATATAGAAATTATGAGCGAAAAACATGAAAGAGATTATCTCAAATTGTTAAAACATTTAGATTGCAAGCCAGAAAATTTTTTAATGATTGGCAACTCCTTAAAGTCTGATGTGCTACCAGTTTTGGCAATTGGCGGCAATGCCATACATGTTCCGTTTCATACCACTTGGGCTCATGAGGTTGTTGAGCACAATGTAGAGCATGATAATTTTAAATCGGCAGAAACAATTACAGAGATTTTAACTTTCCTTAAAAAATGAAAAAGCTATTTGATTTAGAAAATTGGAGCAGAAAAGATCATTTTAACTTTTTTAATCAGTTTGATGAACCTTTTTTTGGTGTGACGGTAGATGTAGATTGTACAATAGCTTACCACAAATGCAAAAAAGAAGGCATTGGCTTTTTCTTGTATTACCTACACCAATCTTTAGCGGCTGCAAATGCTATAGAAAACTTTAAGCTCAGAATTGAAGAAAGTCAAATCTATCTTTATGATCAAGTAAATGCTTCGGCAGTGATCAATAGAGCTGATAACTCATTTGGCTTTTCATACATCAATTATTTTAAAGAATTTAAGGAGTTTGAAGTTGCTGCCAAAATTGAAATAGAAAGTGTTAGAAATGCAATAGGCCTTAACCTAAAAGGAAACAATGCTAACGTCATTCACATTTCCGCAATGCCATTTTTAAAATTTAAATCACTCTCACATGCTCGCAGTTTTTCATTTAAAGATAGCTGCCCAAAGTTTTCATTTGGCAAAATGACCGATGATAATGGTAAAAAATCTATGCCAATTTCGGTTCATGTTAATCATGCTTTGGCAGATGGCTATCATGTGGGTTTGTTTGTAGATGAGTTTCAGAAAAGAATGAATGCTTAAAATAAAAATTACAGCATAAGAAGTAAAACCTCACGAAGGATTTAAAAAGTTCATACGTCTAAAGATAAATTTACTTGTATGAAAAAACTTTTTGTTATTGCTGCGCTTTTAGGTGCATCTGTCTTATTTCAATATTGCAGTAAAAAAACCGAAACTGTTGTTGAGCTTTCTGAAACACCAATTTTGCCTGCTACTTCTTATAACTATCTGATCAATTTTCCGGCACATATTCAAGCTGCCTTAGTTACAAACGACAATACTCCTTCAGATAACGCAATTACAAATGATGGAGCAACTTTGGGAAGAGTTCTTTTTTACGATAAGCATTTAAGCAAAAACAATACGGTTAGCTGTGCTAGCTGTCATCAACAACAATTTTCTTTTGACGATAATGTAGCCTTAAGCAAAGGTTTTGACAATGGCCTAACTACAAGAAATTCTATGGCCATTTTAAACTTACGTTTTTACAAAAACGGCAAAATGTTTTGGGATGAAAGATCAGCAACTTTAGAAAAACAAGTATTGCAACCTATACAAAATCACGTAGAAATGAATTTAACTTTAACAGAACTTGAAAGCAAAGTTAAAGCTTTAGATTATTATTCTACACTTTTTCAAAAGGCATTTGGTAGCACCGCTATTGACTCTGTAAAAATTGCTAAAGCATTAGCTCAATTTAGCAGAAGTATAGTTAGTTATCAATCTAAATACGACAGAGTTAAACAAGGGGTTGATGATTTTACCGCTGCTGAGGCACAAGGAGAGCAGTTATTTTTAAATGCTGGCAATGTTACTTGCGCAGGCTGTCATGCACCACCAATGTTTATAACTAGTAATCCTGTACAAGGTTTTGGTTTAAATGATGCTAATGATACTGGAATCAATGGCCAACGTAGATTTAAATCTGGCACATTAAGAAATATTAGTAACCGCATCAAACTATTTCACAACGGCAGTGTAGAAAATGTACAAGCAATGTTAACTTCAGGTGCGCCTAGCACTAACACTGCGCCCATAGCTCAACATGCTGTTGCACCACAAGATGTGCAAAATATAATTGCATTTTTAAATACATTAACGGATAATACAATTTTAACTGAAACGAAATTTTCCAATCCCTTCATAAAATAAAGAGAGCAGAATTTATTATCTATTTCCTTTTTACCATATTTCTTTCTTAATTTAATGCCGAAAACACTAAAACTATGAGTGATAAAAAGGCTTTATTTACAGAAAAAATTAAAACATCTTATGCTCCTTTAGGTGCATCAATATATTTAGGCGCAGGTATTTTGGATGGCGAAGTGTTAGCTGAGGCAGAGGTAAATTTGCCGCTACGTATGATGAACCGCCACGGATTAATTGCTGGGGCTACAGGAACTGGTAAAACCAGAACGTTACAATTGTTAGCCGAACAACTTTCCGATGCAGGCGTACCAGTATTTATGCTTGATGTGAAAGGTGATCTTTCTGGCTTAAATCAAGCTGGCACGAGTAATCCTAAAATTGAAGATAGAGCTAAACAGTTAAATAAACCTTTTACTCCAACTGCATTTCCTATTGAATTGTATTCGCTAAGTGGCAAACTTGGCGCACAAATGCGTGCTACGGTAACAGAGTTTGGCCCAGTTTTGTTAGCCAAAATTTTAGAACTTAACGATACCCAAACTGGTGTTTTAGCGGTAATTTTTAAATATGCTGACGACAATAAAATGCCGATTGTAGATTTAAATGATCTTAAAAAGATATTAGGTTATTTATCTGAAGGAGCTGGAGCGGCAGAGATTAAAAGCAGTTATGGTTCAATCTCTTCAGCAACCTCCAGCACAATACTGCGTAAAATTGTAGCAATTGAGCAACAAGGTTTGGGTGGCATGTTTGGCGAAACTTCTTTTGATATTGAAGATTTGTTTAGTCGTGTGGATGGAAAAGGGGTAATTTCTCTCTTAAACATTGCGGATGTACAAAACCAACCGGTACTATACTCTACATTTCTATTAAGTCTTTTGGCAGAAATTTATCAAGCTATGCCAGAAGCTGGTGATTTGGATAAACCAAAACTAGTTTTCTTTTTTGACGAAGCTCATCTCTTATTTAACGATGCCCCAAAAGCATTTTTGGAACAGGTTAACACTATCATTAGGTTAATTAGATCAAAAGGAATTGGCGTTTTCTTCTGTACACAATCGCCAATGGATATTCCCGAAACTGTTTTAGCCCAATTAGGTAATAGAGTACAACATGCGCTGAGAGCGTTTACACCAAATGATGTTGATGCTTTAAAAAAGACTGTGAATACTTATCCGAAATCAGATTTTTACGAAATTGATAAATTGTTAACCGCATTGGGAACAGGTCAGGCATTAGTTACAGTGCTTAATGAAAAAGGAATACCAACAGAGGTAGCTGCTACAATGTTAACTCCGCCAAAAGCAGTTATGGGCCAAATGGCTGCTATAGATTGCGAAAAATTAATGCAGACTAGTCCTTTATTTGCCAAATATCAAAAAACAATTGACCCAATTAGTGCGTTTGAAATGTTAACGGATAAGATTAATCAAAAAATGGCAGAAGAAAATGAAGCTAAAGCCATTATTGAGGAACAAAAAAGAGTTGAAATAGAAAGCAAGCCTAAACCTGGAGAAAAAAGTATTGTTGAGAAAGTGATGGGAGCTACCATTACCAGACAAATTGGACGAGAAATTGTTAGAGGTTTATTTGGCATGTTAACTGGTAAAAAACCAAGAGCTAAAAGCGGTGGTTTTTTTGGTTTTTAAAACTTACATTTGTACCAATCACTCCTTTAATAAACTATAATATTAATGAAGCCTACTTTACTTATTTTGGCTGCTGGTATGGCAAGCCGTTACGGAAGCATGAAACAAATTGATGGATTTGGCCCAAATGGCGAAACCATTATCGATTACTCAATATATGATGCAATTAAAGCCGGATTTGGCAAAGTTGTTTTCATCATAAAAGAAGAATTTGTAGAAAACTTTAAAAGCATCTTCGATCCTAAGTTAAAAGGTAAAATAGAGGTTGACTATGTTTTTCAAAATTTCGATTTGAAACAATTTGGTATTGAAGAAGAAATCTACAGAGAAAAACCTTGGGGTACAGCACATGCAATTTTAGCTGGTAGAAATGTAGTAAAAGAACCATTTTGTGTAATAAATGCAGATGATTTTTATGGCTATGATGCTTATAAAAAAATGGTAGATTTTTTAACTGATGAAGCTACTGATAGTAATTATTCAATTATCGGTTACCAAATAGGCAAAACCTTATCAGATTTTGGAGCAGTTTCTCGCGGTGTTTGTAAAGTTGATGAGGCTGGCAACTTAAGCGAAATTGTAGAGCGCACCAAGGTTTATAAAGATGGCGAAGCTATCGTTTATGAAGAAGACGATAAAAAATATCCTTTAGATTTCGAAACGCCTGTTTCTATGAATTTCTGGGGTTTTACACCTGCTGTTTTTAAAATTACTGAAGATTTATTTAGAGAATTTGCAATGGCTAACAAAGACAAGCCAAAAGCAGAATTCTTTATTCCTTTAATTGGAGAAAATTTAGTGAAAACAAACGCTGCAACATTTAAAGTTGTACCAACATCTAACCAATGGTTTGGTGTTACTTATAAAGAAGATAAACCTTTTGTACAAGCAAGTATTGATCAATTGGTAACAGATGGTGCTTATCCAGAAAAACTTTGGGATTAAAGCTTCTAGAAACGATAATTAATTTTAATTATTAAATAAGGAAGGTTCGGATTTAAACATTCGAACCTTCTTGTTTCCAATAGCTTCATAAAGTTAAATCCTCATTTTTATAACGCTTGAATTAAAAACTAACCCAAAAGCTTTTTGTTTTGTTATTTAAACCCGACAAAAGCGGAAATATCCCGATTTTTCATCGGGAATTGTAGCGAATGGCGGGGCTGAATTTGCCAAAAAATACTGACATTCGTTTTCAAAACTTTAATCATATAAGGTATATATAAGCGCATTTTTTTATAGGATTAAAAATTAATCCATTTCTAGCAAAACTAAAAAAGCGTCACTGAAATTTATCAGTAACGCTTTTTCTATGATAAATCTTCGGACTTTCGGTCTCCAGACTTTCGGACAAAAAACTATTTCTTGTCGTCGTCTTTCACTTCTTCAAACTCAACATCAGTAACAGTATCGCCACCTTGTTGTGCATCAGCTTGTGTAGCTTCACCTTGTGGTTGCTCACCAGCTTTGTACATTTCTTCAGAAGCTACGTTCCATGCATTTTGCAATTCTTCTTGAGCTGCATCAATATCTGCAAAGTTACGAGACAAATGAGCTGCTTTTAATTTCTCTAATCCAGCTTCAATTGGCGCCTTTTTATCATCAGATAATTTATCACCAAATTCTTTTAACTGTTTTTCTGTAGAGAAAATTAAGGCATCAGCACCGTTAATTTTATCAGCTTCTTCCTTTTGTTTAGCATCTGCCTCTGCGTTAGCTTCAGCTTCTTCTTTCATTTTTTTGATCTCTTCATCAGTTAAACCAGAAGATGCCTCGATGCGGATTTTTTGCTCTTTACCAGTAGCTTTATCTTTAGCACTTACGTGTAAAATACCATTCGCATCAATATCAAAAGATACTTCAATTTGAGGCACACCACGTGGCGCTGGAGGAATACCATCTAACATGAAACGACCAATTGTACGGTTTTGAGCAGCCATTGGGCGCTCACCTTGTAAAATATGGATTTCTACCGAAGGTTGATTATCAGCAGCTGTAGAGAAAGTTTCTGCTTTTTTAGATGGAATTGTAGTGTTAGCTTCAATCAATTTCGTCATTACACCACCCATAGTTTCAATACCTAAAGAAAGTGGAGTAACATCTAATAACAATACATCTTTAACCTCACCAGTTAAAACACCACCTTGAATAGCAGCACCAATTGCCACAACCTCATCAGGGTTTACACCTTTACTTGGCTCTTTACCAAAGAAAGCTTTAACCGCATCCTGAATTGCTGGAATACGAGTTGAACCACCAACTAAGATAATTTCATCGATATCACCAACTTTTAAACCAGCATTCTTTAATGCAGATTTACAAGGCTCAATGGTACGTTTAATTAAATCGCCAGCTAATTGCTCAAATTTAGCACGACTTAAAGTACGCACTAAGTGTTTAGGCCCACTAGCATCAGCAGTAATGTATGGTAAGTTAATTTCTGTAGAAGTTGTGCTAGATAATTCAATTTTTGCTTTCTCAGCAGCTTCTTTTAAACGTTGTAACGCCATCGGATCTTGACTTAAATCCATTCCGTTTTCGTTCTTAAATTCAGCAGCTAACCAATCGATAATAATGTGGTCAAAATCGTCACCACCTAAGTGTGTATCACCATCAGTAGATTTAACTTCGAAAACGCCGTCACCTAACTCTAACACAGAAACATCATGTGTACCACCACCGCAATCAAACACAACAATTTTCATGTCTTTGTTTGTTTTGTCTAAACCATAAGCTAAAGCAGCTGCAGTTGGCTCGTTAATAATACGTTTAACCGTTAAACCAGCAATTTCACCAGCCTCTTTAGTTGCTTGGCGTTGCGCATCGTTAAAGTATGCAGGTACAGTAATAACCGCTTCAGTAACTTCTTGACCCAAGAAATCTTCAGCAGTTTTTTTCATTTTCTGCAAAATCATCGCCGATATCTCTTGTGGAGTATATTTACGATCGTCAATCTCAACACGAGGAGTGTTATTATCACCTTTTACAACATTATAAGGTACTCTACCAACTTCTTTCGAAACCTCAGCAAAGCTAGAACCCATAAAGCGTTTAATAGAATAAATTGTTTTTGTAGGGTTCGTTATCGCCTGACGTTTAGCAGGTTCACCCACTTTACGCTCGCCGTTTTCTGCAAAAGCAACAATAGATGGCGTTGTACGTTTACCCTCACTGTTGGCTATAACTACAGGTTCGTTACCTTCCATTACAGAAACGCAAGAGTTTGTTGTTCCTAAGTCTATACCAATTATTTTTCCCATTTTATTTTGTATTTCTTGTAAATTTTAATGTTTACAAGCATAATAACAAGCAATGTGCCAATTGAGTTTTGGCAGAAATATAGTTCAAAAGACTGTTAAAATGTAAAAAATACCTAGAAATACTGCTGACACGTTGGCAGAATTAAGAGAATTGTGACAAGTATTTGAAAAGCAATTGCAGATGAGCATCGGTTACATCAGTCCCGCCCTCGCTACAATCTTTTTATATCAAACTTATAAGGTTTTACAAACCTTATAAGTTTTCAAAAAAGTATTTCCGCTAAGTCGGGTTTATAGAACAAAAGTTTGTGCTATAATTCAAAATGTGGCTAAAGCCAATGCCTAAATCATAAAAACCGTCGGTTAAAACCGACGGCAATGTTTAAACTCTAAAACATTTTTGAACTTATATTTCATTGCCGTTGGCTTAAGCCAATGGGTTCGAGGCAAAGCATAATGGCTTTAGCCGCATTACAAACCCAACAATCTCTCCAAATGATGGTAATCAATGCCAAAATAAGCCTTAGTATCTTTTATCTTTTGCAAAATCTCATCTTTACACTTCACTTTAGAAGTTCCCTTTAGGGGATTTACGGGTTTCACTCCCACCACCAAAACATTTTTCGGTGTATGTGCATCAGAAATAAATTCGAATACTTTGGTTTTATAACCGAAATACTCTAAAATCAAAGCTCTTATGCCGTCAGTAACCATTTCTGCTTGGCGCTCTAAAAAAATCCCATATTTAGTTAAAAAAGAAACATCATTTTTCACCTTATGCTTTTCTATTTCCCTTCTAATTTGCTTGTGGCAACAAGGTGCTACAACAATTAATTCTGCACCAGCTTTTATCCCTTTAAATATGGCGTCGTCGGTTGCGGTATCACAAGCATGTAAAGCAATTAACAAATTAATTTCATCTATTTTGTAATCTTGTATTGTTCCTTCTACAAAATGAAGATGTTCGAAATTAGATTGCTTTGCAATGTCATTACATAAAGTCACTAGATCTTCCCGAAACTCAACCCCAGTAACCTTAGCTTTCAAATTCAATTGTTGATGCAGATAATCATATAGTGCAAAAGTTAAATATCCCTTACCAGAGCCCATATCTACAACATTTTTTATGATTCCTTCGGGCAACTCTTTTATAAGCGAGCTTAAAATTTCTATGTACTGATTAATCTGTTTGTATTTATCTTGTGCATTTTTAAAAACATTGCCCTCAGCATCAGTAATTTTTAAGGCATGCAAGTATGGATTATTACTTGGCTTAATAATCCGTTTCTTCTCTTTGTTATGAGCTAGGCTAACCTCTAGCTTTTTTCCTAATGCTCTCCTTCTTAGTTTAATTGCACTTTTTTTGTCGTGCTCAATGATAATTTCTTCATCAGTGGTAAATAGAGTCCCAATCCTAAAATCATTACTTAATAAATTTCCAATTAATTTTAACCCTTCTTCAATTGGATGATTTTTAAAAATGTCTCTTGTTTTATATCTGTAATTAAAAGAAAGCATATCAGCTCTTTTAATTTTTACCTTTTTGATGTAAATATTTTTAAGCTCTTTTTCATTGCCATTGTAGTTTCCTAATGATAATTTAACCATTGTAGAAGCTGCAATACTTTCACTTAAAACACTATTAAATTCACTAATAAATTCTGCGTTTACCATATGTCTAAA
Organism: Pedobacter sp. GW456-11-11-14-TSB4; assembly: GCF_059424425.1. NCBI lineage: Bacteria > Pseudomonadati > Bacteroidota > Sphingobacteriia > Sphingobacteriales > Sphingobacteriaceae > Pedobacter > Pedobacter sp. GW456-11-11-14-TSB4. Next base: position 340,472 of record NZ_JBWKZK010000001.1, read on the forward strand.
TCGATTTAGTTAACATTTAGGATACAATAAAAAAATAGCCCCTTTAAGTTTCACTTTCACAAAATTAAACTTTAATTTAGGATATCGTTAAATATCTAACCATTTATAATGAGCGATTTTCAAATAAAAAAATCATCTACAGTTTATGATGCCATCGTAGTTGGCTCTGGAGCAGGTGGCGGAATGGCAGCCTATGTTTTGGCACATGCAGGCCAAAAAGTTTTAATGCTTGAAGCGGGACAAAACTTTGATCCTAGAATAGATTCACACCAAATGAAGTGGCCATGGGAATCTCCTAGGCGTGGTGCTGGTACAACCAGACCTTTTGGAGATTTTGATGCCTCTTACGGAGGTTGGCAATTAGATGGCGAACCTTATACTAAAAAAGACAAAACCGAATTTGAGTGGTTTAGATCTCGAATGCTCGGTGGAAGAACAAATCACTGGGGCAGAATTTCACTCAGAATGGGCCCTGAAGACTTTAAACCGACCGATGGACTTACTGATGATTGGCCAATTATTTATGATGATGTTAAGCCTTTTTATGATAAGGTTGATAGGATGATTGGTATTTATGGTACAGTTGAAGGCATCAAAAATGAACCTGATGGTATTTTTATGAAACCTCCAAAGCCGCGTTTAAATGAACTCTTTATCAAAAAAGGTGCAGAAAAAGCTGGCGTTAAAGTAATTACTGGTAGAGGCGCTGTAATGACCGAGGCTATAAAAGGCAATAATGATCGAGCTCCTTGTTTTTATTGCGGACAATGTGGTAGAGGTTGTAAAGTTTATGGAGACTTTTCTGCATCTTCTTGCTTAGTGATGCCTGCACAAAGCACTGGTAATTTAACCGTAATTACTGATGCTATGGTTAGAGAGGTGATTACCGATAAAGATGGTACGGCAAAAGGTGTGTCTTATGTAAACAGAAAAGATTTACAAGAATATCAAGTTACTGGAAAATTGGTTATTCTAGGAGCTAGCGCCTGCGAATCTGCAAGAATTTTACTGAACTCAAAATCATCTCAACATCCCAACGGGCTTGCAAACAATAGTGGCGTTGTAGGTAAATATTTGCATGACTCTACTGGCGCTGGGGTGTATGGTTTTCTACCTCAGTTAATGGATAGAAAGCGTTACAATGAAGATGGTTTAGGTAGTATTCATATCTATTCTCCTTGGTGGCTAGACAATAGAAAATTAGATTTTCCTCGCGGTTACCACATTGAATATGGTGGTGGTATGGGCATGCCTTCATACGGATTTGGTGGTGGCGTAGCATCAATGAATGGAATGGTGCCAGATAAAAATGGCGAAATGAAAGAAGCTGGCGGTTATGGTGCTTCATTAAAAGAAGATTATCGCCGCTTTTATGGAACGGGAGTTGGTATGGCCGGCCGTGGTACCGCAATTGCAAGGGAAGACAATTATTGCGAAATTGATCCTAATGTGGTTGATAAATTTGGTATTCCTGTTTTAAGATTTCACTACAAATGGGCCAAAGAAGAAATTTTGCAGGCTAAACACATGCAAGAAACTTTTTTATCGATTATGAAAGAAATGGGCGGCGTGGTTACTTCAAAAATTCATGGACCAGAAACAAATTATGGTTTAGAAGCTCCTGGAAAAATTATACATGAAGTTGGTACAATTCGCATGGGTGATGATCCAAAAAAATCAGCTTTAAACAAATATTGCCAGGCTCATGACTGCAAAAATTTATTTGTGGTAGATGCTGGTCCATTTGTACAACAAGGAGATAAAAATGCAACATGGACAATTTTAGCTTTGTCTATGCGCACTGCAGAATACATTTTAGCTGAAAAGAAAAGACAAAACTTATAATTATGAATAGAAGAGATTCATTAAAAGCTTTAGGCTTAACCGCATTAAGTACCACCGTATTAGTTGGAGCTTGCAATTCTGATGTAAAAAAAGAAACTATAGCCACAGTTGAGCCACAAGCAGGAAGAGAACCTTGGGAAACAGAAAGAGATGAAAAACTAAAAAGCGAAACCTTTTTTACCAAACACGAAATGGCAACAATAACTGTTTTGGTAGATATCATCATTCCAAAAGATAATGTATCTGGCAGTGCTACGGATGCAAAAGTACCAGAGTTCATCGAGTTTATTGTAAAAGACATGCCCTATCATCAGACGCCATTGAGAGGTGGTTTAAAATGGTTAGACATTCAATGTTTCAATATATTTGAAAAACCCTTTATTGAAGCATCTGCTCAGCAGCAAATTAGTATCATCGATGAAATTGCCTATCCAAATAAAGCAAAGCCAGGAATGTCTGCAGGTGTTGCATTTTTCAATAGAATGAGAGATTTAACAGCCTCTGGTTTTTACACTACAGAAATAGGTGTTAAAGATATTGGATATGTTGGTAATACGCCTAATCAATGGGATGGTGTGCCATCCGATGTATTGAAACAGTATGGCTTGGAAGGTGTAAAGGTTTAAACAATAAACATAAAAAAAACCGCTAAGAAATAAATCTTAGCGGTTTTTATTTAAGTCTCCGCCTGGGCGGAGATTTAGGGGTTTATGCTTTTGGAGCTTCTTCTTCAGCGCTAGCTTCTGGTTTAGCTTCCTCAGTTGCTGGAGTTTCTTCTACAACTTCTGTTTCTTCAACTACAGCACCTTCAGCTTTTGGAGCTTTATCAGCAGGAGCATCAGCTTTTTTAGTTTTGCTTCTACCTCTACGCGTAGTTTTCTTTTCTTCAGCAGCTGTATCTTTTCCATAAACTTCGTTGTAATCAACTAGTTCGATTAAAGCCATCTCTGCATTATCACCCAAACGATTGTTTAATTTGATGATACGAGTATAACCACCTGGACGGTTAGCAACTTTAGCTGCTACATCGCGGAACAATTCAGTTACAACTTCTTTATCTTGTAAGTAAGAGAAAACGATACGACGAGAGTGTGTAGTATCAGTTTTAGATTTTGTAATTAAAGGCTCAACATAACCACGTAAAACTTTCGCTTTAGCTAATGTAGTTGAAATTCTCTTGTGCTTAATTAATGAAGAAGCCATGTTAGCTAACATCGCTTTTCTGTGCGAAGTTGTTCTGCCTAAATGGTTATTTTTTTTACCGTGTCTCATTGTTTGTTTTGTAAAGTGTATACCGTCTCTTTGAACTTAATCTGAGGGAATTATACACAGTGAATATTTAATTAATATTATATTCCAAGCCTTGAGCACAATTTCACAACTGAAAACTCAAAACTGAAAACTTTTTACTCTTCGTCTAACTTAAATTTAGAAAGGTTCATTCCAAACGATAATTGTTTAGATTTTACCAATTCTTGAATTTCAGTTAATGATTTTTTACCGAAGTTTCTGAATTTTAACATATCAGCAACATCGTAAGAAACTAGATCAGCTAAAGTACGGATATCAGCTGCTTTTAAGCAGTTTAATGCACGTACAGATAAATCTAAATCAACTAATTCAGTTTTAAGGATTTTACGCATATGTAAAATTTCCTCATCAACTTCTTTAGTTTCTTCTTTAGCTTGAGATTCTAACACTAAATTCTCATCAGAGAATAACATAAAGTGTTGGATTAAAATCTTAGCCGCCTCTTTCAAAGCTTCTTCTGGGTGGATAGATCCATCAGTAGAAATATCTAAAATTAATTTCTCATAATCTGTTTTTTGCTCAACACGATAGTTTTCAATCGTATATTTTACATTTTTCATTGGGGTAAAAATCGAATCGATTGCGATTACACCAACAACAGTATCAGTAATTTTATTCTCTTCTGCAGGCACATAACCACGTCCTTTATTGATAGTTAATTCTACCTCTAAAGTAACAGATTTTTCCATGTTACAGATTACGAAATCAGGGTTTAAAACCTCGAAATTGTTTGAGAATTTAGTAATATCACCAGCTAAAAATTGGTCTTGACCATTAACAATGATGAAAACTTTTTCTGAATCTCCAGAATCACCTACTTTTTTAAAACGAACTTGTTTTAAATTTAAGATAATTTCAGTTAAATCTTCTACAACACCTTTCATGGTAGAAAACTCATGAGAAACGCCAGAAAAACGAATACTTGTAATTGCGAAACCTTCTAATGAAGATAATAAAATTCTTCTTAGGGCATTGCCAATTGTTACACCGAAACCGGGTTCTAAAGGACGAAATTCAAATTGACCATCGAAATCTGTTGATTTCTGCATGATTACCTTATCTGGTTTCTGAAATGCTAAAATTGCCATTTATAATGTTTTTAGTTCGTTATTAATAATGTGTAACGTAAAAAAGTTAAAGCCTTGAGGGCTTTAACTAATCTAATGATTACTTAGAGTATAACTCTACTATAAGGTTCTCTTTAATGTTTTCTGGGATCTCATCACGTTGAGGATAAGCTAAAAACTTACCTGATAACTCACTAGCGTTCCAATCTAACCAATTAAATTTATTGATCATTCTTCCTGCTACTGAATTTGTGATTGCCTCAAGAGATTTAGATTTGTCACGTACAGCAACAACATCACCAGCTCTTAATTGATATGATGGAATATTTACTACTTCACCGTTTACAGTTACATGTTTGTGGCTAACCAATTGACGTGCACCCGAACGAGTTGGAGCAATACCTAATCTATAAACAGTATTGTCTAAACGAGCTTCTAATAATTGCAATAAGTTATCACCAGTGATACCTTCACGAGAAGAAGCTTTTGTAAATAAGTTACGGAATTGTTTTTCTAATACACCATAAGTATATTTTACTTTTTGTTTTTCCATTAACTGAACTGCGTATTCAGATTGTTTACCTCTTCTTTTAGAAGCGCCATGTTGGCCTGGAGGATAATTTTTTCTGTCTAATACTTTGTCAGGACCAAAAATTGGTTCTCTGAACTTACGGGCGATTTTGGACTTTGGTCCGGTATATCTTGCCATTTGTTGTTTTTGATTTTAAAGTATCTTCCCAACTTTAATCGGGAGACTCTTAGCTTTAAAAAATAATTAATTAAACTCTTCTTTTCTTAGGAGGACGACATCCGTTGTGAGGAAGCGGAGTAATATCTTTAATAGATGTTACTTCAATACCTGCTACTTGCAAAGTTCTGATTGCAGACTCACGGCCTGAACCTGGACCTTTAACAAATACTTCAACTTTACGTAAACCTAAATCGAAAGCCACTTTACCACAATCAGCTGCAGCTTGACCAGCAGCATATGGAGTGTTCTTTTTAGAACCTTTAAATCCCATTTTACCTGCTGATGACCATGAAATAGTCTGACCGTTGTTATTTGTTAAAGTAACGATAATATTGTTGAACGTAGCGTTAATGTGAGCTTGACCTACAGGCTCGATAACAACAATACGTTTTTTGGTAACTTTTTTAGTTTTAGCCATTTTTCTTTTAGATTTGAGATATGAGAAATGAGATTTGAGACTTGCTCTACCCCGGCACTCAGTACCTAATTTTTATCTTTTTATTCCAACCATGTAGTAATCACGAATTGCTCACTACACAGTTATCAATTATTATTTAGTAGCTTTTTTCTTGTTAGCAACTGTTTTTCTCTTTCCTTTACGAGTACGAGAGTTGTTTTTAGTACGTTGACCACGAACAGGTAAACCTTTTCTGTGACGTAAACCACGGTAACAACCAATATCCATTAAACGTTTAATGTTCAATTGAACTTCAGAGCGTAAAGCACCTTCTACTTTAACCTCATCATTAATCATGGTACGAATTGCTGATAACTCATCATCAGACCAATCCTGTACTTTTTTGTTAACATCGATACCTGCAGTATTTAAAATACGTTGTGCAGTTGCTTTACCTATACCGTAGATATAAGTTAGTCCGATCTCACCTCTTTTGTTTCTTGGTAAATCAATACCTGAAATCCTTGCCATATTTATTCTATCTTTTTAAGTAATTCCGAACGGCGGGCCACCGTTGTGCGGTACATTACAATTTTTTCTAATTACCCCTGACGTTGCTTGTATTTAGGATTTTTCTTGTTAATCACGTAAAGTTTCCCTTTACGGCGAATAATCTTACAATCTGCGCTACGTTTTTTAATTGACGATCTAACTTTCATTTTATTTATATCTATAAGTGATGCGACCTTTTGTTAAATCATAAGGAGACATCTCTAATTTTACTTTGTCACCAGGAAGAATTTTGATGTAATGCATCCTCATCTTACCTGAAATATGAGCAATAATCTCATGTCCATTTTCAAGTTCAACTCGAAACATCGCATTAGATAATGCTTCCCTTATTACTCCGTCTTGTTCAATCGAGGCTTGTTTAGCCATATTATACTGATTTTTACTTAATTAGCTGCTATTAAACAGGGTTGCAAAATTAAATAAAAATTTTTAATTATTTACTTTTTTCTTCTAAAACTTTTTCAATAAGCGAAAAAGTTGATAATATATCTGCTTTCCCTCTTTTTACTGCAACTGTATGTTCGAAATGTGCCGATGGTTTATTGTCTTTAGTAGTTACTGTCCAACCATCAGCCCAAAATTTGATTGATGCAACACCTGCATTAATCATTGGCTCAATGGCAATTACCATTCCTTCTTCTAATTTAACCCCACTGCCTCTTTTTCCATAGTTAGGAACCTCTGGTTTTTCGTGTAGCTTAACACCAACACCATGGCCAACGAGCTCTCTCACAACGCCAAATCCATTATTTTCTGCATGATTTTGAACAGCAAAAGCGATATCCCCAATCCTCATCCCAACAACAGCTTTATCAATAGCTAAATTTAAACACTCTTGAGTAACTTTAACGAGCTTCTGTTTTTCAGAATCAATTTCCCCAATAGAGAAAGTATACGCAGAATCACCAAAAAAGTTGTTCTTTATCACACCACAATCAACAGAAATTAGGTCTCCATCTTTTATTATGTAGTCATTCGGTATACCATGAACTACTTGCTCATTTGGCGAAATACACAAAGACTTAGGAAATCCACCATAATTTAAAAAAGCAGGAATTGCTCCATGATCTTGTATAAATTCGTGTGCTAGCTTATCTAATGCCAAGGTTGTAATTCCAGGTGCTATCACCTTAGCAACCTCAGCCAAGGTTTTAGAAACAAGTAAAGAACTTTCTCTTATTAATTCTACCTCCTCCGGAGATTTATAATAGATTTTTGACATCTCGTATGTTTTTGAAGGATTTAAATAAAAAAATGATTGATTTCCAAAAGAGAAAATCAATCATTTTAAATATGATCACTTCATCAATTTTTAAATTGGTGAGCTAGTGGTTCCAGCAGCAGGAATGCCTGTTCTGCCAGTTACTCTTCCAGTTTTCATTAAGCCATCATAATGACGCATTAACAAATAACTTTCAATTTGTTGCAATGTATCTAATACAACACCAACTAGAATCAATAATGATGTACCACCGAAGAACTGAGCGAACTCTTGTTGAATACCCAATTTTACAGCGAATGATGGAAGAATAGCAATGATTGCTAAAAACAACGATCCTGGAAAAGTTATTTTAGAAATCACATCATCAATATAAGAAGACGTTGCTAAACCAGGTTTTACACCAGGAATAAAACCACCATTCTTTTTCATGTCATCAGACATTTGAGTGGGATTTACAGTTATTGCTGTATAGAAAAATGTAAATGCAATAATTAAAAATGCAAATGTTAAACTATACGTTAATGATGTAATATCAGTATATTGATGTAACCAGCTGTCTGTTAATCTTTCTGGGAAAAATCCGATCAATGCATTTGGGATAAACATTAAAGCTTGAGCAAAAATGATAGGCATTACACCAGCTGCATTAACCTTTAAAGGAATGTACTGTCTAACCCCACCAACTTGCCTGTTACCTACAATTCTTTTTGCATATTGTACAGGCACTTTACGAACACCTTGTACAATTAAAATCGTAAACATAACTACTGCTAGTAATGCAACAATTTCTAAAACGATCATGATTAAACCACCGTCGTTACCAGAAAATTTAGATGATATTTCTTGCTGTAATGCAACCGGCAAACGAGCAATAATACCAACCATAATGATTAATGATGTACCGTTACCAATACCTTTATCAGTGATTTTTTCACCTAACCACATCACAAACAATGTACCTGCTGTTAATACAAAGCCAGATAACACGTAAAAAGTAGTTAAATCAATAAGAATTGCTTCTGGTTTGATCTGAGTTTTCACATATCCGATAGCTTGTATCGCAGTAATAAAAACTGTTAGGTAACGTGTATACTGTGTAAGTTTTTTTCTGCCACTCTCACCTTCTTTTTGCATTTTTTGGAAAGAAGGGACAGCAATACCTAATAACTGTACAACAATAGATGCAGAAATGTAAGGCATTACACCCAAAGCAACAATTGATACCTTAGAAAAAGCACCACCTGCAAACATGTCCAACAAACCTAAAATTCCAGTTTTTTGAGTATTTACTAACTGAGCTGGATCTACACCAGGTAGAACCACTTGACAAACGACCCTGTAAATTACAAGAATCATCAACGTAAATAAAATACGTGTTTTTAATTCTTCTATTTTCCAGATATTACTTAAAGTAGTAAATAGCTTCTTCATTAATTACAATTTTACGATTGAGCCTCCAGCAGCTTCAATGGCTTTTTGTGCGGTTGCAGAAAAAGCATGAGCTGTAACTTCTAATTTAGCTTTAACTTCACCACGACCTAAGATTTTAACTAAGTCATTTTTTGAAGCTAAACCATGCTCTTGGATTGCTGCAAAATCAATTGTAGTCAAATTGAATCTCTCAGCTAAGCCTTGAAGAACGTCTAAGTTAACGCCAACGTATTCGGTACGATTAATTGGCTTGAAACCAACTTTAGGCACACGACGTTGTAGAGGCATTTGACCACCTTCAAAACCGATTTTAGTTTTGTGACCAGAACGTGAACCAGCTCCTTTATGACCACGAGTAGATGTACCACCACGACCAGAACCTTGACCACGGCCAATTCTTTTAACTTTTTTTACAGAACCTGATGCAGGTTTTAAATTACTTAAGTTCATTTTTTAAACTTGTTGTGTTGCCCTTCGCTTTCACTAATCAGGAACAACGATAAATAAATTTGATTGAATTTTCAAATGAATAAATGATTGAACGATTGAATGTCAAAACATCCGCTCATTCAATCATCCAACAATTCATTTAAACAGTCTCTATAGCTACTAAGTGATTAACTTTTCTTACCATCCCAATAATGGCAGCGTTAGCCTCAACTTCTACACTTTGGTTCATTTTAGTTAAACCTAATGCTTTCATTGTTCTTTTTTGGCGCTCGCTTCTATCGATAATGCTTTTTACTTGGGTAATTTTAATTTTAGCCATGATATTATCCGTTAAAAACTTTGTTTAAATCCACACCACGGTGCTGTGCTACTGTGTAAGCATCACGCATTTTAGTTAAAGCATCTACTGTTGCTTTTACCACGTTGTGTGGGTTTGATGAACCTTTTGATTTTGCTAATACGTTATGAATACCAGCACTTTCTAAAACTGCACGCATTGCACCACCAGCGATAACACCGGTACCAACTGCAGCTGGTTTAATTAAAACAAAACCTCCAGAGAATTTACCGATTTGCTCATGAGGAACAGTACCATGTAAAATTGGAACTTTAACTAAGTTCTTTTTAGCATCGTCAATTCCTTTAGCAATTGCTTCAGTAACCTCTTTGGCTTTACCTAATCCATAACCTACAACACCTTGCTCATCTCCTACAACCACAATGGCCGAGAAGCTGAAAGTACGACCACCTTTGGTTACTTTGGCAACACGTTGTATACTAACTAAACGATCTTTCAATTCGATTTCGCTAGTTTTAACTCTTTTTATATTGATAGTTGACATCTTATCCTTTTCTTAGATTAAAATACTAAACCAGCCTCGCGAGCACCATCTGCCAACGATTTAACACGACCATGGTATAAGTAACCATTTCTGTCGAAAACAACTTCTTTAACACCAGCAGCGATTGCTTTTTCTGCAATTAATTTGCCTACAGCGATAGACTGATCAGATTTGTTTCCTGTGCCAGTAAAATCTTTAGATAAAGATGATGCTGAAACTATTGTATTACCAGTTACATCGTTAATGATTTGAGCATAAATACCTTTATTGCTTCTATAAACTGATAAACGTGGACGGCTCTCAGAACCAGTAAGTCTTTTTCTGATACCTTTTTTGATACGATCTCTACGAGATAATTTTTTTCCTGCCATTTTGATTATTTTTTAGAAGCTGATTTACCTGCTTTTCTTCTTAACACTTCACCAACAAACTTGATACCTTTACCTTTATAAGGCTCTGGAGTACGTAATGAACGAATTTTTGCTGCTACTTGACCTATCAATTGTTTATCGATACTCTCTAAAATGATTTTAGGAGTTTGACCTTTTTCTGATGTAGTAGTTACTTTAATTTCTTCTGGTAACTGAAATACATAATGGTGAGAGTAACCTAAAACAAGATCCAAAGTATTACCTTGGTTAGTAGCACGGTAACCCACACCTACTAATTCTTGTTCAATTTTAAAACCATCTGTAACACCAACAACCATGTTATTAATTAAAGAGCGATATAAACCATGTAAGGCTTTATGTCTTTTTTGCTCAGTTGGGCGGCTTACTGTAAATACACCATCCTCTTGAGTTAAAATGATATCAGCATCTACTGCTTGAGTTAATTCACCTTTTGGACCTTTAACTGTAACAACGTTATCTTTCGAAACCGTTATAGTAACTCCAGCAGGTACATTAATTGGATTTTTTCCTATTCTTGACATTGTGCTATCCTCCTTTAATTAATAAACGTGACACAATACCTCACCGCCAATGTTTAATTTGGCTGCTTCTTTATCAGTCATTACACCTTTAGAAGTAGATAAGATTGCGATACCTAAACCATTTAATACTCTTGGCATATTATCTACACCAGCGTATTGTCTTAAACCTGGTTTGCTGATACGTGTTAACGTACGGATAGCCGAGATTTTAGTGATTGCATTATATTTCAATGCAATCTTAATAATGCCTTGAGCATTAGTGTCTTCAAACTTGTAGTTTGCGATGTAACCTTTGTCAAAAAGTACTTTTGTAATTTCCTTTTTAAGGTTTGATGCAGGAATTTCTACAATTCTGTGATTAGCTTTGATAGCATTTCTCACTCGTGTCAGATAATCTGCGATTGGATCTGTATTCATTATTATTTATTTGTGATAGTGGTATCCTCTTTGCCACCACGGCATTTAGACCTGCTATCGGTTAAAATTCTATTTTTAGCTATATATACAATGAGCTATAAGTTGTAAGGGCTGCAAAAATACAACTTACAACTTATAACTCAAAATTTATAACTCAGTAATTACCAGCTAGCTTTTCTAACGCCTGGTATTTTACCATCTAAAGCCATTTCGCGGAAAGTAACCCTTGATATACCAAAAGTACGCATATATCCACGAGGACGACCAGTTAACTTACAACGGTTGTGCAAACGCACTGCCGAAGAGTTTTTAGGTAACTTATCTAATCCTTCGTAATCACCTGCAGCTTTTAATGCCGCACGTTTCTCTGCATATTTAGCAACCAATTTTTGGCGCTTAATTTCGCGAGCTTTTACACCTTCTTTTGCCATTATTGCTCAGTTTTTTGATTTTTAAACGGTAATCCAAATTGTTTTAAAAGTTCCAATGCTTCAACATCAGTGGTAGCAGAAGTTACAAAAGTAATATCCATACCTAAAATTTTGTTGATTTTATCGATGTTGATCTCTGGAAAAATGATTTGCTCGGTGATACCTAAAGTATAGTTACCTTTTCCATCAAATCCTTTATCATTGATACCTTTGAAATCTCTAATACGCGGTAAAGCTACAGAAATTAATCTATCTAAAAACTCATACATGTTATTGTCACGTAAAGTTACTCTTACACCAACTGGCATACCTTTACGTAATTTAAAGTTTGAGATATCTTTTTTAGATTTTGCACCAACAGCTTGCTGACCAGCAATAGTTGTCATTTCTAAGATAGAGCTATCCATAACTTTTTTATCAGTTACAGAGTAACGGCCAACACCTTGGTTGATGGCAATTTTCTCTAATTTAGGAACTTGCATGATGCTTTTGTAATTGAACTTATCTTTAAGAGCAGTTACAATTTCCTCTTTATATTTGCTTTTTAATCTTGGTACGTATGCCATTATTTGATTTCCTCCCCTGAAATTTTAGCAACTCTAACTAATTTTCCGTCAGCGTTTAATTTACGACCAACACGAGTAGTTTTACCAGATTTTGGATCAACTAATTGTACGTTAGAAATATGAAGAGCAGCTTCTTTTTTAATTATACCACCGTTAGGTGTTGCAGCATTTGGTTTAGTATGTTTAGATACAAGGTTAACACCTTCTACTACAACTCTATTTTTAGCAACCAATACTTCTTGAACTTTACCTTGTTGGCCTTTTGAATCGCCAGCTATAACCTTAACTAAATCTCCTTTACGGATTTTTACTTTGGCTTGTGTTACTTTATTTTTCATATTATAATACCTCCGGTGCTAATGATACAATTTTCATGAATTGTTTTTCACGCAGTTCTCTCGCTACCGGGCCAAAAATACGTGTACCACGTGGCTCGTCTTGTGCATTTAACAACACTGCTGCATTATCATCAAAACGAATATAAGAACCATCCTTACGTCTGATTTCTTTTTTAGTTCTTACTACAACTGCTTTAGAAACTGTTCCTTTTTTAATGTTACCAGAAGGCAAAGCGCTTTTTACAGTAACAACAATTTTGTCACCTATAGAAGCATATCTTTTACCTGTTCCACCAAGTACACGGATAACCAATACTTGTTTTGCGCCGCTATTGTCGGCTACGTTTAATCGTGATTCCTGTTGTACCATCTTATTTAGCTCTTTCTAAAATTTGTACCAATCTCCAGTTCTTGTTTTTACTCAGCGGACGAGTTTCTTGAATTAATACAGTATCTCCGATACCACATTCGTTCTTTTCGTCATGAGCCATAAATTTGGTAGTTTTCTTAACAAACTTACCATAGATCGGGTGTTTCACTTTACGCTCAACCGCTACAACAACAGATTTATCCATTTTGTTGCTTACCACCAACCCGGTTCTTGTTTTTCTTAATTGTCTTTCCATTTCGACTCTAAAGTTATTTAGTTTCAGTTGCAGACTCAGCGTTTTTCAGCTTAGTCAATTCAGTAGTTAATCGGGCGATGTCTTTTCTTACCTTAGTAATGCGGGTAGGATTTTCTATAGCCGAAATTGTGTGTGCAAATTTTAACTTTACCAAGTTTTCTTTTTCTTCTGCAATCTTAGCTACTAGTTCTTCTTTTGAAAGCCCTATGATTTCTGAGTTCTTCATTTTATTAATTTTTATGTTAGGGTCTAGCGGTTATAACAACAAGTTATTTATAACATTGATCCCAAAACTTTTTTATGCTTCTACGTAATCTCTACGTACTACAAATTTGGTTTGAATTGGTAATTTTTGAGCTGCAAGTCTTAATGCTTCTTTGGCAACTTCCATTGGAACGCCTTCTGCTTCAAAAATTATACGTCCGGGTCTAACAACAGCTACCCAATATTCTGGAGCACCTTTACCTTTACCCATACGTACCTCAGCTGGTTTTTTAGTTACCGGTTTGTCCGGGAATATTCTAATCCAAACTTGACCTTCACGTTTCATGAAACGAGTTACCGCAATACGGGCTGCTTCTATCTGGCGACTTGTAATCCAAGTTGCCTCTAAAGATTTAATCCCGAAAGATCCGAATGACAATTCAGCACCACGAGTTGCTAAACCTTTCATTCTGCCTTTTTGCATCTTTCTGAACTTCGTTCTTTTTGGCTGTAACATTTTATTTTAATATTATCGTTAAACGATCTTGTTAACTATTTGCGTGGGCCTCTGTTAGCACCACCACCTTTATTATCTCTTCCGCCTTGGCCACCACGTTTGTCGTTTCTTCTGTCTCCACCGCCTCTATTATCTCTACCACCATCACGACCACCGAATGCACCTTGAGGTCTGTCGCCACCTTTGCCTGGAGCATTGCTCGCAGCACCGATGTTTGGAGAAAGATCACGTTTACCGTAAACCTCACCTTTACAGATCCAAACTTTTACACCTATTTTACCATAAGTAGTTAAAGCTTCTGCTAATGCATAATCAATATCTGCACGGAAAGTATGCAAAGGAATTCTTCCTTCTTTATACTGTTCGCTACGAGCCATCTCAGCACCACCTAAACGACCTGATGTCATTATTTTGATACCTTCTGCACCCATACGCATTGTTGATGCGATAGTAGATTTCATTGCTCTACGGAATGAGATTCTAGCCTCAAGTTGTTTTGCAACACCTTCTGCAACTAATTGTGCGTCAAGTTCTGGGCGTTTAATTTCAAAGATGTTAATTTGAATTTCCTTTTTGGTCAATTTTTTTAACTCTTCTTTGATTTTATCAACCTCTTGACCAGCTTTACCAATTACAATACCTGGGCGAGCTGTGTGAATAGTAACTGTAATACGCTTTAAAGTACGTTCAATTACAACTTTAGCAACACCACCTTTTGCAATACGAGCCGAAAGGTATTTTCTTATTTTTTCGTCTTCAACTAATTTATCAGCATAGTTGTTGCCTCCGAACCAATTAGAATCCCATCCTCTGATGATCCCTAATCTGGCGCCTATTGGATTTGCTTTTTGTCCCATTTCTGTTAATTAGTTTTAGTTTCAACGTTTTTACTATCTACTACCAAAGTAACATGGTTAGAACGCTTACGTATTCTGTAACCACGACCTTGAGGAGCTGGTCTTAATCTTTTTAATTGACGACCACCGCCTACCATTATCGTTTTCACGTATAACTGGTTTTCTTCAGGGCGAGAACCTTCATTTTTTGATTCCCAATTTTTGATTGCTGATAATAAAAGTTTTTCAACTCTAATTGCAGCTTCTTTATTTGTGAATTTTAAAATGCTTAATGCTTTCTCAACACGCTCACCTCTGATAAGATCTACAACCAAACGCATTTTACGTGGTGAGGTTGGACAATTGTTTAATTTCGCTAATGCTTCCATCTCTTAATTATTTTCTTTTTTCAGAGTGACCCCTAAATGTTCTGGTTGGAGCAAACTCTCCCAGCTTGTGACCAACCATGTTTTCTGTTACGTATACCGGAATAAATTTATTTCCGTTATGTACTGCAAATGTATGACCAACAAAATCTGGTGATATCATTGATCTACGAGACCAAGTTTTGATCACAGACTTCTTGCCTGAATCATTCATAGAGACTACTTTTTTCTCTACGTTATGGTCAATATAAGGTCCTTTTTTTATCGAACGAGCCATTATTTCTTCCTTTTCTCTATGATGAAACGATTTGAGTATTTTTTAAGTGAGCGGGTTTTGAAGCCTTTAGAGTAAACTCCGTTTCTTGAACGAGGTTGACCTCCTGAAGAGCGACCTTCACCACCACCCATTGGGTGATCCACAGGGTTCATCGCTACTGGACGAGTACGAGGACGACGACCTAACCAACGGCTACGGCCTGCTTTACCTAGTACTTCATTAGCATGATCTGAATTTGAAACAGCACCAATTGTTGCTAAACAGGTAACTAAGATAGATCTTACTTCGCCTGATGGCATTTTAATAGTTGCATATCTACCATCTCTAGCTGCAAGTTGTGCATAAGCACCTGCACTACGTGCCAATTGAGCACCTCTACCTGGTTGAATTTCTAAATTGTGGATAATAGATCCCAAAGGGATATTTGCCAACGTTAATGTGTTACCTACTTCTGGAGTAGCGTTATCACCCGAAAGCACAGTTTGTCCTACTTGCAACCCTTCTGGTGCAATAATGTAGCGCTTCTCTCCATCTGCGTAGTGCAATAAAGCAATACGAGCGGTACGGTTTGGATCGTACTCAACAGTTGCTACTGTTGCAGGAATGTTAAACTTATCGCGTTTAAAATCAATTAAACGGTAAGATTTTTTGTGACCACCGCCCATGTAGCGCATTGTCATCTTTCCTGTATTGTTACGACCTCCCGATTTTTTAGAAGATACAACCAATGATTTTTCGGGCTTGGTTGCTGTAATCTCCGAAAAGCTTGCGCCTACCCTAAAACGGGTTCCCGGAGTGACTGGTTTAAATTTTCTTAAGCCCATAGTTATAAATTATTCAATTCTTATTAAATATTCGCGTAATAATCTATTGTTTCGCCATCTTTCAATGTTACAATAGCTTTTTTGTATTTCGGGGTACGACCCGTTACTAATCCACCTTTAGTATTTCTTGATTTCAACTTACCTACAACCACCATAGTGTTTAAGGCAACGATGTTCACTCCATACATTTTTTCGATGGCTGATTTAATCTGCAACTTGTTAGCTCTATGATCTACTCTGAAAGTAAAACGGTTAGCTTTTTCAGTTAATGCAGAAGCTTTTTCAGTTAATATTGGTTTTTGTAAAATTTCCATATTACTTGGCAAATGCCTCCTCCAATGTTTTAAGCGAATCTGCAGTTAACAAAAGTTTGCCTGCATTTAATACATCATATGTATTTAAATCTGCTGCAGTAATAACTTTAGCTTTCTGAATGTTTCTGCTTGATAAATAGATATTATTATTTTGTGCAGGTAAAACTAATAATGTTTTCTCTCCGGCTAAATTTAATGCATTAACCAAATTGATATAGTTTTTAGTTTTAATGCTATCAAAAGTAAAATCTTCTAATACTACCACGTTGTTATCTTGAGCTTTATAAGCTAAAGCAGATTTACGTGCTAATGATTTTAATTTTTTATTCAATTTAAAACTGTAGTCTCTCGGCTGTGGGCCAAAAACACGACCACCACCATTGAACAATGGAGATTTAATGCTTCCTGCACGTGCACCGCCCGTACCTTTTTGTTTGTATAATTTACGGGTAGAACCTGCAATTTCATTACGTTGTTTAGATTTGTGAGTTCCTTGACGTTGGTTAGCCAAATACTGTTTTACATCTAAATAAATCGCGTGGTCGCTTGGCGTTACACCAAATACCGACTCAGGAAGCTGCACCTTGGCACCTGTCTCTTTTCCTGAAATGTTTACTACTTTAACTTCCATCTGCTTACTTATCTAAGATTACGTAAGAACCTTTAGCTCCTGGAACGGAACCACTAACTACTACTAGGTTTTGCTCAGCATAAACTTTCAATACTTGTAAGTTTTGAACTTTTACTCTGTCTCCACCAGTTCTACCTGCCATGCGCATTCCTTTGAATACACGAGCTGGATAAGATGCAGCACCCAATGAACCTGGCGCACGCAATCTGTTGTGCTGACCGTGAGTTTGACCACCCACACCACCAAAACCATGACGTTTTACCACACCTTGAAAACCTTTACCTTTTGAAGTACCAACAACATCAACAAAATCGCCTTCGTTAAAAATTGTAACAGTAACAGTATCGCCTAAGCTAACTGAATCTTCAAACTGCTCAAATTCTACCAATTTACGTTTTGGAGTTGTGTTTGCTTTCGCAAAGTGACCTTTTAAAGGTTGGGTAGTGTTTTTTTCTTTGGCTTCATCATATCCCAGTTGAACTGAAACGTAACCATCTTTTTCTTCGGTCTTAACTTGTGTTACAACACAAGGTCCAGCTTCGATCACCGTACAAGGAATATTTCTTCCTTCGGCGTCAAAAATGCTGGTCATTCCTACTTTTTTTCCAATAATACCTGACATTTTCTATTTTAAATTTAACACCCATCGAAGCAGTAGGGCTTCGTTCAAGGTGGATATACATCCCCGCTAAGGGACGGCAAAGATAGGCAAGAATTATTAATTTTCAAATAGTTAGCTAATTATTTTTCATAAATAATTGCAATTATTTTTAAGAAGATTAGAGGTTATGCTTGAAATATGCTCTAATGAGCTATAGCAAGATATAAACTGGTGATAATCACGCACAAAACAATAATTCCGATAAGCACATACATATAGTCCTTCTCCACTAAAAAACTAAAAATTGAAAACACCACGCGTGCAATAGGAGTGAAAATTAATAGAAGTACACCAAATTGAATAATTGCCAGCCCATCAAAGCTTTTTAATCCTTTTAAAATTTCTGCGACTGATGCAAATTTAGTTTGCTCGGGTTTAAATTCCGAAAATGATATTTGATGATTAGCCTGAGTAGTCAAAAAAATTATACCTCCGATAACAACAACAACTGTTGATGCAACTACACCAACACGTAACAATGTGCCTAGTATAATTTGTACATCTTTATCTCCCAAATAATGTTTGATTTGCTTACTCATTAATTTCCTGTTAAGCCTTTATAAATCATTTGCAGCGCTAAAATTGTAACAACTACAGCAAATACAACTTTTAATTTATCTGTTTTTGTTTTTATTAAAATTTTTGCCCCGATAGTTGCCCCTGCGATAACTCCTATAGTTACCGGCATTGCTATTGCGGGGTCAATTTGTCCTTTATGTAGATAAACTAATGCACTTGCAGCAGCGGTAACGCCTATCATAAAATTGCTTGTTGTGGTAGAAACTTTGAAAGGTATTTTCATGATATTATCCATTCCAATTACTTTAAGTGCTCCAGAACCAATACCCAACAGCCCAGACAATGTGCCTGCAACAAACATCATTGCGAAACCACCAACTACATGGTGCACAGCATAAGGTCTCATACCTTCTTCTGTCGGATAGCTTCCATTCAATTTAAAATAGTTAGCCAAAACACTTGTTTTTTCATTATTAGAATGATCAATTTTTTTCTTCAACATCATAAACGCTGAGAAAAGCAAAATCAATCCAAAAATTATAATTATATAATCCGCCTTAATATAGGATGCAATAACAACCCCAACAATGGCGCTTAGCGTTGTTGCTATTTCTAAAAACATACCGATACGAACGTTGGTAATGCCTTCTTTAACATAAGCAGCTGCTGAGCCAGAAGATGTTGCAATAACAGAAATAATTGATGCACCGATGGCATAATGAATATCAACTCCTAAACCAAGAGTTAACAGGGGAATGATGATTACCCCTCCGCCTAAACCTGTTAACGAACCTAACAAGCCTGCCAAAAAAGCACCTATCAATACAATAATGGTAAATACTAAAACCGTCATTGCTGCAAATATAGATTACTTATTTTTGCTTAATGCAAGATAAATCAATAAAATAATGTCTATAGACGAAGTGGAAATTATACAGATTGGTTAGCTTTCTTGAGTAAATCTGAAATTTTTAACAATTGATTTGCGATGATGATCATTTACTTTATTAACCAAATGGTCGAAATTGTAATCTAGATTTGTGCCACAATCTAACATATCATAATATAATGATGGTTTTATGCTTTCGAAATACTCCATAATATTGCTACTCCATATGATCTGACAATTCCCTTTAACATTTGGAACGATTTCATTAATTCCATATTCGAAATTAATTTGCCTAACATGATTGCTTTCTAAATTACCCTGAGGATAAAAAAGCAACACATTTCCAGGTTCAGAAAGTATTTGAGCTGCGTAATCAAAACTTTCTTTCATTGATCTTCTTTTAGGATCTATTGAGAACGAACCTATATATTTTAGCCATGAATTTTTTAGCATTTGTTTCTTAAGCGACATGATGTGTAATCTCTTCATCTTATTTTTGCCAAACAATATTTTTCTACATAAATAAAATGCGAGAAAACCATCAGCAAAGCTAAAATGATTGCACATTAAAAGATAAGAATGATTTGGCTTAATTTCAATTTGATCAATTACGATTTTGTTCAATTTAATTCTTAAAACAAACCCTATTAAAGCTGTACAGCACTTAAAAAGAAAAGCATTTAACGGTTTGCCTTTAATAATCATACTTATACTCTTTATTATTTAATTAGATACTATCAAAAATAGGCTGATCTTTCAATCAATTTCTACAATAGCTATAGCCCAAGCATAATCACCATCGTGTGAAATGGATAGACTAATATGGCGAGCTAAATTTGCTGCGCTATACAATTTTACATGAGGCATACCAGCTATTTTATTTCTCAATATTTCAATCTTTTTAAAACTCAGCAATGCTGGATCTACCTGTTTTAGTGCTTTGTAAACCGCTTCCTTCGCAGCCCATGTTGCGGCATATCTTAACAGTGGATCACTAAATAAATTGCAGTATGCAATTTCATTTGCTGTAAAAACCTTTTCCCTAAATAAATCATTGAACGAATTTTCAAACTCTGATATCTTCACTAAATCATTGCCTACTGCAAATTTTCTATCAGATTTTGGGAGTTCAATAGTTTTTAGAAAAGTTTTATTCATCGGTAGAAACTCCCATTATATTAAAACCACCATCAACAAAGTGAATATTACCTGTTACTTTGGTTGATAATTCTGAGAAATAATACAAGGCCGCATTTGCAACATCAGCTGCATCAATGTTCCCTAATGGAGCTGTGAGCTTACCAATTTTTCTTATTTTTCTAACTCCATTAATTCCACCTGCAGACGTTGTCATGACCAAGCCTGGAGAAAGCGCATTTACTCTAACTTTTTTACCTCGAAAATAATCCGCAAGATAAAAAACCATGTTTTCAAGCGCAGCTTTATTGATTGACATCCCTGCATAACCCGGAATAACACGCTGCGATGCATTGTAAGTAAGTGTTAATATTGAAGCATTAAGAGCCAAAAGCGGCTCTGCAACTCTTGCAATTCGCAATAAAGAGTAAGCACTGATGTTGAATGAATCCATCAATTCATCAAAAGGAATATTGATATAAGATGGAGCAACATCATTGCTACCAACCATAACGTTACAGATAACAGATTGACTGCCGAAAGCTACACCATGCAAAATATAATTGATAGGCCCTAACTCTGAGTGCACCTTTTGCAAAAATTCTGAGATTTGAGTTTCCTCTCTCACATCAACCAATGCAGCACAAGGTGTTTTAATGCCAAGTTGTTCGATCAGATATAAGACATCTTCTTTTGTATCTGGTAAATAACTGAAAGCTAATTTACAGCCAGTTTCATGCATTTTTTTTGCAATGCTATATGCAATAGATTGATCATTCCTTACACCGAATACAACAGCTACTTTATCTTTATTATCTATCATTTCTTAATAATCCTTAGAAATAGCCATTGCACTATTTGTACCTCCAAATCCATAATTTAAACATACGATTTGGTTAATTTCTTTTTGAGTTACTTTTGGATTGATCAGATTTTTGTAACTATCAATTGGCTTATCAGGTCCAGTCCAATTTTCAGCTTTTTGAAATCCTTCTAGCTGTTCATTAAACTTATTTGCATTTAAGCAAGGTAATACTTCTTGTTTATCTAACATCATAATAGCAGTAATAAGCTCAACAGAACCTGCGGCACCTAACATATGCCCGAATTGTGATTTTGGTGCAGAAATATGATATCCATCCTCACCCATCACATCAACCACACTTAACAACTCAACTGCATCACCTACTGGTGTAGAAGTTCCATGAACTTTAACTACCTCAGGTTTAATTTCATGACCATTCATTAAACCCCGCCATAAACGTTGTTGGCCTTCGAAAGACGGATAAAACATGTTACCATCTCCATCAGAGTTATTAAAATAGCTATCAATTACAGCTAAGATATTTGCTCCTCTAGCTTTTGCCATATCGTATTCTTCTAAAGCCACCATTCCACAACCAAAAGAACATACAAAACCATTTCTATCTACATCAAAAGGTCTAGAGCTTTCTGCAGGGGAAAAGCCTTTACTTAATACCTGCATCGCATCAAATCCAATAAAAGTTTCTAACGCAGTACCTTCAACTCCGCCAGTAATTACCCTATCTTGTAGGCCAAATTGTATCAATCTGTAAGCATAGCCAATATTACCTAAGCCGGTAGCACAGGCTGACCCAATAGCTTCACAAACACCTTTGTTTTTAATTAGGCAAGAAACATTTGCAGCTTCTCTATATACCATAGCTCTATCTACGCAATGAGACCCGGCTAAACGTGTTTTTTTCTTAAACTCAAAAAAGCTTTGCCATGCTGTACGTAGAATTGTATTGCCAGCAGACCCAGATCCAACAATAACTCCTGTTTGTTCTGATTGAACTTCTTTTGTTGACCAACCAGACATTTCGATGGCTTGTTGTGTTGCCAACATAGCCCAAATGCTACCTAAATCTGCAGTTGCTAAATTGATATCTGGTATACGTTCTAGTAAATCAATATAAGTTTCTGGATATCCATTTATAATTTCAGAATAAATAGGTTGTAAACCCATTTCTGCCTCAGTAATGTAGCCAGAAACAGATGAACGGATATTTTTGCCATAAGCCGTTGCCTCGCTCCACTCACGAATTAAACTTTCACCCTTAAAAAGTTTTTGTTTAAAATCGTTTAAATCGGTGCAATTCGGAAATGCACCTCCCATACCTACTATCGCTACTTTTCTACCTCCCAAAAGCATTTTATGCGTTTTCTTTTGTCTTAATAACTAAATCAACAAAATCTTTAACGCTAGAACCTAAGTCATCGATATCATCATCATCAAATTCTACATTAAATTTCTGCTCAGCTTTTGCAGCAATATTAATCATTTCGGTTGATGGAGTTTTTAAATCGGCAATAAAATCAGTCTCTTCTGTAATATTGGTTAATTTAGTTTGATCAATAGCTCTAACAGTTTTTAAAATCTCTACTAAGCCTTCTACAATTTCTTGTCTTTCCATTTAATTATTTTTTTGTTTATTTCTTTTGATAGATTTTCCTGTAATTTCAAATAATTCGGCAACGAGCGTAAAATCGTCACTTAATTCATAATTTAAAAATTGTTCTGTTGTATAATTACTAAAATAATCATCTAAATCTAAATCTTTTGGCACTTTATAAATTCTTCCTTCACCAATCATTTGCCTAAACTTATAGGATTTAATGTGGCCGATACTTATAAAAACCTCTCCTTCTTGTAAATAATTTCTAAAGTTAACGTTTCCAATACTTATAAATAAAGGAATAAAATTTTGATGTAAGTATGGTGGATCGCATTTTAACTTTTCACACTCTAAGAAAGTACTGCAAGCACCCATTGTACCTAAAGAAAATGCTTCAATCATATCTACCCCTCTAAAAACACCAAAATGATCTTCAACGTCTCTAGCTGTGGGTGTATAACTTGCAATAACTCCAATTTTTGGCTCATGCCAATGAAATGCATTAACAAGGTTTTTTGTTGGTCCGTGAAGTAGTAAATAATTAGGAGATACTCCTACAAGATTTTTCATCTATAAAAAAATTATAATAGGCCTCCGTTTACGTGAATGTCTGTGCCATTAATGTAACTTCCTCCATCGCTTAAAAGAAAAGCAACAAGATTAGCTACATCTGAAGGACTGCCAAATCTTCTAGCAGGTATTCTATTGAAATATTTATCCTTTTCGGCTTGCGGCAAAACCGAAGTCATTTCTGTTGCTATGAAACCTGGTGAAACAGACAATACTCTAATGTTGTGTTCTTCATTAAGTTGACCCACTTCTTGCGCTAATGATTTTGAAAATGCAACAATACCTGCTTTTGTGGCCGCATAAACAGCTTGAAAAGCATTGCCCGTTTGGCCCACTATTGAACTCACATTAATAATAACACCAGCTTTTTTCGGACTGAAAATTTTTAATGCCATTTTTGAAATAAGAACCGGAGCTTTTAAGTTAACTTGAATAACCATATCAATATCCTTCTCTGGTTGAAAAAGTATAGCGTTATCTTTGGTAATTCCTGCGTTATTAATTACCGCATAAAGTTCATTTCCATGATCTTTTTTTATTTTTTTGCAAAAAGTATTTAATTGATCAGGATCAGAAAAATCAGCATGGATTATTTCACTATTTGGGATAATAGGCATAAAGCTTTTAGCGGATGTAGAATGCATAATTAAGTGGTAATGCCCTGCTAATTTTTCTGCTATTGCCAAACCAATTCCTCTGCTTGCGCCAGTTATCAGCACTTTTTTAAGACTCATAGAAGCGTTCTTATTTTTTGTGGATAAAGGTAACATTTTTACAGCATATTGCAAGTAATGTTACCTCTTTGCGCTCCCCTATCAAATCTTAAATTTATTTAAAAGCTGAACTTTAAAATTACATCAAAACATTTTTAAGCATTAATTTAAATAAAAGGAAGCGGTTTCCTCCAATACACAATAATTTTTGATTATCATTGTTTTATTAAAAAGTATTATAGTATGAAACAAAAACTACTTGCTCTAACTACTCTTTTTATGATAGGTTTACCCTGTCTTAATCTTGTTGCTCAAACTTCAAGTAGAACCAATTTACCTGTAAGAACACAACAAGTACCTGGTAAAGCTACAACTTATCAAAAGCGTGTTGTTGATACCGTAAAAAATACAGACTTCAGCCTACAAGGGCAATACAGATTTTTACTTTCTAGATCGAGGTCATCCTACGGATCTAAACTTATCAATCCCGTTAGGTTAGATGCTTTATGGAAAAGCGTAAATGATACTTTACGGAAAGAAAGGGCCGCCTTAAAAAGTGCTAGCACTAAAGTAACTGAACAAGAAAAGGAAATTGCAAATTTAAAAACTGAAGTTAGTGGTAAAGAAAACTCGCTAAATGAAACTAATGCCAAAGCAGACGAAATTAGCTTTTTAGGTATTTCTTTTACAAAGGGAACTTATAATGCTTTAGTTTGGTCTATAATTGGAATTTTGGCGATTGCATTATTTGTGGTAATTGCCAGATCTACAAAAAGTATTTTGGAAGCAAAACACAGAACTCAGCTTTATGATGAGATATCTGCAGAATATCAGGCCTACAAAACAAAATCTAATGAACAGCAACGTAAGTTAGCAAGAGAGTTGCAAGATGAGCGAAATGCTATGGAAGAGCTAAGAACTAGAGGTAAATAATTCTAATTTAAAGGTATTTTATTATAAAAAATTCATTCACAAAAAAAAGTCCTTGAAAATTTCAAGGACTTTTTTTTGTAGATTATAAAATCATTAAACTTTGATTTCTACTTCAACGCCGCTAGGTAATTCAAGTTTCATCAATGCATCAACAGTTTTAGAGTTAGAGCTATAAATATCTAAAAGACGTTTATAAGCACACAATTGAAACTGCTCACGTGCTTTTTTGTTTACGTGTGGTGAACGCAAAACAGTGAAGATTTTCTTTTCTGTTGGCAACGGAATTGGTCCGCTAACTACTGCACCTGTAGGTTTAACAGTTTTCACGATTTTCTCAGCAGATTTATCTACTAAGTTGTAATCGTAAGATTTTAATTTAATTCTGATTCTTTGGCTCATTTTCTATTTTAATTATGACCACCTGTTAGAGCTATTAATAACAAGGGATCGGTTTATTTTTAAGTAGCAAGTATTGAGTATCAAGTATCAAGACCATTACAATCTTGCTACTTGATACTTATATCTCGATACTAATCTTCAGATTTTACTTTACCTTTTGATTTTGCAATCACTTCGTCTTGTACGTTTTTAGGCGCTGCTTCGTAGTGATCAAACTCCATTGTAGAAGTTGCACGACCAGAAGTAATTGTACGTAACTGAGTTACATAACCAAACATTTCTGATAGAGGCACAGTAGCTTTAATTACTTGAGCTCCATTACGAGTATCCATACCTAAAAGCTGACCACGACGACGGTTCATGTCACCAATAACGTCACCCATGTTTTCTTCAGGAGTTAAGATTTCGATTTTCATGATTGGCTCCATCAAAGTTGGCTTACATTTAGGTAAAGCCTCACGATATGCCATACGAGCAGCAAGCTCGAATGATAAAGCATCTGAATCGACTGCGTGGAATGATCCATCAATCAAACGTACTTTCATATCAGGAAGTGGATAACCAGCTAATACTCCATTTGTCATTGCTGATGCAAAACCTTTCTCTACCGAAGGAATAAATTCACGTGGAATTGAACCACCTGTAATTTCGTTTATGAATTGTAAACCACCTTTTTCGAAATCAGAATCAATTGGAGAAATTACTACTTTAATATCAGCAAATTTACCACGACCACCTGATTGTTTTTTATAAACCTCACGGTGTTCAGCTGTACCAAAAATTGCTTCTTTGTAAGCTACTTGTGGCGCACCTTGGTTAACTTCTACTTTAAATTCGCGTTTTAAACGGTCAATTAAAATATCTAAGTGAAGCTCACCCATACCAGAAATTACTGTTTGACCAGTTTCTTCGTCAGTTTGAACTCTAAATGTAGGATCTTCTTCAGCTAATTTACCTAAAGCCATACCTAATTTATCAACATCAGCCTGAGTTTTAGGCTCAATTGCTAAACCAATTACTGGCTCAGGGAAGTTCATTGATTCAAGAATGATTGGATTTTTCTCTTCACAAAGTGTATCACCTGTTTTAATATCTTTAAAACCTACAACAGCCGCAATATCTCCAGCACCTACATTCGGAATTGGGTTTTGCTTGTTTGCATGCATTTGGAAAATACGAGAAATACGTTCTTTGTTTTCAGAACGAGCATTGTATACGTAAGATCCAGCTTCAAGGTTACCAGAATAAACACGAATAAAACATAAACGACCAACAAAAGGATCTGTTGCAATTTTAAATGCTAAAGCTGCAAAAGGCTCTTTTTCTGATGGTTTACGCAAAATTTCTTCGCCAGTATCAGGATGAGTTCCAACAACACCTTCGCTATCCATAGGCGATGGCAATAATTCCATCACATAATCAAGCATAGTTTGTACACCTTTGTTTTTGAAAGATGAACCACAAACCATTGGTACAATTTTAGCATCTAATACAGCTGCACGTAAAGCATCTAAAATTTCACGCTCAGTAATTGAATTAGGATCCTCAAAGAATTTCTCCATCAAAGTCTCATCATAATCAGCTACTGATTCTAATAATTTTTCTCTCCACTCTGCAACCTCATCTAACATATCTTCCGGAATTGGCACTTCAGTAAAGGTCATACCTTTATCATGCTCATTCCAAACAATACCACGGTTGTTAATTAAATCAACCACACCTTTAAATGAATCTTCAGCACCGATAGGTAATTGCAATGGAACTGCATTAGAACCTAACATATCTTTAACTTGCTTAACAACTTTTAAGAAATCAGCTCCAGAACGGTCCATTTTGTTAACGAAACCAATACGAGCAACATTGTAGTTGTTAGCTAAACGCCAGTTAGTTTCAGATTGAGGCTCAACACCATCAACTGCAGAGAACAAGAATACCAAACCATCTAATACACGTAACGAACGGTTTACCTCTACGGTAAAATCCACGTGTCCTGGTGTATCGATAATGTTGATATGGTATTTGCTACCTCTGTAGTTCCAGTTAACTGTTGTTGCAGCAGAAGTAATGGTAATACCACGCTCTTGCTCTTGTGCCATCCAGTCCATTGTTGCAGCACCTTCGTGCACCTCACCAATTTTATGACTAACACCTGCATAATATAGAATACGCTCTGTTGTTGTAGTTTTACCCGCATCAATGTGAGCAGCAATACCTATATTTCTTGTAAATTTTAAATCTCTTGACATATTTTTGAATTAACGAATGATGTAAATGAGAAATGATTGAATAGGAATTAACCAATTCAATCATTCAAAATTCACTCATTCAATCATTTTATCTTAGAATCTGAAGTGAGAGAACGCTTTGTTAGCCTCAGCCATTTTATGCGTATCTTCTTTTTTCTTAACTGCTGCACCTTCACCTTTAGCTGCCGATACGATTTCGCCTGCTAATTTCTCTTTCATCGTTTTTTCACCACGTTTACGAGCGTAAGTAATTAACCATTTCATGCCTAAAGCAATTTTACGGTCTGGTCTTACCTCTGTAGGTACCTGAAAGTTTGCACCACCAACTCTACGAGATTTAACCTCTACAGCAGGGCTGATATTTACTAAAGCACGTTTGAAAACTTCTAATCCACTTTCGCCAGCTTTTTGTTCTGCAATTTCTACTGCATCATAAAAGATAGAGTAAGCGATAGATTTTTTTCCATCGTACATCATATTATTTACAAATCTTGTAACCTGAACATCGTTAAATTTAGGATCAGGAAGAATAATTCTCTTTTTTGGTTTTGATTTTCTCATTTCTGTTTCCTCCTAATTATTTTTTCTTTCCTTTTGTTGGTGCTGCAGCTACTTGCCCTGGTTTAGGACGCTTAGTACCATATTTACTACGACGTTGGTTACGACCAGCTACACCTGATGTATCTAATGCACCACGGATAATGTGGTAACGTACACCTGGTAAATCTTTAACACGACCACCACGAATCAACACGATTGAGTGCTCTTGTAAATTGTGACCTTCTCCAGGGATATAGGCATTCACCTCTTTTCCATTGGTTAAACGTACACGGGCAACTTTACGCATTGCTGAGTTTGGTTTTTTAGGGGTAGTAGTATATACACGTGTACATACACCTCTTCGCTGTGGACAGCTGTCCAACGCCGGAGACTTACTCTTGAACTCCAGTGCTACTCTACCTTTTCTAACTAATTGTTGAATGGTTGGCATTTCTTGCTTTTTGTTTTTGCTATTTTATTTAAAAACTCCTTAATCGCCAGCCTATAACACGGCCACATTAAGGGACTGCAAAAGTATGAACTTAATTTGTGATAATCAAGTGTTTGGGAGAGATTTTTTTTGAAGCTAAAAGACTAAGCGATAAACACTAAGACAAATATTTACTTTTCATCGTTTACTATGCAGCTGAAGCAATCAAACCAATCACAAAACTATATTATACTTTAGTTATAAAACCATTAACAAATTAATACAGTAAGGTTTTGAAAAAGAATGACAGTACCAATTGGCTACTTCAGCCCCGCTAATGTTGCAAGCTCGTGATGTCTTCGACTGCCTGCCGCGGCAGGCAAGCGCTCAGAATCACACTCGCTTTCCACGTATATCGGGTTTAGAGAACAAAAACCTGTTTAAGAAACACTAGTTGCAAATCGCCTACTTTGACAAGCTTTTAGAAGAAATGAAAGAGTTTGTGAAAGTTTAACATAAGTGCTCTGTGTGCAACATACCACGGGAATAGCTTCTAATCATACCTTTACAAAAAAATATTAACCTATATTTATGTTATTAATAATGTGGCAATGAAAAAGTACTTAGAAATCGTAATCATGATCACAGCATGGTTTGCTTTAACACTACAATTCATTATACTAAAAGATAGCGTATTTAACTATTTTAGTTATTTCACAATTTTAAGTAATTTGTTAGTGGCCTTAAGTTTAATAGTAGCATTATTCGCAGCAAAAACAAATTTAGGGAAGGTATTTTCATCACCAAAAACCAAATCGGCCATTGCATTATACATTTTAATAGTAGGCTTAGTTTATAATTTAATACTTAGAGGTATTTGGGAGCCAAAAGGATGGCAATTAATTGCAGATAACTTACTCCATGTTATTGTACCTATACTGTATTTAATTTACTGGATCATTTTTACAAGCAAAAACACATTGAATTACAAAAATATTCTAGCGTGGACGATATTTCCTTTTCATTACCTGTTCTACTCATTAATTAGAGGGCATTATGTAAATTGGTACCCTTACCCATTTCTAGATGTTGCTCAATTTGGATATCAACAAGTTTTTATCAATGCTTTTTTTGTTGTATTGGCATTTTTGGGTTTTGCAACAATAATGGTATGGTTTAATAAATTAGGCACTAAAAAATTATGATACTTTATCGTTTGGTGGTAATTACCCTACCAGTTGTTAAATAGATTTCGAAAATTTTATATAATCCATCATCTGTAGTTTCAACACTTTCTATTAAACCAGTTTTACTAAATCCATCGGTTACTAAATCGCCAACCTTTAAATCTTGCAAAACTTCGTTTTCAGTTTGCTCATTTATCCTTATCATGATCAAATATTTTTATTAATCCTTCTAAGTTATACAACAAAACCTAAACGCTTTGGTTTGCGTTAGGGATTAAAGGGGTTCGTACCGATTTTTCATCGGTACCGTAGCGAAGCGAAGCCCTGCAAAGCCCGACCCTTCACCGATTTTTCATCGGTATTGGGAAACGCCCAAAAACAATTAATTAATTGCCCATTTAATACCTGCCAATAAATGTTTAAGAAAAACCGGATCTGAATAGCACTCTTTTGTATGACCCAAGGCGGTGTAAAAAACTCTTCCTCCATCGTACAAATGATACCAACTAACGGGATGGTCATTTTTCATTTTACCACCAGTATATGAATTTTCATCAGCTTTAATTAGCACTTTAACCCCAGTGTTTAAGTTTTTAAAATTATACCACTCATCTTTATGCAACCAAGGACTAGGCAAACCCTTAACAAGCTTATTTTTTGGCATTACAATCTCTAATTTTGCTTCCTGTATTTTAGGGTGACTTTCAAAATAACCTCCGATTAATTTTCCATACCAATCCCACTCATAACTAAAATCTGTAGCTGCATGTATGCCAACAAAACCGCCACCAGAGTTTATAAAAGTTTTGAAAGCTTCTTTTTGAGCATCGTTAAATACATTAGTTCCTGTTGGATTTAGAAAAATAATAAGCTTATATTGTTTTAGGTTTTGGGTATTGAATGATAAAACGTTTGTTGTAGTGTCTATTTTTAAATTATTTTGCTCACCTAACTTAAACAAGGCAATTATACCCTCGTTAATTGAAGCATGATGAAAACCTTTTGTTAACGAAAAAACCAGTACAGATTGATCTTTTTTAGGTAAATCATATGCCGCAGCTGCAAAGCAGAAATGTGACACTATAAGCATCAAAGTTAAAAACAAACCTTTTTTCATACATTCATATTTGAATGACTAATTTATGAAATGTATTTTAGGTTTGCGCTAAAAATTGTTAGCTAAATTTAAAAATATCTTAAATACAGCTAATTAGCAATTTAGAAGCAATATTTTTTATGACGAAAAATTTTATTATTACAAACTATATTGATTGTTTGGAGAATATTCAATCAAACTGAAGCGATTTAATTCTGAAGCTTAGGCAAAGTTTTTTGTTCTGTTGGTAAGGCTTTAAATTTTTCGTAAGCCTCTAGCAAATAAAACCTAAAATCATCTGCATCTGCATTAACCGCAAATTTAATATCAGGACGGTATAAGACCAAAAAGGCATCGAGTTCTGGTTGTTTTAATGGCAAAAGAGCTGATACGGTAACCGCATTAAATCTTTTATCAATTTCTTTCTCAACCTCATCATTTTCAATAATTTTCTTTAACCTGCGGGCATTTTTACCTTCTTTACCAAAAAAACTTGAGGGATAAAATCTTAGTCCTCTTCCGGGTGTAAGCAGTATTGGATTTGCTTTGTTATAAACATCCGCATACTGAGTTTTTAAATCTACTTCGCCAGATATATTGACCGTATTTAGCGTATTTGAAGTAGACCTAAGAAATCTTTCTACTTTTTTTGAATTTACAAGTAAGGCTGTATCGGTTTGATAGCCTAATAATTGATAGATAATTACATCACCAATTTTTGCCGAAATCGTGAAGTTACCATTGGCATCAGTTTCTGTTGATAGTCTTGTATTTTTATTTAATATGGAGACTTTCTCTAAACCTTTTTTGGATACTTGATCAAAAACCTGTCCTTTTATAGTTTCTTGGGCTTTTAAACTATACTGAACTAAAACAAACAGCAAGAAGATGTTAATGGCTACTTTCATAATTTTAGGGCTAAACTAAATATACTTAAGTAACTTTTTTTAAACCTTCAATGTTTTAATGAAAGGTATTTAAATATAATTTTTCTACTTTTTTTCTAGCCCATTCGGTTTTTCGAAGAAATTTTAAGCTAGATTTCATAGATGGATCATTTCTAAAACAAGCTATTTTAACCAAGTTGCCTAACTCCTCCCAGCCATAATGAAAAAAAAGCTGTTTTAAAATAAACTCCAAGGTTAAACCATGTAAGGGATTATTTTTTTGCTCTTTCAATTCCATTCACAAAGTTAAACCGATTACTGCAAAGTACAAAGAGTTACAATTTATAACTATAGTACACAATTTTTATACATCACTTAACACAAACATTAAAGTGCTTATGATATTTTCTTTGCTTGAAGATTTCCTTAAAAAAGCATCAACGGCTGTATCGTTTAGCCATCCAATTTTAACCTCATCATTGTCAGTATCTGAAAATAAGATAACCTTAGTATATTTAACGGCTTGTTTAAGGAAATCTTTTATATACTCATTTCCTGGAATACCAATGTCTATGATCAATAAATCATAATTCTGATCAAACACATCAACAATAACCGCATCTAAATTACTCTCCTCATAAACAATGGCATAGGGCCAAATGTGATGGATATAAGATTTTAACTGCACTCGATTTAATCTACTTTCATCAGCAATAAGGATGTTCATCAAATTGATAAGTAGGATTAAAATTATTGCTTAACAATTTTAAATTCGGTTCTTCTATTTAATTGATGATCTTCTTCTGAACATTTAACCCCATTTGTACATTCGTTTACTGAAACACTTTCTCCATATCCTTTTGCAGTAATACGACTTTTATCAATGCCTTGGTCTATAATGTATTGAACAGCAGAATTGGCCCTATTTTGAGACAACCATTGATTATATTGATCTTTACCTCTGCTATCTGTATGTGAACCTAATTCTATCCATATAGTTGGATTTTCCTTTAGTATTTTAACCAATTTATCTAGTTCTTTTGCAGCATCTGGTCTAATATTAGATTTATCAAAATCATACCTGCAACAGGGGT
This sequence comes from Pedobacter sp. GW456-11-11-14-TSB4, assembly GCF_059424425.1. Taxonomy (NCBI): domain Bacteria; kingdom Pseudomonadati; phylum Bacteroidota; class Sphingobacteriia; order Sphingobacteriales; family Sphingobacteriaceae; genus Pedobacter; species Pedobacter sp. GW456-11-11-14-TSB4. Next base: position 373,383 of record NZ_JBWKZK010000001.1, read on the forward strand.
GCTTGATGTTGCTAAACTCCAAGTTGTGGTATTAGTAAGATTTACTCTTGGAAACAATAAGCCCTTATTGCTACTTTCTAATTCAAGTAATGATCCCTTATTAATTAAAGTTGGATTATCACCCACCTTAACCTGAGCATTTGCAAATTGGGCAAATGCTGCAATTATAAATAGTAGTGCAATTTTTTTTGTATAAATGGTCATATTCTACTTTTAATGATTTCTTAAATTGAAATAATATTTTCATGAACTAATCAAAGCATGTACCATATCATAAATAGGGTATTTATAGCTATTTCTTGGTATTTTTAGTAGATGTCTCACATTAATAATAGGGTTAAAATTCCCCAATAGGGGAAATAAATCGGTCGCAATTATTGATATCAGAAAAAATCAATATTTAAAACATTAAACTATACTCGTTTTTAAGTTTTCAATTTAGAAAAACATAAATATTAAAATTAATTTATATCGTAAGAATGCAACCGATTGCTCATAATCAACTATATACTAGTGACGAAAGAATTAATTAAGATTGAAACCGGATATTTTACAACGAAGTTCGGAGCATAAAATCTAATTAATTTGCTGAAACATAAGTAAATGAGTATATTCGTGAATTAATGATCATCCGCTCCAAATATTTGCTTGCAATTGGCAAATCTCTCTTTATTTTAGGTTTTTTATCTTTTATCTCCTGCAATTTTTCTGATCCAGAATCAGAAAAATTTTCTAATGAATTTGATCTTCAAATTAAAGAGGCTCAAAAAACAATAGATATACGAAAGCCTGAAAAAGCTATAAGATTTATTGACTCCTCATTTTACCAAATTACCAGTCCTAATACTGGCGATAAATGGAAACGCTTCAATTTTATTAGCCAGGCAAACTACAATATAGCTAGGCTGAATTATGATTCCTCCCGTTTAAAAAAAGCTAATGTTTTTATTGATAGTGCCATTTTACTTGTGGAAAAGCATGAGCGAGCAAATAAATATGCATATGAACTATGTATGTCTTATTTTACCAAGGGTGATATCCTCTTCGAATTAAAAAATTACCATGAGGCTTATAAGTTCTACTACAAAGGCAAATTATTAGCAGATGATCAATTAAGCAAATGCGATCAAGGCGTTTTTCAAAATAGGTTTGCCCTACTCAACTACAAACAAAAAAGTTTTGCTGCAGCTGCCTCCTTATTTATGAAAGCTTACCAAGATTACAGTACCTGTAGCTTTTCGTTTACTAATTTCATGATTTTACAAGGGGCATTAAGTAATGCAGGAATGAGTTATGCACAAATAAACAAATTAGACAGTGCGCAAAATTGCTACCAAAAAGGACTTGCCTTACTTGATACTTATAATGGCATATCACCGAATGAAAAAAGAGACATTTTAGATGCCAAGGGTGTTTTCTACTATAATTTGGGCGAGTTAAATATGCTTAGTGGTAAGAAAGCTAAAGCTGCTGCTTATTTTGAGAAATCTGTTAAACTTAATGAAACATTTGGAAAAGAGCAACGTCATGCACAAACTACAAAGATACAATTAGCAAGGGCAAATTTTGATTTAGGAAACTGGGACAAAAGCAGAAAGATTTTAGCGCAAATAAGAATTGGTTTAGATACTTTACCAAATACTAAAGCCGAAGAAGAATGGCAGTTATTGATGTACAATTTTTCAGAAATCAATAATCTAAAAAAAGAAGCTGAAACTCATCTCATCAACTATTTAAATCTCGAAGAAAAAAGGAATAAGCAAGAAGCAAATTTGATCCTTACAAATGCAGAGCAAGAATTTTATGCGCTTCAGAGAGAGTATGAACTTAGCTTATTACAAAAAGATAAAACTTTAAGCAATGTATACCTCATTTTTACTTCTAGCGTCGCTCTTCTTTGCCTATTATTCATTGTGTTTTTATACAGAAATATTAAATCATCAAGAAAAACGAATGTAATTTTAAATGATGTTAACAAAAAAATGTTTCAGCAAAATGAATATCTGCACAAAACACTAAAATCTTTAGAAGATAGTCATGAAGAAAATACAAGGGTAATGCAAATAATTACTCATGATTTGCGAAGTCCGATGGCTGCTATTGTTGGACTTTCTGGTTTTATGATTGCTGAGCATAATTTATCTGAAGAGGATATGGAAGTAATTTCACTTATTAACACTTCTGGTTCCGACTCTTTGAAATTCATTAATGATATCCTGAAAAAAGAATCTGATTCTACAGGGTTAAAAACTGAACCAGTTGATTTAGATGAATTATTAACTTACTGCACAACGCAGTTACAATATAAAGCAAAAGATAAAAATCAATCAATAGTATTTGATGGCTCGCCAATTACCTTAGCCCTTAACAGAGAGCAGATTTGGAGAGTGATGAGTAATCTGATTAATAATGCTATTAAGTTCAGTTTACCAGATAGTATAATTAATGTTTCTTTGCAAACCAATGTAGAAAAAGTAATTATTACTGTGAAAGATAATGGCGTTGGAATACCAGATCACTTAAAAGATAGAATTTTTACAGCTAGCGAAGATATCAAGAGAGAAGGGACAAGCGGTGAACAATCTTATGGCCTCGGCCTTTCAATATCTAAACAAATTATTGAGGCACATGGTGGACAATTAACTTTCGAAAGCATAGAAAATGTTGGCACCTCATTCTTTATCATATTTCCAAACGATAATTTAGAAGCGTTAAATGAAGGTTAATTGCCGAGCAATAAAACATAATAAATCAGTTCAACAAAAAATGCCCTCCTAAAGTATTTAACTTCCTGAGGGCATTTTAAAATTATTGATTACTCTAATTTAATCGCTTAAGATTATTTACCATTTCCCATTCCACCCATTTGTCCACCGCCTTGTTGCTCTCCTTGCTTAACATCATCGTTTTTAACTTTTTTCTTTTCTGTGAATTTTAGCTTACCGAATGAATAGCTAAAGTTAACCCCGAATGAACGTAACGGATAGTAAATGTTTGTACTTTGGAACGTATTTCCAGTAGTGTTTACTGTTTTGATATGTAAATCTCTATTAAAAGGATTTAAAGTATTTAAACCGATTGATCCTTTTTTCTTCATTATCTCTTTTTTGATTGCTCCGCCATAAAATACCATCGCATCGGTTTTACCTTGGAAAGTTCTACGTGGTGAATTTAGCACGCCAAAAAATTCGATACTTAAGCCTTTATTAAATGTTGTTGCAGATCTTAAAAACCAGTTATAATTTAAGAAAGTTGGTGTATTTACACCTGTAAAATTATTTTTTACTTGGTAAGTATTTAAACCAATATTTGTCATTAATGTCCATTTTGGCATCGGATTGTAAGAACCAAAAACATTTAGACCTACAGTTTCTGAAGTACCAACGTTAATAAATGTTGTTAATACTTTATCAACACCATTTTCGGTAATTGGCTGTATCGCACTTTCAATCACATCTCCAGTTCTACGGTAAAATACCGAAGCGTTAATAATAGATCCTTTAATGAATGTTGAATAGCCAAACTCGTAGTTATCGCTAATTTCTGGATCCAAATTTGGATTACCTTCAGATACACTAAACTGATTAGACTCGTTACGGAAAGGGTTCAAATAAAACAAACTCGGACGTTGTACCCTACGGTTGTAGCTTAACTTTAAGGTTGTTTTATTATCCTTTAAGGTTTGCGAAACTACAGCACTTGGAAACAAGTTAAAATAATCATTTTTAATTGGTAAGCTATTTGCAAACACACCACTAATATCAGTATACTCAGCTCTTAAACCGCCTTTAAACTTAATTTTTTGGGTTAAATCGAAACCAATAACACCATAAGCAGAACCAACATTTTGGTTATAATCAAAATCTTGTGCCGCCTGTGTATAATCACTGGCAATGTTACGAGCAATTCCTTTTAAGCCTGTTTCTAATGTAGTTTTTTTAGTAATAGGCAAAATATAATCTGTTTGCAAAGTATATTCATTGTTTTTACCCACGTTATCATTCGCAGTTATAATATCTGGTATTCCGGCTGTTCTTAAAATATTACTAAATTCGGTTGTATTTCTACCTTGAGATAATTGTCCTGAAACACTAAACTCCTCCCCTGCTCTTTTAGATGTACGCTTGTAATCAACATTCCAATCCATGTTGTTAAAGCCCATATCCATGTCAGAAATATTCTGCAAAGCCAATCCGTTAATGTTAATGTTCGCTTCACCCGGACCACCATTGTTAAAGTGATTGTATTTTATTGTAGAACTGATATTGTTATAAGCATTGATATCATAATCTACACCAAAACTACCGTTGTAACCTGGTCGAGCCCATTTAGAAAAACCATCTTGAAAAGTGGTAGTACCAGCAGTTTCATTTAAAAAGGACACTCTGCTATTTTGCGGATAGGCATAACTACCTCCTAAAGCAGCGTTTACACTTAAACGATTTGTTTTAGCAGTTAAGTTAAAAGATCCATTATTTTGGCGAGTACCAACTGAAGTATTTACACTACCACTAACGCCCTGTGCATTAGATTTTTTGGTAATGATATTGATAATACCACCAGAACCCTCTGCATCATATTTAGCCGAAGGACTAGTAATTACTTCTACACTTTTAATTTGCTCAGCAGGCAACATTTTTAATGCATCAGCTACGCTATTTGCCATAGTACCAGATGGTTTACCGTTAATCAAAACCCTAACTGCACCACCACGTAATTGTACATTACCATTCACATCTACCGAAAGCATTGGCACTTTACGCATCACATCTGTAGCATCGCCACCAGCATTTGTAGCATCAGCCTCTGCGTTATAAACCATTCTATCAATCTTATTTTCAATAATGGCTTTTGTACCCTGCACCGTAACTTCATTTAACACGTTAGCAGTTGGCACAAGTACAACCGTTCCTAAATTCATATCTGGCTTAGCCAAAGTTGTTTTTACTATAATGGTTTTAGATTTATAACCTATAAAACCGATCGATAGTTTATATTCATCAGCAGCCACGTTTTGCAATACTAGCTTACCTTTTTCATCTGTTACACCTCCATTAACGGTCTTGCCATCTTTTGTTTTTGCTAAAGAAATCGTAGCATAATCAACTGGTTGTTTGGTTAGCGAATCGATAATTGTTGCTGTGATACGACCAGTTACTGATGGCTTTTGTGCACCACCCATACCCGGAAATTGGGCTTTGGCACCTATCGTGAAAATTAAACCTAAACACAGTAGTAGTAGAACTTTTTTCATTGTATGATTTGTTTGTTTTGTTTTGTTTGTTAATTAGTATAACAAATGTAGTTTTTGTTACAATCGATGTATATAAATTTTAGACCACTTGAATTAATCTAGCCGCGAATGGTAAAAATCAATCGGCGAATGGAATAGGTGTAATAAGGAAGAGATAAGATGGGAGCTATTTTTATCAATTAGAAAAGCAATTTGCTACACAAATTAAAGTCAGTCCGGCTTTCCATTTCAATCTTTTTGTCTTTTCCTTCGACTACGCTCAGGATGACAGACCAAAAGGATTTTCATTTCAATCCGGTTTATTAAACAGCAGTTAATACAACTATTTAAGGTTGCATAGCTTCAAACCGTAAGTTGTGATTCGATAGGAAACTGAGAGTTTCAACCGAAAACTGTTAACCGTTAACTGACTAGTTTTTCTCAAAATTCTCTATCTCTTTTAAAAACTTACCCGCTTTTAAAATAGATTGCCATTCTGACCCCCAAAACATCATTCTAAACCAACGTTTATCGATGTTGTTAATGTTTATATTTCTATAGAACCAAATGCCAATAAATGTGAAAATTAAAACGATTGGAACCTGTATAAACCAGAAAGCAAGTGGCCTTTCATTTATTAACTCTAAATTAATATTCCAAGTTGCAAATACCGGAAATTGTAAAAAACACACCCCAATAACTTTTAAGGTAGCGCTTTTTAGTTTGGCCATTTTATACTGCATATCCACTATATTCTCTGTACAATCAATTTGGTTAATCAATACAATTTGATGAACATACATTGCAACTGCTAGCAACGTAACTATCAAATGAATAGCAACCGAAATATTTATAAAAATCGTTGCAATAGGATGTAGATGATACAAAAAATAAATAATTAAAGCTGCATAAACTAAACCAATTAAAATGGCTATCACCTTATAATTTCTTGCTGGCCTTAATGCATTTTTAGCTTTTTGCTGCTGTAATTCTGTAATTAACTTATGGTTAATAGATATCGTTTTCTCCAACTTTTCGTCGTACTGTTTCCATAAATTAATAATTTCTATATCTTCCATTTCTAAAGTTCTTTTTGTGAAAATTTCTGTTTCAATTGCTCTTTAATTCTTCCAATTTTGGTGGCCACATTTGTTGTGGTAATCCCAATAATTTCGGCCATTTCTTTGTGGGTTTTTTCCTCTAAATAAAGGATCATCAATGCTCTATCCAATGAATTTAATTCGTTAATAAATTGTTGCAAAGCGCTCAAATTACTTTCTAAACCCTCATCTAAATTTTCATCAGCTATTTCAATTAGATGATCACCCAATGTAATTGTTGATGCTGATTTTGACACTTTTCGATAGAATGAGATGGCTACATTTAAGGCTATACGATACATCCAAGTAGAAAGCTTATATTCCGGATTAAAGCTATTCCACGATTTCCATAATTGATAGATGATTTCTTGTGCTAAATCTTCTCTGTCATCCGCATTGCGACAGTAAGCGTTACATATTTTAAATATGATGCGCTTATTAGCCTCAATTAAGTTTAAAAATTCTGGAGAAGTTTGGGTTGTAGCTTGCATTAATTAAATCGTCTTTCCCTTATTATTCGCAACAAGGTCAGAAATATCACAGGGAATGTAAAAAATATTTTCGTGATGATTTATTTTTAGCCACAAAGACACTAAGAACACAAAGTTATTAAATCAGAAAGGATAAATTCACTGAGAACAGCTATTAAAACAAAAAGCCACAGATTTATGATTAAATCTGTGGCTGTAGTTGGAGGTATTTGTGCAACATATCTCATATCGCACATCTCACCACTCATATCTATATCACAATATTCACAATCTTGCCTTTTACAAAGATGATTTTTTTAGGAGTAGCCCCGTTTAAATAACCTTGAACTTGTTCATTTGCCAATACGGTTGAGATGGCTTCATCTTGCTCTAAGCTTAAACTTAGGTTTAAATTCATCTTCATTTTACCGTTTACAGAAACTGGATAAGCAAACTCTGCTTCTTCTAAATAGGCAGGATTAAATTTAGGGTAAGGTGTAGTTGATAAATCTTTATTGCCTAATAACGACCATAACTCTTCGCAAATATGTGGTGCGTAAGGCGAAAGCACAACTATTAAATCTTCTAAAACTTGGCGATTTTTACATTTTAAATCAGTTAATTCATTAACCGCAATCATAAAGCTAGAAACTGATGTATTGAACGAGAAGCGCTCAACATCATCTTGCACTTTTTTAATGATTTTATGCAATGCCTTCAACTCTGCCTTTTCTGGAATAGAATCTTCTACATGGAAAACCCATTGGTCATTGTGGAAAAGGCGCCAAAACTTACGCAAGAATTTAAATACCCCTTCAATTCCGTTGGTGTTCCATGGTTTACTTTGCTCTAACGGGCCTAAAAACATCTCGTACATACGCAAGGTATCTGCACCATAGTTCTCAATCAAAACATCTGGATTAACCACATTAAATTTTGATTTAGACATTTTTTCTACTTCAACACCACAAATGTATTTGCCATTTTCAAGGATAAATTCTGCATTGGCAAACTCTGGTCTAAACTCTTTAAATTTGTTGATATTTAAGATTTCATTCTCAACAATATTTACATCAACGTGTAGAGCAGAAGTCTTGTAATCCTTCCTTAAACCATAAGAAACCAAAGTATTTGTACCTTTTCCTTGTTCATCAACCACACGATAAACAAAGTTACTTCTACCCTGTATCATCCCTTGGTTAATCAGCTTTTTAAAAGGCTCTTCTTCATTTACATAACCTAAATCTTTCAAAAATTTGTTCCAGAAACGGCTGTACAACAAATGCCCAGTTGCATGTTCAGAACCACCAATGTACAAATCAACGTCTTTCCAATATGCAATGGCTTCTTTTGAGGCAAAATCGCAGTTATTTTGTGCATCCATGTAGCGGTACCAATACCAGCTACTTCCGGCCCAACCCGGCATGGTGCTCAATTCATATTCAGCCCCACCTAAATCCTCCCCAGAAGGGAGGACTTTTGAGTCCTGCAATGAAGCAAGTTTCTGCTCAATTTTGCGCACAACCAAATCAGTGTCGCCAATCACTTCATCATTAGAAAACCTAATAACTTCATATCCATAACGAGCCAACATTTCAGTTCTTTGTTGGTCTTCTTCTTTTATTTGCTGATGATAACCACCGTCAACTTCCACCACGAGGTTTTTTGCTAAACAAATAAAATCAACAATAAATTGATCAACTGGATGCTGTCTTCTAAACTTGAACCCCGTTTTGTTATCTCTTAAAAACTGCCAAAGAATTTTTTCAGCTTCTGTTGGTTCAGCTCTATGCGCTAAAGCGTTTTCTTTTAAATGTTTATATAACGCAGGATCGGACTTTGCTCGGTAGGCATCATTCTGCCCCCTCCCTTCTGGGGAGGGTTGGGGTGGGGCTTTATATTTCCAATCAGCCGCCCTGCCTAACGGTGGCTCACCGCTTTCAGTTGGTAAATACTTATCAATTTCTGGCAATAATAGAGGCAGTTCTTCTTCCCTAATCAAATAAGGTAAACCATCTTTAAAATAAACAGGAATTGGTTCTCCCCAATAACGCTGGCGACCGAAGATAGCATCACGCATGCGGTAATTAACTTTAGCCTTACCAACTCCTTCTCTTTCTAACCAATGGTTTAAGTAAGAAGTAGCTTCTTTGTAACCCAAATTATCAATAAAATCAGAGTTAATGTATTTTCCCTCTTTAGTTGGATCAGCTTCAACATCAATGTTTTTCTGTCCATCTAATATTTGGATAATTGGTAAGTTGAAATGTTTTGCAAACAACCAATCGCGTTGATCGCCACTTGGCACACCCATTACCGCACCTGTACCGTAACCCGCTAAAACGTAATCGGCAATCCAAATTGGCACCAATTCATTATTAACAGGGTTGATGACATAACTACCAGTAAATGCTCCAGAAACCGTTTTTGTATCCGCCATGCGGTCTAACTCTGATTTTTTTTTAGTTTGTGCAATATAATTTTCGATATCAGCTTTTTGAGAATCAGTAGTTAAACTTTGTACTAATTCATGCTCTGGAGCTAAAACGATAAAAGAAACACCGAAAATGGTATCAACACGGGTGGTGAAAACCTCAATATAATTTACGATTTCAGATTGACGATTTACGATTTGCCCCTCATTCGTAAATCGTAAATCGTCAATCTTAAATCTTACTGAGGCTCCCACACTTTTACCAATCCAGTTACGTTGCATTTCTTTAACTGGTTCTGGCCAATCTATGGCATCTAAACCTTGCAATAAACGCTCTGCGTAGGCAGAAATACGCATGCTCCATTGCATCATTTTTTTCTGTTCTACAGGGTGACCGCCGCGTTCAGAAAAACCATCCTTAACCTCATCATTAGCTAAAACTGTACCTAAAGCTGGGCACCAATTCACGGTACTTTCTTTTAAGTAAGTTAGTCGATATTTTAACAGCTCAACTTGTTTATCTTCGTCAGAGAAAGTTGCCCAATCACTCGGCATAAAAACCCTTACATCTTCATCACACACAGCTCTTACATCGGCACTGCCTGCTGCATTAAACTTCTCTATCAAAGTAGAAATATCTTCTGCTTTATCAGTCTCTAGGTTATACCAAGAGTTAAACAATTGCATAAAAATCCACTGTGTCCATTTGTAATAACCAGGTTCGCTAGTGCGTACTTCCCTACTCCAATCAAACGAAAAACCAATTTGATCTAACTGACGACGATAGGTAGCAATATTTGCTTCTGTAGTAATTGCTGGGTGTTGCCCAGTTTGTATAGCATATTGTTCTGCAGGTAAACCAAAAGAATCATATCCCATTGGATGCAAAACATTGTAACCTTTTAACCTCTTGTATCTTGCAAAAATATCTGATGCGATGTAGCCTAGTGGATGACCAACATGTAACCCTGCTCCAGATGGATAAGGAAACATATCCAAAACATAATATTTTGGTTTATCTGAATTTTCTTCGGCTTTAAAAGTCTGATTTTCTGCCCAAAATTTTTGCCACTTTTGCTCTATCTGTTTAAATTGATAATCCATTAAATTGCTCTTTCTTAAATAGTTTGCGAAAATACAGAAATTAAGCCTGTTTTTGAAGTGTTGATGATATAAAAAAGCGCTAACCCCAATTTGGTGATAGCGCTTTTAAAAATAACTCTGTTTTAACTATCGAGTTAAAAAGTAGGTTTCTGTTCTTGTTGGACTTGAACCCACAACTGTACCAGTAAATTCGAATTGGTTTGCAGTTATAATATTTACCTTACAGTCTAAATCTTTTGAAGAAAAATCTAAATAAAACTTACTATCATCAATTGTTGAACCGAAAGTACCTAAAGACCTATTTGAACCTAAACCTAATTCAACATCATCATTTGGGCTATCTTTAAAGTCCATGTAATCATCTACAGTATAAGCAGTTGACACTGTTACCGATCCAACTGTAGTAACATCTATTTTATTTACTCGCCATTTCCCAATCATTTTTGATCTTAAAGGCTTAGTTGCTTCGTCTTGTTTTTTACAGGCAGAAAAACCTATTACCAAAAATAAAATTGTAACTGCAAATAATAATTGTTTTTTCATTGTTATAATTAATGGGTGATTAATGTTTAAACTTATAACCTAAACGGCACAAAGCATGTGCAAAGTATAATATGCTTGTAAAAGTTAAAAAATGTTAAGTTGAGCCGTAATTTAAAGTCCTTTAGTTATTTTGCAGTACAAAATATGTGGTGTTAACAAAACAAAAAGAGGCATTTAATTTAAGTTTTTGCTTATCTTTCTTTATTTTCGCGAACATTAAAAACATAATATGGAAGAATTTGAAGTAAGCGAGGCGTCTAAAAAGACTAAAACGATATACATATCAACCATATTTAGCATTGCCTTAGTTTTGCTAATGTTAGGTATGTTAGGTTTAATACTAGTTCATGCAAAAAACCTATCAAATTATGTAAAAGAGAACATTGTTTTAAACATTATTGTTGATGAAGGCGCTAAAGAAACCGATATTTTGGCCTTTAAAAAAGAGTTAGAAAGCAATGTGGCTGTAAAACAAACCCAATATGTAAACAAAGAAGTTGCTCAGCATAATTTAACCAAAGATTTAGGCGAAGATTTTGTAAACTTTTTAGGCTATAATCCATTACTTTCTACGATAGATGTTTACCTAAAAGCAGATTATGCAAACAATGCTAATATTGATGCGCTGAAAAAGAAAATCGGAACTAATCCTATTGTTAAAGAAGTAGTTTACCAAAGTTCATTAATTGATATGGTGAACAAAAACATCAGTACAATAAGTTTAATTGTGCTTGGCTTTGCGGTTATTTTATTAGTTATTGCTATTGCTTTGATAAACAACACTATCCGTTTGGCAATATTTTCGCAACGCTTTTTGATTAAGAGTATGCAATTGGTTGGCGCAACAAAAAACTTCATTAGAAAACCTTTTATTTTAGTTGCAGCTCTACACGGCCTAATTGCCTCATTTATAGCAATCATCATTTTATTAGGTTTCTTATATTATGCACAAAAAGAAATTCCAGAGATCTTAATTTTAAGAAATTATACAGAATTTGGAATAGTATTTTTAGGGATGGTTATTATTGGAATCTTCATTACCTCAATAAGTACACTATTTGCGGTTAGCAGATATTTACGTTTAAAAATTTACGATCTTTATAGATAATGGCAGAAAAAAAATCAGCTCCTGCAACTCAGGATGAAAAATCAGAAATGGTTTTTACTAAAAAAAATTACCAATTATTATTAATTAGTATAGCTATTGTTGTATTAGGATTTATTTTAATGATCGGTACCACAGGCGATATTTACGACACTCGAAGAACTTTAGTAGCGCCAATGGTAGTGTTATTTGGTTTTGGCTTCGGCATTTACGCCATCTTAAAAAAATAAAGCTTAATGACGTTTCTACAAGCATTAATCCTTGCAATAATTGAAGGATTAACTGAATTTTTACCTGTTTCATCAACAGGTCACATGATTATTGGCACAGCGCTAATGAACATGCAGCCAACTCCTTTTGTAAAACTTTTTACAATAGTTATTCAACTAGGAACAATTTTATCTGTGTTAGTACTTTATTTCAAACGCTTTTTCAGATCACTTGATTTCTATTATAAACTTGTTGTTGCAGCTATTCCAGCTTCAATTTTAGGCTTAGTTTTAAATGATTTTATAGATTCATTGCTCGAAAGCCCATTAATGGTAGCCGTAATGCTAGTTATTGGAGGCGTGATCTTACTTTTTGTTGATAAATGGTTTAACAAACCAACCACAGACAACTCAGATGAGATTACCTACAAACAATCTTTTATTATTGGGCTTTATCAATGCTTGGCATTAATCCCTGGCACTTCTCGTTCTGCCAGCACAATTGTGGGTGCTATGACACAAAATCTAACACGTAAAGCTGCTGCCGAATTTTCTTTTTTCTTGGCAATACCTATGATGTTGGGCGCATCAGTGGTGAAATTATACAAATTTTTAAAAGAAGGTCATACTTTCTCTGGAGATGAAATCAATTTGCTAATTGTTGGCAACGTTGTTGGTTTTATCGTTGCTATTATTGCAATAAAAACTTTCATCAACATCTTAACAAAACACGGCTTTAAAGCTTTTGGCTGGTACCGTATTATTGTAGGTTTAGCTATCTTAGCACTATTACTTTCGGGCCACGAATTATCAATCATATAATCCTTACCTTTGCGAAAAATTAAATAGTATTTTGAGCAATAAAACTCCTGTCTTCTCTGATTTTGATTTTGCCGCTGGCGAACTTTTGTTAATCAACAAACCATATAAGTGGACTTCTTTTGATGTGGTTGGAAAAATAAGGAATTCCTTAAAACCACAGAAATTAAAAGTTGGCCATGCAGGTACTTTAGACCCGCTTGCCACTGGTTTACTAATTATCTGCACCGGGAAATTGACCAAACAAATTGATACTTTTCAGGCAGAAGAAAAGGAATATACTGGCACCATGGTTTTAGGTGCTAGTACCCCATCATTTGACATGGAGACTGCAATTGATGCTACCTTTGAAATTGACAAAATAACTGAGGAAGATATTTATAAGGCTACTGCCCCATTTATAGGAGAAATTACTCAATATCCGCCAGCACACTCTGCAGTTAAAGTAAATGGCGAGCGCTTGTATGTAAAAGCACGTTTAGGCGAAGAAGTTGAATTGCGCCAAAGACACGTTACAGTTGGTGCCTTTGAAATTACCCGAATCGCATTACCAGAAGTTGATTTCAGGATTGTTTGTAGTAAGGGAACCTACATTAGATCGCTGGTATCTGATTTCGGGAAACAGTTAGACAATGCTGCTTATTTAGCTAAACTAACGAGAACCCGCAGCGGAAACTTTTTATTGGAAAATGCATTTGAAGTAGCAGATTTGGTTCAGTATCTTCGTGATAAGAGAAATGAAATCGCCCTAAAAGATTAAAGCCATGCAAGACCACAGGATCAATACTAAAAAATACAACCACTTATTTAAAGAAATTGCACTAATAACTTGTGGAGTTATTGCAGCTTGTTTCGGACTTAAAAGCTTTTTGTTGCCTAGTCATTTTATCGATGGTGGCGTAACAGGTATATCGCTTTTGGTAAGAGCCTTAACAGGATGGAACTTATCGTATCTTATTGTAATTATTAATATTCCATTTATTATAATGGGCTATAAACAACTGGGAAAAAGATTTGCCATTAAAACCGCAGTTGCCATTACATTTCTGTCATTAGCACTTATTTTTATCCCTTTTCAACCCATCACACATGATAAATTGTTAATAGCTTTTTTTGGCGGTTTCTTTTTAGGCGGTGGAATTGGACTTGCAATGCGTGGTGGTTGCGTAATTGACGGAACAGAAGTTCTTGCATTGTATATTAGTAGAAACAGCATGTTTACAGTTGGTAACATCATTTTAATTTTAAACATCATTATTTTCGCATTTGCAGCCTACTTTTTAAACATTGAAACTGCATTATATGCTATTTTAACCTATCTGTCGGCATCCAACACAGTTGATTTTATCGTAAATGGTTTAGAAGCTTATACAGGAGTTACCATTATTTCTGAAAAAAATGAGGAAATTAAACATTTTATCATCACTAATATGAAACGTGGTGTTACCATTTACAAAGGCGAAGGCGGCTATTTAGAAAAGAAAGATATAGACATTATTTATACTGTGGTTACTAAGCTAGAAATGAGTAAACTACAAACTGAAATTAGACAAATTGATCCCGATGCTTTTGTTGTACAACAACAAATTGCCGACATTAAAGGTGGTGTTGTTAAACGCCAAGCCTTTCACTAAACAATTATCTCTTGAAAATATATCATCAACTATCTGATTTTAAAAAACTTGAAAAAGCCGTAGTAACCATTGGCACATTCGATGGTGTACATTATGGTCATCAGAAAATTATTAAACGCCTAATAGAATTAGCAAAATCTACAGGCGGCGAGAGTGTTATCTTAACTTTTTTTCCGCACCCGCGGATGATTATTGATCCTGAAAATCAAGATTTAAAAATGATCAATACCATTAATGAAAAAGCTGAAATTTTAGCAAAACTTGGTGTAGATCATTTAATAATAACTCCTTTTACCAGAGATTTTTCTAACCTAGAGCCTGCAAGTTATATTAAAGATATTTTGATAGATACAATTGGCACAAAACAAATTATAGTTGGTTATGATCATCGTTTTGGTAAAGACCGCAAAGGCGGGATGAATGAGTTGATTGAGCAATCAAAAATATACAACTATACCATCGAAGAAATACCAGAGCAAGATATTAATGATGTTGCAGTAAGCTCTACAAAAATCAGAACTGCGCTTTTAGAAGGTGATGTTTCTTTAGCTGCAACATATTTAGGCTACGATTTTTCGATAAGCGGGCCAGTAATTAAAGGCGATAAAATTGGCCGAACAATTGGTTTCCCTACTGCAAATATCTTTGTCGAAGAAACATACAAGTTAATTCCTGGAGATGGGATTTATGCGGTAACGATAGAGATGAGTTTGGAGAGTACAGACGAGGGTTTGGAGTTACAGCAATCTAATCTAAACTCGCAACTTAAAACTTATCAGGGCATGGCCTACATTGGGCAGCGCCCAACAATTAATGGCATGACTAGAAATATTGAAGTAAATATTTTCGATTTCAATAGAGAAATTTATGGGCAGACTATAAAAATGAATTTCTTAAAGTTTTTACGTCATGATGTTAAATTCACAGGCCTCGAAGCTTTAACCTTACAACTTCAAAAAGACAAAGAGAATACCTTAGCCTTTTTTAGCCAACTAGATTAAAAAATTACCTTTCGCGGTCTTTTAACAAGCATTTATTTGCTATATTTAAGGCAATGAGATTTTTTATTACTTGTTTGCTATTGTTTTGTTTTCAATCTTTTGTGGTTTGCACCGTAGAAGATGGATCCATCACTTTTGCTCAAGATTTTAATCTAAACTCACATCAAACCAAACTGGCCAAAATTACAGCCAAACAACCCATAAACCAACATGTTGTTCAAGCAACTACTCAACTAACAGATATTTCTAATCATCAAATTATCAAGCAATTATCTGTTTTCATCAATTTTTTTAAAAAGGATAATATAGTTTTTACAAAGCGTTTAAGTAAAATTACCAACGTTTTTGAAAATCAAAATCATAGCTACGATTTTATATTTAGATGCCTGTATCCGAAGCATACTTTTTGGTAATTTATTGCAATATTAATCGCAATAAATTTACTATCAAAAAATATCCTTATGATCCACTTACCTGTTCTCATAGCCGATTTAGGCCTTATTCTTGCCGCTGCAGGAGTTACAACACTCCTATTTAAAAAAATAAAACAACCATTAGTATTAGGCTATATTTTAGCCGGTGTTATTGTTGGCCCATATTTAAATTTTACTCCCACTGTTACCGACCATAAAAGCATTACCATTTGGGCCGAGATTGGCGTAATTTTCCTCTTGTTTAGTTTGGGTTTAGAATTTAGTTTTAAAAAACTAGTTAAGGTTGGAGGTTCTGCATCTATAACCGCTATAGTTGAGGTTGTTTTTATGCTTCTCATTGGTTTTGGGGCAGGAAAAATGCTGGGTTGGAGTACAATGGATAGCATATTTTTAGGTGGAATTTTATCAGTTTCCTCAACCACAATTATCATTAGAGCTTTTGAAGAATTAGGCGTAAAACATAAAAAATTTGCAGGCTTAGTTTTTGGGGTGCTTATTGTAGAAGATTTAGTTGCCATATTGTTATTGGTTTTACTTTCTACACTAGCCGTTAGTCAACAATTTGCGGGTACAGAGATGTTAATTTCTATACTCAAGCTTGCTTTCTTTTTAGTTATTTGGTTTTTAGGTGGGATATTTTTAATCCCAACTTTTTTAAAAGCAACTAAAAAGCTAATGAATGATGAAACCATGCTCATAGTCTCTTTAGCGTTATGTTTAGTTATGGTTTTACTTGCAGTTAAAGTAGGTTTTTCACCAGCACTTGGAGCTTTCATTATGGGTTCTATCCTAGCAGAAACCACACAAGCAGAAAAAATAGAACACCTTACCAAATCAGTTAAAGATCTATTTGCAGCGATCTTTTTTGTGTCTGTTGGTATGTTGATTGATCCAAGTATTTTATTAGAATATGCTTTACCAATACTTGCGGTAACTTTAGCAACCGTGTTAGGTAAGTTAATTAGTTCTACGTTGGGAGCTTTGCTTTCTGGGCAGCCATTAAAAACATCGGTACAGGCTGGAATGAGCTTAGCGCAAATAGGTGAGTTCTCATTTATTATAGCAACATTAGGTTTAACACTTAAAGTAACTAGCGACTTTTTGTATCCAATTGCCGTTGCAGCATCGGCTATTACTACTTTTACTACGCCTTATTTAATTAAAGTATCAGAACCATTTTACAACTTTTTAACTAGAATTTTACCCGAAAAATGGCTCAACGCAATTACCAGATATAGCTCTAGTACTCAAGGAATAACTACTTTTAGCGATTGGAAAACGCTTTTAAAGGCTTATACTTTTAATACAATTATCCATGGCACAGTATTAATTGGCATCGTGTTGCTTTCTTCAAGATATTTACAGCCTTTTGTAAGCAAACATATTTTTAATGGTGATAATGGAACTATTGTAAGTTTGATTATAGCTTTGGGATTTATGGTTCCGTTTTTATGGGCTTTGGCTATTAGAAGAATAGAAAGAAAAGCTTATTCTCACCTTTGGTTAAACAAAAAATATACTCGTGGGCCATTAATAGCAATTGAGTTACTTAGAATTGCCTTAGCAGTGTTTTTTGTAGGTTTTTTAATTTATCAGTTTTACAATACCATTGTTGCCGTAAGCATAGCATTAGGTTTAATTGTAATCGGCATGGTGGTATTTTCTAGAAAACTACAGACTTTTTATGAGCGAATGGAGTTTAGGTTCTTAAACAACCTAAATGCTAGAGAACAGGCCAATAAGCAACCAGAAATTTTACCTTGGGATAGTCACCTTTTAGAATTGATTGTGGCGCCTGAGTCTACCTTAGTTGGACAAACATTAGTAGATTTAGCTGTACGTGAGAAATACGGCATCAATATCGCCTTAATTGAGCGTGGTAAAATTATGATCCCAACACCAGCAAGAACTGAAAGACTTTACCCTAATGATAAAGTATTAGTTATTGGTACTGATGACCAGCTTGCATCGGTAAAGCCTTTATTTGAAGGCGTGGCTGACGAAAATGCTACATCATTCCCTAAGCAAGATATGTCGCTTCAGAAAATCATTATCAATAGCAAATCGCCTGTATTTGGACAAACGATTAGAGATTCGGGAATTAGAGAACGAACACAAGGGTTGGTTGTTGGTATTGAAAGAAATGGGGTTCGTATTTTAAATCCAGATTCGAATTTGGTGTTTGAAAATGATGATATTGTATGGATTGTGGGTAATAACAAGAAAATACCAGAGTTGTTGAAATAGTTAAATGTAGACGAATTACAACCCCAAATAGAAGTACAGGTTTAAATGCTATAAACGGGATATTAGTGTAAATCTTTTTGACATCGATAGCGAGTGCCTGCCGAGGTTGGTAGTATGATGGCAAAAAATTGAAACGGTTAGCCCGGCTTACATTAATAAACTGCTACCAGATCTGCTTTTCTAATAAATAACTTGTTTTATATTGTTAAAGGCGTAATAATTTTACCCCCACCAATGAAACTGAATACCTAATTGCTTTATAATTAAGTACAGCGCTAAAGCGTATAAAAACAAAGCTATTGAGCGGTTAATAAGATGACTGCTTAAGGCAAACTTTTCTTGAATGTATTTAGCGAAATGCGCATACCCATATAAGGCCAGTGCCGACCCCATGCCAGAGCCTAAACTGAAAACTACTAAAGACAGATAGTCGGTTTCTATCCAATCATGTAAAATAATGTAATTGCCAAAAAATAGCCAAAATGGTATTTGTACGGGATTTAGAACGCCCAACAACATGCCGTAGAATACACTACCTTTTTTGCTTCTATTGTCTTCTGCCCTGGTTTTTGGCACTTTTTTACGATTTATCCAAGTTACTGTGCCCATCACAATAAAAAGCATAATCATAAATACATCTACGTATGTACCTAGCCTTACCTCACTTACGCTTGCATCTAAACTCACATCGCTCACTATCCAACGAGCAAAACGCATCATACCAAACGTAAAAAATACCTCTACTATAGAAAAAGAAAGTATAAAATACAGCGCTTGACGCATGCCCTTATTTATGGTAAGCTGGGCCACAGTAAGGTTAATATTACCTGGCGGAATATAACCCATAGCATTTAGTAAGATGCCGATAATTAAGGTTAGCAAGAGCATAGTTTGCGAAGATAGTTATTTAAATTATACCTTGTTTAGGATAGCTTTTCAATTTAAATTATAATTAAACAATTTAGGTGTATAAGATAAAGTAGGTTTTTAATTGTTACAAATACCTAATTAAGATTGATTAATTATTTTAAATGAGCTTTTAAAAACTTACCCGTATACGAACCTTTTGCCGACACCAAGTCTTCTGGTTTGCCTTCAAAAACTATGTTTCCACCCTTATCACCACCTTCTGGACCAATATCAATTACCCAATCGGCACATTTAATCATATCCATATTATGCTCAATTACCAAAATGGTATTGCCTTGCTCAATCAGCGTATTTAGTGCTTTTAATAGTTTTTTAATATCATGAAAATGCAAACCAGTAGTAGGCTCATCAAAAATGAACATGGTTTTTTGCGCATTATTACCTTTAATTAAAAACGAAGCCAATTTAATTCTTTGCGCCTCACCACCAGATAAAGTATTTGATGATTGCCCTAAGTGAACATAACCCAAACCAACATCTAATAATGGATTTAACTTTTGCAATATTTTGGGCTCATTTTTAAAGAATTCTACCGCTTCTTCAATTGTTAAATCTAAAATATCAGCAACGTTTTTATCCTGATAGGTAATATCTAAAACTTGTTGTTTAAATCTTCTTCCACCGCAAGTTTCGCATGGCAAATAAATATCTGCCATAAATTGCATTTCTATTTTAACCTCACCCTCACCTTGGCAAGTATCGCAACGCCCACCTTCTACGTTAAAAGAAAATGCTGCTGGTTTTAAACCACCTGCTTTTGCAGCTGGCAAAGCCGAAAACAAGGCTCTAATGTCATCCCAAGCTTTAACATAAGTTACCGGATTAGAGCGAGAAGAACGACCAATTGGATTTTGATCTACCATCTCAACCTGACTTACCAAATCGATATTGCCAAATATCCCATCGTAGCTACCGGTTTGCTCGCCAGCGTAATTGCCAATTGCTTTCTGCAAAGCAGGATATAAAATCTTTTTAACTAAACTTGTTTTACCAGAACCAGAAACACCACTTACACACGTGAAAACTCCTAGCGGGAATTTAACATCAATATTTTTAAGGTTATTTTCTCTAGCTCCTTTAATTAAAATATGATCTTTCCAGTTTCTTCTCTTGGCAGGAATAGCAATCTCTTCTTTACCTGCTAAATATCTACCTGTTAAAGATTTATCGTCTTTAATAATTTCATCATAAGTACCGCTGAAAACTAAATTTCCACCATGTGTACCTGCCTCCGGACCAATATCTATGATATGATCCGCAGCTCTCATCATCTCTTCTTCATGCTCTACTACCAATACAGTATTACCTACATTTCGTAAAGCAGTTAAAACTTCAATCAGCTTATGGGTGTCTCTTGGGTGCAGCCCAATACTAGGCTCATCTAACACATAAACAGACCCAACCAAACTACTCCCTAAAGATGTAGCTAAGTTAATTCGCTGACTTTCGCCGCCAGATAATGTGTTCGACAATCGGTTTAAGGTTAAATAACCTAAACCAACATTGTTTAAATATAAAATACGGCTTGTAACCTCTGCCAATATTCGTTTTGATATTTTAACATCAGTTTCTGAAAGTTCTAATTTTTCGAAGAATGGCAAAATAGTAGATAAAGGCATTAATACCATATCTAAGATAGATTTTCCGCCTATTTTAACATAACTCGCATCTTTTCTTAAACGTGTGCCCTTACAATCTGGGCAAACTGTTTTTCCGCGGTAACGCGAAAGCATAACCCGATATTGGATTTTATAAGTTTGCTCTTCCAACTCTTTAAAAAAAGCATCCAAGCCAGCAAAATATTTATTGCCTGTCCAAATTAGGCGTTGTTGTTTTTCGGTAAGCTCACTATAAGAACGATGTATCGGAAAGTCGAATTTATCAGCGTTTTTAATGAATTGCTTTAACCACTCACCCATTTTTTCGCCACGCCATGGTGCAATAGCATTATCATATAAACTTTTGCTCTTGTCAGGTATTACCAAATCTTCATCAATTCCAATTACATTACCATAACCTTCGCAACGCTTACATGCGCCATAAGGGTTATTAAAACTAAAGAAATTTGGAGTTGGCTCTTCAAACTTAACACCATCTAATTCAAAACGATCGCAGAAAAAGGTTTGTGTACCTTCATGTTCTACAAAGCAGTCGCCTTTACCTTCAAAAAATGCTGTTTGTACAGAATCAGCAATGCGACTTAATGTTTCTTCTTCTTCGTTTACAACAATGCGATCTATTAAAATCCTAATCGTTTCGGTATCAGTTAGCTCAACGTCTTTAATGGCTTCATCTTCTAGCAAATCTTCTATCTTAGCGATTTTACCTTTAAAATAAACCCTTAAAAATCCTTTCTGTAATAAAACTGCTAATTCTTCTTTAACCGAGCGGTTATTGTGCGGATGCAGCGGACAAAACACGGTTACCACAGCATCATTACCCAAACCAATAATAAAATCTACAACAGTTGTAACACTGTCTTTTTTTACAACCTCACCAGAAACTGGAGAATAGGTAATCCCTATCCTGCTAAAAAGCAATTTTAGGTAATCGTAAATTTCGGTACTTGTGCCAACTGTAGAACGTGGATTAGAAGTAATTACTTTTTGTTCAATAGCAATTGCCGGAGCTATACCTTTAATGTAATCTACATCAGGCTTATTCATGCGGCCCATAAATTGGCGGGCGTATGATGATAAGCTTTCTACATAACGGCGCTGACCTTCGGCATACAAGGTATCAAAGGCTAAGGATGATTTTCCAGAGCCAGACATACCGGTAATAACAACTAATTTATTTTTAGGAATAGCAACATCAATATTTTTTAAATTGTGTACTCTTGCCCCTTTAATGATGATATGTTTGTGTGGATCTTTCTCTATTTCCTTGCTCATGAACCGCCTTGTAGCTATTATATTTTAACAACCTCAAATTTACGAAAATGGTTTCAACCAAGCTCTATATTATATGTGATTTACAAAATTTTACATTTTTTAACATATTTATTATTGTATTGTCAAAAAAAAATCCGTCATTTGAATTTATAACTCACACAAGTTAGAAACCAACATCTTAAAAACAAAGGAGAAAAGCTATAGATTAAAACAGCTACTTAATTTATTATTTAATAAAAAAAGAAGAGTTTTTTATACGCACTCCTATGAAATTACAACAGTATAGTGATCAGGATTTGGTGAAGTTATATCTTGACGGAGAAGAATCAGTATTAGAAGAATTACTCCGCAGGCACAAATCAAAAATTTATACCTCAATTTATTTATTAGTAAAAGACCAATATCTTGCCGAAGACATTTTTCAAGATGCCTTTATCAAAGTAATTAATACGCTTCGTAGCGGCCGTTATAACGAAGAAGGCAAGTTTTTACCTTGGGTAATGCGTATTGCGCATAACTTGGTTATCGATTATTTCCGCAGAGAGAAAAGGGCGCCTGTAATTACCAGTGCAGATGGAACTGACGTACTAAATCTCATTCAAATTCACGAGGAAAGCGCTGAGGATAGAATGTTACGTGAACAAACTCATGTAGATTTGCGAGCCATGATACATCTTTTGCCCGATGAGCAAAAAGAAGTGCTCATAATGCGTCATTATGCCGATTTAAGCTTTAAAGACATTGCAGATTTAACCGATGTAAGCATAAATACTGCATTAGGCCGGATGCGCTATGCTTTAAGCAATTTGCGTAAAATGATGAACGTTAAAGAAGTTAGCACCCGAAATTCTTAATTTGTTAATTTAAAAAAATGTGACGTTTACATCAAAAAAGGCTACTATTCGATTTCTAAACATTTGAAAAAGAATGTCAGTAGCTTTTGGCTTATGCGGCCCCGCCAATGCTCCTCCCGAGAAAATCGGGTTCCGCGTTTGTCGGGTTTATATTACAAAGCAAAAAGCCTTTGGCAACACAAAACCAAACGCTTAAACATCAGCAACAAAAAGTGACATTACAATTTTCGCGGCCTATCATCATCTAAGCACCTTTTAAAACGATTTATGGCCATAAGTTGTTAGCTGTCAGTTTAATAATCAACAAAAAACTATTAATTTAAAGGAGCCATAAAATAAAGGGATATCAACCAGCGTTAAATCTCTAAAAACTAAATATATTTTTTTGCGTATGACAAAAACCTCTACTCCAACTAACCTTGTCAGTTCACCCAACACCCAGCCTTTAGAAAGAGCTGTTGAGGCAGAACAACAAGATGAACTGTTTTATAACAGCATTAAGCCACAACTTGATCAGCTTGTAAAAAATCCATCTGATGAAACCATTAGCAAGATTTTAGCTTATTCAAAAAACAAGTAAACAAAAAAGCTTTCCGCAAATGGAAAGCTTTTTTATTTTATTTTGAAAGCAAAAAATACAAAATATTAAACCTTAATTCTTTGCAATATAGCGGTAACCTGTTTGCTTTTTACAATTACATCATGAGGCTCATATAAAGGAATGGCCATAAAATCTCCTGGTCCCATAAAGCGAGATTTTCCACTCACAATACACTCGCAGTTTCCTTCTAAAATTAAAAAACTTTCAAGCTCATTATCATGTACTTCTTCAGGTATGTTTATCTCTGAAACCACCAAAACTTGGCTAATTACATCATTATATTTTAGCACTTGGGTAAAAATACCACCTTCAATTTTATGAGGCTTAATTTGATTAATGAGTCGTAACCAATTATGGTGATTAGAATACTCGTTAATTATGGGCAGTTGTTCAAAACTAATATCTTGTTCAATTGCTAAATTATTAACAATTTCTGTAATCTCTTTTTCTAATTTTTTGCTTGGCTCTATAGCATTAGCATGTGCGTAATTTTCTAACGCATTTTCTATTGCTAAAACTTCTTCTTTAAGTATAGGATATACCTTAAGCATACGTTCTACCCCTAATTTCTCATCTTGAGAAAGCAAGTCTAAAACATAAAGTTCTAAAATTCCGCTTGCTATGTATGGCTGTAAATTCAAGATATACTATTTTGTTTGCGTTTTAGTTCAACCCTTAAACCAGAAGAAACTTCTGCTAATGATAAATTCATGATTTTGGCAGTTTCAATTAAACTTAAGCCTTTATTTACAATAAGGTCTAAGATAGTATTTAAATGAATAGGTTTTAAAGGTATTGTTTGTTGATTTTGTTGTTTGGCTTTTGCAAGGTTTCTAGCAATTTGCATGAGGTGTGTAAATAAGCAAAGCATGTTTAATTTATTGCATTTTACATCATTACAAAGTTTGTAAACCGAATCTTTTAATAATTGGTTTGCCACTGCTTCATCATTAACAATTCTAAAAATTATGCCGTAAATAGCAGAGCCATAATTTGCAATTAGTTCTTTACAACCAGATTGATGATTATTTTTTATCAACTCAATGATGTGATGGTCTTTATAACCTTTTAACATACAAACAAAACAAACTTACTGAACAGAAGATTCCAATTAGGAATTGAACAGTTGAAATTGAATATTGTTTATGTATTGATAAAATAATTAACTACAAGCCAATATAACCATGTAAAATTGCATACTTAATCAATGCCGCAGAATTTTTAGCTCCAGTTTTTTCCAATATAGATTGCCTAATTCCTTCAACTGTTCTTTTACTCAAAAACAATAAATCAGCAATTTGCTGGTTTGTTAAACCTTCAGCCATCAAATCCATAACACTTACTTCTCGGTCAGAAAATACGATCTTAACTTGATCATCTTCATTTAATCCAATCTGTTTGTAATAACGCTCTAAAACTTGAATTGCTAATTCTGATGCGAAGTATCGATTACCTTTCATCACTGTATTAATCGCAAAAAGTACTTCATCTACATCAATGTTTTTAGAGAGATAAGCATTTGCACCAGCTTTAAATGCCGAGGCACTGTGTTTTTCTTCTTCTAACATAGACAACACAATTACTGGTATATCTATATTTTTTTCTCGCAGCTGGGCAATCATCGTAATACCATCGGTATCAGGCATCATGATATCTGTAATAATTAAATCAACCTTCGGTTTGTTAGCTAACAACGAAAACAATTCGCTAGCGCAAGTTACCTCTGCTATTACTTTCATATGATCATACTTGCCTAGCAAAGCTGAAAGCGAAGAAAGCATGATCTGCTGATTTTCTACAATTACTATTTTAATCATGATTATCAGTTCTTTGGTAATTCGATATAAAATATAGTCCCTTTACCTCTTTCGCTTTCAAACCAAATTTCGCCATTGTGTAATTCTACAATTGTTTTAATAATGTTCATTCCTAAACCACCTGAGTTTTCTCCTTGTAACCCAAGTTTTAAATTTTGTGTATCTCTTTTAAATAAATTTGGCTTTAGCTCATCTGCTATTCCTAAGCCATTGTCGGCTACTGTAACCAATACAGCATTATCTTTATCAAATACAGATAAGTCTATTATGCCATTAATAGATGTAAATTTTATAGCATTCGATATTAAATTATTAATAACTTGCATAAATTTCATCTTATCAAGCATTAAGTATATTTTTTCATAAGAAGTTTTAAAGCGAAAATCTTTAATATCTCGCAAATGTGATCTTCGGTAAAAACGGATGAGGTCTTCTAACTCCCAAACTAAATCTACCCGATCTTTTTTAATTTCAATTAAACTTGATTTTAAAAACTCTTTGTTAATTAAACTTCTTACCAATTTTATATTTCGTTCACACATTTCCTTAATAAAAGCCAACGAGCTCATCATTTCAGTGGTGCCATTGTATGCTAGCTCATTTTCTATAGCGCTTGCTGCTAATCTAATCATGCCGAGCGGCTCTTTCAAATCATGGGAAAGAACTTCCAGCATAATATTCTTTCGGGCATTTATTTGTTCAATATGAATTTTATTATTTCTTTCTATAGTTGTATCCTGTACAATACCACCTATAATATGTAGCTCATCACTGATCAATGGATACAACGAAATTTTTAAAAATTTTTCTCTACCATCAATAAGTAGCCTAATTTCATTTTTCTTTTCAAATGAGTGTTTCTTACAATTTGCAAAACAATTAATTGCATACTTCCTATCTTCCGGATGTACCAACTCAATTAGCTTTTCTACATTGCAATTAAGCTTTTCTGTGGATATCTGTAAAATATTATCAAACCCATTGTTATGATAAATAAAGCGTTGATCATTTAAATTGAAAATAAAATACCCATCATCAGATTGCTCTCCAATTTTATAAAACAAATCATCTTTAGATATTTTCATAAACTCTTAGTTATAAATTACGTACATATTCAAAACAAATTATTAGCACTTAAAGTTTTAAATTTCAAAACCTATAGGAATAATTTATATATACAAAACTTATATTTTAGTGTATTAGGTTAACTTTTAATTAAAACGTTGTGAATTTAGCGCCAATTTTAATTACTTTACTTTATTTAGGAATAATTGAGTATTTATACATTAATAATTACGGTATATACTTTTATGATGCCCAAGTATATGTTGATATCTTATTTTTTATAATTTTATATCCTATCCATTATCATCTACAATAGTTATGGCACACAATTTAGCAAATAAGGAAGATTTTTTGTTTCATAGTGGTGAAGCAGCGATTTTAATTAAAAGTATAGATTGGAGCGATCATCCGCTAGGGAGCCATGATACATGGGATCAATTGCTAACACAAACACTAAGTTTAATCTTAAGCAATCCCTGCCCTATGTTAATTGTTTGGGGCAATAGC
The DNA here is from genome assembly GCF_059424425.1 of Pedobacter sp. GW456-11-11-14-TSB4. Taxonomy (NCBI): domain Bacteria; kingdom Pseudomonadati; phylum Bacteroidota; class Sphingobacteriia; order Sphingobacteriales; family Sphingobacteriaceae; genus Pedobacter; species Pedobacter sp. GW456-11-11-14-TSB4. The sequence continues at coordinate 400,384 of NZ_JBWKZK010000001.1, forward strand.
TATTTTACTTTTTATAATGATGCGTTTAATAAAATATTTGGCATTTTAAATCATAACGAGGTTTTTGGGAAACCTATCAGCGAAAAAATTTTCAAGGAAAATTTTTCTTTTTTGCAACCACACCTACACAATGCTTACAACGGCATATCAGGAACAGTAAAAAATTTAAGCGTTATTTTAAATCGTAAAAATTACGCCGAAGATTGCTTTTTTGATTTTAACATAAGTCCGATTAGAAATTCTTCGTCAGATGTTTGTGGCGCTTTTTTAGTTTGTAAAGAAACCACAGAAAAAGTTAAATCAATTATTACCCAACAAGACTTTGCGACTTTGAGTGAAGAGCTTGCCGAAGCTATTGAAGAGTACGCAACTACCAACGAAGAATTATCTGCAGCTAATGAAGAAATGTTTGTTATGCAGCAAGAATTGCAAAGAAGCGAAAAGCTTTTTAAGTCAATTGCATTAAATATTCCAAAATCATTAATTATTGTAATTGATAAAAATCATCGCTTTATTACCATAGAAGGAGATCTAATGGTAAAATTAGGTTATAGCGACAGAAATTACACAGGCCTACACCCAAATGATGTTGCACCTAAAGAACGCTATGAGGCTACCAAGCACTATTATGATAGACTTTTATCTGGAGAAACATTTTCTGAGGAAATGGAACTCTCGATTGGAGGTATTTATAAAGTACATTTTGTGCCTTTAAAAAATGATTTAGATGAAGTTACCGCTGGCCTAATTATCGCATTGGATATTACCGATATTAAAAAGGCTGAAGAGCGAAGTATTAAGCTAGCGGCAATAGTAGAATCATCTGATGATGCAATAATTAGCAAAACCTTAGATAGTGTAATTACCAGCTGGAATGATGCAGCGCAACGAATGTTTGGTTATACTGCTGATGAAATAATTGGAGAAAAAATTTATAAACTTATACCAACAGATCGAACCAATGAAGAATCAGAAATACTAAATCGATTAAAAAACGGCGAACACGTTAAACATTTCGAAACTCAACGTTTAACTAAAGCTGGAAATTTGATTCATGTTTCTCTAACAATTTCTCCTCTTAAAGATAAAAATGGAAACATTATAGGTTTATCGAAAATTGCGAGAGACATCACCGTTCAAAAACTTGAAGAGCAGAGAAAAAACGATTTTGTAGCTATGGTAAGTCATGAATTAAAAACGCCCTTAACTACAATTAGCTCATACGTACAAATTTTATTGGCTAAATCTAAAACCGAAGGTGATGATTTTCGCATAAATGCATTAACCAGAACACAAGTACAAACCAAAAAAATGGTATCAATGATACACGATTTTTTAAGTTTAGCGAGACTTGATGACGGTAAAATTACGCTAAATAAAACGGTATTTGAGTTGCATCCTTTAATTGAGGAAGTAGTAATTGACGCCAAGATATTAAGTACAAAACATGAGATTAAAATAGCTGATTGTGAAGAAGTATTTATAGATGCAGATCGAGATAAGATTGGACAAGTATTAAATAATTTACTAAGTAACGCAGTTAAATATTCCCCGTCTGGTGGCAACATTGTTATTGGATGTAGAAAGCAGGAAAATGACGTAGAAATCTTCGTAAAAGATAATGGGATTGGCATTACACAAGAAGATCAACAAAGATTGTTTCAGCGTTTTTTTAGATCAAGTAACGAACAACTAAAAGGAGTTTCTGGCTTTGGTATAGGACTATATCTAGTGTCGGAAGTATTGCGCTTTCATGGCAGTAAAATGGAGCTAACAAGTAGAGAAAACGAGGGATCTATCTTTTCTTTCTCATTGCCAATGCATTTTAATCATAGAAATTAATCATTTTAAATTACTGATAATCAGACATTATTCTATATTGTTGTAGACATTTAAAGTGTCAACATTGTATATTTGTTAAATTAATTTTAAAATATAATACTTTTGTGAAGTTTACCCTTAAAACACAGAATGCAATCTATTGACCTTACTAATTGTGACCGCGAGCCGATCCATATCCCTGGAAAAATTCAGTCACACGGCTTCCTTTTGGCGGTCAATCAAAGTAATTTTAACATCACTTACATTAGCGAAAATATAATTGATCATTTAAATACAAATGCTACAGAATTACTTGATCAAAATTTGCAAATTTTTATTTCAATTTTAGAAAAACATGGAGTAGAAATTGAGTTATCAGCTATATTAGCTTTAGGCAAAAGCCAAGGATTTGATTTAATTAATCCTTTTAAATTAAGCTTAAATGATAATCCATATTACTTAATCATACATCGCTCTGCAGAGAATTATATTTTAGAATTTGAAATTGCAACCTTGCAATATGATGTACAACACATTATTGGCAAATCTGTAGCAGAAATACTTTTAAACAGATCATTAACTAGTTTACTTGAAAAAGCAGCTGCAGAAGTTAAAAGGCTAATCGAGTACGATCGAGTAATGATTTATAAGTTTCAAGAAGATGGGCATGGTGAGGTTGTTGCAGAAGAAAAAAATGAAGATTTAGATTCTTTTTTCGGACTCCACTATCCAGCTTCTGATATACCAAAACAAGCAAGAGAACTTTATAAACTAAACATGACGCGTATTATTGCCGATGTTAATACAGAAAGTTCTGCCATTGCAACTTTTAACAATGAAACTCCGTTAGATTTAACACATTCTACCTTAAGAGCGGTTTCTCCCATTCATATTCAGTATTTAAAAAATATGGGCGTAGCTAGCAGTTTCAGTATATCTCTACTGGTTAATGATGAACTTTGGGGATTGATTGCTTGCCATAATTATAGCCCTAAATTTATAGATTTTAAAGCTCGTGAAGGTTGTAAGTTGATAGGTAATATCTTATCATCGGCATTAGAGTTTAGGCAATCAGAGCAAATTAATGAGAATGATCAGATCTACCAAGCGGCGGTAGACCAACTATCTGATCAATTAGACAACGATACCGAGGTTATTAGTGCTTTAACTAAACATAAAACTACGCTACTCGATGCAAATAGTGCCACGGGTGTTGCATTTGTGTTTGAAAAGAAAGTATATACTTTGGGTCGAACCCCAAATATAGAGCAATTAGAACCGCTCATCAATTGGCTTAAGCTAACCATGAATGATTCTATTTACTATACTCATCAACTATCTGCACATTATAAACCAGCCATATCATTTGCAGATAAAGCGAGTGGAATTATAGCCTGTTTATTGTCTAAAAGCATGGGTGAATTGATTATTTGGTTTAAACAAGAAACACTTGCTACTATCAATTGGGCAGGTAATCCAGAAAAGCCAGTTGAAAAAAGTGAGGATGGAATGCTCAATTTATCTCCTCGAAATTCTTTTGAGACTTTTACAGAAATCGTAAAAAATACCGCCCCAAAGTGGTCAACCTCTGAAATAAACGGCGCATTAAAATTAAGAGAAAAGATCATCAATATTATTAATAAACGGGCTGATGAAATACGTATATTAAATGAGCGTTTAAAACTCGCCTACGAAGAGTTAGACACTTTTAGTTATACGATTTCGCACGATTTAAGGACACCATTAACTGCCATTAAAAGCTACACTGAGCTGTTTTTAGCTAAAAACAAAAATGTAGATGATAAAAGCATCCAGCTGTTGGATAGAGTACTAGTTGGTGCAGATAAAATGCGCTTTTTGATTGATGAAATCTTAAAACTCGCACGTGTTGGCAGAGCCGATATTGATCTTGTAAGTATCGATATGAAGGAAACAATTAATGATATTTGCCTTTTGGTTGTTTCAGCCTTTAAAGCAGATAATGTTATTATTAAAATTGGAAATTGCCCTTCAATTGATGGCGATAGCACCCTGATCAATCAAGTATTTACTAATGTAATTTCTAATGCAGTTAAATACTCATCAAAATCAAAAAATCCTGTTGTAACTATTGAAGGCGAGGAAGTTAGTGGAGAAATTATTTACAAAATAATAGATAATGGCATAGGAATTGAAGTAGACAACCATGATAAGGTATTTGAACTTTTTAGGAGAATGGAAAATGTGAGAGATTTTGAAGGTACTGGTGTTGGTTTGGCGATTGTTAAAAGAATTGTTGAAAGACACAACGGCAGAATATGGTTCGAAAGCGAGTTGAATAAAGGAACAACATTTTATCTATCATTTAAAAAATTATAAAGATGAACAACCCGGACATATTTTATGTTGAAGATGATCCAGATTATGCGTTTATCTTACAAACAGCTATTAGTGAGATAAAACAAGAACTTAAACTAAGTATCGTTGAAGATGGAAGAGATGCAATTGAACAATTACGCACCTTCTCTGATGGAAAAAACCTTCCTAAACTTATATTACTCGATTTAAATTTACCAGGATTATCAGGTTTAGATATTTTAAAGACTATAAAAGAAATGCCTCATTTAAAATACATTCCTGTTATACTTTTTTCTACATCAGATAACCCTAAAGATGTGAAGGCATCTTACGAATTTGGTGCTAATGCATATGTTACTAAACCAGACGGCTATAATAATTTGCTAACTTGTTTAAAAACAATGCATGAGTTTTGGTTTATGCAAAATAGAGGCCTTAATTAATAAATTCTTTTTAATTGACACTACAACAAAAGTTAAAAGCCAATACCGAAAACCTGCATAATGATCTTGAACAACAAATGTTTGTTCAGCATATTATGCAAAAAACATTAAATATAGCACAGTACAATAAGCTTTTGGCTTGTAATTATTTGGTGCACTGGTTTTATGAAGTAGAAATTTTCAACAAGCTTACATCGGATATAGCGGTAAACATTGATATTGAAAAGAGGGAAAAGCTAACTTCATTAATACTAGATTTAAATGATGCTAACCTAAAAAAACAATCATTAGAACAACTAAACATTAGCACCATTAAATTTTTAAATGAATATGATGCTTTAGGAGCATTGTATGTTTTAGAAGGTGCCACTTTAGGCGGAAGTGTAATTATTAAACAACTTCGTCTTAACGAAAATTTCAACCAATCATTCAACTTTAATTATTATACCATTTACGGTAAAGAACTCATCGTAAATTGGCAACAATTTTTATCGCAGCTTAATGAAATACCTGAAGCTTATCATAATCAGGTTATTGCAGGTGCCGAAAATATGTTTAAAGAAATTATAAAGATTTCAAAAAAGCTTAATACAATAGAATTGAACTAATTGAGTTTTTAATCAAAAATAAATGCCTCACTAAATTTAATATTAGTGAGGCATTTTAATTTTTAACCTCTATTTCTAATTATTAGCTTTCCAAGTATTATTATCCGGATTTCCATCTGGAAGCACTTTCTCAGGATCTATATTTACTTCAACAACTTCTTCTGTAGATGGATAGCGCACTAACCAAGTTGTATTTTTCATCCAAACATCTACAGGAACTTTTACAATTTCTGTTTTACCGCTTTTGGTTTTAACTTCTAAAATAATTGGCATTGGCATTTTTTCAAGATTTTTAACCTGAATAGTATAACCCGCTAATTTACCATCAACTTTAACCTCTTTAACATCACCTATAGCTTGATCGTTTTTCCAACTATTTAAAAACCAGCTTCTCCAAAACCATGCTAAGTCTTCGCCGGCAGCATTTTCCATAGATCTAAAGAAATCATGTGGAGTTGGGTGCTTGTAAGCCCAATTTTTAATGTATTCTTTAAATGCATAATCAAAGCGATCTGCACCTAAAATTTGATTTCTTAAAATATCTAATCCCCAACCTGGTTTGCTGTATAAGTTTACACCAATATTTGCTTCAGCCATTCCATCAGGCATTTGCATAATGTTTTCATAACGTGGATTACCGATTACAGCTTTACCAATTGCATTCATATTCATCGGGCGCTCCTTGTATTCTCCATTGTTAAACTCTTCTGATGATAACCCATTGATAAAAGTATTAAAACCTTCATCCATCCATCCGAATTTACGTTCGTTAGAGCCAACAATCATCGGAAACCAGGTGTGACCAAACTCATGATCGATAACTCCCCAAGCACTTCCTTTTTTAGCGGTCCAACCACAAAAAACAATACCAGGATATTCCATTCCGCCAATATTTGTAGCTACATTAATAGCCATTGGATAAGGATACTCGAACCATTTTTTTGAGTAATGTTCAATAGAAGCTTTTACATATTCTACACCTCGTCCATAAGAGTCCATCCCGTTGCTTTCAACTGGATGAGCAGAAACAGCCAAAGATTTTTTCCCGCTAGGTAAATTGATACGGGCTGCATCCAAAACAAATGCTTTAGATGACGCCCAAGCAGCATCACGAGCATTTAAGATTTTGAATTTCCAAGTTAATTTATCTCCCGAAGGACGAGATTTTGGATCAAGAACTTCTGCCTCGGTACGAATATGAATTGTTGCATCGCTAGATTTCGCAGCATTCCATCTCTTCAATTGTTCTGCGGTAAACACTTCTTGCGGATTTAGTAATTCTCCAGAACCCATTACAATGTGACTTGCAGGTGCTGTAACCGAATAGGTGATATCGCCAAATTCGCAATAAAACTCTCCTCCACCCCAATAAGGCAAAGTATTCCATCCAATAACATCATCATAAACAGACATGCGAGGAAACCATTGTGCAATCGCAAAGATTTCTCCATTTTTAGTGGTTAAATGGCCAGTTCTATCCGAACCTTCTTTAGGCAAAATATACGAATAATCCATTTTTATCGTAATTACATCACCTGCAGGAGCCATAGGTTGATCTAAGCGAATTTGCATTCTAGTATCTTCAACTACTGATGTAAATTTAACAGCTCCAGCTTTTTTAGCCACGCTGATATTGCTTATTTTGTAACCTGCATCAAACTTCTCGCCATGCGCACCATATCTACTTCTAGCCGGTGTAATCATGTAACCACGAGACGTCTCTTTAAAAGTATTTTGGTCTAACTGCAACCACAGAAATGGAAGTTTATCTGGACTATTATTTTTATAGGTAATGGTTATTGAACCACTTACCATATTTTTGGTTTCATCTAAACTAGAGGTGATATTGTAATCAACTCTGTTTTGCCAATATTTAACGCCTGGCGCACCGCTTGCAGAGCGATACTCGTTACCATTTTGAGTATAAAATAATGGCCCAAATGCATCTGATGGCACATAATTGGTTGCTGCAGCTGGTGTTTGAGCAAAACTTGTAAAAGAAATTGCACACAGTGCAATAACTCCTAAAATTTTTTTAGTTGTAGGTTTATGCATATATAGATTTTTTGCTAAAGTTAATGGCTTGGAAAATATTTCCAAAATACATCCTTAATAATGTTACTATAACTCAATGTTTAAGTTTATAAGTAGAATAATCTATTATGGTTGTTGATTTACAGGTTTGGGTTTAACCAAAGGTGGTAATTTTCTTTGATCGGGCGGTAAATTTAACCAGGCTTGATAGGCTTTTGCAGTATGATAGGCATAGTTAAACGGACGTTCGGCTTTGATCTGTTCTACAGTGGGCCTATACATTATTAAAAAATCCTTAATGCCAGGCCCTTCAAATTTTACCAAAGACTTAACATATTCTTCATTGAAATTGTTTGTAATTTCATTTTGATACATCTCATTTTCTTCGAGCTTCTGTACTTTAGCTTGGTCGCGTCTGTATTTTCCGTAGCCCAAATTTAGTCTTAAACCTCCCCTTTCCTTGCTATAATCTACAGCTTTGGTAGGTTGCTTATTATCAGGATTACCTAAATTGCCTAACAATGGAGAAATTTTAACTCCATTGATATCTACCGCTTTTAGGTTGTTAACAGCAGCTCTTAAGTAAACATTTTTTGGGAAAAGTTTTGTAAGGTAAACCGTATCTGTTTGATAGCCAGACATACCAAATGTAACCAAATCTCCAATTTTAGCTGCAATTGCAAAATGACCATCCTTATCTGATAGTGTAAATGCATTTGTTGCTAAATTTTTTATAGTCGCCCCTTGAATTTTAAGTGCTCTATTATCATAATCGAAGATATCGCCAGTAAGTATGCCTTGTCCTAATGAAAACAATGGAAACAATAAAAATAAAAAGACAAATAACTTCTTGTTCATATTCAAATTTAATGGTCTTTTAGCTTTGCTCGTGCTATTTAACAAAATTTAACAAAAGCGTGAAGAAACAATTCACTATTAATCATACTTCACTAAAATTATTTAAAAATTTAATCTAAACATTAAAATTTTTTGAGTGTTACAACTGTTCTTAAGCGATGTAAAAACCTATGGCAAAAAAACCACTCAATCCAAAAGATAATTCTGTTAATGACAATGCAAAAGTTAATAAATTAGCAGCACATTATGCTGATGCAAGCAATCAGCAAATGACAACCAACCATGGCGTTGGCATAAATGATGATCAGAATTCGTTAAAAGCAGGCGACAGAGGTGCAACTTTATTAGAAGATTTTATTCTTCGAGAAAAAATAACCCATTTCGATCATGAGAGAATTCCTGAACGTGTTGTACATGCTCGAGGATCTGGAGCTCATGGAGTTTTTAAACTTTATAAGCCAATACCAGAATTAACAAAAGCGCAATTTTTAAATGATACAGCAATTGAAACTCCTGTTTTTGTCCGTTTTTCTACAGTTGCAGGTTCAAAAGGATCTTCAGATTTGGCAAGAGATGTTAGAGGGTTTGCTGTTAAATTTTATACACAAGAAGGAAATTTTGATTTAGTAGGCAATAACATGCCAGTATTTTTTATTCAAGATGCCTTGAAGTTCCCTGATTTAATACATGCCGTTAAACCAGAGCCAGATAACGAAATGCCTCAGGCTGCAAGTGCTCATGATACTTTTTGGGATTTTATTTCACTGATGCCAGAATCTACGCACATGATTATGTGGGCGATGAGCGATAGAGCTTTGCCTAGAAGTTTGCGTATGATGGAAGGTTTTGGCGTACACACTTTTAGATTTATCAATGAAAAGGGAGAATCTAATTTCGTAAAATTCCATTGGAAGCCATTACTAGGTGTACATTCGGTAGCTTGGGATGAAGCACAGAATATTTCTGGTAAAGATCCTGATTTTCACCGTAGGGATTTATGGGAAGCCATACAAAACGGCGATTTCCCTGAGTGGGAATTTGGCGTGCAGGTTGTACCAGAGGCTGATGAACATAAGTTTGATTTTGATTTATTAGATCCAACGAAGTTGATACCAGAAGAGTTGGTACCCGTACAACGCATCGGTAAATTAACTTTAAACAGAAATACAGATAACTTTTTTGCAGAAACAGAACAAGTTGCTTTCCATGTTGGCCATGTTGTACCAGGTATAGATTTTACGAATGACCCTCTAATGCAAGGCAGATTATTTTCTTATACTGATACTCAGCTATTGCGTTTAGGTGGACCAAATTTTCATGAAATTCCTATCAACAGACCAATTGTGCCAGTACATAATAACCAACGCGATGGTTTAATGAGGCAAACTATTAACCGAGGAAAGGCAAGTTACAATCCGAATACTACCGGTAATAACGATCCTGCACAAGTTAAAGCTGCTGATGGAGGTTTTACAAGTTACAATGAGCGAATTGACGCTAGAAAAGTAAGGGCGAGAAGCAAAAGTTTCTTCGATCATTTTAGCCAAGCTAAATTATTTTACAATAGCCAATCGCAGGCAGAAAAAAATCACATTGTGGATGCTTTGCGTTTTGAATTAGGCAAAGTAAAAACGATAGCTATCAGAGAGAAAATGATAGAAAGATTAACACAGGTTGACGGTGATTTAGCACAAAAAGTGGCTACAGCGTTGGGGCTAAAAGTTCCTTCACAGGTAACCGAACCTGTTAATCATAGTATTCCTGCAGATGGAAACCCAGCAGATTATCAACCAATAGAAGTTAAAACGAAACTAAAAACTTCTGAGGCACTAAGTATGCAAAACACAATTAAAGACAGTATAAAAACTAGAAAAATCGCGATTTTAGCATCTAACGGTGTTAATGAAAAATCGTTAAATGAAGTAAAGAAAGCATTATTAGCCGAAGGAGCCGCTGTGGAAATCATCGCCCCTAATTTAGGAAGTATTCAGTCTCAGGATGGAACCGATATAACCGTTGATGAAAGTTTGTTAACAGCGGCATCAGTTTTGTATGATGCAGTTTATGTACCTGGAGGCAAACAAAGCGTTGCTGCATTAGCAACCGAACCAGATGCAATTCACTTTTTAAACGAAGCCTTTAAGCATTGTAAAGCAATTGCAGCAGATGAAGATGCAAATCCGATAATTGGCAAAACATATTTTGCTGATATTGCGGATGAAGAAGGGATTGTAATTTCCAATAAAGCTAAAGATTTAGCTTCCAATTTTATCAAGGCAATAGCCAAACACCGTTTTTGGGATAGAGAAAAAGCGAGAAAAGTTCCTGCATAAAGCATAAAAAAACCTCACGAATATCGTGAGGTTTTTTTGTTTTAACATCTTTGCAAATTAAATAGATTTCAATTTACCCAGATTTAAATGATTTATTTTTAAGCTTCTAGCAATTCCAGGGCTTCTTCATTTCCCTGCTGTGCAGCTAAATCTGCAGCCGTTAATCCCCTCGCATCACAAATTGTGGTATCTGCGCCATGTAGCAATAAAAGCTTAACCAAGTTATTTCTCCCAAACATTGCGGCAAACATTAAAGCTGTGCCTCCGTTGCCATGCTGTAAATTTAAATCGGCACCGTTTTCTATCAAAAGCTCTGCAATTTCTGGGTATCCTTTAAATGCAACACCCATTAAAGCAGTGTTACCTCCCAAATCACGAGCATTAACATCTGCATTGTTTGCTATTAAAAGTTTAGCCGCATCATAGCGATTATTGTAACAAGCAATAATTAATGGAGTAAATCCTTTTTCATCTTTAACGTTAACATCTGGATTGCCTTTTAGCAACTCCTTAAGCACATCTAGATCTCCTGTTCTGGCACCATGATGCATTAATTCTTTTTCTAACATAACAATGTTGATTTATTGATTTCATTGAAAAGCCATTGCCTAACCGGCAATGGCTTTTATTGATAACAAAAAACTTTAATTAAGGTTTTAAAACAACTTTAACACAGTCATCTTCTTTATCATCAAAGATTTTATATCCATGTACGGCATCTTCTAATGGCAAAGTATGCGTAATAATGTCATCAAGAACCACTTTATCTTCCTTAACTAAATCAATTAATTTATCGATGTAGTTTAAAACTGGCGCTTGACCTTGTTTAATGGTTATTCCTTTATCAAATATTCTATGCAGAGGAAAATTATCATAAGTTGAGCCATAAACCCCAACAATGGAAACTGTTCCCATTCTTCTTACAGCTTCAAAACACATGTCTAAAACTTTCATCGATCCTTTTTCGAAGTTGATGGTTGCTTTAAGTTTGTCTACAAAATTTCTTTCAGGCTCAAATCCACATGCTTCAACACAAACATCAGCGCCTCTGCCACCTGTCATTTCTCTAATCGCTTCAACTACATCCACTTTGTGTGGATTTAAGGTATCTACATTATTTACAGCTTTTGCTTTTGCTAATCTATAATCTAACGGATCGATAGCAATAACTCTACTTGCACCGTTTATCCAAGCTGCCTTTTGCGCCATTAAACCAACCGGCCCAGAACCAAAAATAGCTACAACTTCGCCTCCTTTAAGCTGTGCCCAGTCTATAGCCGACCATCCCGTCGGAAAAATATCTGTTAAGAATAACGCTTGCTCATCGGTTAAATTTTCTGGTACAATTCTGGGGCTAATATCTGCATAAGGTACCCGAACGTACTGTGCTTGGCCGCCAGAGTAACCACCGTATAAATCGGTATAGCCAAACAATGCTGCACCTTTTTGGTCCATCATGTTTCCGTTTGGACCATAATTTTTATAATTAGAATTTTCGCATGCTGGCGATGCTTCGTGGTTACAGAAAAAACATTCTCCACAAGCAATTGGAAATGGAACTACAACGCGATCACCCCTTTTTAAGTTGGTAATTGCAGATCCTACCTCTTCTACAATACCCATAAACTCATGACCCATAATTAACGGATCTTTTTGTGGAACTGCACCACTTAAAATATGTAAATCTGAGCCACAAATAGCTGTTGAGGTAACTTTTAAAATTACATCTCTGGGGTCTAAAATTGTTGGATCTGGTACGGTATCTACTCGGATATCGCCTGGTTTGTGAAATACTGCTGCTTTCATAGTATAGGATTTTTAAGATTGATAAACCTTGAACACCCTATATTTTTTAATGTTTCGTTTTTCTGCAATCTATTTTAATACTTCTTGGTATTGCTCTTCATTAAAGCTAAGTAATACTGCTTTGCCATTTTTTTCGATGATTGGCCTTTTTATAGCACTCGTATTTTGTATTAAATAGCTTATAACCTTATCAGGAGAATTTATTTCTGCTTGTTCATCCTTAGTTAGCTTTTTAAATGTTAAGCCATTTTTGTTGATCACTTTTTCCCAACCAAAAACATCAAACCATTCGGTTAATTTTTCAGCAGTAATTCCCTTTTTCTTAAAATCATGAAATTCAAAGTCTATTTGATTTGCCTTAAGCCAATCGAGCGCCTTTTTTACTGTATTACAATTAGGAATGCCGTATACAACCATATTAATTTTAGATTTTAGATTTATGAATTACGATTTTATTGATGCAAACCTAATTTTTCCTTATCAATAACGAAAGGTTAATAGATCAAATTTTTTGAATAAAATCTAATTATTACAAATTCATCACATTTTTAAAGGTGTTTATCACATTTTAATTTTTGATAGCTTTGCTGTTGGTAAAATTGCAGTGCTAAAATCAATTATATGAAACAAAAAGATTTACAAAAAGTAGAGTTTTGGGTATCAACCATACTTTATTGTATTGCAATTATCGTATTGATATCAAATACCGGAGATAGAAGAAATCCTCATGAATTTTATTATTTCAGAGAGAATAACATTTCATTCTCTTACTTCTCTAACTATTTCGCACCCAAACTTTTCCAATATTCCGTTATCTACTTCAGCTTTTTATCCATTAATTTTTTAATTATACCGGCCATCATCAAAAAACAGCAAAGCTCACTAAACGCTATTTTGCTTTTCGGGCTATTTTTAATGATGGGTTTAGTCATCAGCATTGCTAAAACCTACAGCGAAGCTTTTATGTTAGTACAATATGATGATATTCAAGATGCTTACAATAGGATATTTTTCAAAGGATTTTCATCATCCTTATGGACAATAATAGCTATTTCTGGATATGTTCTCTTGAAAGAATTTATTATCTATTTAATTGCCGATCATAAAAAAGCTGGGACAATTCAAGAACAAATTAAAATTGATATCGGTTTTGGATTGGCCTTTTGGTTTGTTGGATTGTTATTATGGGTTACTGCAAGCGCTCCATTTCAAATCATCATTTTATGGACATTAGTAATATTAGCAGCGATAGCTATTACCATTTATGCCATTTATTTTTATTTGCCACACCATTACACCAACAACAAAAAATTTAAGCGGTATTTTGGGCAAATGTTGTTGGTAAGCATTTTAATTGCAATTCCAGTTTCGTTAATTACCGCTTTAATGACAGGTGAGCCAGAGTTGGCAGCCGTTGTACTTTGTTTTCATTTTCCTACTCAAATTGTAATTACTTTGCCTTTAGCTTGGTATTTATATAAAAACAGGCTAGACAATAGTAATCAGCTTTTCACCTTAAAAACAGAGTTGGGCAAATCTGATGCTAGTTTAAGTTTCTTACAGTCGCAAATTAATCCGCACTTTCTATTTAATGCGCTTAATACTTTATACGGAACAGCTTTACAAGAAAACGCTGAAAGAACAGGAGAAGGCATACAGAAACTAGGCGATATGATGCGTTTTATGTTGCATGAAAACGTACAGGATAAAATTTCGCTAACACGTGATGTAGATTATTTAGAGAATTACATCGCTTTGCAAAAACTTAGAACTTCTCGCTCTGCCGATATTGCAATAGATACACAAATTGATGAGCAGCTAAATAATTTGCAAATCACACCAATGCTTTTAATTCCTTTTGTAGAAAATGCATTTAAACATGGCATTAGCTTGCAGCAACCATCGCACATTAAAGTTACTTTACAAACCAAAGAAAATACCTTGTATTTTGATGTACATAACAGCATTCATATCAAACCAGATAACGATCCTGAGAAATTGAAAAGCGGTATAGGTTTAGCTAATGTGAAACAACGACTGGCTTTATTGTATCCAAATAAACACGAATTAATTATCCGCGAAAGCGCAAAAGAGTTTTTTATACATTTAACTTTACAACTGTAAACCCTTAGTTTTGTTGAGCCCAATTAAAAAAGATGATTGCCATAGCCATTGATGACGAACCCATAGCTTTAGACATAGTTGCTGCCCACGCTAGCAAGGTTCCTTTTATTGAGCTAACGCAAACATTTACGAATGCTTTTGAGGCCATCGCTTACCTGCAACAATACAAAGTAGATTTAATTTTTTTAGATATTAAAATGCCAGACATTAGCGGCATCGACTTTCTAAAAGCTTTAAGCAAGCCGCCCATGGTTATTTTTACTACAGCTTACAGCGAACATGCAGTTCAAAGTTTTGAGCTAGATGCTGTTGACTATTTGCTAAAACCGTTTTCACTATCTAGATTTTTAAAAGCCTGTAACAAGGCTAAAGAATTATTTGATTTACGTAATCAGGCGCCAGATAGCAAAGCAGATTTTATTTTCATAAAAGATGGTTATGAGCAAGTGAAAGTGCTTTACAATGAAATATCTTATATTGAAGCCTCAGGTAATTACACCCAATTTCATCTCACAAATGGAAAATTACTAAGCTCTCGCATCACCATTAACGAATTGGTTGATTTGTTGCCTCATAAATTATTCGTACGAACACATAGGGCATTTATTATTGCAAAAGATAAAATCAGCAAGTTTGATCGGTCTCAAGTTTGGATTGGAGAACAACTTATCCCGATAGGTACAACTTATAGCGATTGTTTAAACCCCAAACCCCTAAAGGGGCTTTAGCTTTACTTGTTAAAAAGTGTCATGGTTTGGGCAGGGCCGATGGTTACAAAACTTTTAATCATGGTAACTCCCCTATTAATTAATGTTGGCAGCTCTTTCTGCTCATCTTTATCAAACAGACCTAATACATATTCAGCTTGTTGGCCCTTTCTAAAATTATCACTAATCCCGAAACGTAAACGAGCATAATTTTGTCCGCCGCAAACTTCTTCAATACTTTTTAAACCGTTATGGCCGGCACTGCTACCTTGCAATTTCATTCGTAATTTACCTAACGGAAGCGCTAAATCATCAACTAAAACCAAAACATTTTCTGGCGCTATTTTCAACTCTTTCATCCAATAATTTACAGCCTTACCACTCAAATTCATAAAAGTAGTAGGTTTAATTACATGCAATTTTTTGCCTTTATGACTTACCTCGGCATAATAAGCCAAACGCAATAGTTCAAAACTTCCGTCTAAATCTTTTACCAACTGATCGGCAATATCAAAACCAATATTATGGCGTGTATGTGCATATTCCGGGCCAATATTTCCTAGCCCAACGATGAGAAATTTCATTTGGCTAAGTTAGAAAAAAGTCGGAACGTGAGGAAGGATTGCTTGTATGTTAAAATTCATTGTCTTTAAAAATTACCTTTGATAAAAAATATTTCACTTTTCCCTTGCGATAATCAAATGTTTTTTTTTTCTTTTGAGGTTAAACCAATAACTATACATTATGAAAAAATTAAAAACCCTTTATTAACAGCTATTATAGCTGCTTGCTCTTTTTTAACTGCATATGCTGTGACGCCTGAAGAAGTTAACTGCGACACACCCTCAGCAATGTTTGGCGAAACGTTGTGTATTGATGCAGACGGTAATTTTAAGATTTGCAAACACACTTTTTGGGTAAGCCATTCTTGCAAAAATTATTATGGCCCAATAGAAGAAGTAGTTCAAGACAACCCTCAATAATGCATAAATTAAAAATGCTTAAAAGAATGATACCTGTAATTACTATTATGGGTATTTTTTTTATTCAACCTGGCCAAGCTCAAATTTTAAAAGTTTTAGACTCTACAACTAAAATCAATCTTTCAAATTTTAATTTAAAAGCTACTAATGATAAGATAATTACAAGTGACCTTGGGGTCATTAAAATTGAAAATGCTTATAAACAAAGAATTATAATCATAAATTATTTTGGTTATAAACCCCTATCATTTACTTTTCCTACCAATGATACCACCATACTACTAGCTGAAAACATCATACGCTTAGGAGAAGTGGAAATAAGGAATACAGCAAAAAACATAACTGTTATTGGTAATTTTGAAAAAAAAACAAAAAATGTATTTGTAAATAGTAGAACTGATAAAGACATTAATTTTACTGTTGTAAATAGATTTCATAATAACCATGAACATATTGAGGCTATATTGTTTTATATAGCCAAAGATGAAAATTATGCGAAATCAAAGGATATAGGTCCAATAGAAATTGTCTTTTTCAATGAAAATTCAAGCAAGTTACCTGACAAAGAACCATTTCACAAGATTTTAGTAAATAACTACTCCATTGGTTGGAACAAAATCCTATTGCCAGATTTGGCACAAAAAAATGAAATAATTTACTATGGTGTAAGATGGGTTTTCAATCCTGAAAAATATCATTATAAAAACATTAGAAACAAAAAAAATTACAGCTTTTTTGGGCCCAAATTAGGAGTTGTCTCACGTGAGAATGCTGAATTTCATCAAACTTTTTTTTTCAATGCTGAGAAAGGTTGGCGCCCGAGCATTTTTACTCCAGCAATGTTAGCTTTAGAAATTATTAAATAAAATGAAAATAATAAAATATATAATTCTTTTTTTAATATGTTTTGCAGTTGGACAATATGTTATAAGAACATATTATGATTCCAAAAAAAATGCAACCAAACAATCAAGTCAAAAAAAAGCCAAACAAGAAAACTTAACTAGAATTAGTTCTCCTCTTCTAATAGATAAGGGTAAAATAAAACATAATTCAATTGAAGGTGTTTTTGAAGTAAAAAATATTGGAGAATTTAATTTGAGTAAACTTGAAGTTTCTGGAGACTGTAGCTGTACGGATATAAAATTCAACAAAAAGGACTTATCAAAAGGTGGGATTTCTACTGTTTATTATAAAATTGATTTAAGTGAAGAAAAGGGGTGGTTTAACAAAACCATCAATATTAAAGGATCATTTTTTCCTCATACTAGATTAATTAGGATTGAAGGTTACAAATTATGAAGACGATTGAAATTAGCTCATAATAAAGAAGCGGTAAAGAATTTCTTCTCTACCGCTTCAAAAATCTGTGAAATCACCTAAATCGGTGTAATCATTAAATTATTTACCTTTAGCTGCTTCAGTTTCTGCTTGTTTTAATGCTCTAGACATACCTACAGAAACGATTGTATCTTCTGGAGTGTTTGTTACCACGTAATCAGCTTTTTGCAAATCACGAACGCGGAACAAGTTTCCAACTTCTAATTTAGCAATGCTAACTTCTACTACTTGAGGCATGTTTTTAGGCAATGACTTAACACGTAGTTTACGTAATTTCTGTACCAATTTACCACCCATTTTAACACCTGGAGAAGTTCCGGTTAATTTAACTGGGATTTCCATTAAGATTTCTTTATCATCAAATAATTGAAGAAAATCTACGTGGATTAATTTGTCTGTTAATGGGTGAAACTGAGCTTCTTTAATGATAGCTTTAGTTTTAGCACCACCAATAGTGATTTCTAAAAAGTTAGCTTCTGGAGTGTAAATAGCCTCGTTTAAATCAGTGCTTAATACAGCAAAGTGTACTTGCTCTTTACCACCATACAATACTGCAGGAACTTTACCTTCATAGCGAAGCTCTTTAGCATCGCGTTTCCCTACGTTCTCTCTTGGAGAACCGCTAATAGCGATTGTTTTCATTTTTGTTATATTTAATTGTTTACTTAAATTCTTACTTCATTGTTTGGCGTGGGGCGATTAGCGTGGGGCGCTCAAAAAGCTTTACGCAATACGCTTATCCCTAAACCTTAAAAAGATCACTTATCGATCCATGCTCATTTACATTGGCAATTGCCTTTGCAAATAACTTAGCTGTACTTAGCACCTTAATTTTAGGGCTTGCCTGTTTTAAAGGTATAGTATCAGTTACAATCAATTCCTCTAACATTGAGTTCTCAATTGTTTCATACGCTTTGCCTGATAAAACTGCATGCGTACAAACCGCTCTCACACTATTTGCACCGTTTTCCATAATTAAAGCTGCTGCTTTAGCTAAGGTACCTGCGGTATCGCAAATATCATCCATCAACACAATATCTTGTCCGGTTACATCTCCAATAATCGACATAGATTCGATTTCATTAGCACGTAAACGACGTTTATCACAAATTACAACTTCTGCATTAAAAAACTTAGCAAAAGTACGAGCTCTGTACGAGCCACCCATATCTGGCGAAGCAATGGTTAAGTTTTTTAAACCTAAGCTTTTAATGTAAGGCACAAAAATAACCGATCCATCTAAGTGATCTACAGGAATATCAAAAAAACCTTGTATTTGTGCAGCATGCAAATCCATTGTCATGATGCGATGGATGCCTGCTGTTTTTAATAAGTTAGCTACCAGTTTTGCCCCAATTGCTACACGTGGTTTGTCTTTTCTATCTTGGCGAGATAATCCGTAATAAGGAACAACTGCTGTAATGTAATGTGCTGATGCTCTTTTAGCGGCATCAACCATTAACAAAAGTTCCATTAAATTATCGCTAGGCTGATAGGTAGATTGCACCAAAAATACGTCACTTCCTCTTATCGATTCATCAAAAGAAGGCTGGAACTCGCCATCGCTAAACCGACTTAAAGTAACGCTTCCTAGTGGTTTGCCGTAAGCTTCGGCAATTTGTTTCGCTAAATCTTTTGTACCGCTTCCGGCAAAAATTTTAACTGGGTTAAATTGCAATGGCATGATTTGCGGGTATCAATGCTGGGTTAAAAAAAATCGGATTGCGGTTTTATTCACAATCCGAAAAAAATTTGTTGTCCGACCTGGATTCGAACCAAGACAAACGGTACCAAAAACCGTTGTACTACCCTTATACTATCGGACAATTTTCCACCACAACTGTTGTTCTGAAATGGAATGCAAATTTACGCACATTTTTTATATCTGCAAGTGCCAAAGCAAAAAAAATTAAAATATTTTTCAAAGTTGGTTTTTAAGCACATTAAACCGTTAATAATTGTTAAAAGAGGTTAAATATTTCGGCATATCTCAATCTATTTCTTTATTTTCGGCTGCATTTTGTGTGCTCATAAATTAAATTTTACTCATTTGTACAATGAATTATTCTAAAATAAACAACATCGTAGGCTGGCTTTGTTTCTTTATCGCCGCTATAACCTACACTTTAACTTTAGAACCATCTGTTAGTTTTTGGGATTGTGGTGAGTTTATCGCCTCTGCTTTAAAAATGCAAGTTGTACACCAACCTGGTGCACCATTGTTTTTAATGATTGAACGTTTCTTCTCTTTATTCGCCTTTGGCGACAAAATGATGATTGCTTATTTTATGAATATGGGCTCTGCTATTGCAAGTGCCGCAACTATATTATTCCTTTTCTGGACCATTACTGCTTTAGCTAAAAAGATTTTAGTGAAGGGTAATGAGGCTATCAGCAACGCTACTTTAATTAGCATTATGGGTGCCGGAGCAGTTGGCGCTTTAGCTTATACTTTTTCAGATAGTTTTTGGTTTTCGGCAGTTGAAGCTGAGGTTTATGCCTTATCATCATTATTTACTGCTATAGTTTTTTGGGCCATTTTAAAATGGGAAGCTATTGCAGACGAACCAAGAGCCGATAGATGGTTATTGTTTATTGCTTATATCATGGGGCTATCAATAGGTATTCACTTATTAAACTTATTAACTATACCGGCTATCGCGTTTGTATATTATTTCAAGAAAACAAAATCACCAACAACATCAGGCATTTTTAAAACCTTTGGAATTGGGGTGTTAATTTTAGCAGTTATCCAATACGGTATCATCCAATATTTAGTTAAAATTGGTGCTTATTTCGATTTATTCTTTGTAAATACTTTGGGTACAGGCTTTGGCATGGGTGTTCTTTTCTTTGCTATTTTATTAATCGGTGGCTTAGTTTGGGCAATTAGATACTCTATCCAACGCCAAAAGAAAATTCTAAACTTAGCATTGCTATCAACTGTATTAATCATTTTTGGGTATGCTTCTTTCGCCATGATTATTATCAGAGCTCAGGCAAAACCAAACTTAAATAACAGCGATCCTGATAATGCTTTCTCATTTTTAAGTTACCTAAACCGTGAGCAATATGGCGATAGACCTTTAGTAACAGGACCTAACTATAATACTATTCCAAAATATACTGACGAAGGTTATCCGGTAGTTGATACAGGTGGTAAGATTTACAGAAAAGGGGCCGAAAAATATGAAGTTGCTGGGGTTAAAACAGAACAAGTTTATGGCATAACAGAGAGATTTCCTGATAGTTTACAACGTTTACAAAAAACAACCTTGTTCCCAAGGATGTATAGTGACGATGAACGACATGCTAATTATTATAAAGATTTTATGGGTCTATCTGACCAAGATGTGCCAAACGTTTTTGATAACGTAGGTTTCTTTGCCAGGTACCAGGTTGGCTTTATGTATTTGCGTTATTTTGGATGGAATTTCATTGGTCGCCAAAATGAAGACCAAGGACAAGGTAGTATTTATGAAGGACGGGCATTAAGTGGAATTAAGCCTGTAGACGCTTTAGCTCTGGGCGATCAAACGAACCTACCTCCTTCTATAACAGAAAGTAATTCATACAACCGTTTCTTTGCTTTACCATTTATATTAGGTCTTTTAGGTGCTTTATGGCATTTCCAGAGAAACCCTAAAGATGGTGGCATTATTGGTTTACTGTTCTTTTGTACCGGCATAGCTATTGTGCTTTACCTTAACCAAAAACCACTAGAACCAAGAGAACGTGATTATGCGTATGTAGGCTCGTTTTATGCTTTTGCCATTTGGATTGGGCTCGGAGTGCTTGCTATTAAAGAGTGGGTATTTAAGAAACTAACGCCACAAACCGCAGCTGTTGGCGCAACAGTTATTGCTTTAGGTATGGCACCAGTAATCATGGCTAGCCAAGGCTGGGATGATCATGACCGTTCTGATAAAATGGTTGCGCATGATATTGCAGTGAGTTACATGGAATCTTGCGCACCAAATGCAATTTTATTTACTTACGGCGATAATGACACCTACCCACTTTGGTATATACAAGAGGTAGAGGGCGTTAGACCAGATATTAGATTGGTAAACTTAAGTTTATTTGATACAGATTGGTATATTAATGGTATGCGCCGTAAAGTTCATGAATCAGAACCTTTACCAATTACGATGAAAGAGTCTCAATACGTTTCGGGTGTTAGAGATTACATGAGATTTACAGATGCCAATATACAAGGCAATGTAGAACTTAAAGAAGTTGTAGATTATTTATTGCAGGCTAATAATGACCTACCAACTAAAAACTTGAAGTTAACAGTTAATCCGCAGGACGTAATTAGTACAGGTACTTTACCAGCCAGCAAAGCTAATCAGATTACACCTGCTTTAGAATGGAGATTTAATAAACCTTACATTACCAAAGGTACATTGGCTATGTTTGATATTTTGGCTCACAACAATTGGAAAAGACCAATTTATTTCTGTAGTACTGTACCTTCTGAGCAATTTAATGGACTAGATAAATATTTGTATAGTGAAGGTTTGGCTTTACGCCTACTTCCATTAAAAACTGATAGCTTATCAAACGATGGTGAAACTCCAATTAATTTGGAGCCAATGTATAACCATATCATGAATAAATTTAAGTGGGGAAATATTAAAAATGCTTCTTATTTAGATGCTCAATCGGTTGATGATATTTCGATTTTTAGTAATATGTTTAACAGCTTAATTTCAGGTTTGATTAAAGAAGGCAGAATTGAAGATGCTAAGAAAGCGTTTAAAAAGTACGATGAGGTAATGCCGACTAAAATTTATAGTCTTCGTATGATGATGGGGGTGCCTACAAGAGCCCAAAACCTTTATATTTTAGGCGAAACTCAAAAAGCAAATGATTTACTTAAAAAATCTGCTGCTTATATACAAAAAGAGTTAAGCTACCTTGCAGATTTAACTAAAAGCAAGGGTGAAATTATTGGCGGGCAAAATGCTCAACTTGGCTTAAACTGGTCTTTATTGCCAATGGCACAGGTTGCTTCGCAATATAAACAACCTGCATTAGCGCAACAACTAATTGCCCAATATGAGGCTTTAGATAGTAGATTTGACAATCTCTTTAGCCGTTCAAGACAACAACAAATGCAAGATCAAATGAGTGGTGGAGAATAATTTCATCCTTAATTAAATATATAAATGCTTCTCAAATTGAGAAGCATTTTTTGTTTAAACCACATAGGCGCAAAGAATTAACAGGGCCAATGGGAGCGGTCGTCACCCTGAATTTATTTCATGGTCTTTTATGCAAAAAAGATGTTCAAATAAATTCAGCATGACGATAAGTGTTAGCATTATCCTATAGGCTGGGATCGCACCAACCTAAAAAACTCTTCGCCAACCTAATTTTGAAACTCGCGAAAAAATAGAAAATTAAGCCACAAAAAAAACTCCCAACTAAAAGCCGAGAGTTTCCATATGATTAAAGTTTAGAATTAACCTTCTACCACTACACCCATCGCACAGAATTTATCAATTCTAGTCGCAATTAGTTTGTCTGTATTTTGTTTACCCAACTCTTGTAAATCTTTTATAATTGTTTCTTTTAAAGTTAAACCCATTAATTCTGGATTTTGGTGTGCGCCACCAAGCGGTTCTTTTACTACTCCATCAATTAACCCGTTGGCAAACATATCATCTGAAGTTAATTTTAAACATTCAGCTGCTTTTTCTTTAAAATCCCAGCTTCTCCATAAAATAGATGAACATGATTCTGGAGAGATAACCGAATACCAAGTGTGCTCTAACATGTAAACTTTATCGCCAATACCAATACCTAAAGCACCACCAGAAGCACCCTCTCCTACTATAAAGCACAAGATTGGCACTCGTAATACTGACATTTCTAATAAGTTACGAGCAATTGCTTCACCTTGTCCGCGTTCTTCTGCTTCTAAACCTGGATAAGCACCCATTGTATCAATAAATGAAATAACAGGTTTGTTAAACTTTTCAGCAAGTTTCATTAAACGTAAAGCTTTACGGTAACCTTCTGGGTTTGCCATACCAAAATTACGGAACTGACGCTCTTTAGTGTTTTTACCTTTTTGGTGACCGATAATCATTACCGTTTGACCATTGATTGTAGCGAAACCACCAACAATAGCTTTATCGTCCTTCACTGTTCTATCGCCATGCATCTCGATGAAATCATCGCAAATCATGTTGATATAATCTAAAGTTTGCGGTCTTTCTGCATGACGAGACATTTGAACTTTTTGCCATCCTGTTAAGTTGGTATATAAGTTCTGACTAGTTGCAGCTACCTTTTCGTCTAGTTCTGCTAATGTTGCAGACATGTCTACTTTAGTTTTGTCGGCAACTTGCTTTACCTTTTCAATTTGCTGCAATAAATCAGCTAAAGGTTTTTCGAAATCGAATGATGTTTTAATCTGTTCCATAAGCGGACTGCAAAAATAAGTAATTATTCTAAATGATTACATAGATTTAAAAGATTAGTAATTTTAGGTGAGTATTTATTAGGTTTTAATAGGTAAATAAAATGTGTTAAATAGGAATGGTTTGCCAAGTGACAAACCATTAAAAACTTTTCTTTTCTTTTAACGTGTAATAAAATAAATTGCGGCTACAGAAAATACAACAATCCGGATCCAATTAAAAATAATTTCAATTTTATTGGCATTAGTTAATTTATCTTGAGCTGCCATAAGCAATTTTTTATCTCTCGAGTTCTTCCAGTAATATAACATTGCTGAAGCGCAACAAAGAAATACTGCTAAGAAGTCTATTCCCTCGTTTTTTATCACTTAATTGGCATCATCAAGTTCATACCACCACCAGCTTGTGTGGTTGGCAATTTACCATCCCATTTTTTAATCCATTCTTGTTGTATTAGCATTGGTGTTAAAGATGCTTGTCTTAAGCGGTTAGCTTCTGCTTCAGATTTTGCCCTAACCAATAAAGCCTGTGCTTCACCTTGTGCGGTTGCTACTTTCACCTTAGCTTCTGCATCTGCTTGTTTGGCTTGGTTTTCTGCTTTGAGCCTTGCTTGTATCGATGCATTTTTTTCATCAATCATTTGGCGTAAACTTTCTGGCGGTGTAATGGCCGAAGTTAACTGATCGTAAACAAAACCATCTTTACTTAAATTTTTGGTTAAAATAGTCTGTATTCTATCCTCAAAACGCTCTCTGTTACTCATTACCGAATCTGAACTAAAAGAGTTAGCCACAATACGGTAAGCATCGTAAATGGTGTTTCGCATAAACTGTTGCTCAATTTCGTTTAATGGTTTACGGTATTGCCTGTAAATTTGTGGCACCATTATAGGATTTACATGATAGTTTAATTTAGGATCTACCTTAAATTCCGCAGCATCTTTTGTAGTTACCACAAATGGTTCATAATCTACAGATTGTGTATATGTCGGAAATTCGACGATTTTAGTTGTCCACGAATTGTACCAAACCCTACCTGTAACAATGGTAATATTATCAACACCTCTATCCGAACCATAAAGGTTTATTTTTATACCAACATTACCAGCATCAATATTTTCGTAAGTAAAAGGTTGTATTGCATAAATAATAATCACCACCACAAATATAACTAGTCCTTTAATTAGTTTTTTTATCAGCGATTTTTTCTGCGTTTCTTGAAATTCCATGAGCGTTAAAGTTTTTTAAATAATAAGCTAATTGGGCCAAATACCAAAGCAAAACCCAAAACAATTTCGGCAATGCCAATGGCTACCTCTACATTGCTAGGTTCACTTAAGTTGTTTACTCCTAATGTTATAATCACGATGGCCGCAATTACCCTAATAAGAATAATAAGCTGTTTCATTGTTACGTTAATCTATTCACGAAAGATAATAAATTCGCAGTAATTATCAAATTGAGCATTTTATTTGAAAAGCAGCGGCAGTTTTTTCAATTGAAAATTTAGTCCTGCTATTCGTTTTATTTCGTCCCAACCTAAAGGTCGGGACTACATGCTCACTACTATCAGGTTTATTTTACAACGGCATTGGCTACTATGAGAGGTTTAATTTGCACCGACCTAAGTTATTTAGCCCTGATTGACGCGGAAATATCCCGATTTTTTCATCGGGAATTGCAGCAAAAAGCAGGTGCAAACTTTAACCATAGCAAAACCTTTGCGCTACAAAAAAAGCGACTAGAAAATTCTAATCGCCCTTATATATTTTGATGGTGTCTTCTTTAACTATTACAAACTAAGTTTTGCAGTTGCTAATTAAGTTTGTCAAAGTATATTAGCTTCCTAAAACTTTGCCGGCACACCTGCTTTTGGTAGTGATTTTTCAATAAAATCTCTGATGTGATCGTTCCCTAATTTCAAATCTGGCTTACGTAAATACATCATATGACCACTTTCATAGCCTTCCCAACTCATTCTATCTTGCAACTTACCACTCGGATCCATTTGCCACATGTTATATTTGGCGTTAAAATAATCGCAAGCACCATCGTAATAACCAGACTGCACTAAAACATGCAAATATGGATTTTGCGCCATGGCTGCTCTTAAATTTTCACCGCTATTGTCGCCAGTTCTATCCCACGGGTTTACCGGGCCAAACATGTTATACTTTAAATCTGTTTTGTAGTTTAAGGCGTTGCGCAAGTACATGTTTATGGCTGGCGTAAACGAGTGCAACCACGAGGTTAATTCTGCATTATAATCTGGACTACTGCCGGATGCAGATCTATCAATACCTTTATATCTACTATCTAACCTGCCAACTGTAAAACCTTTATCTCTCAATAATTCTTTCCAAAATAGGTTTGTAGAAACATCTAAATTATTTTGTAAAATTACCTTTTCTGAAATCCCCGAATATTTTGCCATTCGAGCGGCAATTTTCTGCTTATCGGCCATTGGCAAAAAGCCGCCTTTTGCAATTGCAGGTATCAATTCATCAACCGTAAATTTCTCTACCTCTGGCAACATATCTGTTAGTTTTTTACTCTGCAAATCAGCAGGCAGCATTTTATGATACCATGCTGTAGCTGCAAAATAAGGCAAACGCAAGGCCGCATCCATCACAGTTCCTCTTTCTATACCTAATTCCGTCGGCGAAACTAAAATTACGCCATTTAGGTACATCCAATGGTTACTTTGGAGCTCTAAAGCCAAGCCAGACACACGTGTGGTTCCATAACTTTCGCCTATTAAATATTTTGGAGATGCCCAACGATTGTTGCGAGTTACGAAAGTATTAATCCACTCTGCCAGATACCTAATATCTGCACGTACACCGAAAAATTTATTGGTTGGTACATCTTTACTGGTAGCACGAGAGTAACCTGTATTTACAGGATCAATGTAAACGATATCGGCCACATCTAAAATTGAAGTGTTGTTGTCTTTATAACCATAAGGCTGTATTGGGTAACCTTCGTCATCAATATTTAAAACTACTGGGCCTGTATAGGCAATATGCATCCAAACTGAAGCAGAACCTGGGCCGCCGTTAAAGGAAATTACCAATGGTCTGCTTTCTTTGTTGCTTACATCTGTTCTTTCGTAATAGGTGTAGAAAAGGCCTGCAATAGGCTTTCCTTCTTCATCCCAAACTGGCAAAGTACCTGTTGTTGCTTTGTATGGCACCGCTTTACCTCTAATGGTTACGGTATGATTAGTGATGACCGAACTTTCTGGAACGATAGTTCTTGATGCAATATTGGAATTTATTTTTGTTTCTTCTTTTACTGGAGTAGCAGTTGGTTGTGCTGTTGAACGTTGACTATTTTGAGCTTGGCCACTTTGCGAACGTTGTTGTGCAAATGTGATGCTTACAAAACTTAAAGCAATTAATGTTGAGGTAAATATTTTCTTCATTTCGAATATTTGTTTGGTTGGCTAAATATCCAAATAGAATTTCATATTTGATAAGGAACACGAAAATGTTACTAGGGGGTTGGTTCTGTTAGTGTGGATTGATGTTAAGCTATACGAAAAGAAAACATAATCTGCAAATCAATTAAGAGCGTTTATCTAAATTTTACTTCAAATGATTGATAAGCTTTGACACCAAAAGGGTGATATTACCTTAAAACTTGCTTCAAAACCTTCTCTTTACCATCAATTTGATGTGTAAAATTTAAACCTAAAATTTTAGCTATTAACGGATAAACATTTACGTTTTCGAATGCTGGTATTTTCAATCCTGATTTAAAGTTTGGACCCCAAGCATAAAAGGTGGCATGCATATCATTAATAGATGGATCAAAGCCATGTTGCCCAGCTTCGGGCTTGTTGTTATTGATATTAAAAACTTTAGGCAACTGTGGCACCAAGATAATATCGCCAACTCGATCGTAGGTATCATTCTTTTTGTTGTAATGCCAAGCTTTTGGAATATTTTTACTCAAGTAAACGTTGTAATCTTTTGCTTCAGACTTTAATGCCTTGTAAGTTGGTTTTACATCTTTTGGATCTTTGGCATATACATTTAAAAGTGCATTGCCGGGCGGCACTATAAACTTATTTACATCAATAGCTTTGGGCAATGAAATGGTATTTTCTCTATCCACTGTTGTCATGCCGTGATCTGATAAAACAATAAAATTGATGGCCAATTTGCTTCGATCTGCAACTTCTACCAATTTACCAATAGCATCATCTAAAACTTTTACAGCTGATCTCGTTTCTTCAGAATCTGGGTTGTTTGCGTGAGCAGCCTTATCAACTTGCGGAAAATAAAGTGCGATAAAATGTGGTCTTTTCTCTGAGGGTAAATTAAGCCAATCTTTAACCACATTTATTCTTCTTTCTAGCGGGATAATTTCGCTATAATTAAATAAATACGTTGGTTTAATACCATTCATCGATATTTCTGATCCAGGCCAATAAAATATAGCACTTAACATTTTTTGCTCTTCGGCTAAAACCCACAGTGGTTTTCCGTTGTACCAAGAGCTATCCACTGCCATTTTTCGATCTGACCTTTTAAAAACAACATCACGGGTTTTATCGTAAAAAATGTTGTTTACTACTCCATGATGCGAAGGATACAAACCAGTTACAATGCTGTAATGGTTAGGAAAAGTTAAAGATGGAAATGAAGGTTTTAAATAATCAGCCTTCACTCCCACTTCTCTTAATTTAATTAAGTTTTTTGCATTAAACTTGTCTGCTAAATCCCATCTAAAACCATCTAAAGATATTAGGATTACATAAGGTTTTTCTTGCTGTTCAATACTATTAAGCCTATTTTTTATAACCAGTTGAGTGGTATCTTGAGCGCTTAACTTTGAAAATATGAGTAAGAAAATTACCGAAATTAATATGGTTTTTTGCATGAGTTTAATTTAGCGCCTGCTTGCTATAAATATGGTATTCTCCTGGTGCAAGCGTAGCTGTAAAAGTAGTACTTCCTAAATTAATATTAGTACCTCCGCTAGCATTTATCCAAGTACCGTTTGAACCAAAATCTATATTTGCAGTTTGATTAACCACATCGAAATTACCAACAACAATTACCGTGTTTGTACCATTTGTTAATTTGATATGCTTTATTGCACCTGTTGTACTGTAGGTGAAAGTTGGACTAGAAAAAATCGGGTTTTTCTTTTTTAAATTGATAAATTTCGCATAAGCATCATATAAAGCCTTACGCTTCGCATCATTATAATAATCCCATTTGATTGGCTTATCGCCAGTTCTGCCATTAAAATTAATGCTGTAATCGTAGCCAACCTCTCCAAACTGCCAAATCATTTTAGGCCCAGGAATGGCAAACATAAACGCAGCAGCCATTTCGTTTCTTTTTAATGCAGTTGTTAAATCTTTAACATTATATCCGCCAAATGCGTTACCAAAGTTGATGTTTTTATAAGTTAAACGTTCTTCGTCATGACTTTCGATATAAGCAATTAGATTTTCTGATTTGGCGAAATTATGTTTGTTAAAAAATCCCCATGAAAAATCAGAGTCAGAAAGCCAACCCATAGTAGCCTCATTCATGTTGTGATTTATATTTGCCCAAAACATCATACCATCATCAGCCAAAACCTTCTCCTCACTCGCATCAGCAAAGTGCTCTAAAATAACATAAAAATTAGGGTCGATGCTCTTGATGAAATTGTTATAATCTTTCCAAATGGCAACTCTACTTGCATCGTAAGCCGCAAAAGGCCCATCGCCAGTGGTAAAATTTTGTGTAAACCCTTTTGATAAATCGAACCTAAAACCATCTATTTTATATTGTTGCATCCAATGTTTAATGGCCGCTTTTACAAAGTATTTGGTTGCTGGGCTTTCGTGATTAAAATCGAAACCTACATTATAAGGGTGTTTTGCATCTACGTTATACCACGGACTATTAGAAGTTGGTTTATTTCCATCCCAATATAATTGCACCATTGGCGATTGCCCAAATGAATGGTTAAAAACCATATCCATGATAACCGCTATTCCTTTACCATGACACTCATCGATAAAGTTTTGCAAGGCGTTTTTGGTTCCGTAATATTTGTCAGGAGCAAAATAATACGAAACATTATACCCCCAACTTAAATTTCCTTCAAATTCGGTTACTGGCATTAATTCGATGGCGTTAATGCCCAAGCTTATCAAATAATCTAGCTTTTGTAAGGTGGATGCATAAGTATGTTCAGTAGTAAAATCACGGATAAGCAATTCGTAAATCACTAAATTATCTTTGCCTGGTCTGGAGAAACTGTTATTTCTCCATGAGTAAATTGGCTGATTGGCTTGCATTACGCTCACATTACCTGTTGTTTTACCAGTTGGATAAGCTTTTAAATTAGGATATACAGCTGCAGTGATATAACTATCATTATCAGGATCTAAAACTTTTTCGCAATAAGGGTCAGCAACTTTTAGCACATCATTTACCAAAAATTGATAAGCATATTCGGTATTGGGATTTAAATTATCAATTTGAACCCACCATGTATTTCCATCAGGAGCTAATTTCATTTGATAAGCTGGCATAGACTGCCAATTATTAAAATCGCCTAACAAATAAACAGAGTTTTTAGATGGTGCAAATAGCGTAACTATTGCAGACGTGCCTCCGTTAATAAAAGTAACTCCATCTTTAGCTCCAGTTGGCAGAGGATAAGTAGGGACTGTTGGTGTAGTAGGCGGAACAGGGGCTGGCTCTTCTTTCGGGAACGTTCCCGATTTTTTACAAGAAAAAAGTGAAAGCAATGTGATAAAAACAAAAAAATAGGATATCTTTTTCATTTGGAAATATATTTGGTTCTCAAAAATACTCAATATCTGCTATTTAAAATATAAAAAATAATATTTTTTTTTGCCGCTAATTTTGAACTTTTACCATTATGGTGATATTCCAAAACATCTACAGAGATAAAATTTGCGTAGGTTTTATTATGGTTGTGAAATTAAAATGACAATTGTAGTAATTACTATTTTAATTAACCTACATTAGCTAATATAATTAAACTGCCCTACCTATCTCTAAAGCAATATATGTCTAAAAAAGTAAAGTTTACAAACCTAAATAAATCTACATTTTACGCCACACTTCGCAAACGTGTTGATGGATATTTTGAAGAAAAGCAATTAAGTGTACATGCAAATAATGCGATGTGGTTTAAAGCTGTTTTCTTTTTAGGAACATTTATTGCTTTGTATTTAAGCATTTTACTTGGCGATTTAAATGTTTATTTAAAGCTGGCCATGGCAATTGTATTAGGCATGTTTGGGGCTTTTGTAGGGTTTAACATTTGCCATGACGCCATACACAAAGCATTTTCAGCCAATCAAAAAGTAAATAAAGTATTTAGTTTTTTATTTAGCCTAATTGGCGCAAGCGCTTATGTTTGGAGCATTTGCCATAACATCGTACACCACACTTATACCAATATTTCTGGGCATGATGAAGATATTGATGTAGCTCCGGGTTTAATAAGATTTTCTGAAGATGAACCTGTAAATAAAGTACAGCGCTATCAACATATTTATGCGTTTGGATTATATAGTTTGGCCATGTTATCATGGGTTTTTAGGAAAGATTACAAGAAGTTTTTTCAGACTAAAATTGGCTCTCAAGTTGCCAATCACCCTAAAATTGAATATTTTAACCTGTTCTTTTTTAAATTTCTTTATTACTTTTTGTTTATCATTTTACCACTAATAGTAATTGATGTAACATGGTGGCAATTTATAATTGGCTTTTTAGCCATGCAATTTGCGCAAGGTTTAGTTTTAGGATTGGTATTTCAATTGGCCCATGTTGTAGAAGGAACAAGTTTCCCAGAATTAAATGAGGAAGGAAATATTGAAGAAGCTTGGGCTGCACATCAAATGATGACCACCGCAAACTTTGCCGTAAACAGTAAAATTGCAGCTTTTTTATGCGGAGGTTTAAATCGACAAGTTGAGCACCATCTGTTTCCTAAAATTTGTCATATTCATTATCCCGCAATCGGTAAAATAGTTAAAGAAACGGCATTAGAATTCAATTTACCTTATATCGAAAGCCCAACATTTTTTACAGCATTGGCATCTCATTATCGTATGCTTCGCAAATTGGGTAAAGAGGCATATATCACCAAAAATAAAACATCCGTTACAACAACCTGTATCTTAACAGGCATAAAAATTCCTCAAACTACCACTTAACTACAGGCAAATTATTTGGACACTAAAAGCCCAAACTGAATTTACTACCATTCATCTTAATTTTAATACAACTCATCTTGTTTTGCTTCTAAAGCTAGGTATGTG
Source organism: Pedobacter sp. GW456-11-11-14-TSB4 (assembly GCF_059424425.1). Lineage (NCBI taxonomy): Bacteria > Pseudomonadati > Bacteroidota > Sphingobacteriia > Sphingobacteriales > Sphingobacteriaceae > Pedobacter > Pedobacter sp. GW456-11-11-14-TSB4. Next base: position 432,523 of record NZ_JBWKZK010000001.1, read on the forward strand.
TTTGCAAATTTGATTAATCAATTAAACAAACAACCTAAATATTTAAAAAGATGAAAACATTAACATTTATTGCAGCACTTCTATTTTCAGTAGCATTTGTAAGGGCACAATCAGACTTCACAAGTGATATAAAAAATGGTATTAACATTTTAGATACCATGAAAACCGAAAAAACTAATCAACAAGTAGTTGCTCACTTTGAAAAAATAGCTGTAAAATCTACCAATTGGGAAGCTCAATATTATGCAGCTTACAGTAATTTGTTATTGGGTATTGGTAAAAAAGATCAAGAAGAAAAAGACGAATTGTTTAACAAAGCGCTAATGTTTATTAAAAAAGCTGACTCATTAAACATTAACAACAGCGAAATAACTACTTTAAAGGGTTACATTATATTTATGCAGATGTCGGTTTATCCTCAGCAAAGAGCTATGAACATGATTCCTGAAGCCAATTCTTTATTTGAAAAAGCCATTGCCTTAAACCCAGAAAACCCTCGTTCGTATTTATTAAAAGGTGTTAGTTTATTTTACGTTCCAGCTATGTTTGGCGGAGATAAAGAGCAAGCAAAAGTGGTGCTTGAAACTGCAAAATCAAAATTTGAAAAATACACTGCCAAAAACTTACAACCAAACTGGGGCAAAAATAAAGTTGAAGAATTGTTAAAGCAATTATAAATCAGCTTTGCTGAATAATAAATTTTGGTAAATTGAGCTTATATTACGATGAAGGCAGAAAAACTATTATTTAAAGAAGGCGGATTATTACGCACTAATATAAAGTATGGCACAGTAGGAATTATTGTGGGCATGGTTTTGAGTTCTTTTTTTAGCTTACTTAATCCCAGCGGTTTTCAACTCAAAAACGCGTTACTTAACATACTTTTTAGCTTTTTTATTACCATTAGTATTGCAAATATTGTGGCATTAACTCAAAAGTATTTTAATACTGCAAAAATTAGCTTTTGGAAGTTTATTTTACTTTACTACCTCTGCACTTTAATCGGTTTGTTTATAGGTATAGAACTTTCTTATCTTATTGTTTCTTTTCTGTTTGATTTTAAATACAGCTTGCTAAACCACATTAACGATTATAAGTTTTCTACCTTCATTTCATTGATTATTGGCACACTAATATTACTTTACAATTTTCAGCGTGTAAATGCAGAAACCACGCTAAAGGCTAAAGAGATGGATTTGGTTAAGCTAAATCAACTTAAAACGGAGGCTGAATTACAGGCGTTGCAGGCTAAAATAAACCCTCATTTTTTATATAATGCACTAAATTCTATAGCAAGTTTAATACATGAAGATGCTAATAAGGCAGAAGATATGACCCTTAAACTTTCTAAACTTTTTAGATATAGCATTAATACATTGGCAGAAAACCTATCGACCATTAAGGAAGAGCTAGAAATACTTAATGCCTATTTAGATATAGAAAAGGTAAGATTTGGCAATAGGATTAATTTTGAAATAGATGTAGATGCAAAACTACTAGCTGATAAAATACCAAGATTTTTATTGCAACCTTTGGTAGAAAATGCACTTAAACACGGACTAAAAGATAGCGTAGAAAATGGCTTGCTAAAATTGTCTATTGCCAGTAATGATCAAAATATTGAAATTTTAATGTTTGACAATGGCTATCCTTTTCCCGAAGAATTGATTGCTGGCTATGGTTTACAAAGTACTTATGATAAACTTCAGCTGCTTTATAAAGAAAATTACGACTTACAACTCAACAATAACCCTGTAAAGCACATTAAAATAACACTCCCTTTTATTTAAATCACTATGTGGAAAACCATTGTAATAGACGATGAACAATTAGCAAGACAACGAATTAAGCGCTTACTAAAAGAATATGATGAAATTGAAATTATTGGTGAGGCAGAGAATGGCGCTGAGGGTTTAACTTTGATTGAGCAGCTACAACCTCATTTAATTTTTTTAGACATCGAAATGCCAATTTTAAACGGTTTTGAGATGTTAGCAAAATTGAAACATCAACCAAAAGTTGTGTTTACTACAGCTTATGATCAATATGCCATTAAAGCTTTTGAAGAAGGATCAATTGATTATTTGTTAAAACCTATTGAGCTTGAAAGACTAGATAAAACCATTAAAAAATTAAAGGAAACAAATTTAGCTACAACTACTCAGGTACCTTTAGAAGAATTAATACGCCAAATAAACGGTAAAAAACACATCAAAACCTTAACAGTTAAAATTGGCGATAAAATCTTACTCATTAAACTTGTAGATATTGTACATATTCAGGCAGAAGATAAATATGTTTTTTTACACACAGTGGATGGCAAAAAACACCTAACCGATTTCACCCTTACTACATTAGAAGAAAAACTGCCAGAAGAATTTTTAAGAATTCATCGCAGCGATATCATTAATACAGAATACATTAAGGAAATTAGAAAAGGTTTTAACGGAGCTTTAATTTTTGTGCTCAATAACGCTACAGAAACGAGAGTTACTTCAAGCAGATCAAACAGCGAGACCTTAAGAATTAAGTTTGATATTTAAGTTTAGCTGTAAATAAAAAATTAGCATTATTTTAAGTAAGGCTCCATAATTTTTTGCCAAATGGTGTACCCCTTTGCATTCATGTGTAAATTATCTGAGAGAAAAATTTCTTTCATAATTGTACCATCAGCATTAAACATAGCGTCGTAAGTATTTATAAATTTTGTTCGTCTAATTCCTTTCAGCATTTCCTTAATTTCAGCATTGGCTTCAATCATTAATGGCCAATATTTTTCTCTAGATGGACTTGGCTTAATTGAAATATAGGCAATGGGAACTTTCGGGTATTTAAATCTAATGGTGTCAATTAATTTTTTAGCTCTTACCACCACCATATCTGCTGTAGTTCCATCAGTCATAAAATCATTTTCACCGCAATAGATAACTATTTGCTTTGGCTGATATGGGTAAACGATATCTCCAACATAGTTAATTACATTTGGCAGCGATGAACCACCAAAACCACGATTAAGAATTACATGATTTGGGAAATAATTTTGCGCATCTTTCCAATTTGTAAATGTTGAACTTCCGATAAATAACACTGCGTTTTTGGGTGGAAACTGAATGCTATCTTGCTTTTTAAACCTTTGAATATCGTTGTAAAAAGCACCTTTAGTTTGTGCATTTACATTAATAAATACAACTAAGAATAGAACTAGCAATTTTATTTTTTTCATATCGATTTAAAGTTAGGTAATTGTTTTAACAACCAACAAGTTTTAGTGTTTAGACTTGATATAACTTTCGTTTAAATTAATAATGGAACCCTTTAAAAACAAGAAAGCCTTACCGGGCATGGTAAGGCTTGTTCTTGAAATTGGCTCCCTCTGCTGGGCTCGAACCAGCGACCCTCTGATTAACAGTCAGATGCTCTAACCAGCTGAGCTAAGAAGGAGTACTGGTTATTCCTAAAACGCTTCTAGATGTTATGTTTTAAACATAAACCCTTGTTCGTTTTGGGAATGCAATATTAGGGCTTTTAAATTATTTATGCAATATTTGTAGCAAAATATTTTAAAAAAAATTCAACTTAATTCATATGAGCCTGATAATCATAGGTACTGTAGCATTCGATGCTATTGAAACTCCCTTCGGAAAAACCGATAAAATAGTGGGTGGGGCCGCAACTTACGCTAGTTTAGCTGCTTCTTACTTCTACAATAAGACAAAAATTGTTGCTGTTGTTGGTGATGATTTTAAAAAAGAAGACATCGCTCTGCTCGAAAACCATGGAGTAGATACCGAAGGTTTACAAATTAAACAAGGCGAAAAATCATTTTTTTGGAGCGGTAAATATCATAACGACATGAATAGTCGTGATACATTGGTAACTGAATTAAATGTACTAGAGCATTTTGACCCTATTATACCAGAAAGCTACCAAGATTGCGAGTATTTGATGTTAGGTAACCTTACCCCTCAAATTCAGCGTACGGTTATAGAGAGGCTTAAAAATCGCCCAAAACTAATCGTTTTAGATACCATGAACTTTTGGATGGATATTATGATGGACGACCTCCTAGAAACCATTAAACTAGTTGATGTATTAACCATTAACGATTCAGAGGCTCGTCAGTTATCTGGTGAGTATTCTTTGGTAAAAGCGGCAAACAAAATCTTAACCATGGGTCCAAAATATTTAATCATTAAAAAAGGAGAACACGGCGCCTTGTTATTCCATGAAGATAAAATTTTCTCAGCTCCTGCCCTACCATTAGCAGATGTATTTGACCCAACTGGCGCAGGCGACACATTTGCAGGCGGTTTTATTGGTTACTTGGCACAAGTGGGTACCATAAACTTTAACAATATGAAAAACGCGTTAATTTATGGCTCTGCATTGGCATCATTCTGTGTAGAGAAATTTGGCACCGAACGTTTATTAGAATTAGACAAAGAAGCGATTGCCGCTCGTTTACAACAATTTGTAAGTTTAAGTAGCTTCGAGATTAAGCAATAATTTTTTTAAAAGCGCAATTATAGTGCTACTATTTAAAGATAGTCCCGTTTTCCGCTGTACCTACGGTGCCGCTGCAACCGGGGCTATTTTTGTTAAGCCTTTGCAATTAACAAACACAGCATAGTGCAGATGGCTTAATCATCAACAGCAAACTTATAAATGCTAAGTTTGTGTTCTTTGTGCCACAGACCACGACTTAGAACTGGCTATCAACCATGTGTCTATGTGGTTAAATAATTGCTACCTGCAAAACACCCACTTTTTCAAACTTCTCAAAAACAGTCTCGGTATGTGGCGCATCTGGCAATTCATCAGTTAAATCTTGTCCGGCCCAATGCTCATAATGTTTGCCATTTTTCCAAAGCCTGCTTTCAGATACATCATAAATTAATCCCTTATAGGCTACCCAAATTTGCGGCTTATCTTGTCCGTTTCTAAGCGCCAGTTGTTGTTTGGTATATAAAGGCAAATCCATTATTTAGCAAATTTTCTATTCAGCACTTCCATAAAATAAACTCCCAATAACAAAGTTCCCATCATTAAAAAATAATTTTCAAAAGGGATAGTAGCCAAACTAAAGTCTAGGCTTTCTTTAGCATCATAGGTTATGATTGGGAAGCTGCAAATCACCACGTAACAAACAAAAAATGGGATTAAAGCAAATACATAAGCCCTATAAAATTTATACATAAACCTCAGCGTATTAATGTATTCTACACCAATTAGCAACATCATTAAAAAAGCAAAAGTGATCAGCGGAAACCATTTAGTGTAGGCAAAAAATAACATCGCTATGCAAACACCCATTAAAGCATGACTAACAGCCAGTGCGTATTTCTGAAGCTCGTTTTTTGGAAATCTTGAATTAAGATAATTATAAATTCCTAATCCAGCAAAGCTGAATAAAAACAAAAACAAGTAGGCTTCTAATGGCAAACCCCTATAATCAACACCAATAATACATGACTCATTAAAATTCCAAGCCTTAACACCAGTTAAAAAAATGGCCACTTCAGAAAACACTAGCATTACCAATAATGAGGCTATTAACATCGACTTTAAACTATTCAAAACCTTTGCTTTGCGATCTAAAGAAAGTAGTAATGGAATGAAGAGCAAAAATAAATCTAGATATAAAAAGGTATTATTCATTTAATTAATTTTGTCAAAAATAGGGTTTTGACATTGCATTACAACAAAAAAACCCCTCGATAATAATCGAAGGGTTTTGATAGATATATGTTGAGTATTGAATTTTTAAGACTCGGTAGATGTAAGGTCTTTAGAATAGGTTCTCAAATATTTTTTTAGTATACCACGTGCAACATGTATACGTGTTTTAACGGTTCCAATCGGTATATTTAATTCTTCAGCAATTTCGTGATATTTAAATCCTTCGAAATATTTCATAAACGGTACATAATATTCAGGTTGCAACGTTGCCAATGCTTTGTGAATATCGCCCATTACAAATTTACTTTCTACATCGTTTCTAGTTGCGCTATAGTGTAAGTTGGCCGATGAAATATCTTCGCTTTGCGTAATTAATGTATTTGTTTTTACCATACGACGATAGTTGTTGATAAACGTATTGCGCATAATGGTAAATAACCATCCTTTTAAGTTTGTACCTTCTTTAAACTTGCTGTAATAAGTAACCGCTTTTAGCATGGTGTCTTGTACCAAATCATTAGCATCTTCAACATCTTTAGTAAAATTTAAAGCGAATGACTGTAATGAGCCAGAATAATCATGCAATTGGTGGTTAAATTGTAGCTGTGTCATAATTTTTAGTTTAAGTTTTAAAAAGGAAACAGCGCTGTTAATGGTTCAAGCAAACTGTTCGTTTATTTGTTACAACACATACAACTATGATACCAAAAGTAATTTTGAATTTTATTTAAACGAAAAACCTTAGCATATTAAGCAAAAAGGGCATTGTTACAAAATGTTTACCTCTCGTTCTAAGGTTACGTTAAATTTGGCACGCACTGTTTTTATAATCTGTTCTGAAAAATTATACACTTCGTGTCCAGTAGCGTTACCATGATTAACTAAAACTAAGGCCTGATTTTTCCAAGTGCCTGTTTCACCAACCACAATTCCTTTAAAGCCGCATTGTTCAATAAGCCAACCAGCGGCTAGTTTTACTTCGTTATTGCCAACAGGAAAATTTACTACATCAGGATAATTTGCAGACAATGTATTGAAATCGCTTTGCGAAATAATAGGGTTTTTAAAAAAACTACCAGCGTTACCAATCGTTTTTGGGTCTGGCAATTTGCTTACCCTAATAGCCGATACAACTTTAGAGATATCCTCAATTGTTGGTTTGTCAATTCCTCTTGCTATAAGCTCGGTTGTAATTGCACCGTAATGAGTTTTTAAATTGGCAGTTTTACTTAAATGAAAAGTAACGCTGGTTATAATATACTTGCCTTTCTGCTTATTCTTAAAAATACTATCTCTATAACCAAACTTACATTCATCATAATTAAATGTTTTTATATTACCTGTAGCAATCTCAAAAGCTGTGCATGATGTAAATATATCTTTAAGCTCTACACCGTAAGCGCCAATGTTTTGTATAGGCGATGCACCAACTGTGCCTGGTATAAGCGAAAGATTTTCCATTCCTGCAAATCCGTGTGCTACGCAATAATTTACCAAATCATTCCAAATAACGCCGGCTCCGGCAGTCAATAAAACATCATCGCCCTGTGTTGTGTAAGTTATGCCACCTATACTAACCTTTAAAACTAAACCATTAAAATTTTCGGTAAACAGCATATTACTCCCACCGCCAAGCACTAATAATTTTTCTGCTTTTGCAGCATCGGTTTTAAAAATCTCTAGCAAATCATTTTCGCATTTCGCTTCAACAAAGTATTTGGCTTTAGCTTCAACGCCAAAAGTATTGTAGGGCTTTAAGGAGATATTTTCTTGTAGTGTAGGCATGGCTAAATATAAAGCACAAATGTATAAAAATGTAAATTTAAACCCCGACTATCTGATGTTTAAATTGGCTTTTGTAAATGACGTGTAATTAATACATCGCTCTAAAAATTAAGTTCACCTAAATAAATACGCCATTCACCGACAATATCTTCATAATTACTTGTTTAAACCTTCTTTTTGTAACATGGAAATACAACATACACAAGAAATCAGCATTGCTGAAGAAATAAAAATTTTAATTAGGAAACTTTGGAATTAAAAAAAGTTTCCATAGTTTTGCGCTTCTAAATTATCTCGCATGAAAATATTTAACACAGAAGCAACGGTGGCCGAAGAAATTAAAGTTTTGATTAAAAAACTTTGGAGCTAGTTCTTCTCATTTTATTTAAGGAGCAAAATTGGAAGTAAAAGAATACATTGTTGAAGAGGCGGATAAACTTTTTTGCCAATATGGCTTTAAAAGTGTAACCATGGATGACATTGCCAAACATTTGGGCATGTCTAAGAAAACGATCTATCAACATTTTAGTGATAAGGATGAGTTGGTTACTATTTTAATTAATGAGAAACTGAACAACCAAGAATGCACAATGGATTTTTGCGCTAAAAATGCTGAAAATGCAGTGCAGGAAATCTTTTTTGTAATTGTAAATATTCATGAAATGTTATCGAGCATGAATGCGATACTTTTTTACGATTTGCAAAAATATCATCCAAAAGCTTGGCTAACCTTTAAAGAATTTAAAGAGCAAAACTTGGGCAAATGCATTATGGTAAACCTAGAGCGAGGAATTAGCGAAGGTGTTTACAGAGCAGAGTTAAATACAGAAATCATTACCCAAATGAGATTAGATCAAGTAGACTTAATTTTCAATCAGCATGGCCAATACAACATGAACAAGTACAACTTAGCGCAGGTGATGGCAGAAATTACAGAACACTTTTTATATGGCATTTGTAACCACAATGGTTTAGATTTAATTGCAAAATACAAACAACAGCAAATTACGCAACCCTAATATATGAAACATAAACTTTACCTCTTACTTTTTGTATTGAGCTCGGCTTTTCCGGCAATAGCGCAACAAAAAGACACCACTGCAAACTTTAGCCTGCAAGAGGCTATTGCTTATGCACAAAATCATCAGGTAAGCATTTTAAATGCAAAAATTGATGAGCAAATTGCTATTAATACTGTTAAAAAAACAATTGGCATCGGCTTACCACAAGTTAGTGCAAATGCTAGCTTTCAAGATTTTTTAACGGTTCCAACCAGTTTATTGCCCGGAGATTTTTTTGGCGCACCTGGCACATTTGTACCTGTTAAATTTGGCGTTAAGTACAACTCAGCTGTTGGTTTAGAAGCTAGTCAGCTTTTGTTTGATGGCAGTTATTTAGTTGGCTTAAAGGCATCAAGAACTTATAAAGAGCTATCTGTAAAAAATACAGGAAGAAACAGAATTGAAACTACAGTTGCGGTAACTAAAGCTTATTATTCGGTATTGGTTAGTAATGAGCAACTTGCTTTAATAGATGCCAACTTAGAACGCTTAAAAAAATCATTAAATGATACAGAACAAATGTTTAAAAACGGTTTTGTAGAAAAAATTGACGTTGATCGTTTAACTGTACTAAATAACAACTTAACTACCGAACGTGAAAATGTAATTAGGTTATTGGCATTAAATGTTAATCTATTGAAATTTCAGATGGGAATGACAGTTGGTAGCATGCTAACTTTAAAAGACAAAATCAGCGATGTTAAAATTGATCAAACCCAAATATTAGCTAATGGTGACGTGTTTAATAAGCGTATTGAATATTCCCTTTTACAAACGCAAAAGAAATTAAATGAGCTAGATGTAAAACGTTATAAAAGCTTGTTTTTACCTAGTTTAGCTGCTTTTGGTAGTACTTCTGCAAATTTTCAGAATGATAATTTTAGAAACTTATACGATAGACGTTTCCCAACTACAGTTGTTGGCTTAAGGCTTTCAGTACCAATAATTTCTGGCGGACAAAAATTATATGATCTTCGCAATGCGAAATTAGAATCGCTTAAAACTGATAATGTGATTGTAAACTTAGAGAATGCAATTAACCTTGAAGTTTCTCAGGCTCAAACTATTTATTTAAACGGACAAAAATCTTTAGAAAACCAACAAAGAAATATGGATTTGGCTAAAGAAGTGTTAAGAGTTACCAAAATTAAGTACGACCAAGGTGTGGGTTCTAGTTTGGAAGTAACCACTGCAGAAACTTCGTTGAAAGAAGCTCAAAACAATTATATCACCGCTTTATATGATATGCTGATTAACAAAGTAAATCTAGATCAAGCTTTAGGAAACATTACTTACTAACCTCAAAAAAACAACATATAATGAAAAGAATATTATTCATCATGGCCATTGCATTTTTAGCAGCATGTGGCAATAAAAAAGATCCTAAAGCAGAATTAGCAGATCTTAAAAAACAACGCACTGAATTAGATGCGAAAATTGCAGACTTAGAAACTAAAGTAGGTGCAAGTGATACTACAAAAGCTGTTGCCAAAGATGTTGATGTGATAGATGTAGCTGAATCTAATTTTAAAAATTACTTAGAAGTTCAAGGTAAAATTGACGCAGAAGAAAATATTCAAGTTAATCCAGAAGCACAAGGCGTAGTGACTGCTGTGTATGCAAAAATTGGTCAGAATGTTGGTAAAGGTCAAGTTTTAGCTCAAATAGATGATAAAGTTTTGAGACAAAACATAGCCGAATTGCAAACACAATTAACTCTAGCTACAAGTTTATACAACAGACAAAAAAATCTTTGGGATCAAAAAATTGGTACCGAAGTGCAATTTATCAATGCAAAAACTCAAAAAGAAGCTGCAGAAAATAGAATAGCAACTTTACGTTCTCAAATTGCAATGTATAAAATTAAAGCACCAATCAGCGGAACTATAGATGCGATGGACTTAAAAGTTGGTCAATCGGTTGCTCCTGGAACTTCAGGAATTAGAATTGTGAATGCTAGTAATTTAAAAGCGAAAGCACAAGTTGCAGAAACTTATGCAGGCAGAGTAAACCAAGGTGATCAGGTAAATGTTGTTTTTCCTGATGTTCCAGATAGCTTGACAACTAAAATCAATTTCGCATCAAAAACTATCGATCCAGCATCTAGAAGTTTCGAAGTACAAATTAACTTGCCATCTAACAAAAAATATCGCCCAAATATGTTAGCGGTATTAAAAATTGTTGATTATCAAAACCCAAAAGCTCTAGTTATCCCTATATCGGCTGTGCAAAAATCTGAAAGTGGAGATTTTGTTTACATAGCTACAAACGGTATTGCTAAAAAAGTTGATATTAAAACTGGTAAATCTTACGAAGGTAAAGTAGAAGTTTTATCAGGATTAAAAGTTGGTGATAAACTAATTACCGCAGGTGCACAGAATTTAAACGCAGATGACGCTGTTAAATTCTAAAATATAACCATTTACATACACGCTTAATCTTAAAATAGATGAAAGACGATTTTAAAAAAGAATTTGCACCCTCGAGTTGGGCTATTGATAACAAAACGGCAATTTATGTGCTTACTGTTATCATTACCATTATGGGTTACTTGGGCTACCAAGGCTTACCAAAAGAAAATTTTCCGGAGGTTTTGGTACCAAAAATATTTGTGCAAACCGCTTATCCGGGCACCTCGCCGGCTAATATGGAAACCTTAGTTACCAAACAGATTGAGAAAAAATTAAAATCTACCAAAGGTTTAAAAAAGGTTACTTCAAACTCTTACCAAAACTTTTCGGTAATTGTTGCCGAATTTAATACCAATATTGAAATAGCAGAAGCTAAACAAAGGGTAAAAGATGCAGTAGATGAGGCTAAAGGCGATTTACCTAATGATTTACCTAATGATCCAAAAGTTTCTGACATCAATTTGGCCGATTTGCCAATTATGTACATTAACTTATCGGGAGATTACGATCTTAAAAGCTTAAAAAAATATGCCGAAGATTTACAGGATAGAATTGAGAGCTTTAAGGAAATTTCTGGGGTTGATATTGTTGGTGCATTAGAACAAGAAATTCAGATTAATGTTGATTTGAATAAAATGGAAGCCGCAAAAATTTCATTTACAGACATTCAAAATTCTGTTAAGTATGAAAATATGACGATTTCTGGCGGTGATGTAGCAATGGATGGCATAAAAAGAACTTTAAATGTTAAAAAAGAATTTACCAATGCGCAGCAAATTGCAGATTTAATTATCAAAACCCCTACTGGCTCTTCAGTTTATTTGAGAGATATTGCAGAGGTTAAAGATAGTTTTAAGGAACAAAACAGTTACGCCAGTTTATATGGCAAAAACGTAATTACGCTAAATGTTAAAAAACGTAGTGGCGAAAACTTAATTGAAGCATCTGATAAAATCAATGCTTTAATTAAAGAGATGAAAGGCTCGTCTTTACCAAAAAACTTAGAAATAAAGGTTACTGGAGATCAATCTGACCAAACACGTGTTACATTACACGATTTAATTAACACTATTATTATTGGTTTTATTTTGGTAACCATCATTTTAATGTTTTTTATGGGCGTTAAAAATGCATTGTTTGTGGCCCTCTCTGTACCATTATCAATGTTTATTGCCTTTATAACCATGCCAGCTTTAGGCAGTTTATTTGGCTTTAGTTTTACCATGAACATGATCGTACTCTTCTCTTTCCTTTTAGGTTTGGGTATTGTGGTTGATGATGCCATCGTGGTAATTGAAAACACGCACCGTATATTTAACAATGGTAAAGTGCCAATTGTGAAAGCAGCTAAAGCGGCAGCTGGCGAAGTGTTCATGCCAGTACTTTCTGGTACTTTAACTACCCTCGCTCCTTTTGTTCCTTTGCTTTTTTGGCCAGGTATTATTGGTGAGTTTATGTTCTTTTTGCCTGTAACACTAATTATCACTTTATTAGCGTCTTTAGTGGTAGCTTATATCATCAACCCAGTTTTTGCGGTAGATTTTATGGAAATTGAAGACCATGAAACGCATAAGCCTAAGTTTGATAGAAAAGTTAAGAAAACGGTATTAATTATGGCGGGTATAGCACTACTAGCTTACCTGATGTCATTTGGTTTAGGAAACTTTGTAGTACTATTAATTTTACTTTATTTATTAAATCATTTTTACCTAGAAAATGCAGTTAAAAATTTCCAAAATAATTTATGGCCACGTTTTCAGGCTAGTTATGCAAGGTTATTAACTAAGGCTTTAAATTGGCCAAGGGCGATGCTTTTTGGAACTTTAGGTTTGTTATTCTTTTCTTTTGGATTGATGTACGTAGTTCCTCCAAAGGTTGTTTTCTTCCCAGAAGGAGATCCTAACTTTATTTATGTTTATTTAAACTTACCAATTGGTACCGACCAAGCTTATACCAATGAGGTTGTTAAAAAATTAGAGAAAAAAGTAACTGAAGTTGTTGGTGGAAAAGACAATAAAGATGTGTCTTCTATCATTTCTAACGTAACTGTTGGTGTTACTGATCCACAAGATGAGGATCAAGGTGAATATCCTAACAAAGGAAAGATTACGGTAGCTTTTGTAGAGTTTGGCAAAAGAACCGGACCAGAAACTTCAACTTATTTAAGTAAAATTAGAGAAGCAGTAAAAGGGATACCAGGTGCAGAAATTACTGTGGCTAAAGAACAAGGTGGCCCACCAACTGCTAAGCCAATTAGTATAGAAATTACTGGCGACAACTTAGATTCTTTGGTTAAAACTTCAGAAAAATTGAAGAAATTTATCGTAAGCAAACGAATTTATGGTATTGAAGAGTTAAAATCTGACTTTTTAAATAATAAGCCAGAGATTGTTTTTAACCTAGATAGAGAGCGTGCCAATAGAGAAGGCATTTCTTCTGGTCAAATTGGTGGCGATTTACGTACTGCTATTTTTGGTAAAGAGATTTCTAAATTTAGAGACGTTGATGAAGATTATGATATCACTTTAAGGTCTCAAGAAAACCAAAGAAATAACCTTGATGCGTTAAGAAATATGAAAATGACTTACCGCGATATGGGTATGGGCGGGATTATTCGTCAAGTTCCTTTATCTTCTTTCGGTACGGTAGATTATGTGAACACTTATGGCGGTATTAAACGTAAACAAGAGAAACGCATTATCATTTTATCTTCTAACGTATTAGCCGATGCTAACCCTAATGAAGTTGTTGGCAAAATACAGAGTGAAATTAATGAGTTTAAAGTGCCAACCGGTGTTGAAGTGAAAATGGCTGGTGAGCAAGAAGAGCAGTTAGAAACCGCAGCATTTTTAGGTAAAGCAATGTTAATCGCTTTAGGTTTAATTTTGATCATTTTAGTTACGCAATTTAACTCTATCAGTAAACCGATGATTATTTTAAGTGAAATCTTATTCAGTATTATCGGAGTTATTTTAGGGATTACCATTTTTAGAATGGAAATGTCTGTTGTAATGAGTGGTATTGGTATTGTGGCATTAGCAGGTATTGTGGTTAGAAATGGTATTTTATTGGTAGAGTTTACCGATTTACTAATTGAAGAAGGCATGCCAGTTAAAGAAGCTGTAATTGAAGCCGGCCGTACGCGTATGACACCAGTATTATTAACCGCAACCGCAACAATGCTAGGTTTAATTCCGTTAGCAGTCGGCTTAAATATGGATTTTACCACTCTATTTACAGAGTTTAATCCGCATTTATATTTTGGTGGCGATAACGTTGCTTTTTGGGGGCCTTTATCATGGACAATGATTTTCGGTTTGGCTTTTGCAACTTTCCTTACTTTAATTTTAGTGCCTTGTATGTATTTATTAGGCGATGTAAATTCTAAATTAATTAAAGGTTGGTTCAAGAAAAAACCAGAACCAGTTGATGTTTTTGCTGAACAATCGAAAAAATCAGAATAATTTACACACGAAATAATGAAAACCAATCCCGATAGCTAAAAACTATCGGGATTTTTTTTGAGCGTTATTTTTTGCGTCATTTCCAGCTCCACTGGCAATCGTAATGCTTTAATAATTAACAAAATATTTTTCGAAAAGCAAATTCATTCGCTCCTGTCAAAAATAGTCGGGCTTTCTGCTGCAATCTTTTTGTTATCGGTACTACTATTCACTCATCAATCCCGAGCTTGTCGAAGGAGCATTTTTGCAAAAAGCTTCGACAGGCTCAGCGTGACACTCAAAAAGTATTTTCGATACAATCCCGTTTAGTTAACCTCGGCTTTTGCAGCTATCAAAGTTTTTTATGAGCAAGTGTAAGTTTTTATTACAGAATGCTACTAATGCTTTAAAACAATTATAATTATGAAAATTAAAATCACAATTTTAGCATTAGCATTAGTTACTTTGATGTTTGGCTGCAACAAAAAGTCATCGCCAGATGGAAGAGCACAACTACGAGATAGTGAACTTGCCGAAAAGATTGAGCTACTGAACAAGAAGCAAATCGTAATTTTAGATAGCTTAAAAGTTTTAGATCAAAAAATCGAAACATTAAAAAATGCAAAGCAAAATTAATGAGTGAAGCCACATTTTTACAATTACTAAATGCTAATCAAGGTATTATTGGCAAGGTTTGTAGCATATATTGTGATTTTAAAGAAGATTACGAAGATCTATTTCAAGAGATTACTTATCACGCCTATAAAGGTTACCCTTCTTTTAGGGGCGAAGCTAAATTTAGTACTTGGCTCTATCGAATTGCATTAAATACAGCCATAAGTTCTTTTAGAAAGAAAAAACCTCAAATCAATTTTGTTGCCGAACTACCAGACGAAAAGGTATTTAGTAATGAAGAACAGCACAACCAAAAGCAGCATTTAATTTATGCCATTAAGCAATTAAATGAGGGCGAGAGAGCCATCATTACACTCTATTTAGAAGATTTAAGCTATGCTGAAATTGCATCAATAATTGGCATTAGCGAAAACAATATTGCTGTAAAACTTAACCGAATTAAAAACAAACTACATAAAATATTAAGCAATGGAAAATGATGATTTAAAAAGTTTATGGAGAGCATTACCAAATACCGCAAAAAGCAAGCAAGAACTTAATCAACTCTTAAAAAAGTCAAGTAATCCAATTCTAAGCGCTATAAAAAAGCAACTCATCATTGAATTTTTTGGGTTTAGTGCATTTTTGTTTTGCTATTTCAGCATGTTTGATGGTGCAAATAAGCCCATTGCTGTAAACCTGATGATTATTATAGCTATCATAATTCAGCTTATAAATGGATATAGAGGTTATCTCATTCAAGCCAAATTTAGAAGTAGCATTAATCTCTATAATGACCTGCTTAATCTAATTAATAAACTAAAAAGCTACCGGTTAGAGAATTTAATCTGTAAAACATTTTTCGGAATAAGTATCATCATCTTTTTTACCTATGGTTTAGAAATTACTGAAAATGAGTGGATGCCTTTGGTGTTAATAATAACTATTTTCTGCTTACAGCTTTTATCTCTTAATGGTATTTGGCAAAAAAGAATTAACAGATTAAAGCTAATTATCAGAGACTTTGAGAACAAGTAAGTTTGGGGCATTTATTTTGATGAGCCAAGCACCACAGCCTTTGTAATATAAACCCGGTTGAAGTGAAAATATTTTTTTTTCTCGTTTTGCCGTCATATCGAAATGAGGAACGAATGAGATATCTGTTTCAATCAACAACTGAACTTGCAGATTTCTCTCTGCGCTCGAAATGACGGTAAACAAAAATATTGTAAAGAAAAACGGGACTGCATTAGCCAAAAACCACTACCACTCTTTTTCAATTAAATCGATCTTTCTTGATACTTCATGCTAAGTACCCGATGCTATCTTATCGCACTAATCTTCGCTACAATAAACGTAATGAGCAAACCAAAACAGCCAATAAAAGCATATGAATAGCGCAGACTAGATAATTCGGAAATGTAACCAATTAACGGTGGGCCCATTAAAAAACCAAAGTAACTAACACCAGAAACCATAGCCAAAGCTATACCCGGCGAAACTTTGGTGTTTGTACCTGCAATGCTGTAAACCATTGGTACTATACCCGAAACGCCAATACCGACCAACATAAAACCTATCACAGAAGGGATTAAGTAAGGAAAAAGAACAGCAGTAAACATTCCTGTAGTAATAATTATACCACTTACTTGCAAAGACCTTTTTCTGCCATACTTCGTTATTATTTTGTCGCCCAAAAACCTACCAGTTGCCATCATGATCATAAATGAGGTATAACCTAAAATTACGAGTGATTGCGGTGCTTTAACAATCTCTTTAAAGTAAACACCACTCCAATCAAACATAGCGCCTTCTGTTGCCATGCTGCAAAACCCGATGATACCCAACTGCACCAAAACACCTTGCGGCTTGGTAAATAATTTAGGTTTATTGGTAGAGCTAGATTTTTGACCTGGCAATAAAAAGCGGTAATTGATAATGATGTGCAGCCAAACTATTGCCGCAATAATACAAAAATGAATAAATGGTGTGAGGTGAAAGTTCATCATGACTAAACCAAGTAATGCACCTGTAAAACCACCAACACTCCAGGCGCCATGAAAGGATGTCATGATGGGTTTGCCATAATATGTTTCGCCGGCAACGCCTTGTGTATTTAAGGCTATGTTACAAATATTACCACTTATACCTAAAAGGAATAAAAATATTGCCAGTTGCCAACCCACCGTTGCTAAACCTAATAATATTAACGATAAAGCATACAATGGCGCTCCGATTGTTAACATTCTTCTGCTGCCAAAAATAGTGGTTAACCTACCAGATATAGGCATTGTTAGCAGCTGACCAAGCGGCAAGGCTAATAGAATACTTCCTAATGCTGCATCAGAAAGCTGTAAGGTAGATTTTAAATCGGGTATACGACTAGCCCACGATGCAAAAACCACACCTTGGCCAAAGTAGAAAAGGGAGATGGCAAAACGCACTCGTTCTCTACTGTAAGGAGTGATTGGTTGATCGGAACTGATCTGAGTTATAGCTTCTGACATTTAAGAATTGATAGATATTTTGCAAATTTCGGCATTTGAAATGAAATGATTTTAATTTTTTACTATTTGCGTATAGATCTTCCTATTTCTTGCACAAAGCCATGAAAATTGAGTTTCTCTTGTCGGCCACCCAACCTAACAATAATTACCTTGTTTTGTGGATTTACGTAAACAGATTGATGAAACATGCCCTGAGCTTTATAATCGTAAACTTTTTTAGCGTAGAAATATCTGCCATCGTTGTTACGCTCTACAGGATAACCCAAATGTTCTTTTTCTAACTGTTTAATTGCACTTAGCGAATCTGGAAAAAATTTAAAATCTCTTGTAGCCCAAAATTGATTTTTGTAGCGTTTGTTAGCCAGTGTATCTGGATGAGTTGTAGCATCTATCCATTTTTTAGAGATAATTTGTTTGCCTTGCCAATTGCCATTGTTTAGGTATAATCGCCCCAATTTGGCATAATCTAAAGCGGTGGCATTTATACAACAAAAAGATTTAATATTCCCTTCTTTATCTACACTCCATAAGGCATCGCTTTCTGCACCCAAAGGCTGCCAAAGGTTTTCTTGCAACAAAATATCTAAAGTTTTTCCCGTTACTTTTTCTAATATCATACCCAAAATTTGCGTATTTAAACTTTGATACTCGAACACAGCATTAGGCTCATTTTTCATTTTAAGCTTACTTACCATTTTCTTTAAATCGGCACCGTAATAGCTCCTTACAATTTTAGAAAACGGATTTAATGAACGTTCGTTAAAATCAAAACCACTTCTCATATCCAATACATGTTGAATAGTTAATCGATTGAAACGTTCGTCGTTTTTCGCCAACTCGGGTAGGTATTTAATCACCAAATCATTAGTCGATTTTATCTGACCACGATCTACAGCAATGCCTATTAAAGTACCTACAAAAGATTTGGAAATAGAAAAACTGGGTTGCTTAGCTTGTAAATTTGTATCGTCTGAGAGGTATTGATAGATGATACTATCATTTTTGATGACAATAAATGCACTTGTTTTGGTATCAATAAGCGAAGTATCTAACTTTTCTTTTAATGATGCGTATACCGGATTTTGCTGATAAGGCTTAAAGTAAAACGGATTTGCTGATTTTTGGATAGTTTGGTTTTTAAAAATTGCACTATCTCGTGAATCTGGAACTAGATATTTAATAGACCTTAGCGGAATGCAAGCAGTGTAAAGGATAGAAATTAATGTAAGAGTAAAAATGGCTTTCTTCATGTATCGGCTTTTGCTAAGTTAAATTAACAAATAACACCTTTAAAGTTTTGTAATAATTTTGAAGAACTCTGACCGCCATTTCTCTCCGCCACGGCAGAGAGAAATTGATCAGCTAATCTAACTTACCCTAGCCTTCACAACTTGTCAGATCTATTTCGGTAGGTGAGACACCTATTGATAGCACTAACGCCTTTTATGGTAATTATATCTCTAAGTATTAACTGCTAATCAATTTTTTTTTAACCATTTAAGAAATATAAGTTCATTTAAGGCATAACTTATATTTTCTTAAATGGCTTATATGGTAAAATCAAAAAAGCCAGCAATTGCTTGCTGGCTTTTTGTGTTATTCATATTTTTCAGACTTTCCCAACTTTCGGTCTTTTCCGACTCTCCTTTAGGGGTTGGGGGTTAAATATGTATCGCTCTATTTTCAGTTGCCGCCATAGCCGCTTCTTTTAAAGCCTCGGTATAAGTTGGATGAGCATGGCAAATTCTTGCAATATCTTCTGCCGATGCACGGAACTCCATGGCTACAACAGCTTCCGCTATCATATCTGCCGCACGTGGCCCAATCATGTGTATACCTAAAATTTCATCCGTTTTCTCATCAGCCAAAACTTTTACAAAACCATCGGTATCCATACTTGCTTTTGCCCTACCACTCGCTTTAAACGGGAAAGAACCAGCTTTGTATTTAACACCTGCTGTTTTTAATTGCTCCTCAGTTTGACCAACAGAAGCAACCTCTGGCCAAGTGTAAACTACACCTGGTATTAAGTTGTAATTGATGTGTGGTTTTTGTCCGGCGATAGTTTCTGCAACATAAATACCTTCATCTTCAGCTTTGTGTGCTAACATCGCACCAGTAATTACATCGCCTATGGCATAAACACCTTTAGCAGATGTTTCTAAATGCTCATTCACCGGAATTTTCTTTCCTCTTTCTTCAACTGTAATACCAATTTTATCTAAGCCTAAACCTTCACTGTAAGCCGTTCTACCAACAGCCACAATGCAATAATCAGCTTCAAAAGAAACAGCTTCGCCTTTGGCGTTATCTGCAGTTATCGTAACTGTTTTACCTTTTGTAGTTGCACCCGTAACTTTGTGCCCCATGTAAAATTCCATGCCTAAATTTTTCTTTAGCACACGTTGTAATTCTTTACCTAAACTGGCGTCCATAGTAGCAATTATAGATGGCATAAACTCAATTACCGAAACTTTTGTTCCTAAACGAGCATAAACCGAACCTAACTCTAAACCAATTACACCGCCACCAATTACAACCATTGTTTTTGGTACTTCTTTAATGTTTAAAGCTTCTGTAGAAGTAATAATGCGCTTTTTATCGATTGGCAAAAATGGTAAAGCAGTAGGTTTAGAACCTGTAGCAATAATTACATTTTTAGCGGTTAATTTTTCTGTACTTCCATCTGCTTTGGTAACGATGATGGTATTTTTATCTTCAAAAGAACCAACTCCCTCAAAAGTGTCAATTTTATTTTTCTTAAAAAGATAGGTTATACCCGCTGTATTTTGCGAAACAACATCGTCTTTACGGGCAATCATTTGGGGCATATCAACCTTTAAATCTTTAAGCTTAATACCGTGTGTTGTAAAAGTATGAGCCGCGTTATGGAAATGCTCAGAAGAATCTAACAAAGCTTTTGATGGAATACAGCCTACATTTAGACAAGTACCACCATAAGTTTTATATTTTTCTACCACTGCTGTTTTTAATCCTAACTGTGCACAGCGAATGGCACCTACATATCCGCCCGGGCCCGAGCCTATAACAACTACATCGTATTGCATATCTTATAAATTTTTGTGTGGCTAAGTTACGGATTAGTTTTATTGTTGGAAAGTTGTAATGTTTGAAAGTTGTAATGTTTGGCCTAAATGATTAATAAGTTATCCAATTTTAGTTGTAAAAAAAATCTGTAAAGCAATGACTGCATTTCATCGGTTACGAAAGTCGGGCTTTTTGCTGCAATCTTTTTGTTTATGCCACTGCTATTCACACCTGTCATCCTGAGCTTGTCGAAGGATGATGTTGGCAAAACGCTTCGAAAAGCTCAGCGTGACAAACAAAAAGGATTTTCGCTTCAATCCCGTTTAGTTAACTAAGGATTGTGCTATGAACTTCCAGATATCGTAAGTGCTAATTATGGATTGTAAATGCATAGATTGTAAGTTCGAGATTTGCAATATCTCGAACTTACAAGATTTTTCATCTTCCGCCTCCCCTCACCAAGTCACACTCTTGATACTTAAATGCAAACATTTGATACCTGAACTGCATTTATCTATATTTAGCTTTCAAAACCTATTCAAATTTTCATGAAAAAATTGAGATTTTTCCTGCTCTTCTTTTGCTGTAGTCTGTTATTCACAAACTTATCAGCCCAAGAAACCGATTCGGCTTACGTACGCAACAACTACACAAAAATAGAACGCTTAATTACCATGCGTGATGGAGTGAAATTGTTCACCTCTATCTACTTACCAAAAGATCAATCTAAAAAATATCCATTTTTAATTACGCGTACGCCTTACACAGTTTCGCCCTATGGCGAAGATAAATACAAATTGAGTTTAGGCACTTTCCCAGCATTAATGAAGGATGGTTTTATTTTTGTTTATCAAGATGTTCGTGGACGTTGGATGAGTGAAGGAAAGTTTGAAGATATTAGACCTCAAACTACGCAAAAAGGCAAAAATGCAATCGACGAAAGTACAGACACTTACGATACTATCGATTGGTTGGTAAAAAATATTAAAAACAATAATGGCAAAGCCGGCATTTCTGGCATTTCTTACCCAGGTTTTTACTCAACCACCTCTTTACCAAATTCGCATCCAGCTTTAAAAGCGGTTTCGCCACAAGCGCCAGTAACCGATTGGTTTATTGGCGATGATTTTCACCATCGTGGCGCTTTATTTTTAATGGATGCTTTTAGTTTCATGACCTCTTTCGGCGTTCCTCGTCCTAAACCAACAACGCCAGATAAAGGACCAAAACCTTTTCAATTTCCCATAAAAGATAATTATCGTTTTTATTTAGAGGCTGGTTCTGTAAAAAATTTGAAGGATAAATACATGGGCGACAGTATTCAATTTTGGAACGATTTATTTAAACATCCCAACTTGGATACCTTTTGGAGAGCAAGAACAATTTTACCTCACTTAACCAATGTAAAACCTGCAGTTATGGTAGTTGGCGGCTTTTTTGATGCAGAAGATGCTTACGGCACGTTCGCAACCTACAAAGCAATAGAAAAGCAAAACCCAAATACCAATAATATTTTAGTTGCAGGCCCGTGGTTTCATGGTGGATGGGTACGTGGCGATGGTTCAACTTTTGGCGACATGAAATTCAATCAGCCCACAAGTACTTATTATCAAGAAAATTTTGAGCTTCCTTTCTTTAAATATTATTTAAAAGGAGAAGGAAACTTTAACCCTGCCGAAGCAAATATTTTTGTAACAGGGAGCAACCAATGGAAAAAATTTGATACTTGGCCGCCTGCAGCTACCGAAAGTAGAAACTTGTATTTACATCCTAACGGTAAATTGTCTTTCGAAAAAGTGGGTAGAACAGATAGCTGGGATGAATATGTAAGCGATCCTAATAATCCAGTACCTTATCAGGATGGCGTACAAGCGAAAAGAACAAGAGAATATATGGTAGATGATCAGCGTTTTGCTGCTCGTAGACCAGATGTAAAAGTTTATCAAACTGATGTTTTAACAGAAGACATTACCTTAACCGGACCAGTTTTAGCTAACTTAATTGTTTCTACCACTGGTACTGATGCCGATTATGTAGTAAAACTGATTGATGTTTTTCCAGAAAATGAACCAGATCCTGTCCCAAATCCGAACAGTGTAATGATGGGTGGTTACCAAATGTTAATTCGTGGCGAAATTATGCGTGGCAAGTACCGCAATAGTTTCGAAAAACCAGAAGCTTTTGTACCTGGTGCTATAACCAAAGTAAATTATCCTCTACCTGATGTTGCTCATACTTTTAAAAAAGGCCACAAAATCATGATCCAAATTCAAAACTCATGGTTCCCATTGGCAGATAGAAATCCACAAAAATTTATGGATATTTATCAGGCAGAGCCTAGCGATTTTCAAAAAGCTACACATAAAATTTACCACGATACCAATAACAGTTCATTTATAACCGTAAATGTGCTAAAACCATAAACACCGATGAAGAAATTGATTATTCCTTTTTTAATGGCAGCAGTGTTTTGCAAAAATGTAAACGCACAGCTCATGACCAACAAAAAAGAATTTAGCAGAGCTGATACTTTGCGAGGAATGCTCACTCCTTTGCGAACTTGTTACGACATTAATTATTACCATTTAGATGTTAAAATTGATCTTGAAAAACAATCGGTAAGTGGCAGCAATGAGTTTAAATTTACCGCGACACAAGATTTTACCAAACTTCAATTCGATTTATTTGAGAATTTAAAAATTGATAAAATTGTTTACAAAGGTGCCGAAGTTCCCTTTACCCGAGAATTTGGGGCTGTATTTGTAACCTTCCCTTCCACAATAAAAAAGGGCAGTAAAGACAGCTTTACGGTTTGGTACAATGGTAATCCTCGAGTGGCTAAAAATGCACCTTGGGATGGTGGTTTTATCTTTAAAAAAGACAAATCTGGTAACCCACTCGTGTCTGTAGCTTGCCAAGGTTTAGGAGCAAGTGTTTGGTGGCCAACTAAAGATCATCAAAGTGATGAGGTTGATAGTATGCTCATCAGCATTGCTGTACCAAAAGATTTAGATGAAGTTTCTAACGGCCGCTTACGCAACATAGTTGATTTAAAAGATGGTTACCGCCAACATAATTGGTTTGTATCCAACCCAATCAACAATTACAATGTTACTTTTTACATTGGTAAATATGCTCACTGGACTGACACTTATGCAGGTGAAAACGGACCATTAACCATTGATTATTGGTCATTAAAAGAAGATAGCGCAAAGGCTCGTCCGCATTGGGATGCTGATGTAAAACCAATGTTAAAATCTTTCGAATATTGGTTTGGCCCATATCCTTGGTATAAAGATGGGTACAAATTAGTTCAAGCCCCGCATTTGGGCATGGAGCATCAAAGTGCGGTTGCTTATGGTAATCAATTTAAAAAAGGTTATTTAGGTCAAGATTTATCTGGCACAGGCCATGGTTTAAAATGGGATTATATCACGGTGCATGAAAGTGGCCACGAATGGTTTGCGAACAACATTACCACAAAAGATATTGCCGATATGTGGGTGCACGAGGGTTTTACAAGTTATTCCGAAGCTCTTTTCACAGAATCTACATTAGGTAAAAAAGCCGGAGATGAATATGCAATTGGCTTACGTAGAGGCATTGCCAACAGAAGTCCAGTAATTGGCGAGTATAACGTAAACCACGAAGGTAGTGGAGATATGTATCCTAAAGGCGCAAACTTAATTCATACCATCCGCCAGCTCATGAATAATGATGAAAAATTTAGGCAAATGCTAAGAGGCCTAAATAAAGAGTTTTATCACATTACCACAACCTCGGCAGAAGTAGAGAAATACATTGCCAATAAAAGTGGATTAAAATTGGATAAAGTTTTCGACCAGTATTTACGCCATAGCAAAATTCCGGTTTTAGAATATAAGATCAATAATGGGCAGTTATCTTATCGCTGGATAACTGACGTATCAGGTTTTGATATGCCTGTAAAGGTTTCGCTAAAAGCAGATCATTATACATTAATTAAACCTACCAACGATTGGAAAACAAGTAAAATTGACGCCTCTGTAAATATGGATAATTTTAAAACTGAACCTAATTTTTACGTAAAGGTTAAAAAAGCGGAGTAACACCAGTGAATTATTTTACCTAAATTTGCTGTGTGATCAGTAAAATAAATAACATAAAGCCATTAAAGTTCTTCTGGATTTTAATGGCTTTATTATTGCTTAACTGTAGTGTAGATACCACAGGTTTATTTGCCGATCCTATTGAAACCAAAAGAATTATTGCAAACGACCAAGAAAGTATCATCGAGATTGTAGTTGAGCAATTTTTAGGTTTCGATAATTTAATTCCAGAAAATTTTGATGATGATATGGATCAAAAAGCCAATTTAAAAAAGGCTAAAGTGATTGATATTTTTATTCTTCCAAACTATTCATCGGCTAATGCTTCTATCACTCCACTAAATAAAAAATTCCAAATAGTTAAGGGCGATAACCAGTGGGATAAATTTCATTTTAAAATCCCATCTCCCCCGCCAGAAGTTTAATTTATTCAACTCACCATTCATCCCCTTTGGGATAAATAATTAAGTTTTAATAAATTAAAAATAGCTAATGTTTACATACAAAAACATCATTGCTTTTGGGTTTTTCCTATTAGCAAGCAACTCCATTTTAGCGCAAAATAAAAAAGATAGCTTATACGTAAAAGAGGTAGAAGATTCTAAATATCCTGAAAAGGTATTACATGCCGAACCATTATACATCGATTTAATTAGAGATTTAGGCGCCAGAAAAGGCGAACGAGAATGGAACGTGGGGTTCGGCTTAACAGACAACAATAAATATGATGAATATTTGGCCCTAGTAGAATACGAATGGGCACCGATGGATAGACTGGGTTTAGAAGTAGAATTGCCGTTTTCGTTATATTACAAAAACAGCGCCGATGCTACTGCTCCAAAAAGCAAACTCAATAGTTTAAAAATTGCCGGTCAGTACTCATTTTACGTTTCGCAAAAAAACAAAACGTCAATGGCTGTAGGTTACATTAATGAGTTTGAGTTAAATGAGCTTAATAAATTCGGCAGCGAAAGTGTATTTATTGGCAATGTTTACAATCCATTTTTTGTAGCAGCAAAACGCTGGGGCAATAATTTTCATACTTTATTATACACTGGGCCTGCTATTAGTCAGCATTTTAGCACTAAATCTTTTCATACCAGTTGGCAAATCAATTCAAATTTTCATTATATGATACCCAAAACGCGTAATTTTATAGGTATTGAATTGAACAAAGAAGTGCATAAACGCGATTTCGACATGACCATTCGCCCTCAAATGCGTGTAGAAGTTAGTGAAAGTTTGCTAATTGGTATTGTAACCGGTGTGCCAATTAAAAGAGAGAATGAAAGATTTAGCACTTTTTTGCGTTTAATTTTTGAACCAAAACATAAATAAAATAAAATCCATGCAACTATTTGCAACCTTTTAACGTCTTATAAAAAAACGATAAAACCATGAAGAAAATATTCCTATCATTTAGCTTAATTTTTGCACTAGCAGTAACTAGTTTTCAGCCAGTTTTTGCCACTGATCCAATTAATATTGGTCTATCTAAATTTAAAAAAGAAGATAGAGATGTAAAAAACTTTAACGGCGTTGCCTCTGGCGGACCAATTGATGTAATCATTACATTAGGCAATACAGAAGGTTTAAGATTTGAAGGTGATGCCGAAGCAATTTCTACTTTAATTACAGAGGTGGTAAGCAATAAATTAATTATTAGACCAAAAAACAGTTGGACAAGCTGGGCCAAAAAATACGAGAATAAAAAAATAACAGCCTACGTTTCTGCAAAAACACTTAAAAGTTTAACAATGAGTGGCAACGGAGCTATGTTGGTAAAAGGCAAAATTCAAGAAAACTCTCTAGCGGCTACTTTAAGTGGTTCGGGCAGTATAACCGCAACTGTTGATTTAAATAGTTTTGTTGGAACCATCAGCGGTTCTGGTAAATTAAATTTTTCAGGCAATGCGGATGCAGCATCAGTTACCATTAGCGGCTCTGGTTCCTTAACTAAAAAAGAATTCTCAGTAGATAGCATGACCGCAGTTGTAAGTGGTTCTGGTTCTATTTATGTAAATGCCGAAAACAACATTAGTGCAGTAATTAGTGGGTCTGGTACAATTAATTACAGTGGCAACCCAGAAATTGAACAACGCGTTGTTGGTTCTGGCAGAGTGAGAAAAATATAAACGCTTTTAACACACACAAAAAGCTTAAGCTCTCCGATATTTCGGGGAGCTTTTTTTATGCAGTTCTGTCATTCCGAGCTGGCGAGGAATCTCTAGCCTCCAAACTACCATCTAGCTTTTTGAAGAGAAAATTCAATTTTTCAATTAAAGCAAGTCCTGCTATTGTTCCAATCTTTTTGCCAATGTAGCTGCTAAAACTTGTTCGGATCTACTACAAAAAGTATTTCCATGCTATCAGGTCTATTAAACAAAAGACATTGCAAAACACATAAAACAAACCCTTTAAGATCGAAAACATTAATATAAAAGAAAAGGCAATGAACCAAATAACGGGTTGTTGATGGCGAATGGAAAACCCCTATCCTTCCACCAAACTATTCAATTTTAGCACAGCTGATGTTTTTGCCCTTGTTTCTTTGCAAAGCGCATCATTATCTGCCAAATTTTCCCCATAAGTTGGTATCATAGTTCTAATTTTAGTTTGCCACTCAGCGGTTTGCAGCTTATTTTTAAAACAACGATCCAGCAAATCTAACATAATAGAAACAGCTGTCGAAGCTCCGGGAGAAGCCCCCAACAAAGCTGCAATTGAGCCGTCTGCAGCGCTCACCACTTCAGTACCAAATTCTAAAATACCACCACCACTTGCTTTCTTTTTAATTACTTGCACACGCTGACCAGCGTACTCTAATTCCCAATCTTCAAATTTTGCATCGGGCAGGTACTCTTTTAAAGCTTTAAAACGATCTTCAGGCGATTGACGAACTTGCTCAATCAAGTATTTTGTTAGGTCTATGTTTTTCAATCCGGCAGAAATCATCGGACGAATATTATTGAACTTTATAGATAAAGGCAAATCTAAAAACGAACCATTTTTTAAAAATTTAGTTGAAAAACCAGCATAAGGACCAAAAAGTAAAGCTTGTTTACCATTAATAATTCTGGTATCTAGATGTGGCACAGACATAGGTGGCGCACCAACTGCAGCTTTACCATAAACCTTTGCATGGTGTTTTGCAATTACCTCTTCATTGGTACATTTCAACCATTGTCCGCTAACTGGGAAGCCCCCAAAACCTTTTCCTTCTGGAATATCAGATTTTTCTAACAACGGCAATGAGCCACCTCCAGCACCAATAAATACAAATTTTGCGGTACGTTTAGTTTTTTTACCAGTTTCTAAGTTTTTAACCTTTACACTCCACTCGCCATTAGGCAATTTATCGAGCTCACGAATTTCGTGATGGAAATTTAAACTTACTTTATCTTGCTTACTTAAATAACTAAACATCTCTCTGGTCAATGAGCCAAAGTTTACATCGGTACCTAAATCCATTTTGGTAGCAGCAACTTTTTCCTTTTTAGAACGGCCTTCCATAACCAAAGGTGTCCATTGTTTTATCAACTCTGGATCTTCAGTAAACTGCATGTCGGCAAAAAGGTTACTACTAATTAACGAATTGTAACGAGTTCTCAAAAAATCTACATTCCTTTTGCCCCAAACAAAGCTTAAGTGAGGAATATTTTTAATGAACAAATATGGATCTGAAACAATTTGTTTTTGCACTAAATAAGCCCAAAATTGTTTAGAAACTTCAAAAGCTTCGGCAATTTTTACTGCTTTATTGATATCAACAGAACCGTCTTTTTTTTGCGGGGTATAATTTAACTCGCAAAATGCAGAGTGGCCAGTGCCTGCATTGTTCCAAGCGTCAGAACTTTCTGCAGCTGCAATGTCTAAACGTTCGTAAATTTCTATACTCAAGTCTGGTTCTAATTCTTTTAAAATTAAACCAAGGGTGGCGCTCATTATACCTGCACCTATTAAAATAACATCAGCGTCGGTTTCTACAACCGTCTTTTTATTTCTGCTCATAAAACATTCCTTATCCTTTGTTTAAAAGGTTGTTTTCAAAAACCAGAGCTACAAAATTTAATATTTGGGAAGATAGGGCAAATATAAATAATTGGTTTTAAAAATAGGTTGTAACTATTAAATTGTGAACTACTATTCGCTTAGCACTAATACTTTTGGAACCGCTAAACGTTCTCTTAACCAACTTTCAAATTTGTCTTTATCAGGTTTTTTTAAGGAAGTTTTAGATTTATAAACTGCAATAGGAAAAGTAGCTGAGCTGTCTTTTGTATAATTAAATGTGTGATTAGCGATAGATATCGAGGAAATACTTGGGAATATAATCTTTGCTTCATTTAGCATCTGCGCATTGTTGTAATTATTTTTTGCCAACTCTGCTTCCAATAATTTTATTCTTGATTCGTTTACATCAAGCATTTCATCTTTTCCCTTAATTTCATTTAATATGCTATTTCTTAAAACTTGGATGTTATCTGTTGAATCTTGTTTAATCACAATTTTAGTTTGATTTAAGCCATAAAATTTCATTTTCTCATTCAATTCTTTTATTTCTTTCGCTGTAAATCGGTGATCTAAAAAAGCGAGTTCAAGCACTTTACTTTTGTAATCTGTTTTTTTATAAACGATGGTATTTCCAGAAGCTACCAATTCATCATTTATAAAATTATTTACCGCCTGAATATATTTTTGTTCTTTATAAAGCGAGTAAGCAAAGTAAGTGCTAGGTACTAACATTATGATTGTTAAAATGGTTATCGCATATTTTACTTGTAATTGATGCTTTTTATCTACCAATTTTTTTGGTGGATACTTTAAAAACTTAACAATTACGTAAGTAGCAATACAGATAAAAACACAATTAATACTATAAAGAAAGAAGGCTCCGAGAAAAAAATTAAGTTGTCCGGTTGCAATTCCGTAACCTGCTGTACAAAGTGGCGGCATTAAAGCTGTTGCAATGGCCACACCTGGTATTGGGTTTCCCTTTTCTACTCTGGTAACTGCAATGACGCCTACCAA
This sequence comes from Pedobacter sp. GW456-11-11-14-TSB4, assembly GCF_059424425.1. NCBI lineage: Bacteria > Pseudomonadati > Bacteroidota > Sphingobacteriia > Sphingobacteriales > Sphingobacteriaceae > Pedobacter > Pedobacter sp. GW456-11-11-14-TSB4. The sequence continues at coordinate 462,191 of NZ_JBWKZK010000001.1, forward strand.
ACCACCAAAAAAAGCAATTAAAATATCATAAATATTTGGCGAAGTTCTGGCCAATAATTCGGATTGCACATCTTTAAATGGACTTACATAAAAATAAACAGTAGACACAAATAAACTTGCTAAAGTGGCTATCAACAAATTTTTTAGCGCCTTTTTTAACAAGTCAAAATCGAACGTACCTAAGGCAAAGCCTGAACCTACAATTGGCCCCATTAATGGCGATATTAACATTGCACCGATAATTACGGCGGTAGAATTTACATTTAAACCCACCGAAGCGATTAAAATTGCACAGGCTAAAATCCACAAGTTGGCTCCGGCAAAAGAGATGTTATTTCTAACATTTTGTAAGGTTTTCTCTTTGCTATCTTCTCCGCGATGAAGATTAAACAGGTAGTTCATATATCTGATCATACTTTAAACATACAATTATGGTCTATTTATTGTTTTGATCTGCTTCCCAATTTGTGAGCTAAAATTTAATTAAATTTTATACCTTTAAAACCATTAAATCGTCCCTGATTTTTAAGCTGTAAATAATACAATATGACTTACAAAGGGACATTTTTAATTCTTTTATTATCTCTTTTTTTGGGTTGCACAAAACCAGAAACCGACGCCGAACTTTTAAAGTTAGATCAGAAAAAATTAGTAGAAAATTTAGATTATGATAAAATCACTTTTTACAAATTTGCTAAAATAGCCATAAGATCTGCTGCTGTAAAAGACACCACCGACAAATCATTTCAACAATTCAGAATTCATAGTAATCATTTGCTGCGAAAACTTCACAAAGTGGATACTAAATCGAATGAGCAGATTTCTGCGATTGATGCCCTACTGATTTATAAAGATTATCGTGCTGTAAAAAGCTTTTTAAAAGAAACTGATGAGGATATTTTTCCGACCCTAATTGAAGGAATTAATAACTTAAGTGCTTCTGGAAATACCTTCGAACTTTTAAATGGAAATGAAAAAACCAAGTCTCAAAATATAGAACATGCGATATTAAGCACTATTGTTTTAGCCACCAGAAGTTTTGGCCAACCTTATGCCCTTTATGAATGTTCGAAAACACAACCAGAAAAATTACCCGATCATGAAATTAAAACATTATTAGAATTTGTTAGAGGTTTTTTATTTTTCAGCAATAATTTATATTACCTATCGGAAGATGGGCTTACAAGAAATATCAATTGGTTAGATAAACATGAAAACATTGCTTTGCCATACACCAAAGCATTTTTTGGTTGGGGAAATTTAAGTGATAGCCAAACGCATACAGCATTTCATAGCATGAATTATTTGTTTAGAGGATTAGACAGACTTAGCATGGAGCGCCAAATAGATGAAGAAAGGGCTTTAAATGATTTTGAAAAATTTATTGTAGACACCAAAAAGTTGGGTTTAGAAACAGAATTAACATTAGCGATAGAGTGTTACCTATATTTAAAAAGAGAGGATAAAGAGAAAGCTGTTGCCGCTTTAACCAAACTTAACAAAAGTCCACTACTTTCTGATAATGAACATGATGCGTTAGCAAAAACAATTGCCTATGTAAATGATCGCGAAGCAGATAAAGCTTTGAATGGTGTTTATGATAAAGTTTTTTTAGGTAAGATTGCCACAAGATATGTAATTGCCGTAATGGCAAAAGTAGATTGGGAGAAAGTACTCAAGCAAAATAATGTACCCCATATTGATGAAATTTTTGCTACAATTCATAAAGTGCAAAACATTTCTAATTCGGTAAGTTCTTATACTAACGCCAACACTATTGAAAAAGGTAAAACAGAATTAAAAAAACAAGGTAGTGAGCTTTTAAATGGTGCTAAAGATTTATTAAAATAGCTTTTTCGCCTATTTGTTAGTTCGAGCTTGCAGCTCGGATTGTTCAATCAGTAACCTAGCATTTGATTTTTTTAAACCCTAAGCACAAGCATTAAGCCCATCCTGCAACCATAATTAAAAGCAAGATCTTTTAATTCTAAACCTTATTGAAGTGGAAATCTTTTTGTTGCGCAGCTTCAAAAAATTGTAACGAAAAGAAGGACTAACTTTAAAACTAGCAACAACAACTGCTTTTCAAATCATTATTTTGGCGCAAAAACATTACAACCTTTAAACATTTCAACGTTGTAAGATTTCAATCCTAATATGTAACTTTGTAGCATGATTGAACTTCCTGTAGTAGCTGCTGTTACAGACAAACCTCGCAAACCAGATTGGTTAAGGGTTAAATTGCCAGTTGGTAAAGAATATGCCCAAGTGCGAAGTCTGGTTGATACCCATAAATTACACACCATTTGCGAAAGTGGTAATTGCCCAAATATGGGCGAGTGTTGGGGTGCAGGTACCGCTACATTCATGATTTTAGGAAACATTTGTACACGTTCGTGCTCTTTTTGTGCGGTTGCAACGGGTAGGCCTTTAGCGGTTGATACTGATGAGCCAAACAGAATTGCTAATTCAGTAAAACTGATGAATGTAAAACATTGCGTTATTACATCTGTAGATCGTGATGATTTAAAAGACGGTGGCTCAATTATTTGGGCAGAAACTTTACAGGCCATTCGCAGAGAAAGCCCAGAAACAACTTTAGAAACTTTGATACCAGATTTTAAAGGTCAATGGGATAATTTGTACCGCGTTTTAGAAGAGCGCCCAGAGGTAATGAGCCATAATGTTGAAACCGTTAGGCGTTTAACCAAACAAGTTCGCATACAGGCTAAATACGATAGAAGCTTGGAAGCTTTGAAACGAATTTCTGAATTTGGCTTACGTACTAAAACTGGTATTATGTTAGGCCTTGGCGAAACTGAAGATGATGTTTTAGAAGCGATGGATGATTTAGTTGCAAACGGCGTTCATATTTTAACATTAGGACAGTATTTACAGCCAACTCGTAACCATCACCCTGTTGTAGATTGGATACATCCAGATCAATTTGCAAAATATAAAGAAATTGGCTTAGCTAAGGGATTAAGATATGTAGAGAGCGGTCCATTGGTAAGATCTTCTTACCATGCAGAAAAACATTTATTTGATTTTTAAAACTTTACGTTGTAACAAACAAAATTTGTTTTTACGCGTTTTAGTTATGTATATTCGTAAACTTGGCAACAACAAAAAAAATATCCCTATCTGAAGAAGAACTGGTTAGCGCCTTAAAAGGTCAGGACACCGTGGCAATCAAAGCATTGTACGATATGTATTCTGGAGCTTTAATGGGTGTTATTTCTCGCATAGTACTTCAAACCGAAGTTGCAGAGGATCTATTACAAGAAACTTTTTTAAAAATCTGGAATTCTGCTGGCAGTTACGATCCATCTAAAGGCCGTTTATTTACATGGATGATGAACATTGCCCGAAATTTGTCTATTGATAAATTAAGGTCTAAAGATTTTAAGAACGCTAACAAAAACCAAGACATAGAAAATAACGTAAGTTTCATTGACGAGCAAAAGAAGGTAAGTTTTAATGCGGATACTTTGGGCTTAAAAGAACTGGTTGTTAATTTAAAACCAGACTTTAAAGACGTTTTAGACATGGTATATTTTAAAGGATATACGCATGTAGAGGCTGCAGAAGAATTGAACCTACCATTAGGCACCGTTAAAACACGCGTTAGAATGGCGATTTTAGAGTTAAGGAAAAAATTTAATTGAGGTGGAAGAAGTTAAAGCATATATCGAATCAGGCATACTTGAACTTTACGTTTTAGGGCAGTTAACTGCACAAGAATGTAATGAAGTTGAAGCTATGGCAGCAAAACACCCAGAAGTAAAGGCAGAAATTACTGCAATTGAGCTTGCTATGGAAAGTTATGCTTTTGAAAATGCCATTGCACCATCTGCAAATGTGGAGGCTAAAATTTTAGCTGAAATTGAAATTAATTCAACAGAAAAAGAGCCTAAAATACTTCCTTTATACCAACAAGCAAATGATAGTAAGGTTAGGGCTTTACGTTTTGCCTTAGTTGCTTGCATTGCTTTATTGGTAGTTAGTGTGGTTGCCTTATATAATGTTTACAATAAATTAAGTGTTGCTAATGAGCAAATTGCTACGTTAAGCACAAATAATGAGCAGTTTGCCAGAACTGTTAATAAATTGGAGTTTGATAATTCGGGTTTACAAAACCGTGTAGACATGACTGAAACCGATGAGTGGACTACAATAAAACTTGCTGGAGTTGCAGCATCGCCAAAAGCTAAAATGTTAGTTTATTGGAATAAAAACAATAAAAACATCCTCATTAATCACGCTGCGATGGATTTGCCAAAAACTGATAAAACCCACGAGTACCAACTTTGGGCATTGGTAGATGGAAAACCCGTTAGTTTAGGTGTATTTGGCGAAAATGCCAAAGAAGCTGTACAACAAATGGTAACCATTGAGAAAGCACAAGCTTTTGCAGTTACTATTGAGCCAGTTGGCGGTAGCGTTAACCCAACCATGGAAAAAATGGTGGTAATGGGTGGTGTTTCTATCTAACCCCAAACCCCTTGAGGTGCTTTAATCCTAATCTTCTGAAAAGCAAATTTTTGCAACTATTAATGGTAGTCCTGCTATACGCTATATTCCCGATAAAGATTCGGGAGATGCCGCTCCTATCAGGTCTAGTTAACTTAAAACATTGCACATCACAAAGTTTTCTGTGCAGGTGCAAAAAATTAATCCATTAACGTTTTTATCGTTTTAGGTAATTGTAAAGCAACTTGTGATGCGGTGATGAAATAACTTTCTTCAGCTAAGTCATCTCCACCTTTTCCATGCAAGTAAACCCCTAAAATTGCGGCTTCCTGTGCATCGTAACCTTGTGCTAATAAAGAAACCAAAAGCCCAGTTAATACATCTCCCATACCACCACTTGCCATTGCTGGGTTGCCAGTTTGGTTAATGTATACCTCGCCAGTTGGCATACAAATAAAAGTATATTGGTTTTTTAGAATGATAATCAGAGCTAAATCTTTGGCCTTTGCTTTTGCGGTTTCTACTCTTTGCCACCAATTCTTATGCTCTCCAAACAATCGATCAAACTCTTTTATATGCGGAGTTAAAATTGCATTTGGCCTCAATTTGGTCAATAAATCCTTTCTGTTGCTCAGCAAGTTTAAAGCATCTGCATCAATTACTAAAGGCTTATTAGCATCAATAGCAATTTCTAAAAGCGCCATTTGCTCACGTTCAGTTCCTAATCCTGATCCTATAGCTACGGCACAATACTTATCAAAATTCTTTGCCTCAAAATATTTTTCACGAGGCAAAGCCATCGCTTCTGGTAACATCATGTTTAATGCAGTTAATCCACTTTGTGGCAAACAAACTGTTGTTAGACCGGCACCGCTATGTAAGCAAGCACTTGCAGATAGCAAAGCTGCACCCATGGTATTGGTGTTACCAGCAATAATTAATGCATGCCCATAAGTGCCCTTGTGCGTAAAGTTTGCTCTTGGTTTAATAGATTTGACTGCATCAAAATGCTCAACTAATTTAAAATCAGTCGACTGTAAATTGATAAAATCTTTATCTAAACCAATATCAACAACCTGAAATCGTTCTAAAGCAACAGTAGATTCTGGAAAGAAAAAGTTAATTTTAGGAAGCTCAAAGGAGATTGCTAAATCGGCTTTCACTCCAATATAATTTAGCGGTATTTCGCCCTCGCTGTTGAAACCAGTTGGTACATCTACAGCAATAACTCTAACATGAAAATCATTTATCAGCTTGGCTAAAGCCGCATATTTACCTGTTAATGGCTTGTTTAATCCAGAGCCTAATATGGCATCGATTATGAGATCAGGTTCGATAATTTCTATTTCATTAACCTCATTTATTTCTTCAACAGGTAATCCCGTCTCCTGCAAACGTTTTAAATTAACCACATTATCATCGCTTTGCTTACCACCAAAACGAGTTAGAAAAACTGATATATTTTTATAGTTTTTAGCCAATAACAATCTAGCTATCGCTAGTCCATCTCCGCCATTATTACCCTGCCCACAGAAAATAACTATGCTTGTATTTAGCTCTTTACATTCAGCTTCAAAAGCGTTTACAAATGCACCTGCTGCCTGCTCCATTAAATCAATCGAATTAATATTTTCTTGTTTAATGGTATAAGCATCAACATTTTGCATTTGTGCAGCAGTAAGTATTTTTTGCATAAAGCTAAGTTAAGTTAAACTCTTCATTAAATGTAAACAAGCTAATTTTTGTTTCGCTTAAACGTAGTTATTTGATATGAACGTAACAATTGGGCATGCTTTAAGTCTCATTTTTAATTAATAGATCTAAAACCAAATTTTAAAACGATGATTCAAAAACCATCAAACGCATTCATAGCAGCCGCATGGATAGCTTTAGGAATTGGCATGATTGGCTATATTATTGGGCTTTGGCGCTCTGATATGGAATTGAACGAAAAAGGTTATTATTTTACCGTATTGATGTTTGGGCTTTTTGCCGTAATATCTTTACAAAAAGCAGTAAGAGATAAATTAGAAGGTATACCCGTAACCGAAATTTACTACGGTATTAGTTGGTTTAGCACACTTTTAACCATTACTTTATTGGTAATTGGTTTGTGGAATGCAGAACTTTTGCCCAGTGAGAAAGGTTTTTATGCCTTCGCATTTTTACTCGCACTTTTTGGTGCTATAACTGTGCAAAAAAATACCCGCGACAGTAAATTGGCAACAAATGATCAAAATTTAAATTAAAGCAATTTTAAGTTAAGAAAGCCATTCTGATAAAATCGGGATGGCTTTTTGTTTTGTAAAACATTTGCAATCTGATTAAAACAATATTACGTTACAATTAATTTAATTTACATTTAGTAATTATGCTTTACGATGTAGATATCTTAATTATTGGTGGCGGCTTGGCGGGTTTAACCGCTGCTTTAAATCTAAATAAAGCCGGATTGAGCGTAACTCTTATCGAAAAAGAAACATATCCTCACCACAAAGTTTGTGGAGAATATATATCTAACGAAGTTTTGCCTTATTTAAACTGGTTGGGTTTGGATATGAGTAGCCTATCTGCCACTGCTATCAACAAATTACAGTTAAGCACGGTTTATGGCAAAAGCATTTTTACCGAATTGCCTTTGGGTGGTTTTGGCATTAGCAGGTATGAGTTAGATTATTTTCTATACCAACAACTGATCAAAAGTGGAGTTAAGGTAATGATCGATACTGTAACTGATGTGTTTTTTAAAGATGAAGTATTTGAAATTTCTACCTTATCAGGAAAGCAGCATACAGCAAAGGAAGTTTTTGGCGCTTATGGTAAACGATCAAGTTTAGACGTGAAGCTAGACCGTCCTTTCATCAAAAAAAAATCTTACTATTTAGCTGTTAAAGCGCATTACAAAGGCAATTTTCCAAAAGATGTAGTGGCTTTGCATCATTTTAACGGCGGATATTGTGGTGTTTCTATGGTAGAAAATCAAAAATTAAACATCTGTTATTTGGCAGATTACAACTCATTTAAAAAGTATAAAAATATCGATGCCTACCAGAAAGAAGTGCTTTATAAAAATCAAAATCTAAAACAGATTTTTGAGCAAAGTGAAGCTTTATTCGAAACACCATTAACAATTAGTCAGGTTTCTTTTGCTAAAAAAAGCAAAATCGAAAATCATATGTTAATGATTGGTGATAGTGCAGGATTAATTCATCCACTTTGTGGAAATGGAATGGCCATGGCCATACATGGAGCAAAAATTGCATCAGAATTAATGGTTCAATTTGCACATGGAGAAATAACCAGATCCGAAATGGAAAGCAACTATGAGAAATTATGGGGACAAAGTTTTAATAGCAGATTAAAAATGGGTAACATTTTATCAACGCTGTTTAGAAACCAAAAAACAACAAATTTTTTAATTTCTGCTGTAACCAAAGCTCCGTTTTTGCTCAATCAAATCATAAAAAAAACACATGGTGATCAAATTTCAATCCCTAATTAAATGCCCATAGATACCAGTAAAAGAAGTGAAGCCCCAGAAATGATGGATGATTTTGCCATGGAAGGTGAGATTTTAAGAGATGCTTTGGATAAATTGGCCAGTATTAACAAACTTTTGGGCGGCAATTCGGTAACGATTGATGGGGTGAAAAAATTGCTCAGCGGCATTGATAAAAACCGAAGGATAAGAATTGTAGATATTGGCTGTGGAAATGGCGATATGTTGCGAATTTTAGCAGATTTCGCTAAACAAAAACAATTAAATTTTGAGCTGATTGGTGTGGATGCCAATCAATTCACCATTAATCATGCAAAGCAGCTCTCGGTTAATTATCAAAACATCAGTTATCAATGTGAAGATATTTTTAAAGATGAAATTGTAAATTGTGATATCATTTTATGTACCTTAACATTACATCATTTTAAAGACCAGGAAATTATAGATTTGCTTAATAGATTTAAAAAAGCAGCAAGCCTAGGTATAGTAATTAACGATTTGCAAAGAAGCGCTTTGGCTTATTATTTATTTATCGGATTATGTTTTGTTTTCGGTTTAAACCACATGTCTAAAGAAGATGGTTTAGTTTCGATATTAAGGGGATTTAAAAAAGCCGATTTGCAATTATATAGTAAACAACTGCAGCTAAAAAACTGTTCTATTAAATGGAAATGGGCATTTCGTTACCAATGGATAATTAAAACCGAATGAGTGTAAAAATAAAAGCAGTGAGCAAAGCCTTACCAGAATATTCTAGAGCGACTGCCGAAATTATGCCGTTTTTAGATATTTGGTTAAAAGATCAGGATGGGCGTTTCATTAAAAAAGTGAAGAAAATTTTCGAAGGTGCATCGGTAGACAGACGCTACTCCTTCATGTCGCCCGAAGAGGTTTTTAGCGATTTAAGTTTCGAAGAACGAAATGATATTTACATCAGGGAAGGCATAAAATTGGGTGAAGCTGCATTGCGGTCTGCTCTTGAAAAAGCGAACTGGTTACCTACTGATTTAGATTACATCATCACGGTAAGTTGTACCGGTATCATGATCCCTTCATTAGATGCCTACCTGATTAACAAACTCAAGTTAAAACAAGATGTTGTTCGTTTACCCGTAACCGAAATGGGCTGTGCCGCAGGTATTTCTGGAATTATTTATGCGAAGAATTTTTTGAAGGCTAATCCAAATAAAAGAGCTGCTGTTATCGCTGTAGAATCGCCAACCGCAACATTTCAATTGAATGATTTTAGCATGGCCAACATTGTGAGTGCTGCCATTTTTGGAGATGGCGCCGCCTGTGTTTTGCTTAGTTCTTATGAAGATGAACAAGGCCCAGAAATTGTAGCTGAAGAAATGTACCACTTTTATGATGCAGAGCAGATGATGGGTTTTAAAATGACCAACACAGGTTTGCAAATGGTTTTAGAGGTTGCTGTACCAGAAACAATTTCTGATAATTTCCCAGCAATCATCCATCCATTTTTGGCAAAAAACTCTTTAACAATTGCAGATATTAATCACCTTATTTTTCATCCAGGGGGAAAAAAAATTGTGCAATTGGTAGAAAGCCTGTTTAGCGATTTGGGCAAAAACATTAATGATACCAAAGAGATTTTAAGGCTGTATGGAAACATGTCTAGCGCCACAGTTTTGTATGTGTTAGAAAGGTTTATGGATACAGCAATTACGCAAGGCGATTATGGTTTAATGCTGAGTTTCGGACCAGGGTTTTCTGCTCAACGTGTGTTATTGAAATGGTAAAAAATCATCCAGAAATATTAGCACTCCTACCCTACACAAAGCCATTTCTCTTTGTAGATGAGATTATTGAAATTGATGAAAATGGAGCAATAGGTTGCTTTACATATGATAAAAATTTAGATTTTTACAAAGGACATTTTAAAGATTTTCCGGTAACACCAGGGGTGATTTTAACCGAAACCATGGCACAAATAGGTTTAGCTTGCTTAGGCATTTTTCTTTTAAGAGATATGGTAAAAAACTTAACCATCGCCATGACTTCAACCAATATTGAATTTTTAAAACCAGTTTATCCTTCAGAAAAAGTAACTGTTTTTAGCGAGAAAAAGTATTTTAGATTCAATAAATTAAAATGTGAAGTGAGGATGGAAAACGAAGCTGGAGAGATTGTTTGCAAGGGCGAAATAGCAGGAATGATAATCGAAAAAAGTAATGGACAATAGAGTTGTAATTACGGGTTTAGGTGTAGTTGCTCCCAATGGGAATAACCTACCCGACTTTACAAATGCCATAAAAAGCGGCTTATCAGGTATTAAATTTGATGAAGAACTGGCAGCGCTTAATTTCTCTTGCCAGATTTCTGGAAAACCTGTTCTTTCTGCAGAAAGAATTCAAAACTACTTTACAGAACTCGAACTTAAAAATTTAGATAGTACAGGCATTTTGTATGGCGTAATTGCTGGCATGGATGCTTGGAAAGATGCCGAACTAGCTTTAAATGAAAGTGATGAACCGTTTTACGATTATGGCGCTATTTTCGGCACGGGTACCTCAGGTATTGATAAATTTAGAAAAGCAATTTACAAAATTGATGAACTGCAAGTTAAAAGATTAGGCAGCACGGTAGTTTCGCAAACTATGGCGAGTGGAGTTACAGCTTATTTAAGTGGAAAGATTGGTTTGGGTAATCAAGTAACCACTAATTCATCGGCCTGTGCTACGGGAACTGAAAGTTTATTGATGGCTTACGAAAGAATAAAATCAGGCCAGGCAACTTGTATGCTTGCTGGTAGTACTAGCGATAGCGGGCCATATATTTGGGGTGGTTTTGATGCCATGAAAGTTTGTACTTACAAACATAATAACGAGCCAGAAAAAGGTAGCAGGCCGTTGAGTGCCAATGCCAGCGGCTTTGTACCGAGTAGTGGCGCTGGTGCTTTGGTTGTAGAATCATTAAGCCATGCTTTGAAAAGAGGCGCTAAAATTTATGCTGAAATTTTGGGTGGCAATGTAAACTCTGGCGGCCAACGCGGTTTAGGTACCATGACTGCTCCAAACCCAACTGCGGTACAACATTGCATAAAAAATGCGCTTAAAAATGCTCAGATTAACGCAAATGAAATTGATTTGATAAGTGGCCATTTAACTGCTACTGCGAAGGACGCTTTAGAAATTGAAAATTGGGCAAAAGCTTTAAATCGTGATGGTAAAGAATTTCCGTATATCAATGGTATAAAAGGAATGATCGGCCATACTTTAAGCGCTGCTGGAAGTATCGAATGTGTAGCTGCTGTTATGCAATTACATGAAAATTTTATCTTCCCGAATGTAAATTGTGAAGATTTAAATCCTGATATTGAAAAGATAATTGATAAAAGTTGCGTGCCAACTCAATTGATCAATCAACGCGTTTCTGTTGTAGCGAAAGCAAATTTTGGTTTTGGTGATGTAAATGCTTGTGTGATTTTAAAAAGATACGATAATGAATAAGGAACAAATGATCGATGATTTGAAAGAAATCATTACGCCATATACCGAAAACAAAGATGCGCTAACCAGTATTAATGAGGATACCGATTTTTTAGTTGATCTGAAAATCAATTCTGCCAATTTGGTTGATATTATTTTAGACGTTGAGGAAAAATTTAACATTGAAATTGATAACGATTCGATGGCTAAAATGCTCAATGTTAAAGCCACCATTGCCATTATTGAAGAAAAATTAGCTGCTAATGCTGGGTAATGACATTGTTGATTTGCAATTAGCTGCCAAACAAGGCAATTGGCGGAGGAAAGGGTATTTGCAAAAAATCTTTACTTCGCAGGAGCAAGAGCTAATTTTAAATGCTACAAACCAAGATCAAATGGTTTGGCTTTTATGGAGCATGAAAGAGGCCGCTTATAAAGTTGTGAGCCCTCTGATTGGAGAAAGATTTTACCGACCTAAAAGTTTTAAATGCTCATTTGATTTACAACAATCTTCGTGTAAAGGAAAAGTTGTTTTTGAAGAATTTAATGTTGAAACAGTGAGCGAAATAACTGAAGATTATATTAATACAACTGCAATATCTGAACACAAGCGCAAAATTGAGTCATATCTATTTCATAGCTCTGCTGCTTATATCGAAGATTTCAACAAACTTTCACATCATTTTATGCTCCTAAAAAATGAAGCTAATCTTCCAACTGTACAAGATTTGCTTACTGAGGAATTTTGTCCAGCATCTGTAAGCCACCACGGAAGGTATGTTTCAATTGTACATCCAAGTCAATTTGAGCCAGTTTAAGTAGAGACTGCAATTTTCTACTTAATGCTTTTCGAGATGTTAAGCGAAGCGCATCTCGAACTTAAAATAATAGTGGATTTCAAATCCACTTTATCAATTCTTCGAGATGCCTTTCAGAACATTTCGAAGAGCGAAAATTGGTAATACAATTTTTAAAAGGAAAAATATAAAATTATCATATATTAGATTTAAAAAATCAAAATAAACATGAACAAATTTTTACTTCTCCTTTTATTTTCTGTTTTTTCAGTAACCACTTACGCTCAAACTAGCCCTGATGAACTAGTTAAGACCTTTTTTAAAGGCTATACCGAAAACTCAGGCAAGGCAATAGACGACCTTTATGCCACTAACCCTTGGACGACAAGGATAAGAGATGGAATTGAAAACATTAAAAAAGAAGTGAGTAGTTATACTGTTGATTATGTAGGAAAATATTATGGTTATGAACTCATAACAAAAAAAACACTATCTGAAAGTTTTGTACTACACTCTTATATGGTGAAATACGACAGGCAGCCAATGAGATTTATCTTCAAGTTTTATAAACCAGATAGCAAATGGATTTTGTATTCTTTCTCTATTGACTCGAATTTAGATGATGAACTTACTGAAGCGGCCAAATTATACTTTCTTAAATTAGAAGATAATTAAGTAGATTAATGCTGTTCGAGATGTTAAGCGAAGTGTATCTCGGACTTAAAATAATAGTGGATTTCAAATCCACTTTATCAATTCTCATTGCTGGTGCGAGTTTTTTGACTCATACCTATACAAAAATGCATTACGATTGCAAGTTGAGCTGGCAATGACGCGAAAATACGACCCAACTGGTTCGAGTTTTTAACTCGTACCAATTATAAGTAAAACAAATGCATTACGATTTCCAGTCTAGCTGGCAATAACGTACAAGATCTATCCTTCCATCTTTTGCTCTTCGAGATTTGCAATCTCGAAATTATTATCATTGCATTCTTAATCCAAAATTAGCATAGGCGATTTTTGGAAGTTAGTAGCACGAGACTGAGTTAACTTAAACGGGATTGTCGCGAAAATCCTTTTTACAAGTCCCCTTTAAGGGATTTAAGGGTAAAAAGATTGTAGCAAAAAGCCCGACTAACATTAATCGGGCTTCTGTGTTTGCTTTTCTAATATTTATTTAATTTACAGACTACCGCTTTAAGATTGCTTCTCCGCCGCGGCGGATCGCAATGACGCACATAAACTACCCCTCCATCTCCTTTTTCAAAAACTTACCTGTTAAACTAATCGGATTTTGGATTAATCCCTCTGGTGTACCTTCGAAAATAATTCTACCACCACCTGCGCCACCTTCTTCGCCCAAATCAATTACCCAGTCGGCTACTTTAACCACATCTAAGTTATGCTCAATCACCAAAACGGTATTTCCTTTTTCTACCAACTCGTTTAATACACCTAACAACACATTAATATCTTCAAAATGCAAACCTGTGGTAGGTTCATCTAAAATATAGAAGGTTTTCCCAGTATCTTTTTTACTAAGTTCGGTGGCTAATTTTACGCGTTGTGCTTCGCCTCCAGATAAAGTGGTAGACGATTGCCCCAAACGAATGTAACCTAAGCCAACATCGTTTAATGTTTTAATTTTACGGTAAATTGCAGGCATTTGATCAAAAAAAGCACAAGCTTCTTCAATGCTCATGTCCAAAACATCACTAATAGATTTGCCGCGGTAACGAACTTCTAAAGTTTCACGATTGTATCTTCTACCCCCACATTCTTCGCATGGCACCGAAACATCTGGCAAGAAATTCATTTCAATTACCTTCATACCCGCACCTTGGCAAGTTTCGCACCTACCGCCTTTTACGTTAAATGAGAAACGACCAGGTTTGTAACCTCTGATTTTCGCCTCTGGTAACATTACAAACAAGTTTCTGATATCAGAAAAAACACCAGTGTAAGTAGAAGGATTAGACCTTGGCGTTCTGCCAATTGGCGCTTGGTCAATTTCAATTACCTTATCAATTTCTTTTAATCCATTAATTTTACCATAAGGAAGCGGATGTTTTTTCGCTCTAAAAAAATGATGGTTTAATATAGGATATAAAGTTTCGGTGATTAAACTCGATTTGCCACTACCAGAAACACCCGTTACGGCAATAAATTTGCCTAAAGGGAAATCTACCGAAACCTCTTTTAAATTATGTCCGGTTGCCTTTATGATTGATAATTTATGCCCGTTTCCTTTTCTGCGTTTTTTCGGAACTTCAATGCCTTTTACTCCATTTAAGTAAGATGCAGTTAAAGTACCCGATTTTAAAATCTCTGCTGGTGTACCTTGGGCAACAATTTGTCCGCCGTGTACACCCGCCGCCGGACCAACATCTATAACGTGGTCGGCCTCTAAAATCATATCTTTATCGTGTTCTACCACTAAAACGGTGTTACCCAAATCGCGAAGATTTTTTAAAGCGCCAATTAATCGCTCATTATCCCTTTGGTGCAAACCGATACTTGGCTCGTCTAAAATGTACATTACATTCATCAATTGCGAGCCAATTTGCGTTGCCAAACGAATACGTTGTGCCTCGCCACCAGAAAGTGTACGAGCAGTTCGGTCTAAAGCCAAATAAGTTAAACCCACATCGGTTAAAAACCCAATACGAGCTCTAATCTCTTTTAAAATTTCTTTAGCAATGGTATTTTGACGTTCATTTAATCTTTCCTCAACATCGGTAAACCAAGTTTTAAGCGAAAGAATATCCATTTCTGCCAATTCGAAAATATTTTTCCCATCAACCTTAAAATGCAAACTTTCTTTCTTTAAACGAGCGCCATTGCACACCGGACAAGTGTGTAACTTGCGGAAAGAATCCATGTCATTGGCGTTCTCTGTATCGCTTCTTTTATCTTGTTGCTCTTCTAGAAGTTTAATAATACCATCAAAAGTAATTTGATAGTTTTGAACGTTCCACTTATTATATTCTACTGCAACACTTAATAATTCTGCAGATCCATTTAAAATAATGTTAATGTTATCATCTCCCAACTTTTCTAGCGGTGTAGAAAGCGAGAAATTATATTTTTTAGCCAAGGCTTTTAACACCTGAAACATCCAAACATCGCGGTACTCGCCAAGCGGCGCTAAACCACCGTTAATAATGCTCAGTTTCATATTCGGCATTACCGATTCTTTATCAACCACAAAAATATAACCCAAACCATCGCAACGCTCACAAGCACCATATGGCGAGTTAAACGAGAAACTGTTTGGCTGTGGTTCATCATAAGAAATACCCGTTGTTGGGCACATTAAAAACTTGCTAAAGTGAGCTACATTATTATCCTTATCGCTAATTTTAATAATGCCTTTACCCAAACGCATGGCAGTTTGTATGCTGTCTAATAAACGTTTATGGTCTTTATCGTCTATAATTAAACGATCAACAACAATTTCTATATCATGTATCTTGTATCTATCGACCTGCATTTTCGCAGTAATATCTTTAATCTCTCCATCTACCCTTACCTTAACATAACCTTGCTTGCGGATCTGTTCAAACAACTCTCGATAATGTCCTTTTCTACCTTTAACAACCGGTGCCAAAATATTTACCGGCATGGCATCAAACTTATTGTAAATGTTTTTAAGGATTTGGTCTTCGCTCATGCGCTCCATTTTCTCACCCGTATTGTATGAGAAAGCATCGGCAACACGTGCGTAAAGCAAACGCATAAAATCGTAAATTTCGGTAATGGTACCCACCGTTGAGCGTGGGTTTTTACTGGTAGTTTTTTGCTCAATGGCAATTACCGGACTTAGCCCTGAAACTTTATCCACATCAGGACGCTCCATACCACCCATAAATTGACGAGAGTAGGCGCTAAATGTTTCCATGTAACGGCGTTGCCCTTCGGCGTAAATGGTATCAAAAGCCAAAGAAGATTTGCCACTGCCACTTAAACCCGTTATAACAACAAGCTTGTTTCGAGGGAAACTAACATCAATATTTTTAAGATTATGCACCCTGGCACCATACACTTCTACATCTTTTTGTTCGCCTAGGTCAATGTTCTTTTCGCTCATAAATTTCGGGGTTCTCGGTATTAAAAAACAGCCTGCAAAAATAACGAATTTAAAGCACAAAAGCTATTGATGTTCAATAGTTAAAATGTTGTTTTCTTGTCATTCTTAACAACCTTTAAAAATGGTTTAAAGCTTTGACAAAGTTCTATACAAGTTGCCAAAAATTGTCAAAGCTTGGGTGTAATTATTTGATAAGAAAAGGTGCTTCAGTGCTTTTCGGCAAATACAGCCCGGCTGTTTGCTCCAATCTTTTACCAAGTCTCCGCCTCGGCGGAGACTTGGTAAAAGTATTTCCGCTTCCATCCGGTTTATTATACAAAGCATTTGCAAATTGGGAAAAACCTTTCAACAAGCTATTTGGCTAAAGCCGATTTTGTTTCTTTTAATTCCGTTGGCTAAAGCCAACGGCAATGATTTCAAGCTTACATATTTGGTATTCGAGTTTGCTATTTTTGCTATTCGAGATTTGTAATTAGCTGTTTTGCTTTGCTATTTTGCTATTCCGCTATTCGAGATTTGTAATCTCGAATGAATATCGGTGGATTTGCAATCCACAGCCAAACTGCAACCTTAAATAGTTGCAAAAGCTTTTGTTAACTAAACCCGACTTAGCGAATATACTTTTTGTTTTAAACTTACGAAGTCTTTAAAGCGCTTTCAAGAGACTTCGTAAGTTTTATTAAAACAAAAAGATTGAAGCGAGGGCGGGACTACCATTTGCTATGAAAACGGATTTTGCTTTTCTAACCTTAAAATCGTCTGTCGGTGAGTCGCTAACCGATTGGATAAATACCAATGAACAACTGAACTAATGATACAAATGTTGAGCGAAGCGAAATCCCGATTTATCGGGAAACTAATGCCATCAATAAACCAACAAAATTTGGAATGCAAGGAAATTAAGAATAGTTTTGAGGTTATAAATTAAATTACTTTAAGCGTATTATGATTATTGAACCTAGAATGAGAGGATTTATATGTTTAACGTCGCATCCGAAAGGTTGTGAGCAAAACATAATTAATCAAATTAACTATATACAGGCAAAAGGACCAATTGACGGACCAAAGAAAGTTTTAGTAATTGGTGCATCAACTGGGTTTGGTTTGGCATCGAGAATTACAAGTGCGTTTGGTTCTGAAGCTGCAACAATTGGTGTTTATTTCGAAAAACCACCAAAAGAAGGCAAAACAGCTTCTCCGGGTTGGTACAATACCGCTGCTTTTGAAACTGAAGCTACAAAAGCCGGTTTATATGCTAAAAGTATTAACGGCGATGCGTTTTCTAACGAAGTAAAACAACAAACTATCGATTTAATTAAAGCTGATTTAGGGCAGGTTGATTTGGTAATTTACAGTTTAGCATCTCCTGTAAGAACTAACCCAAAAACTGGCGTAACCCATCGTTCAGTTTTAAAACCTATAGGTGGTTCTTTTAGCGACAAAACGGTTGATTTTCATACCGGAATTGTTTCTGAAGTATCTATTGAGCCTGCTAACGAAGAAGAAATTGAAAATACAGTTGCCGTAATGGGTGGCGAAGATTGGGAAATGTGGATTGACGCTTTAAAAGCAGAAAATCTGTTAGCAGATGGTTTTACTACTGTTGCTTATTCATATATCGGCCCTGCTGTAACAGAAGCTGTTTACCGTAAAGGTACAATTGGCAGAGCAAAAGATCATTTAGAAGCCACTGCTTTTACCATTACCGATAAATTAACCGAAGTAAATGGTAAAGCTTATGTTTCGGTTAATAAAGCATTGGTTACGCAAGCAAGTTCGGCAATTCCGGTTATTCCATTATATATTTCTTTCTTATACAAAATTATGAAAGAAGATG
Organism: Pedobacter sp. GW456-11-11-14-TSB4; assembly: GCF_059424425.1. Lineage (NCBI taxonomy): Bacteria > Pseudomonadati > Bacteroidota > Sphingobacteriia > Sphingobacteriales > Sphingobacteriaceae > Pedobacter > Pedobacter sp. GW456-11-11-14-TSB4. Next base: position 480,339 of record NZ_JBWKZK010000001.1, read on the forward strand.
GCATACATGAAGGTTGTATTGAGCAAATTCAACGTTTATTTGCCGATAGATTATACGTAAGTGATGTTGTACCTGTTGATGAAAAAGGCAGAATTAGAATTGATGATTGGGAAATGAAACCTGATGTACAAGCTAAAGTTGCAGAACTTTGGAAAAACGCCACAACTGAAACTTTACCAGAAACTGGCGATTTAGCTGGCTACAAAAAAGATTTCTTAAACTTATTTGGTTTTGATGTTGATGGTGTAGATTACCAAGCAGATGTAAACGAAATGGTTGAAGTACCTGGTTTGGTGGAGCCAAAGGCTTAACTCTTTTCCGTCATTTCGAACGACGTAAAAGGAGAAATCTGTTGTTAATAGCTATGAACTTACAGATTTCTCCTCGTGAAGAACTCGTTCGAAATGACGGTTATATTAACGGGGTGAAGTTGCAACCCTATAAGTCGGATCATCAATAATATTCACCTCAATAATTCCTTCGGCGTTTTTTAACAGCGCTTTGCAATCTGCGCTTAAGTGACGCAAACGTACAGTTTTACCAACTTTGGCATATCGCTCGGTAATTTTATGTACCGCATCAATTGCACTCATGTCGTTAATTCTACTCTCTTTAAAGTCGATTATAATTTCTGAAGGGTCATTAACCACATCAAACTTTTCTGCAAAAGCAGTAGTTGAACCAAAAAATAAGGGACCAAAAATTTTATAATGTTTAACGCCATTTTCATCAATGTATTTTTTTGCACGAATTCTTTTGGCACTTTCCCAAGCAAAAACCAATGCTGAGACAATTACTCCGATTAAGACGGCCAAGGCTAAATTGTGAAGTAAAACAGTAATTACGGCGACTAAAATCCCAACAAAAATATCGTGTTTTGGCATTTTGTTGATGATTTTAAAACTAGCCCATTCAAATGTACCGATGGCAACCATCATCATAACACCTACCAGTGCCGCCATAGGTAACTTTCCAATAATTGGTGCTCCGTACAAAATAATAAGCAATATGGTTAATGCTGCAATAATACCCGATAAACGAGCTCTTGAACCTGCTGACAGATTAACTAAAGTTTGAGCAATCATCGGGCAACCGCCCATACCAAAAAAGAAACCATTTAAAATATTGGCTCCACCTTGTGCAATACATTCTCTATTGCCGTTCCCTTTGGTTGCTGTAATTTCATCAACCAAGTTCAAGGTAAGTAAACCTTCGGTTAAACCAACGCAAGCCATAATTAGAGCATAAGGAAAAATAATTTTTAAAGCATTAAATGTGAAGGGTATATCTGGTACATGAAAAGGAGGAAATCCGCCGGCAACTGAAGCAATATCACTTACTGTTTTAGTGTGGATACCAAAACCTGCAACAATAGCAAAAACTACAATAATGGCAACCAACGATGCAGGAACTGCTTTTGTAATTTTCGGGAAACCAATAACAATTAAAATGGTTAAAGCAACCAAACCTAACATGATGTACAATGGGGAGCCAGAGAGCCAAGTTTCTGTTCCCTGAACTTTAAACTGCGATAACTGCGACATGAAAATGATAACCGCTAACCCGTTTACAAAGCCAAACATTACAGGTTGCGGCACCAGCCGGATAAATTTACCGAACTTAAAAATACCAACCAATATTTGAATTAAGCCTGCCAAGGCTACCGCGGCAAAAACATATTCTATACCGTTTGATTGCATTAAGGCAATTAAAACTACCACCGTTGCACCAGCACCACCAGAAACCATACCCGGTCTGCCACCTAATATGGCAGTTACCAAGCCCATAATAAACGCGGCATATAAACCAGTTAAGGGAGAAAATCCGGCTAAAATTGCGAACGATAGTGATTCGGGAATCATGGTCATGGCTACAGTTAAACCAGCCAGAATCTCTTTTTTATAATCTACTTTTTGAGTAAAATCGAATAAGTTGAAAGTTAATTTCATCTTCTAAATATTAAAAAATTAAGGAATGAAAGCGAAACATCGCTATACTAAGAATTAACCAAGTAAATTGGTTTTAAAAAATGCCTTAAAATTTAATCAAGGTGGTGTAACCGGAGAAGATGAACAATTGATGATTTGCATTACATGGCAAAAGTACAAAAAATTATTAACGAGAGCGGTTAACTTTTTGCTTCAAAATATTTTTTTCTGAACCAAAAAGCTACATTTACCAATGCAATTAAAGCCGGTACTTCTACTAAAGGACCAATTACACCAGCAAATGCTTGTCCGGAGTTAATACCAAACACACCAATGGCAACTGCTATGGCCAATTCAAAATTATTACCAGTAGCAGTAAATGCAATCGCCGTACTTTTTGAGTAATCTGCGCCAAAATATCGCCCTGCGAAAAAGCTAAATACGAACATTATGGCGAAATATATGACTAAAGGAATAGCAATTCTTACCACATCCATCGGTATTTGAACAATTAACTCTCCTTTTAAACTAAACATAATTACAATGGTAAAAAGCAAAGCTATTAAGGTAATTGGAGAAATAAGAGGCACAAATTTAGTGTTAAACCACTCCTCGCCTTTTAATTTTATAAGCACAAAACGACTAACTAATCCCATGGCAAAAGGTATACCTAAATAAATGCCTACACTTTCTGCAATTTGACCCATTGAAATGTCTACAGCTAATCCTTCTAAACCAAAAAATGGCGGTAAAATTGTAATAAAAATATAGGCAAACACACTGTAAAATAAAACTTGAAAAATACTATTTAAGGCAATTAAGCCGGCTGCGTATTCTCTGTTTCCTTCTGCCAGTTCGTTCCAAACTACTACCATTGCAATACAACGAGCTAAGCCTATTAAAATCAAACCAACCATGTATTCTGGATAATCTTTCAAGAAAAAAATGGCCAAAAAGAACATTAATGTGGGGCCAATAATCCAATTTACAACTAAAGAAGTGGTTAAAACTTTTGTGTCTTTAAATACTTGTCCTAAGTTTTCGTATTTCACTTTTGCCAAAGGCGGATACATCATCAAAATTAAACCAATTGCTAATGGAATATTTGTTGAACCACTAGAAAATGAATTGATAAATGCTGCCGATGCTGGAAAAATGAAACCAATACCAACACCAATTGCCATAGCTAAAAAAATCCATAGCGTTAAAAATCGATCTAAAAAGCTAAGTTTTTTTCGTTCAACTACGGGAGCACAATTATTTGCAGACATGCTATTTATTTAAATACTCATTTACAAAATCAGAAGTGTAAGCTTTAATCATGTTTCTTACCTCGGCAAATTCTGCTTTAATCTCTTCTTCAGTTCCTTTTGCTTTTGCAGGATCGGGGAAATTGTAATGTAGTTTTACTGCTCTGGTAGGGAAATATGGACAGTTTTCTTTGGCATTGTCGCACACTGTGATTACGTAATCAAAATCGATACCAGTATATTCATCGATATTGTTTGAGGTATGATTTGAAATATCTATTCCATCAGCAGCCATGGTTTCAATCGCTCTCGGATTTACACCATGCGTTTCAATTCCTGCACTATAAATTTCTGCATTTCCATTCGCAAAATGTTTTAAATAACCTTCTGCAATTTGACTACGGCAACTGTTGCCCGTACATAATACCAATACTTTTTTCATTGTTATATTTTTTGTTTGGAGTTTTCGTTATACCCAACTCGATTGGGTATCGTAATGCTATAAAAGATTACAAATAAATTTTAGATATATCTTGTTAACAACAACCTCCGCCCGGAGTGCAAGCATTTGCAGTTGGTAATTGGGTCAATTTAATCTTTTGTTTTTCTGGCGGAATACCGCAAGAATCCGTCGCTAAACAAGCGGTTTGCATATCTACCAAAATGAAATCTTTGCCATCAAAACTTAAACTGTATTTGCCTATTGTTGTAATTTGATATTCTACTTCAATTTCTAAATCTTCTAAACCTAAAACCTTTTCTGATAAAGCAATAATATTTAAAAGCTTTGTTGGCTTTAAACGATGCTCAAAATCATTCGCATCCCATAATTGAAAGTTCACCCTTTTTTCTGTTCGCTCTACCCCACCACAATCAATAAAATGTTTGCTCACTGCGCCAACTTCTGTTACATGAAAATGTGCTGGCACAATTGTACCATCTTCTAATTTAAAATTCACAGTTTCTACTGTGTTTAAAACGTTTTTAACTTCTGATAAAATCATTTCTTTATAGTTTAGATTTAACAACAATTATTTTTTTGAGCGTTTATTTTCCCAAAAACATCTGACAAGAAATTTTGAAACTTGTTGAAGGTTTCTTCATTAATACAATAACAAATAGCATTGCCTTCTATATTTCCCTTAATTAACCCAGCGTTTTTAAGTTCTTTTAAGTGTTGTGATACAGTTGGTTGTGCCAATGGCAATTCATTTACAATATCGCCACAAATGCAAGTGTCTACTTTTAACAAGTAATCAATTATGGCTATTCTAGCGGGATGACCAAGGGCTTTCATAATTGCAGCAATTTCATTTTGCTTAGTTGTAAAATGTTCAGTTTTGGATGCTCCCATTTGGTATATTTTAATATTGCAATATTACGATAAAGATTTATACAAATCAAATTATTATCTTTAAAAGAAAAATCCCGATGTCGAATATTAAGCTCATTATTGAAGAAAGGCCAAGCAATATTGGCAATTTTATGGTTGGCAGGCTCTTACCATTCCGAGAAAAAAGAATGGTTGGCCCGTTTTCTTTTATTGATCACATGGGTCCAGCTTTGCTAAGCGACCATGAGAATTTAGATGTTCCTCCACATCCACACATAGGCTTATCTACCCTAACCTATTTATTTGAGGGCAGTATAATGCACAAAGATAGTTTGGGCACAGAAATAGAAATTAAACCCGGCCAAGTAAATTGGATGACAGCCGGAAGTGGCATCGTTCATTCAGAACGAACACCTGAGTATTTAAGGCAATCGAATAAGTTGTTACACGGTTTACAAATTTGGGTTGCTTTGCCTAAAGATTTAGAGCAAATGGCACCAGAATTTTATCACGCAGATTCGGATGATTTACCAATTTGGAACGAAAACGGAATACAATTTAAATTAATAGCCGGTGAAGCTTTTGGAAAAAAATCTCCAATTCCAGTTTACAGTCCGATGTATTTATTGGAACTTAAAAGCACAGCGCAAGCAAGTGTAAAAATTGGGGAACACCTTTTTGGAGAAAGTGGCATTTATATTTTAGAAGGCGCTATTGAAAACGACGGAAATACATTCGAGCCCAAACAGCTACTCGTTGCAAAAGACAGTTCACTTTGTGAATTTACCATGCAAGCAAACACCACAATCTATATTTTTGGCGGCGAGGCTTTTCCAGAAGAGCGTTTTATTTATTGGAATTTTGTAGCCAGCAGCAAAGAATTAATTGAAGAAGCTAAAGAAAGATGGTTAAAGCAAGAATTTAAACCTGTGCCAGGAGAAATCGACTTTGTGCCATTGCCGGAGAGAAGGATTTAGTATTACCACATAGGCACATAGTATTGCCTATTATTTTTGTAAAACATTATAGGTTAAGCATCCAGAAATTGGCCTCATTGAATTAGCGTGAAAAATCAATTTGTAGGATTGCTAGAAATAAAAGCTGTTTGAGCGCAGCGAGTTCTTTTATTTCCAATCCGGAGATTTGATTTTTAGCGAATTCGATGCAGCCTTGATTTTTGGTTACCTTTTTATCAAGAAAAAGGTAAGAGCCCCTAGGCGGCGGTGAGCCGAGGCTAGGCTGAAGCTTAGGGGCCTAGAAATCCTCCCCCTTACCCCCTCCAAAGGGGGACATGCATGATTTATACCTTTGAAGTAATCAAAATTTATCCCCACGTGATCGTTGTACCATTCTCCGTTGGATGCCCAGTACAAACCAAAACCCTACCATTGGCAACCTCGTCATCAGTTAAAACTTCATTGTAATCCATTCTCACACCACCACTAATGCAAGTTGCTGTACAAGTACTGCAAACGCCGCCACTGCAACTATAAGGCAAATCAATTTTATTAGCTAAAGCAACCTCTAAAATCCTTTTAGGCCAAGGCACAGATAAATGATGTACGTTGCCTTTAAAATGCAACACAACCGAGTAGGTATTTTTATCCACTACTTTTTCTGTGGCATCATCTTCGTCAACTTCATCTTCTACAGCAACAAAAACTTCTTTTTTAACTTGATCTGGCTTAAAACCTGCACCTAATAAAGTTATGCGACATACATCCATATAATCATATGGCCCACAGATGTAAAAAAGCGATTTTTCTTTACCAAATTGCAAATTTTCTTTTACTAATTGATTAATCAAAAAGCCATTTAACCTAGCCCGCATTAAATTTTTAGAATTGCTAAACAAGTGTATTACTTTTAACCTATCGGGATGTGTTGTTTGCCATTCTGCAATTTCAGCTAAAAATAAAGTATCATCAGCCGAGCGACTGCTATAAATCAGTACAATTTTGGAATTTGCTTCTGATACTAGAGCAGATTTTAAAATAGAAAATAGCGGGGTAATACCCACTCCTGCGCCAAAAAGAAATAGTGTTCTTTCAATTTCCTGCTCATCATCATAGATAAACAAGCCGTTGGGTTCTGCAATTTCAACTATATCTCCAATAGCTAACTGATGGTGCATAAATCGAGATATTTCCCCATTTTCTACCAGCTTAACGGCAATAGCAATCGGTTCATCAACATGTGGCGAACTGCAAAAAGAGTAAGAACGTCTCAATTCCTTATCATTTACTTTAAATACCAATGTAATAAACTGCCCAGCTTTATAATGAAATTTTGCACCGTTTAAGGTTTCGAATTCAATTTTGATAACTTCTGCCGGCTGCTTAATTACCGCTTTTACTTTTAGTTTTTGCAATGACATTTGGCTAAAATAAGGAAATGAAGTATTATTCCTAACTAAAATTTGTCATTCTGAGTCCAACGAAGAATCTTTCACAGAGGATTATTTAGAGGGATTCTTTTCCACCACGGCGGATCTGGATGACGACTCAACAAAAAAAGCCATCCGCTAGATGCGAATGGCTTATGCTTACTAATTTAAAAACAACTTTATTCTACTGTGCTGGTCTGATTTTCAGTATAAGCAATTAACGCTTTCTGAGTTTTATAACCATTACGCACAGGATTTTCCATAATTTCTTTCATCGAAATGAGCTTGTAAACATATCCCCCTGTTTCGCGGTTCAATTTCATTTTGAAATAATTATCCTGATTTTGTCTGTTGATTTGCTTTTTCATGTGGCCATCGCCAACATTGTAAGCTGCAGCAACTAATGCCCAATTATCGAAAATACTATACAGTTCTTTAATGTATTTGGCTGCCGCGATGGTAGATTTTCTTAAGTTTTTACGCTCATCTACTTTGCTGTTTACCTTTAAACCATACATGCGAGCTGTACCTGGCATAAATTGCCAATAACCAGCCGCACCTTTTGGTGAGGTTCCGCCTCTTAATCCAGACTCAACTAAGGGCATGTATTTAAAATCGTTTGGTATGCCATGAGCTGCCAAAATTGGTTCTATAATAGGAAACCATTCTGCCGCTTTACGGTGTAAACGATTGGTTTGCACATTCCGGTACGAAAATGAGGCTAAAACTCGCTTCATTTTGGTGCTTACTCGGGCATCGCCTATTGGCAATGTTTCATTTGCAAACGCTAGTTGAGCTATTGTAAATTCCGGCTCTTCGGCTTTAGTAACTATAGGGGTGGGATTGGTACTTTTTGTAGGGGCTGTTGTTGTTTTTTTTACTTCTGGTAGTGTGTAAGCAAACACTTGCGCCATAACCAGTAATGATAAAATTACTGTGCATGGAATGATGTGTTTCTTTAGCATCTTCCTCCTTTTTTTTGTGAACAAATATTTTTGGTGCGGCAAAGATACAATTCATTTATCTAATTATCAAGTAGTTGCGAAATTTTGTTGCAAAATCAAGGTTTAAACTACTTTAAACTAAGATTTTTAAAACATCATTTTAGCCTAAATTTTACTAAATAGATTGATAGAATTTACCTAAATTTGCATCCGCATATTTTATGCGAGTAAAAGCGTATCATGATAAAAAACAATAACAGGAACAGTCGCGATGACAAGTCCAAGGCGGGCGACGGCAAAAGCAGAAGAACTGCAGGAACCGATAAACCCAAAGGAAGATATAGTGACAAAGACGGAAAGGATTTTTCGGATAAAGATGACAAAGATAAGCGCAAAACAAGTTTTGCAACAGGTGATAAACCAGCTTACAAACCGAGAACAACTCGCGATGGCGACTCTAAGCCATACACTCCAAGAACGTCAGCAGGTAAAGATTTTAAACCTCGCACCGATAGAGACAATTCATCAAGAGATTACAAACCAAGAACAGTAAGAGACGGCGATAGCAAACCATATGGTGCTAAATCAGCAGGTGCAAGAGATTTTAAACCTCGTACCGAAGGCGATGAGCCAAGAACTTACAAGCCAAAAACCGATAGCAAAGGTGGTTTTAAGCCTTGGGAGAAAAAAGAAAGCGGTAATTCTGATTACAAACCAAGAGCATTTAAAGAAGGTAGCTCAAGAGACGATTCTTCAGAAAAACGCAGTTACGTTAAAAAAGACAATTACATTACCGACGGCGATAAATCTAAATTTGCTGACAAAAAAGGTGGCGCTTCTAGAAGTACAGATAGTCGCCCATACAGAAAACGCGAAGAAGGTGGCTATAAAGGAAAAGAAGATCGTGGGGAACGCGTTTCACCTGCTACAAGATCAAGAAAAGTTGCAGAAACAAAAGATGATGGGTTAATTCGTTTAAACCGTTACATCGCAAATTCGGGTATTTGTTCTCGTCGCAAGGCGGATGAATTGATTGAAGCTGGTGTAGTTTCTGTAAACAATGTTCCTGTTACCGAATTGGGTCACAAAGTAGATCCTTACAAAGATGAAGTACGCTACAATGGCGAGTTGTTAAAACGTGAGAAAAAAGTTTACGTTTTATTGAACAAACCAAAAGATTACATCACTACTACTGATGATCCGCAGGAGCGTAAAACCGTAATGCAATTGGTAGAAAAAGCTAGTCGCGAACGCATTTACCCTGTTGGCCGTTTAGATAGAAATACAACTGGTTTAATTTTAATGACTAATGATGGTGAGTTAGCCGATAAATTATCGCATCCAAAAAATGGCATTACAAAAATTTACCATGTAGAGTTAAACAAAAATTTATCACAGGGTGATTTTAACAAAATACAGTTTGGTTTAGAATTAGAAGATGGCTTGATTAAACCTGATAATATTTCTTACGTAGCTGGAGCAAGTAAAAAAGAAATCGGCATACAAATTCACAGTGGAAAAAACAGAATTGTACGCAGAATTTTTGAGCATTTAGGTTACGATGTGGTTAAATTAGATAGAGTTGTTTATGGAAACCTAACCAAAAAAGATTTACCACGCGGTAGATGGAGATTTTTGGAAGAACATGAACTGATCCAGATTAAGCATTTAATCAAATAAATAAATTAAGAAAGTCGCTCATAAAAAAGCGACTTTTTTGATTCTAAAGCCTTAAGTTTCTTTCAGAAACATTCTTTGCGTACTTTGCGCTTAAATAAATTGATGATGAAAAAATACTTTTTGCTATTAACTACCCTATTTATAATGCTACAAGCTGAAGCTCAAAATTACAGCCTCATTATTGGCACATACACCAATAAAGGCAATAGCGAGGGCATATATGTGTACAACTATGATAGCCAAACCGCAGCAACGCAATTAAAAAGCAGTACTAAGAGTACAAACCCAAGTTATTTGACTGTAAGTAAAGACCAAAAGTTTATTTACGCAGTTAATGAGGATGGTAAAAACAGTACAGTAAGTTCGTTCGGTTTTAATACACAAAGTGGAAGTTTGAACTTTATTGATAAAGTATCTTCAGAAGGTGCAGATCCATGTTTTATTACGACTAACGGAAACCAAATTTTAGTGGCTAATTATTCTGGCGGAAGTGTGGTTTCATTTACAACCGCTCCTGATGGAAAATTTGCAGCTGATAAGCAAGTTGTACAACATACAGGCAAAAGTGTTAACGCAGCAAGGCAACAAAGTGCTCATGTGCATCAAGTACTGCTTACGCCAGATAAAAAATATGCAATTGTAAATGATTTAGGCGAGGATAAGATTTACATTTATCAAATCGCAAAAACTGGTAAAAAAGAATTGACCTTAAAATCGGCAATTAAAACTACTCCAGGCTCTGGCCCTAGACATTTAGCTTTTAGTGCTAATGGAAAATTTGCTTACTTAACGCATGAATTTACCGGAACTGTAACTGCTTATAAATACATTGATGGCAACTTAGCAGAACTACAGCAAATTGAAACCGTTGCCAAAGATTTTAAAGGAAAAATTGATGCTGCAGATATTCATGTATCTGCCAATGGCAAATTTTTATATCAAACCAATCGTGGTGACTTAAATACGATTTCCTTGTTTGCAATAGCAGCAAACGGAACTTTGAAACACGTAGAGACAATAAGTACTTTAGGAAAAGGCCCACGTAATTTTTCGATTGATCCAAGTGGCAAACACTTATTGGTGGCGCACCAGTATACCAATGATGTGGTAATTTTTAATAGAGATGGCAAAACAGGAAAACTCACCGACAGTGGTAAACGCATTAATGTAGGCACTCCAGTTTGTTTGGTTTTTAGCAAGTAGACCAGTACTTTGTAAATCTTCAACAGATTGACAAAGTTTGAAAAAGTAAATAAGCAACTTCACACTTTGACATCCGAAAAGTATCGGGTCTAAAAAAAGATTTTCATAGCAAAGATTAGGCAAATACAGCCTTTGTTCGTGTCTCCACGACCCAAACCTTAATATTAACAAGACAGTTTTTATCTTAACAAAATTTCTTATGAAAAAGCTTTTCTTTTTCTTTACAACGCTTTTATTTACCATTAATGTAATTGCACAAACCCACAAATTAATTGTAGGCACTTTTACCAGAGCCAACAACAGCGAAGGCATTTACATTTACGATTTTAACACAAAAAATGGTGAAAGTAAAGCTTTAAACATTATCAAAAGCCCAGCAGATCAAGGTTATTTAGCATTAAGCAACGATAATAAATTTATTTACAGCACATACATGTTGAAAGATAAGAGTGCCGTAACCGCTTATGCTTTTAAAAATAATATTGCAGAAGCTAAATTGCTTAATCAATTGCCGGCAGGGCAAAACCCTTGTTATATTATTACTGATGGTACAAATGTAATTACCGCTAACTATGGTGGCGGTAGCATTAATATTTTCGGCCTCAAAACTGATGGTTCTTTTGGTACAGAAAAACAACTGATACAACATACTGGCAGCGGACCAGACCCACGACAAGCAAGTGCACATGCGCACCAAGTGATGTTTACGCCAGACAAAAAAAATATTTTGGCTGTAGATTTAGGGGAAGATAAAATTTACACTTACCAATATGATGCAACCGCTGAAAAACCATTAGTGTTTAAAACCAGTTTAAGTACAGATGCTGGTTCAGGGCCACGCCATCTAACATTTAGCCCGAATGGCAAATATGTGTATTTGGTGCACGAATTTACAGGCAAGATAAGCGTATTTAAATACCATGATGGAAATTTAACTTTACAGCAACAAATAGCAACTACAGCACCAAATTTTGAAGGCAAAATTGATGGCGCAGCTATTCAAATCTCTGTCGATGGGAGGTTTCTTTATCAAACCAATCGTGGAGATGCAAATACGATTTCTATATTCAGTATTGCTAAGAACGGAAGTTTAAAGTTAACTGAAACAGTAAGTACATTAGGTAAAGGCCCACGTTTTTTTACTATAGACCCCAGCGGGAAATATGTGTTGGTAGCACATCAATACACGAATGATGTGGTGATTTTTAATAGAAATAACAAAACAGGAAAATTGACCGATAGTGGTAAACGCATTAATGTTGGCACGCCAGTGTGTTTGGTTTTTACCAAGTAAAGTCTTTACCTACTTTGTAAATCTTCCGCAGATTGACAAAGTTATTTATACAACATACTTCTTTAATGTTCAGGTACAATTTAAGTGAAATGATTAGAGTTTGCCGAGAGTTAACTTGGGGCTATGCTATTAAACCTCTCATAGTAGCAAAAACCTGCGTAATCTAAACCTGATTGAAGTGAAAATACTTTTTTGTTCTATTGTCACGCTGAGCTTGTCGAAGCGCTTTTCCTAAAATATTCCTTCGACAGGGTCAGGATGACATTCGTGAATAGAACTACCTGAAAAAAGTATTGGAACAAAAAGCAGGACGAGCATTAAAATGAAATACTGTTTTTGCTTTTCAAATCTATTTATACCCTAGCTTTAGACTTTTCTAAAACCTCTTTGTAATAATCGATATACATCGGTAAGATCTTTTTCAAATCGAAATCCTGGGCTCTTTTTAAAGCGTTTTCTTTAAAGTAACTTAAAGTTTCTTCGTTGCTTAAAATGGTGATTGCTTTATTCGCCATATCCTCAATATCGCCAACGTTGCACATATATCCGCAAAAATCGTCGATGTTTAACTCGGGTAAACCACCAGCATTTGAGGTAATAACAGGAACCTTACAAGCCATAGCTTCAAGTGCTGCTAAACCAAAACTTTCAGATTCTGATGGCATAATAAACAAATCAGAAACTGATAAAATTTCTTCTACAGCATCTTGCTTGCCCAAAAACCTAACATGCTCACTAATGCCAAGCTCCCTACACAATTGCTCGTTGGCGTTACGTTCTGGTCCGTCGCCAACCATTAATAATTTAGATGGAATTTTAGCCTGCACTTTCTCAAACATTGCTATTACATCATGCGTACGTTTTACCTTTCTAAAATTGGAGGTATGGATTAAAATACGTTCGTTATTGGGTGCAATTGCCTTTTTAAAATGATCTTTAGGTTGTAAACTAAAGCGATTAAAATCTATAAAATTTGGAATTACCTTAATTTCTTTTGTGATCTCGAAATGGTTGTAGGTATCTTCTTTTAAATCTTGCGACACTGTGGTAATGCCATCGCTTTGATTGATTGAAAATGTAACTACTGGTTTGTAAGTTGCATCTTTACCAACCAAAGTTATATCGGTACCGTGCAAAGTAGTTACAAACGGAATATTAATACCATAAGTTGCCAAAATTTGTTTGGCCATAAATGCTGCCGATGCATGCGGAATTGCGTAATGTACATGCAAAATATCTAATTTCTCAAAACGAACAACATCTACCAGCTTACTGGCAAGAGCAGATTCGTATGGAGCATAATCAAATAAAGGATAATCTCTTACCGAAACTTCGTGATAAAACAGGTTTGCCGAGAAAAAATCTAAACGAGCTGGCTGACTATAAGTAATAAAATGAACTTGATGACCTTGGTTGGCTAGTGCTTTACCCAATTCTGTTGCCACAACACCACTACCACCAAAGGTAGGATAACAAACAATTCCTATTTTCATTTAATACTGTTATTTATAAAAGCAAATTAACCGATATTAGATGTATTTTGTGTTATCTCTCGGTAATAAAATTGATAGCTCATGAAAACAAAAACGGCCATCTTTTCAGACGGCCGCTTTGCTATTTATAATCGTAAATTATGAGTGGTTTCTTGTAGGTTAGCTTTCGCTCCTCACCCTGTATTTGGGTTCTAATATCTTCTACTTTTGCTATTTGTTTATTAAAACGCTCAAGTGCTTTTTGAGCATCAGCAGTATCACTTTTAGCTTTTTTGGCTGCTTTGTCTAATGCCTTTGCATCAACTGTTGCAGTTTTAGTTTTTTCTGAAACCTCATTGTTTTGAGATGCTGATGCCTTTGCGTTACCATTAGCTTCTAAAAGCTTTATTCTTAGTTTTTCTACCTCTTCTTCTTCTTCTGCCTCTTTAATTTTTAATTCCTGAACTTTGGCGCTAGCTTTTAGAGACTCTAATCTTGCTTTTAATATCGCTGTAGAATCTTTTGAAACTTTTGGCGAATAGGTTTGCGCCTTAACTGCCGTAGTACATATGCTTGCCACAGCTATAATAAAATAAATTTTGACTTGAAATTTCATCATTATGTTGTTTCAATGATGAAAACAATTTCGGTGCCTTTAGCTGAGATACTTAAAATAATGCCCTAGAGGCTGATTTTAAATTTTACGAAAAATTAAGCTATTGATTTTTGGGGAATTTTATCCCAATTGATAGCGGAATTATCCTTTCATTTCGGCTTGTATAACCAGATACATTTCATTTGGCCGTTGCGTACCGATAAAATATTCTAAGCCATCTCTATCTGTTAAAACAACGGCATCTTTACCAGAAGAATAAAAACGAACGCTGCCTTTTTTATGTAAATTGTAAACTGGGTTATTAAAAAGGTAATTGCTATAAGTAGCTTTGCGAACCTTAACAATGTCTTTTAATTCGATTACCACTTTTTTAGCTGTCCATAAACCATCGATAATTACTTTTTTGTTTTCAATAATGGTTTTATACTGGATTAAGAACAATAAAATGATAGAAACCCCGATGATGCCAAAACCTACAACCAAAAATAAATCAACCGTATTATCTCTATCACGCTCATAAACATAGGCAGCAAAACAGAATGCAGCCATAATTAGCCTAATCGCAATGCGGATATAATCTCGCCCGATGTACTGTTTTTCGATAAAAGTATGCTTCTGATCCATTATAAGTTTGACAGTTCGAATATAGCAACTTTTTTTGTTGTTGCATTTACTTTGTATCTATTGTCTGTTCTAAATCCTGCTACCCAAATAATTTCGCCATTTCCATTAACCAAGAGCGGAATTTTATCTTTTTGTGGCAGAGGCACTTTTTGGTCGATAAAAAAATCACTTAACTTTTTAAAATTTCGCATACCTAATGGCATAAACTTATCTCCATCTTGCCAAAAACGAACAATTAAGGGAAATATCAACTTGTCTGAATCTACAAAAGCTTTAGTCGCATTATTTTCTACCAAGATAGATTCTGAATAAAACAGCGAAATCTTTAGCCCATCAACCTGTATGCAATCATCATTAGAGTGCAAAAATTGTACTGTGCTTTCATTTTTATCCCGCAAAGCGGAAATCAAGACATGATCTCTATTGATTGTTGCGCTATGTGTGTTGCTATAAAATGAGGTTCCTGTTTGCTTATCTAAAGAATTTATCAATTCATCTACAACTTTACTGCTAAAATGGTAAGTTTTTAAAAGCTCAAAAACGATTAATTTTTGTGGCTTAAGCTCTTTAATCTTACTGATCTCTAAACAAATGTCGCCGTTAATTTCATTTTGTACCTCTAACCTCTTTTGCGCAATAAAAGCAGCTACAACCTCTTCTGTTTCGGCAAAGCGGATGATATTTTGCGCAAAGGTTTCTTCTAAATTAGGGTTAATATCCCGCAGTTGCGGAATTACATTTAACCTAATTTTATTACGGGCATATTTGCTGCTTTCGTTAGAGCTGTCTTCAACAAAGTTGATGTCATTTTGTTCAACCAATTCATCAATTTGTAACCTGGATAAAAATAAAATTGGTCTGATAATTTTATCCCTTTTAGGTAAAATGCCATGCATACCACTTATCCCGGTACCACGTGTTAAGTTAAGCAACAAAGTTTCTATCGAATCGTTTTGATGATGGGCAACTGCTGTATAATCGTAATTACCCTGCACCCTAACTTGCTCAAACCATTGGTATCGCAAATCTCTGGCAGCCATTTGAGTAGAAATCTGATGCTCAACCGCGTAACCTTTTGTATCAAAATGAGTAACGTAAAATTGAACGTTTAAAGAATTAGCCAACAAACGAACAAAACTTTCATCACGTTGGGCTTCATCGGCACGCAAATTAAAATTACAGTGCGCAATACTAAAGTTATAGTTACAGAGTTTAAATAGCTGAGCCATTAATACAGAATCTTTACCTCCACTTACGGCCAACAGTATTTTTTGCTGCGGTGTAAAAAGGGCATTTTTTTTGATATAATCTTTAAACTGCTGTAGCGGTAACATGGATCAAAAATATTTAATTTAAATTCTTACACAAAAACATAACTTTGTAAAGTGCAGAAATTACGCTTTTTCTTTCTTTTATTACTGTTTCCGAGTATTTTGTTTGCGCAAGAACAGCGAACAAAAATTATTTTGGAACGATCTACCAAATTAACTGTTGATACCAAAACTAATATCAACTATGTTAAAAACCCGGTATTTAGGCAAGATAATGCAACTTTAACTTGTGATAGCGCTGTTTTTTACAAAGAACGAAATTATTTTGAAGCCTATAAAAATGTACACATTAACCAAGGTGATACTGTTAATATTTACAGCGATTTTTTAAATTACGATGGCAATAAAAAGTTAGCGCATTTAAATACAAATGTACGAATGGAAGATCGTACTTCTGTGCTAACAACCAATGTACTTGACTATGATATGGGCCTTAAAATTGGAACTTATATAAATGGCGGAAAAATTGTAAACAAAGATGTAACACTTACCAGTAAAAGAGGTTACTATTTTGCCAATTCTAAAGATGCTTATTTTAGATATAATGTTGTTGCAGTAACCCCTCAAACTACCATAAAATCAGATACATTACGCTACAATACTTTTACCAACTGGACTTACTTTTATGGCCCTACAAACATTAAAGGTAAAGACGATAATTTGTATACCGAAGATGGCTCATACAATACCAGAACTGAGAATGCTTATTTCGGTAAAAAGAACTTGTATACCCAAGGCACTAAATCTTTAAAAGGAGATAGTTTGGTTTACAATGGCAAAACAGGGTATGGAAAAGCCATCAAAAACATTGTGTTTAAAGACACTACAGATAAAACTGTTTTATATGGGCAGTTAGGTGAGTACTATAAAGCTGATGAACGAGTTGTAGTAACCAAAAACGCCTATTTTGGTATGGGCACAAAAGACACTGTTACTGTTGGCGGCACCAAAAAATTAGACTCATTATGGTTAAGTGCAGATACCCTTGAAGCACAAATGGCTTTACAGAAGAATTTAAAACTACTTAAAAAGCCTGTTGTATTAAAAGATAGTGAGATTGGTGCCGAAAGCGAAAAAGAGAAGGAAGCTAAAGAAAAAGAAAAGGCAGAAGCACGAAAAGAGGCCGCTGCTAATGCATTATTAGATAAAAAACAGGTTGTACCTCAACAGCCGAAGAAAAAATTAAGTAAAAAGGAGCAAAAAGCTGCTGATGCTTTGGCTGCTGAATTGAAGAAAAATCCGCCACCAAAAGTTGCAATAGATAGTGTAAAGCTTATTACCGAAAACTTAAAAGTTAAAGCAGACAGTTTGCGATTGGATAGTGTTAAAAAAGCTACCGATTTAGCAAAAAAAATAAACATTAGCATTGCTAAAAAAGACACAACAAAGCTTGATACTAAAGCAAAAGCGATCGTAAATAACAAAGATCCAAAGGCAATTGTTAGCAATAAAACCAAAATAGCTTTAAGTGCAAAAGCTAAAGACACCACCGCTTTTAATCCTGCTGATACGATAAGAACAAGAGTTATAAAGGCTTTTCACAATGTGAGGGTTTTTAAATCTAACTTGCAAGCAGTTTCAGATTCGCTCTTTTACACTGCTGCAGACTCTACGCTAAGATGGTACAATAACCCGATTTTGTGGTCGCAGGGTTCGCAACAGACTGGAGATACGATACACGTATTTTTTAAGAGCGATAAAATTCACAGTTTTCAGGTTTTACAAAATTCTTTTGCGGCCAATATGGAAACCGATACTACCAAATTTAACCAAGCAAAAGGAAGAATAACGACTGGTTTTTTTAAAGATGGTGAATTACAAAATATGTTTATAGACGGCAATGCCGAAAGTATTTATTTTGATAAGGACGAAAAAAACGTGTTCAAAAACATGAACCAAACGGTAAGTAGCCGAATAAAATTTAGCTTTAAGGATAAAGAGTTAACCAATGTTACCATGTTTAGGGAAATTGAGGGCAGAACAGATCCTGTTGAAAAACTACCTAAAAACACTTTGTTAACTGGTTTTATTTGGAAGCCCGAATTAAGGCCAACCAGCAAAGCTGATATTATAAAAGGTGTACCTGCAAAGCCAAAAGTGGCGCCAAAAAGTAAAACAGCTACACCAAAAGTTTTAAATCCAAAATCGGTCGGTACCGACCCAAGTGGCATTAAACCAGTATTACCGGGCAAAAAACCAGCTTCGATTATTAAAAAACCTGATACTACCACTATGAATACTAAATCATTAAATCCGATTTTAATAAATGCAGATACCACCAAGAAGGTTACAACTGGCGCAAAAAATTAAGTCGTTTTTAAAAACTCAATTAGTTTTTGCATGGCTAATGCTCTATGACTGATTTCATTTTTCAGTTCCATGTCCATCTGGGCGAAGGTGATATCGTATCCAATCGGTTCAAATATCGGGTCATATCCAAAACCCTTGTCGCCAGTAGGTTCTGTTCTAAGTTTGCCATAAATTACACCTTCAAACAAGTAGTTGGCATCATCTTTAATTAATGAGATAACCGTTTTAAACCTTGCATTTCTGTTGGTAATTCCTTCCATTTTTTGCAACAGGTATTGCATATTTTCTACGTCGCCCCTTTTGCCGCTATATCTTGCCGAATAAATACCAGGTTCGTTGTTTAAGGCTTCTACTTCTAAACCGCTGTCATCAGCAAAACAATCTAAATTAAAATGCTGAACCACATAAATGCTTTTTAAAGTCGCGTTTTCTGCAAAGGTATTTCCAGTTTCTGGTATATCAACATCGCAACCAATATCTTTTAGATTTAAAACTTTATACTCAGGGGCTAAAATTTCACTTACTTCGTGGGTTTTATGAGCATTATTGGTGGCAAAAACTAATTGGTTCTCCATTATTTAATTTGCTGTAAGCTTGCCCAAAGCACTTTTTTACTGGCTTGGTCGGTTTCTAAATCGTGTAAATTTTTAGTGAAAATTAATTTCGAATTTAGGTGCGGCACAAATTGGTTAAAGGGCTGTTCACTTAATCCCAAATGATTTGGCATTACACCAAAAGACAACACTATTTTGCAGGCAAAAAATTGATGTAAATCATCAAAAGTTGCGGTAGTATAGTTGGCATAATTTACCAAAGCGAAATCTTTAGCCGTTAAACCAATTGCGTTTACCAGTTTGCGAAGCAATTCTCTACCCTGTTCGGTACTTACTTCATTATGTTGGTCGTTTACCAAAATTAAAATCTGCTTTTCATTTTTACCTAAAAACTTAAATTCTATTGCTTTTTTAAATGCTGTTTTAGGCTCATCTACAACTGTTGGTAAAACTACAGGTTGTGATGTTTCATTTGCCACCATTGTCTTTACAACAACCGGTGGTTGTGCAATTGGCTCGCTTAACTTAACTAGCTCAGCAAAAGTATTTTGCATTTCACCTTTTACCAAATAAACATCATCGGTAAAAAATAAACGTAAAGCTTTAGCGTTACTTGTAAGTTGGCTGCTCATAAATTTTTATTGAAATTATTTTCTGTTAAAATTAGTTAAATATCTTATTATAGCACCTTAAATTGTTACTTTTATCCTTTAAAATTATATAGCTGTTGTCTTTTGTGAGAAAAGTCTGTTGCATTTTTACTTTTTGTTTTTTTTACTATAACTCATTTGCGCAAAATGTTGCCACTGTAAATGGCAAATCTATAAGCAGCAAAGAGTTTATGTGGGTTTATAAAAAAAACCATGCAGGTAATACCAATGCAAGCCAACAAGAACTTGCTGATTACCTAGAAATGTATATCAATTTTAAATTGAAAGTTCTGGATGCAAAAGCAAGCAATTTAGATGCAGATACGGCTTATAAAAAAGAAATTAATGGCTACGAAAACGCCTTAAAGGTTCAGAAAAAGAAATCGCCTAAAAACGAAGCGTACGATTTTATTATGAATGAGTACAGAGAAGGCGTTTTGATGTTTAACATTTCTGAAAAAAAGATTTGGAGTAAAGTACAAAACGACGAAGCTAAACTGTTAGAATTTTACAATAAAAATGCAGCCGTTTACGCTGGGAAAAGTTTTTACGAAGTAAGAGGTTTGGTAATTAATGATTATCAACAATACTTAGAAACCGAATGGATTAAAACTTTGAGAGCAAAATACAACGTTAAAATAAATGCCGACGAGCTACAGAAGCTTGCAAAGCTCTAAAGGTTTTGTTAAGCGAATAATATTAACTTTGCAATAGAAATACAATTGAACAAAAATAGAATGAAGAAATTTTTATTATTAACAGGCGCTTTAATCTGCTTGTTTGTAAATGTAAATGCACAAAAACCTAATCTAGATAAAGTTGTTGCCGTTGTAGGTAGCAACATCATATTGTTATCAGATTTAAATCAGCAGTATGCTATTTACCTTAACCAAGGTAATCCGGCAGATGAGAATGCCAAATGCTACTTTTTACAACAAATGTTGATACAGAAGTTGTTAAAACAGCAAGCGGAAATCGATTCAATTGTTGTTGAAGAAAACCAAGTAGACGACGAATTGGATAAAAAAATGCGTTATCAAATTCAGCGTATGGGCGGACAAGAACGTTTAGAGCAATTTTTGCAAAAATCTGTACTGCAATATAAAGATGAGATGAGACCCGATATTAAAGAAGGTTTAATTGCTCAAAAAATGCAGGCTAAAATTAACGAGAACACTAGTGTTACACCATTAGACGTTAAAAAATACTTCGAAACTTATAAAAAAGATAGCTTACCAGATATCGGTACAGAAGTAGAAGTTGGAGAAATTGCTTTATATCCAAAACTTACCAAAGCAGAAAAACAACGTTTTTACGATAAGTTAGATGCCATTAGGTTACGTGTTAAAAGTGGTGAAGACTTCGGGTTTTTAGCCAAAACTTATTCAGAAGATCCGGGTTCTGCTTCAGAAGGTGGCGATTTAGGCTTTTTCGATAGAGGACAAATGGCAAAAGAATTTACAGCTTGGGCATTTAAATTAAAAGCTGGCGAGATGTCTCCAGTATTCGAAACAGACTTCGGCTACCATATTTTACAAGTAATTGAGCGCCGTGGAGAGCAAGTTCATGCCCGCCATATATTAGTAAGGCCGGTTACTACACCTGCAAGTTTAGAAAGAGTTAAGCTAAAGGCAGATAGTATTTATAATGACATCGCAAGCAAAAAATTACCATTTTTTACTGCTGCCGCAACCTATTCAGATAATAAAGAAACCCAATACAATGGTGGCATGATGTTGTATGCAGATAACCAAACTGCCAGAACGACTTTCATTCCTGTAGAGAAATTAGATCCATCAGTATTTGTGGTTATCGATACCATGAAAGTTGGTAATATTTCTAAACCAGTAGCTTTTAATAACCAACAAGATGGTAAAGAAGGTTACAAGATTTTCTTACTAAAATCTAAAATACCGCCACATAAAGGTAATTTAGATCAAGATTATCCTAAATTTAAAGATAGAGCTTTAAAAGAAAAAGAAGCTAAAGTAATTAGCGAGTGGTTTGAAAAACGTAAAGAAACTACTTACATTAGAGTTGACGATGAATTTTTAACTTGCGATGAGCTTAAACTTTGGGCCAGTAAAGACAATAAAAAATAAATGCAATTTACAAACGAGGTAGAAGCCGTAAACGCACTGCACCAATCTTTTAAAAACATTAAAGCCGAAATAGGCAAAGTGGTTATTGGGCAGGATGAAATTATAAAATCTGTACTGATTGCTATTTTTAGCAACGGGCATTGTTTATTGGTTGGCGTACCTGGTTTGGCAAAAACCCTTTTGGTGCAAACTGTTGCAAACGTGTTAGATTTAAACTTTAACCGCATACAGTTTACACCAGATTTAATGCCTAGTGATATTATCGGTGCCGAAATTTTAGGCGAAGACCGTCACTTTAAATTCATCAAAGGCCCAATTTTTTCTAATATTATTTTGGCCGATGAGATTAACCGTACACCGCCAAAAACGCAAGCCGCTTTGTTAGAGGCTATGCAAGAAAAAGCGGTTACCGCAGCTGGTTACACCCATCAATTGCCACAGCCATTTTTTGTATTGGCAACCCAAAACCCTATTGAGCAAGAAGGAACTTATCCTTTGCCCGAAGCGCAATTAGACCGTTTCATGTTCAATATTCAGTTAAATTATCCGGCATTTGCCGATGAATTAACCATTGTAAAAAACACTACAAGTAACGTGGCAGTAAATCTGCAGAAAATTATCAATGCAGATGAAATCCAATATTTTCAAAAGCTGATTAGAAACATTCCAGTAACAGATCATGTGTTAGAATATGCAGTAAAGCTAGCTTCTAAAACCCGCCCAAACACCGAGCATGCTTCTACAGCAATTAACAATTACGTTTCATGGGGTGCTGGTCCAAGAGCTTCGCAGTTTTTGGTTTTAGGCGCCAAATGCCACGCCGCCATTTCTGGTAAATACGCTCCAGATATTGAAGATGTACAAGCTGTTGCTGAACCTATTTTGCGCCACCGTATTGTTCGCAATTACCGGGCAGAAGCCGAAGGTTTAAGCATCGAGCAAATCATTAAGGATTTGTTTTAGTCGTTTTTCTTACTGAAAGGTTAAAATCCTCAAATATTTATCTTAATAATTAGTAAAACAGTGGCAGTATTTCATTTCAGCTACAGTCCCTCTATTCGCTGCTGCCGTGTATCTTCTTTTTACCTACAAATTTGCCGTATATTTTAACTCACACGGCATACGCTGCTATAGGGTTTATTTAACAAAAGCTTGTACAAAAAACTTCTCTTTCATAGCACTTTAAAATTTAATAATCGGGAATTAAACGTGTATATTCGTTTATACACGTTTAATTATGGTGCAGTTGCGCCAATAAAGAAGTTGGCGGTAATTTTTCGACCAAACGAAACAGAAAGAATGACAGTAAAAGAATTTAATCATCGTATTGACTTAAACGGAGGTTTTGACAGAGAAATTGATGAATGGAAAATTATAGACATCCATCAAATACCAAAGACATTATCAGAACAGAACGAATTAGATTTTTATTGTTGTAATAACGACGAAATTTTTTTGTTACGACTTAGAAATAGGTCAACAAAAATGCTTGACATTGTTAAAGATGAAAATGGATTTGGCTACCAAACTTATTTAATTGCTGAACTTCCAATCCATACTATCGATGACAATTTAATTAAAACGTTATTGACTGAGTTTAGTAAAATGTTATAACAAGTAGAAACAATGGCAATACCCAAAAAAGGACTAAAGAAAATAATGGTCGACAACCAACAATACGTTTGGCTTAAGAAATCGGACAAAGACGATGGACACTTTTACGTTACGGTATCCTTATCAGAACGAAAAGGACAAATACTGTCAGCTAGCATAAATATATTAACTCAAAATCAAGGATTTCTTATAATTACAGGTTATGTAGTAAGACAAATAATTTTATTAGGTTTAGCAAATGGTTGGACACCGGAAGAACAAAAACAGCCTTTTATTTTTAATCGCCGAGTAAAGGAAGATATTGATTTAAGTTTAGGAACATTTAGTGGGCAAGTAACCAAAATATAAAACTACCGCCAACAAGGGTTTTGCGTCAGGCGGGCTGAAGTGCAAAATTCAACAGTAGTTTTTTAAATAAACTTTAGTAATAATATCAACTTTTGTGCTTCGATTTCCCGCCCGAACGCAAAGCCCCAAAACGTTATACGTAATTTCAGACAGAACTAAATGACACTCATAGACATCTCAAACAAAAAGAAAAAAGTAATTACCATTATTGGAATATTATTAATTTTCATCGGTTATTACTTATCAGTATATAACTCATTCGAGTATGGTTCTAAAAATCAAACATATGGAGGTGTAATGATGATTATTTCTATCGCAACTATTCAAATGATGTGGTTAGATGTGGCAAAATTTTCGAATAAACTTCAAATTGCTTTCTTAGTTATTATTGGAATAGCAATTATTATTGGGACAATGGTTTTAAGACAAAACTATTTGACAAGAGAATTAAATCAAAATGGTGTGCGAACAATCGCTACCGTAGTTGGCTTTGAAACAGATAACAGTGGAAGGAAGCCTAGAAGTTATGCTCAGTTAAGATATGAATGCAAAGGCCAACAGATTTTACAACGAGTGGAATACTTTGATGGCATATACAAGTACAATCAAAAACTAAACATCTTGGTTTCGACCGAAAACCCTCAAATGTTTGAGGTAATTAAAAAATAAACTACGTATAACAACAGGTTTAAGTTAAGCCTCTGGCGAAGTGCTAACACGAAAATTTGAAGCTTTTTATTTAGATTAGTGCTATAGGTTCTATTGTGTAAATAATTAAGGCTCAACTTAAACCTGCTAAACGTTACTAACAAGCCTAAACACCAGAAAACATAGCTAATGAATTACGACTTTTTCGCAGACAAAGCAGACAAATTGAAAATTCTTGAATTCATTTTCAAGGAAACAGACCTGCACGTTTACGACTTAGGTTCACAATACGGACAAGAGATTTGCCAATACAAATTAAGTGACGAAATATCCTCGAAGTTTGATCTTGGAATAGACGAATTCGGAACGACTTTTCAACTTTGGACACCAAGACATAAAGGTAAACCAATTTTTAGAAAAGTTGACCTTGATCCAAAACACTGCAATGGACATACGTTTCGTTATGCGACCGAAGGTTGGGGACTTATTCAATTATATTTCGGAGGACTGAAAAACAATGAACTCAAACATTCTCATATAGGACACTTTAACGAAAGCGGAGCCCTAAAGTGGGAAGGCACTAATAATATAAATGGACTTGTTAGTTCTTGGGACTGGAAAGAAATTCAAATAACTTCGAGAAAATTAAAATATCAGATCCATAACAAACTTGCGACAAGAAAAATAGGAAGTTTTGGAGTTTTATCAGGCGCAGAAAAACTTGAAATACAAGGAATAAAACTAAGATGAAAGAACAACGAACCGAAAGCCCAAATGGTAACCAGCGTTTGGTATTTATGAAAGCGGGGGCAGTGCTAGCTGAAAATTTGCCCTATCGACTGGTGTCCTCACCGGCCGAAACTTTATTCTTAGTCTATAGCTAAAAATTTAAAAAAATGCACCTCAGTTTTAAAATTCCTTAATAAAACCACATCAACCAAAACAAACTATGGCACTTATCAATCCACACATTAACTTTAATGGCAATGCCGAAGAAGCATTTAACTTTTATAAATCAGTATTTGGTGGAGAGTTTACCAAGATCATTCGTTTCAAAGATATTGCTAGTGATGAATTTCCGGTAGCAGCACATGAAGCTGATAAGCTAATGCACATTGCTCTACCCATTGGTAAAAACTTCCTTTTAGCTAATGATGTTCCCGAGATTATGGGGCGAACCAACGAAAATGAAAACAGAAGTAAAATTTCTGTAATCGCCGAAAGCAAAGAAGAAGCCGAAAAATTGTTTAACGGACTTTCTGCTAGTGGTACAATTGAAATGCCCTTTGATGCTATTGGCGCAGATAGCTATTTCGGAATGTTTAGAGACAAGTACGGAATTGAATGGATGATTAATTTCGACCCAAACGATAAATAAGAAAAGTTTTAGCAAATTAACAAACCATATGCTAATCAGAACAGCACAAATTGATGATGTAAAACAAATTCAAATTGTAAGAAATGCAGTAAAAGAAAACACGCTCTCTCATCCTAGTTTAGTTACAGATGAGGATTGCATTAACTTCATTACGAAAAGAGGAAAAGGTTGGGTATGTGAAATAGACCATCAAATTGTAGGTTTTGCAATTGTTGATTTGCAGGATAATAATGTATGGGCATTATTTATTGATCCTAACTTCGAAAGAAAAGGGATCGGACAATTGCTGCACAATGAAATGTTAGACTGGTATTTTACACAAAGCCAAAAAAGTATTTGGCTCGGAACAGCTTTTAATACCAGAGCAGAACAATTTTACTACAAAGCAGGTTGGACGGTAATTGGAAAACATGGCGCAAATGAAACCAAATTCGAAATGAAACACGAAACTTGGCAACGCTTAAAACTTCATCGATAATATAAAAAGTTGATCTTCAATATCATTTATTTGCTTACTGTCACGATAATGCTTTTTATGGGGATCGACAATCAATATTTTATAGCATTACGATTCCCGTTTTCACGGGAATGACGACCGCACAAAATATTATTTAGTCAATTAATCTTAAAATAATTCTGACAACCTCTTTCAAAACTCATCCTAAACTCAAAATAAAACATGTAGATTGGCATTACTCCTCCCCTTTGAAGAGGCTGGGATAGGATTATCCCTTCATTACTCCTATTTGCTTGCCTTGCCAATCTGGAAAAAGCACTTGATCGTTATTAATGCCCAAATGTTTATCGGCTACTTCGCTAAATACAGCTCTAAAATCCGTAGTTACGGCTAAATCTCTACCATCTTCTAAGTTTTCTTTCACCAATGGATTAACCACACCATGCACTAAACCACCGTTAACCGAATTACCTAAAATAAAATTACAAGACGCACGACCGTGATCTGTTCCACCTGTTCCATTTTGCGCAACTGTTCTTCCAAATTCAGTCATGGTCATTACAGTTACTTCGTCTTGATATTTACCCATATCTGTCCAAAATGCCATAATGCTATTGCTTAAATCGTTTACATTACGGGCAAAAATACCAGTATCTGTACCTTGGTTAAAGTGTGTATCCCAACCGCCAGATTCGGTAAAAGCAACTTCCATACCTAC
This sequence comes from Pedobacter sp. GW456-11-11-14-TSB4, assembly GCF_059424425.1. Taxonomy (NCBI): domain Bacteria; kingdom Pseudomonadati; phylum Bacteroidota; class Sphingobacteriia; order Sphingobacteriales; family Sphingobacteriaceae; genus Pedobacter; species Pedobacter sp. GW456-11-11-14-TSB4. The sequence goes on from NZ_JBWKZK010000001.1 coordinate 507,179, forward strand.
ATCCATTTTAATTAATTGGGCAATTTGTTTTAGCGAATTACCTAAAGCAGTGTTTGGATAAACCGCATTGTATTCTGGTTTGTAATTTTTAGTATCGGTTTTTTGAAGCATTTTAATGGCATCAAAGCTTTCTTTACCTGTATTTTTTAACAAGCCAGATGAAGTTTGATCATACAAATCTTCGAAACTTTTAGAAGCCAGATTTGCTCCTGCTTGGTTACCTTTCAACTGAATATTAAAATCGGCCAAATTGTTAATGGCAACTGCAGGATTATCCCCATAAAATGACCTAGGTAACGAGGTAGTTAAACTAACCCCTTGAAAAGGTGTAGCCGCATCATGACCTAATAAACCAACCGCACGATTTAACCAACCGCTAGCAGTACCTTTTTTAAATGGCGTACCCGATTCCATGAAATCTTGCGCATCAAAATGTGAACGGGTATTATTTGGTGAGCCAATGCCGTGTACAATTGCCATGCGTTTTTCTTTAAACATAGGCTCAAATGCACTCATTGATGGATGTAAACCAAACTTACCATCTAAATCTATGAGCGGTTTATTTTTTCCACCCTGTGCGGCGCTCATAAACAAACCTGGTCTGGCTGCTCTTAAATTCTGATCTGTAAATGGTGTTACGGCCATCAATCCGTCCATCGCTCCGCGTTGAAAAATACAAACCATGATTTTTCTTTTCTTGAACAAACCTGGTGTGGTAGTGCCTGCAACTGCATCAGCTAAAAAACCTGGCATACCACCACTTAAACCAATACCAAATAGGGCTAAGCCGCCTGCTTTTAAAAATCCTCTTCTTGATGTCATGATCTGATTATTTACGTTGAAACTCTGGTGAACCTATAATTACGCCAACAACCTGCGAGAGCATAGTTATTGAGCCAGCCTTTTGTATTGGATTTGCGTTGGCCAATGCTTTTTTCCCTTTCTTCATCTTTTCACCATCATCCATCAAATTAGCATCTTCATTTGCCATGGTATTCATTTGCATAGGTGGCGCAGTTTTTTCTGCAGCCTGCATCACTTTATTTTCCAAATTCGGATCGTTTAGCATTGGTTTTAACCTGGCAATGGTTTCGTCGAGCTTACGCTCAGGCATTAACAACTTGCTGTAAATTTTTAATGCAGCCTCTGCACTTTCTGGCTCGTGGTTGTTATTCATTGCCGCCAAATTAAAGGTTACGCCAGGTATTTTTTGTGAGGCTAAAGCTAAACCGAAGTTCATTCTATTTAACAATGAACCAGTATTAATCCAATATTGGCCGCGGTCTGGAAAACCAGTTGGCGCTTGGTAATAATACATTTGTTGACCCATTTTATTAATCCAGGTATACAATTGGTAAGGCTGATTAATTTTTGCATCTAAACTTCTTACTGCACTAATTGCCAATTCAAAAGGAGATTTTGTTTTTTCTCTTAAGGCACTTACCGACCAAAATTCTGGTGAATTTACCATGGTAGTTAAAACGGCTGCAATATCGCCTTTGCTGCTGGTAAAAGTTTTCGCCATCTTGTCTACCAAGCTTTTTGGCGGATTATCACTTACAAAACGAGTAGCAATTTTGCCCGAAATAAATTGAGCAGTTGCCTTGTGGTGAGCTAACATTTTCAGTAATTCTACACCTTCTTCATAACCGCCACCTGCCGGAAATTTCTTTCCTAAAACAGTTTTCTCACCATTATCATGTCTGTTAGGCACAAACATAAAATCGCCTTCACGTACAAAACCTCTTTTGGCTAAGTTTGCTTCACCAATGTTATCAATCATCTTTTTAATTGGCGCACCATAACCATTATCGCCCATTGGTGCTAAAGTCCAACCTGTTAAAATACGAGCGGCTTGCGTAACATCGTTCTGTGTATAACCACCATCTACACCCATAGTATGCAATTCCATAACCTCGCGAGCATAGTTTTCATTTAGGCCAGATTTGGCAGCTTTCTTTTTGTTGGCCTGTAATTTTTGTAATGCAGCAGCTCTCTTTTTTTGTTGAGGATTTGCTGAATTTATTTGATCCCCCATCATCATATCAGCAGGTTGATTTGCAGGATCATTGGTGCCAGAACTTGTAAAATTGTCTAAATACATCAGCATTGCTGGAGATTTAGCTGTACTTAAAACTAAATTTTCGAAACTACCAAAAACATTTGGGCGAATAACATCTCTCTCATAAGCAGGTACATAAGAAGCGCATTGATTTTTGCTTAAAGCCACATTAAAGTGATTGAACCAAAAATCTGTCATCAATTCTCTAAACTGATTGTTAGAATAACTAGCTCTTAATATTTTTTGGTTGATAAATTGGCGATACAATTCTTGCTGAGGTCTGTAACCTTTTTCTTTCATATATGCCGTTAACAAATTTCTGTATTCTTTGCCATTTACCGAGTCTTTATGTACAGCGCCATCTCTTACAGCAAAACGAACTAGTTGCGCATTACGAGGATATAAATTTTCTACTTCTGTATTACTTAAGTTAATCGCATCAAAAACTTTTAATTTAGCATCTAGCTCATTGTCATTTAAATTTCCTTCAAATTGTTGATTTAACCATTTTTCGATACCAATTTTTAAAACCGCATCAACATCTCCGGGTTTGGCACCGTAAGTAAACCTACTTAACAAATGCGCAACTGCTTGTTGCTGTGTTAATCCGGCTTGCTTATAAGGCAAATTAAATTTTTCTTTTCCATTTGAATTTCTTACAAACGATGAAAGCACTAAAGCCAAACTAAAGGCTATAATACTGATGTAAAAACTGTGAATTTTTTTCATAACAATCTGCGATTACACACGTATGACAAGAGAACGGGAATAAGGATTAATCAAAATTCAAAATCTTATAAACAAATTAGGAATAATTTGAATTATTTGAGCATCCAACCTACTATATTATCATCATTTACAACAAGTTGGTAATTTTCAAAACCACCAATAACACTTACCACATCGCCATTTTTAAGCAATGATTTTACTGCGGCAGCTGGCTCTGGTCTATCGAATAACGCTTGTTCTGCTAAACTAACTTTAATTGTACGAAGGGGTTTTTTAGCTTCATTAAGTTTAGTATTGGCAATGTAGCTAAACTTTCCATCGGGCAATTCTACCCTGTAATTATTTTGACTAGCAGCATTTATTCTTACAATTGTACCCGACTTTAGACTAACCAACTGCGAATCTACCAAGAGTTTTACGGCTGCGTTAGTTCGCATTGTTGTATTTAACGCCGATGTTGAACTTATTATTTTTGGTGCGGTTTGCACAGTAGGGTCTACATATGGCAGCGGATCTACTGCGCCTCCATTAGTATAAATTCCCAAATGCAAATGTGGCAAACCGCCTTGAGCATTACCAGTAGTTCCCATTAAACCTAAAGTATCGCCTAAAACAACAGCTTGTCCATCGTTTACGGTTTGTTCATCTAAATGCGCATAATAAAGTGTGTAACTTTTGTTCTGTGGTCTAAACCAAACTACTTTTCCGCCTAAATTATTGGTATTTACTCTGGTTACTGTACCATCGGCAACAGCCAAAACTGGTGTTCTTAATGGCGCAAAAATATCAATACCTTCATGTCTACGAGCTCCTTTATCTCTGTCTACACCCCAAAGGCTTTTAATTGAGCTTCTGTTAGCCGATTTTAGAGGAAAATTTAAAGATGCACCTACAGTAATTGCCAAAGTAAATTCGCCACTGCCCAATAATTCTGGTTGTAGCCTTAAAATGTAAGTTCCACTTCGGTCAGCATCAAGCTGGATATTAAAACCCAGAGTATCTGCGGAAGCTAAAAATTTATAATTTGTACCATCAAGCTCAAACAAATCTGAATAAATCATGAAGTTTTCTATCGGCTTTCTATTTAAATTAACCTGCAGCTTCTGACCTTTTAAAAGTTGGAATTTAAAAGCAATAGCTTCATTTTTTTCGGCAGAGAAGTAGCCTGTTTCTTGATAAGGAAGTTTGATTGCAACTGCTTTTTGCAAACTTTGCTGTGCATTATTTATCCACTTTGTGCCTATTGCCGTTTTGTCTAAACCAGCACTTACGAGTTTTCTCTCGTAAGCTTGATGTGGTGTAGCTGGTTTGAGTAAATTAAACGGACCACTTTTACAAGAAAATAAAATTAAACAAGGGAGTAAGAGAAAAATTATACTTTTTAGCTTTTTCATAGATAGATATTGTTGATTTAAAACAATAAATCGACATCTATGTTTTGAATACCCGTTCTCAGTTCTGTTATGGCTTTTGGATAAAATTTCATAAGTTAATTGACTCCACAATTAAACTACTGAATAATTAGATAATGAAATACACTTAAATGTTGTAAAATATTTTTAATTTTTAGATATTTACAAAAAAATCTTTTATCGCCTCATGAAAGTTAAATATATAGATTATTACAGCATTGCTTCTAATCTAGTATTATGTAGTCTTGTAATTGGTTTTATTAATCTATTTTTACGTAATCTAACTAAATTAGAAGATTTAGCAATTGCAATTTTAATTTTAGTGATCCGCTATTTTTCGGTTATCCTCATTAAACGCCGTTTTTCTCTTGCCAAATATTTGTTGCTTATTCTAATTGCCAGAAACATTTACAAGCTTTTTGTAATGCCTACCGGATCATTTACTGAGATTGTTGCAATCTCTATAATTGTTATGCAAATTGTAATGACGGTAACTGCTTTGTTTTTCATCACTAAACTCCCGTATAAATTCGAGATAAAGAGGAAAATTACAAACGCATAAAAAATGCCGGTAGAACCAGCAATTTAAAATCTTTTATACTTTTTTTGGAGGCAAATCAAATGCTATTGCATCATGCTCAAAATGGCCGTTATGTGATCCATCACAAAAAGGTTTGTTTTTAGATAAACCGCAGCGACATACCGAAACTACTGTTCTTCCTTGTAAGCCATAAGCATTACCACATCTATCAACAATTTCAAAATCGCCCTCGATTTTTACTGAACCGTTGTTGTTTATTGTAAGTTTAGTTTTAGACATAATTTTTATTTTGAACAAAGCTAGCCGATTGAACCGAGACTGTATAATTTCATTTTAGTTTAGAAACATTCTGTGCTTTTAAACTTTATTCTGTTTAAGGCATTAACTTTTTGCTTTTTAAAAAAACATTGTTTTTAAATTTATACAAATCGAATTGCCGATTGATGATTTGGAGTTGCTTGTTATCCTTCGCAGTTGATAAATCCATTTTATGATCTATTTTATATAAACTGCCTTCATCAACAAAAAATGTTCCCGATAGGAAATTATGCAAAGTTGTTTTACCTTGTTTTAAAGGATATTGATGAACATTTCTAAACCCAGCATAAACATCTAAACCATCACCAAGCCAAGTAACATTTGAAGGTGTTTTCATTTGATAAGAATGTTTAAACAATGCATTAAGTGATGGTGCTATATCTAAATGAGAAGAAATAGATTGAATAATTTTGCCCTGTTTTAACATTGGAGAATAAATAATTAGTGGTACATGATATCTATCAATTTTTGTTGACAAGGGAATTTCTGGTAAGCGATGATCTCCGGTAATGATAAAGATGGTGTTGTTAAACTTATTCAATTTTGAGTAGGAATTGAAAAATAACCTAAGCGATTCATCTGTATACAAAATACTTTCATAAACGCTACTATAAGTTCTGTGCTGAGATTTTTGACTTGCTTTAAATTTCAAATCATCCATTCTGTTTTCGAACATCAACTTATATTTTTGTTGGTTCGGAACAGTAAATGGATTATGCATACTTATAGTTTGAATGTACTTTATAGTTGGTGCATTTACATTTTTATGATTTAAAACCCGATTAAATAAATCTCCATCACTGTATCCAATTGGAGAAGCCATTCTTAAACTTTTATCAAAATCTGAGGAACTTACGATCTCATCAACTCCAGCTTTTTGCATAAAGAAACCTTGGTTATCAAAATCCATCTCAAAACCGCCAAAGTAGATACTTTTATAGCCATTGGCTTTAGCAATATTTAAAATCGAGTTGAACTTAGGCATTTGATTTTCTAAGTCATTAAATCCAGTTTCTGCAAAAGGTAAAGAACCCAAAATACTAGGCAATGCAGCAAATGTTCTGCCTTGAGCAGCTAAAAAATTAGCAAAATAAATACTTTCCTTTCCTAAACTATCAATAAATGGGGTAAAGCTTCCTAAATAAGCATTTGCACCGCTGAAAGCCCTGCCCAAACCTTCTACTTGTATAATTACAACATCCGGAAGTTTAAGTGTGTCGAGGTTCAAAAGCGGACCTAAAACATCATTCGCCTCATCAACTTTTAAAAATGGATAATTTTGATCAATATAAATTGGCTTGGCGATAAAATTTGGTTTTAAATCTTCATCATGGTAATAATAATCAGACAGCTTAATTGTAAAAAAAGCCATCTTATTTTGTGCCAAATTAAATGCATATTCAGTTTTAAAATGAGCCATTTTTTGCAAACTCGAAACCTGAAAAACTAATAAAAATATGCCCAAAGCCAATGTAATTTTCAGATAAAGTTGTGAGATGCAATATTTGTTAAACCAAAAAAATAAAGCCAAAAAGAGCAAGATAGGTACAACAAGTAAAATAACATTTTGAAAATTAAATTGTAGGCTATCTTTAACAATGCCGAATGCTGTACTTACCGAATAGCCAAGCATATCGGCTCCTAAGGGCACTAAGGCAGTGATGTCGTAAATAATTAATGCGGCGTTGCTGATGATAAGTATTAAACCGATAGTTATCAAGTGAACATATTTAACTGAAGAAAATAGGCACTTGATGATTAAGTGGATAATAAACAGAAATGGCAAAAATTTGATGTAAAATATTAAATCTACTTTTAAAGCGAGCAAAAATATTTTAGTTAACGATTCATTCTCAATTAATCCATTTTTTAAGCATGCGATTTCGATAATTCTCATTAATAGAAAAGCAGCAAATAATGGTAAAATTAATGGCCGAAACGATAAAATGATTTGATTTAATTTTCTTTTAAGCAGCATGGCAGGATTGCTATTTTATCATGATTTCATCGGCAAAGAGCCAAGCTTTTTTATTTTTATAGTAACGCCACTGTGGCAATTGTTTTAAATTTTTAGCCTTAACTTTTACATACCTTGCCTTTAGCGGTTCAGCTAAATTATATGGATAATCTACTACACTTTTAATATACTCCTCATACAAATCATGCTTTGACTTTAATTCATATGATCCTGAAAAATTTTCTCCATCTAAAGAAAAGCTGTAGTTTACCATTGCCGGCGGAAAAGCCCAATGCCTTTGATCTTCTAAAAAGCTAGCATTAACTGAATTGATTTCGATGATTTTGCCCAAATCAATTACCACTTCCATATCATCTCCGTACCATCCTAACCAGTTGTAATCATAATCTAAATAACCCCTACTGCCATCTGTTAGTGTTCTGGCACTTTTGTTTATATATTCTTCGCTAAAAGGAATAATTGAGTTTACTTTTGCTCCTAAACCCAAATGATCTTTCGGTCCATCAGCCATTACAGTTTCCCAATCTCTAGCATATTCATCAGGATTAAATCCACCTTCGGCTAATTCGGTTATGCTGGCTAGTTTAGCCATTGCAACAAAGGAGTTTACTTTTGTTTTTATTGTAGGTTTAGTGATCCAGCCTTTGTCTTGTTTAATAAATGCTCCGTGCTTCTCTATACCATAAAATTTTGATTGCTGCAAAACTGCATATTCAATTGGTAATCTCGCTGCTTTAACATGAGCTAAAAATGTTGAATTAGCTCTTACCGCTTGCTCACCTTCTTCGAATAAATTACCGTATTTTTCAATTAATTCTGGGGTTAAATAAGTACGATGCGCTGTAACTGGGCTTCCATAAATGTCTAATATCTTGCCAGATTTCTCAGAACTATCATGCAATAAATTGATGTATTTTTGAATAAATGGGGCTGCATTACCATAATAATCTTTTAAAAAAGTTTGAGTTAGTTGCTCCACATCTTCATTAACATTCCAGCTAAGCTTGGCCAAAATATAGGCTCTTAATGCCGAAAACTCTGCAGGTGTATCTCCACTTCCCTGTAAAAAAACTCCTTTTACATCGTTGTTTTTAAAAAACTGCAGGTTAGCTTGCAATACCCTTAAATTTGGGAAAGGACTTACATAATTGGTAAACTGTACATTATAATCCCATACAAAAAGGTTTGATGTGATTTGGCTCCAGTTTTTAAGGTCTCGTCTAAAACCAGCAGATCGAGGATCGGTTGCTATAGGCAAGCTCCTATTACAATCTATACTGCAAAGCATAATTTGAACATTTTTTGCAGGCTTTAAAGTGCGAGGAGCCCTTTGAGAATAGCTATAAGCTAGCGTAGAAATAATTTTATCTGGAAATTGTGCAGCAACTTTATTTACAAATTTTAAAATCGAACCTTGCGGCCCTCCTTCTTTTTCATCTACAGCTTTACATAAATTACATTCGCAATAACCCAAATCATCATTCTGACTAACCGACCAATATTTCATGGTTGGCTCATCTAATATTCTTTCACGCAAATTTTTCGTTAAAATATTAAAGACATCAGGGTTACTTAAGCAAAGCTGACTATCTTTTCTTTTGCCATCAACTAGCGCAAAATAATTTGGATGGGTTTTGAAATACTGCTTTGCTGGCACTAACTTATCAAAGGTATGCACCCACAAACCCCAATGATCATCTAACTTTTGTAACTTATGCCAATCGAGATAGGTTTGATTTTTAGCATAAGGATAATATACTTCTCTGTAATCGAAATCGGCTTTAGCTTGTACATTAAGATTATTGGGAATATTTAAATTTGCTTTTGAAGGTATAACGGAAAATTGATCGGTATACATTTTACACCCCAAGTAATTTTCTATAAAATAATAAACACCGTAAAATAGTCCCTTGTTACCTCTTCCATCAATTACAATTTGGTTGGCGTTTGTAATTAAATAAAAATCAGCTTCAGGTTTAACCGAACCGCTTTTTTTATAACGGTTAGTTTTACCTAAAAGGATTTCAAATTTAGTTTTTGGAGATGTATCACTGTGGATTTTAAGTTTTAAATTAGTAACGCGTTCGATGTATTGCTGTAATGTTTTGCTCGCTTCTAATTCAGTTTTTGACGCTGCACTAGGTATAATAATTGTAAAACTAGATTTCGAGTGATCTACTAACTTCAAAGAATCTAAAGCCAAGGAAGGTGTATTTACTATTATCAAGCTTAAAATAAATCCATATTTAAATAGACTGTTCATTATTTATATTAAAATCGATGTTGAAAATTTATTGCAATGTCAAATTCGTTTTCCTTTCTGCCAATTACATATTCTTCTCTGTTAAAGGTGCCCAAAATGCTGATCACATTTCTTTTCCAAATCAGCTGCTGATAACCTAAACTTAATCTAAATGCATTCGTATTTAATCTTTCTTCTAACTCAAAATTCCTTGCTCGGTCATCAGGAGAAATACCTGTTCCTATAATTGCCGTAAAATAGTCATCGGCAGTATTTGTATAGTAACGAGCTGTTAGTGCGTATGATTGTGCCATAACACCATCAAATGGAGTAAGAAAAGCTCTTGCGTTTAACCAATAGCTTCCAATGTATTTTCCAACAGATCCGCCATAGCTCATTAAACCAACGGTATTGTATTGATATCTTAATCCTAATTCTCCTTCCCAACCCTTTTCAAAGCTTCTAATATAAGAATAGGACGCTCTATATTTTTGAAAAATATCAGCATTTGAATAAGCAAAATTTATAAATGAATATGCTTTTTTGTGTTTCGGATAAGCTTCCAATTCATACTGTAAACCATCTGCATATGATCTATTGGCATAATTTATTCTTCCTAAAATGGTTCCGTATTTGGTTAATCTAGCATAATACACATTTAATAAATTCCAATTATCTTTTCCTTCTCTTTCAAAAAAAGTTGGATTATAGGTAACACTTACTCTATTTTTAAGAGAAGCAATTTCAGCTACTTCTTGAGCATTTTCTAAACCCTTAAGATAATTTAAGGCATCAGCATTTGTTGGCTCTTTTGCTAAAACTTTCGCAAACTCTAATCTGGCGCTGTCTGGTTGATTAGTTAATTTGTACAATCTGCCCAATAGAAGTCTAATGTCTGTATAATTAGGACTAATTTTAAGCCCTTTTTTTGCTAACGTTTTAGCTTTTGGGTAATTCTTTGTTACGTTGGTTTCATGTAAAGCTTGTTTTAAAAGTTTATCTACATCAACCTTTTGTGCATGTAAATTAAATGCCATACAATTCAGCAGCACAATTAATATGATATGCTTAATTTTCATTCTCAATGATCTCCTTTTTTTTAGAAAATTTCTTTTTAAATCCGGCTCTTTGCATATTGCCCCAAGCCATAGGTTTTCCTGTTAAGGAATAAAAATTACCCTTAATGGCATAAAAAACTACCAAAGGATGATAAAAAAATGGCTCGAGCATAGCGGCAACACATAGCTTAAACACTTCCATTTTAGATTCGTATTGCTTATGCGTTATCTCATCCCATAACACTGCAAATACGGTTATCATTACCGAAAAAGTATACACGTATATCAGTAAAATGATTGCATACTCCCAATTAATTTGGCCGGTAATAATCATGTAGATATAATAAACCACACCAGTTGCCTCTATAATTGGAGCTAGCCACTCGAATAACAGCCAATATGGGAAAGAAACCATTCCAAAAATTCCATATTTTGGGTTGAAGATAATGCGTTTGTGCACCCATAAATTTTGCGCCAAACCTCTAGCCCATCTGGTACGTTGGTTTCCGTAAACTTTTAATGTTGATGGCACTTCTGTCCAGCATAGCGATTCGGGTATATACTTAACCAGATATTTTTGCTTAAGGTTATGCATGTACATGCGCATTCTGGTAATGAGTTCCATATCCTCACCAAAAGATTTTGGATCGTAACCGCCTGCATTGATGGCTATTTCTTTATCAAACATCCCTAAACCTCCAGAAACCAGCATCAGTGCATTTATTTTGCTCCAAGCCATTCTACCTAATAAAAACGCCCTAATATATTCTAACTCTTGAAACAGGGGAAGGTATTTTTTTGGCACTTTAACTTTAACTAAAAAACCATTTTTAATTTCGCATGAGTTCGAAATACGAATTGCTGCACCAGTTGCAATAACTTTTGTCTTTTCTTCTACAAATGGCTTAATTAATTTAAGGAGCGTGTCTTTATGGATAATGCAATCTACATCTGTGCACAAAAAATATGGATAAGAAGATACATTGATCCCGGCATTAGATGCATCGGCTTTGCTCTTTCCATTAACTTTATCTACTACTAAAAGATTAAAGAATGCCGGATTTTCTGAACGATAAATTTGCTTAACTGGCTGTGTAATAATTTGCTCATTGTAAGCATAATCTATAGCAACCAGCTTAAACTCATCAATCATTTTTTGTAGGGTATGATCGGTACTGCCATCATTAATAATCACCACTTCAAATTTTGGGTAATTTAGTGATAGCAAAGAGTGAACACTGTTGATGATGGTAAGACCTTCGTTATATGCTGGGGCAACAACAGTAATACCAGGAGCATATGGTGAAGTTAAAAGTGATCTTAAATCGATATAACTTTTTCTTTTGAGGTATATTCTTATTTCAATAAGCGAAAGGATAACTAAAAGCGCATAAGAAAACATGAGTACAGTCGCATAATCAAACATGAAAACCTCATAGAACTGTGTAAGGTAATCGAAAAATTTGTTGAACATTAATTTCTAATTAATACGTTTGTACAGTGGTTCATAATAGTAACCTGATTTAAATTGGTGTTACTATCGTTAATAAAATTATCTCTATTAAAATTTGGATAAGTTGCTAAGGCGCAGCCAACTGCCTTCATGATCAAAAATTCATCTGAGGTTAAAAACTCTTTTTGCAAAAAATCTAAATATTTGCCGCTTGAGATTTCGCCAATAGAATCTATAATTTGCAGTTTGATTTTTATACTTTCCTGAGCATATCTTTTAATCATCTCTTCTTCAGCTTCTTCTGCGTCAAGTTTTCCCAAAACGGCAATTATTTCAATTCTTATGTCTTCATCAGGATGCGATATCAGATTAATTAAATCTGGTATAGCTTCTAATTGCTGATAAAACTGTATAAGTTTTAAGGTAAAAGAAATTACAGTTAAATTTTCTGATTTTAAATACTTGCGTAAATCTGGCACCTCGAGATCTGGAGAATTAGATACCAACTCATACAATAAAATTTGATGCCAATTTAGAAGCGGCTTTTTTGCATGGGTTAAAAAATCAAACGGATGATCTTTATTTAATCTTACATAGGCAGATTGGGCTTCAATACGCAAATCGTCATTCTCATCATTTAAGAGCGGATCAATTAAGTCATGCATTTCGGCTTTTGGCGTCATCTCTTGCATCTCTTTCAAACCTTTTGCTTTAACTTGCCATGCTCCTTTTTTAATTTTCTGTATAGCGCTTTGTATCAAATTTAGCTTAGCAAACAATTGCCCTAATACTCTTTCAGTGCTGTCTGTAAAGTTTCTATGATAGAAAATAATTTGATCAATTAACACCTGATTGTAAAGCCTATTTTTTGACCCGAGATTTCTTAATCTACTCACCAAAGTATTAAAATCATTTTCAGATACTTTATCTGTCATCATGATATTACTTGTAAGCTCAGCAGAAACTAGTTTACTTGCTTCATTAACTCTAGCGTTGTGGTAAGTGTAGGCCATTCTTTTTGCAGCAAGAATTGCATTACCCGCTAGAAACAAACAGATCGATAGAAGTATCATTATTATTGCAATTTGAATGAATAATGGATATCCATCAAATTGCAAATAATAGTTATTGTAGGAAACGAAAAGTATAGGCATTTAGGCGCTGTGTAAATAGGTTTGACCGCCAACCAACAACTTTAATTTGGTTAAAAGTACATTAACTGCAAATGGCTTTTTAAAAAATTCGTTTGCACCTATAGACAATGCCTCTATAATTGTATTCTCAGAACTTAAAGCAGAGAGTACAATTATAGGCGTTTCAGCATTTTGCTTATCTTCTCTGATATGAGCAATGAGCTCAAATCCTGATACAAAAGGTAACATCAGATCAACCAAAATTGTATCGTATCTGCTGGTATTAATAAGTTCGATGGCCTCATTACCATCTCTAGCAACATCAACTTCAAAATTTTCCTTAATCATTCGCTGCTTTAAAAACATCAGCATCAACTCTTCATCTTCAATTATTAAAATTTTATTTTTCATAAATTTATCTAGGTATGATATTTCTGCATCGGTTGCAACTTCTATGCCACCAAATGTTAAAAAATCACCCAAATATTTTATTGTTACAAGTATAAAATTGATTATTGGAGGCTAAAACCTAAACTTTTAGTGAATTAAAAGTCTGATAAAACTGGATTATATTCATTTAAAAATCAGCTGATTTGGCTGATAGCAGGAAGTTAACGAAGGACAAAAAAATTCTTATTCGCATTTAAAACAGAATATAAGTTGATTTAATTTATAGTAATGAAGTGTTTATTATATTCCTTAATGGAGTGTTAATTGTATTTTAGTAAATTTACTTGCATTGATCATTTTATTAATCTTAAAAAAATGCACTTAAAATGATTAGTAATACGGGCAATTAAAAAATTTAATGGGCTTTTAAAAGAAATTTAGCTAAATCTACCGATCTCCCTTCCAACTTTTTACTTTCATCTGCAGCTTCCATAAAAGCTAATATTTCTAATGTTTCTGCCGATTTAACGGGTACTTTATTGGTTTCAAAAAACAATATAATTTCTTTTAGCAAAGGCTGATAACCCAAATATGGCCCAACATTTACAACTTGATTTTCGCAAAAACAAGTGCCTCCAAAATCAGCTTTACCATTTCTAGTTCCTCTAAATGTACCGATTCTACCATCATTCCAAACACCAACAACTACATCTGTGTCCTTAGTATAATACCTAGTTACGGTTTTACAGCCAGTTCCCATTAATGCAAAAAGTGTTTCTATGCCATGTATGCCGTACCAAAATAAATCTGGATGGGTTGGTTCTATTGTAGCCGGACTAAAAGTTTCTGCCCCTAAAACTTTACCGTATTTGTTGTTTTTAACATCAACAACTGCTGTCATAAACCTTAAAGATGATGATGAAAATACCGGTACTTGATTTTTTTCTGCCGCCTTGAAAATCGCTTTTGCATCTTTTAACGATGCAGCCATAGGTTTATCTATAAATAATGGCTTTTTGGCATTAATCACCTGTAAAGCTTGCGCTAAATGCAATCTGCCATCATTGGTTTCTAGCAATACCACATCTACTTCATCCAGCAAAGCTGAAATAGAATCAACAATTTTTACGTTGCATTTTTGAATTTCTACAGTTTGTAGAGGAATTCGCTCTTTACTTAAGGCTAAATCTTTACTCCCAAAGGGATAAGCTGCAGTAACTTTATAGTCGTTATATTCTTCGCTTTTAGCTTCAAATAATAACTTGGTAAAAGCCAAACTATGACTGGTATCTAAACCAATTATGCCAACTCTTTTGCCTTTGTTTTGATATGCCAATGCATCGAATGGATTTAAAAGTAATCCCAAGCCGGCCAAACTACCCGCTTTCACAAAAGCTCTTCTATTTAAGTTAAGGTTTTCCATAATTACTGCACAATAATGGTTCTGCCGCCTCTGCCGTTGTTGTTAAATACTTTAAACCTCATTATTCCACTATGTGGAATTGGGTTTATGTAAGTTTTACTTTTTAAAGTTGGCTCACTTCCATCTAACGTATATTTAATTAATAAACCCGGATATTGGGTGTTTGCATGAACTTTACCTTCTATAACCTTTGCGCCAACAGTTGGTATACGGTAATTAAATCCGCCGGTATAATAGTTTAACCGAGTAAATTCACGTTTACCTAACAAATTCGTAAACCAACTCCAATCTTTTACATATTTTGCATTGGCCACTGTGCTATCTTTTTCTGTTGCCCAATGGGGATTTTTTGCCCAAGCTCTTTCTGCAAAACCCAATAACTTTGGCAGCAGCATATATTCTAATTGTTCCGCTCCTCTAATTTTTTCAGACCAAATTTGACTTTGGATACCTACAATATTACCAGCTCCATAATCGGTTAAGCGTTCTTTATTTTCAAATATTTTCGGATCAATCGGATTGCCTTGCACATCTTCTTTTGCAGATTTATAATAATCTAAAGGGATGAAATAAAAAGGTTTATCTACATCAACAAATGAGCCCCAATATAAACCTGGCTCATCTGCATCTTGCTCGTAAGCTAAATCGAAATAAAAATTAGTTACAGCAGAAAGCACCACTTTATAACCAGCATTTGCCAAGCGGTAAGCTAAATCTTCTTGTCCCCAACCCCAAACGTTATTCCAAACATAAGCATGAAAATTTTGCGTGGTAAAATCTGGGTTAGCCAAGTATTTTGTTTTACCATCTAAACTTGTTTTTCGCATGGCCACTTCTTCCCAACCAGATAAATAAAGGTTATTCTTTTTTAAAATCTGATTAACTTTTGATAAATGGAAATACCATAAATCGTTATAGTTTTTGATGTTTTCTTTTTCCATTAGCTGTGCAATTGCTGGCGATTTTTGCCAAACGCCATCAGGTACTTCATCGCCACCAATATGAATAGTTTTTAAAGGTGCGTTGGCTAAATTGTACATCTCTTTAACTTCATCAACCACTTTTTCTATAAAAGTATAAGTAGATGGCATGGCGATATTCATTACATTGTCTTTAAAACCTTGTACCGATTTGTAAACCGATTGATCTAATAAATCTCGTAGTAAATATTTCTTCCCTTCAGCTAAATCGCTGTTTTTATATTTTTCATATCTAGCATCCATTGCTTTTATGGCGGCTCGAGCATGCCCTGGCGTTTCTATTTCTGGTATTACGCTAATGTGTCTTGCGGTTGCGTACTTTAAAATTTCAATAAAATCAGCTTTGCTGTAAAAACCGCTACCCGGAAAAGTATTTGGCAAAGCACCCGATCCGTAAGATGGGTGAAGATTGTTTTTATCGTCTAAAGTATGTGCTCTAGTTGAACCAATGGTAGTTAACTCGGGCAAACTAGGTATTTGCAACCGCCAACCTTCATCATCATTAAGGTGGAAATGCAGGGTGTTGATTTTATAAAGTGCTAGTAAATCTAAAATCTTTAAAACTTGTGTTTTAGTCTGAAAGTTTCTTGCCACATCTAACATAAATGAGCGGTAACCAAATCTTGGTGCATCTTTAACATTTGCGCAAGGAATGCTAATTTGGCTTTGCTTTTTAGCCCAACTTTTTGGCGGCATCATCATTTTTAACGATTGGATTCCATAAAAAGCACCATTTTTTGAACTCGCTGCAATTTCGATCTGATCTACTGTTACCTTTAACTCATAAGCTTCATTTGCTAAACCATCAATTTTTTTAAAAACTATATTGTTTTCAGCTTTGCTGGATGATAGACTTGAACCTATAAGCTGAGACAGCTCTGCATTAAATAAATCGGCTTCATTCTTAAAAAAAGAATCGAAATTTAAACTGGTATTTTTGTTCAGTTTAAAGAACCCAATGGATGGTTTATATTCATTTGGTGAAGGTAATATTGGCACCAATGTTTCAATTGGTAAATCTGTGATATCCTTATTTTTTTCAAAAACTTTTTCGGGAGCCAATTTCAGCTGCGCTAATTCTTTCTCAACCAAATAATTGCTTTTAAAATTTAAGATTGGAAAACCTTGTTGCGGATCTTTGTTAAAAACGATGTACAAATTAGATGGAGCATCGGTATAATTTTTAGATTTGCCATTGGCGATGTATTCGATGGTAACTTTTTCGCCAGACTTTAAAGGTTTAACATTGGTGTCAAAAACAATTCGGCAAAACTCTCCGCTTAAATTATCGAATTTGGCGTTGTTGCTTGTTACCGAATTAATTACTCTTGGGTAAGAAAAATAAAGTTTAAAATCTTTTAAATCTATCTCCGTTTTTCCTTTGTTGATGAGTGTAAAGGAAGCTAAAAATTGCGTTTTACCCTGATAATCATTTGCTAAAAGCTGCCATTCTACAAATAAATCGGCTGGTTTAAAACTTTCTTGAGCTTTTGTGTTCAGGATTTGGAAACAACCTATCAAAGCAATTAAGAGTATTTTTTTCATTTTTCTATAAATTAACTATTCGTTGGCGAGGACGCCAACGAAGGAATTAATGATTTCGTCATTGCGAGGCACAGCTTGTCACGATTTTTCGGGAAACAATCTCCTTTTCAGATTTGCTTAAATTACTAGAAGGAGATTGCTTCGGACGATGAAAAATCGTTCTCTGAAGCGTCGGAGCAAGGTCTCTCAAACAGACCCTGAAATAAATTCAGGGTGACGGTTAGGTTATTTAAGGCTGGTAAGACCACAATTCTGTTTTACGTTTAAAATATAATGTTCCTTTTGCATCCACAACTAATAAAGCCGCATCTTTAGCAATTTCGGTATAGTTTTGCGTTGCTGGGTCTATTTTAAATAACACATTATTATCTGTACCATAAATTTGTCCGTTAGGATGTTTTACCAAAAAAGCACTTCGCCAAATGTGACTACCCAAAGGCGGATAATCATATAATTTTTTTACTGAAACAACCTTCTGCTCTGCAACATTAAATACAAACAAATTACCATCGGCGATGCCCCAAATATTACCATTAACTTTGATTAAACAAGTAATTGCCGCAGCACCCGGCACAGGAACCAACGAAAATGTTTTAGCATTTTTAGTGATATCCCAACCAAATAAAACAGCCTCTTTTGTAGTAGCTTTTATGCCCAAACCTCCAGAAACTGTAGTCCCAGCAATAAGCAAATCATCATCATTAATTAAACTTACGATGGCCTGATTAGGAACAATATTTTCATGTGCTTTAAGTTCATCTTTAACCACATCATAACTAATCAATGCTCCTCCTAATTTGCCGTATTCAGGTATGGTTCCAAAAAACATTTTTTGCTTTTCTGGCAAACTCAACACTGCAAAAGCTCTGCTCTGCCCCTCAATTTCACCTAATTTACGTGGATTGTTTTTACCAACATCCCAACTTTGTTTGGTATTGTAAACATAAAAACGACCTTTTGGATAAATGCCAAAATAAATTTGATCGCCATAAACCGCCATTCCTTCGGTTTGATCTAGGCCCAAATATTTTGTGTTTGTTTTCGTTATTGGGTCATAAGTTGCATGTCCACCAGCTAAGTAACCGCCAGTCCATATTTTTTGATCTGGTCCAACCATAATGGCATTGATAGGAATGGGTTGTGGCGGTATTTGCAACTTAATGCTGCTATGTTTTTTGGTTTTAGGATTGTATTGCACCAAATTGGCCATCGCTGTTAAAAAATATAGATTTTGATCTTTGCCCCAATAAAAAGCATTTGCACTACCAACATTTGCCGCCAACTGTTTAGCAGAACTTACCGATTTTGTAGGATCGAAACTATACAAATTTGTTTTACCAGTATAAAAAACCTCTTTTGCAGCGGAGCTGGATACTGATTTCATATCCATGTCGCTGATCTCTTGTTCAACTTTTTTAGTTTTTAGGTTATAGACTAAAGTAATGTTTCCTGCAGTTAATAAGGCCAATAGCCGATCAGCACCATCTTTGCCAGGCACAATTTCTAAGCCATATACAAATTCTCGGTCTTGATATTTAGCCGGCAAAATCTCTTTTTTTTCTCCTGTTAAGGGATTAAGCTCAATTAAATGTGCATGAGAACCTACCCCTGCATAAACTAAACCTGTACTTTTGTGATAAGCTAAACTGCGCACATAATTTTCTCCATCAACTAAAGCACCTTTGCCAACATCAGTAAATCCATCTTTTGGATGATACCTGAAAACCCTGCATCCTGGATAAGTTGCGCCGAAAACTTCGCCATTTTTACCAGGTGTTAAATTCCACAAATAAGTTTCTCCGGCTAATACGATGCCTAAATCTTCTACTTGCTGACTACCAGGTTTGTGCTTAAATAAACTTCCGTTTGCCCCTGGAATATATAAATAACCATCGCTGGCTTGTGCCATATCCCAAACACCATCTGCTTTAGGCAACTCCTTATCTAGAACCAATTTTTTGGTCTTCAAATTGTAAGCTAAAAGATGAGCAGGTTCGCCACGAACAACGGTATAAACCAATTCTGTTCCTATGTCATCGGTTACAAAAATACTCCCCTGTATCATTTTGGCACCTAATTGCGGCCCATGGTTGGTAAATTTATCATCGCTTTGCGCAAGAGCAAATTGAGTTAAGATAAGCAACCAGAAAATTAATTTGATATGCAATTTTTTCATCATTTATAAATCTTGAGCTAAAAATTCTTTTACAAAATCATCATCATTTAAATGCGGATAAGCTGCATAAACCCTGTCTAATTCTTCTTTTTGCCCATCAGATAATTTTTCATTCGGATTTAAACACCAAATGCCATTTAGCAAACCTTGTTGGCGTAAAATTTCGTGTATACCCGGTATGCATCCATGAAAATGATTTGCAGGATCGAACATCGCTGCATTAACATCAGTAATTTCAATACCACGAGTTAACAAATCATCAGCTGCTGCTGCAGTTTTGTTGGCTTTGTAAGTTTTAACTTCTGCCAACAAAGAAACCGCCTTGTTAGTCCACACTGCCCAATGCCCCAACAAACCACCAACAAACTCTTTATTTACATTTTTACCATTTACGTTAAATTGATAGGTAGTTAATAAATCAGCAACAATGTTATCATCATTACCAGTGTACATCGCAATTTCTTCACATCTGCTGCTATTGGCAACCGCCCGCATTACATCTAAAGTTTGGTAACGATTAAAAGAAGCGCATTTTATAGCTTCAACATTAGGGACTTCGGCAAACTGCAACCAAAAATCGTAGCTAAAAATTCTACCGCCAACAGATGGTTGTAAGTAAAAACCAAAAACCGGAATAATGGCAGCAACCGCTCTTACACGGTCTAAAATCTGAGTTTCGGTTAAGCTTTGTAGGCCGCCCATGCTCAATAAACCCATATCGTAACCGTATTTTAAAGCTAATTTTGCTTCTGCTACAGCTTGCTCCGTTGGCCCACAAATACCAGCAATTTTAATAAATGGGCGGTCCAAATTTGCTGCTGCCACTTCTTCTGCTGCAATTTTTAAAACCGTTTCGTATAAATTAACTTCAGGATCTCTAATCTCGAATTGTGTAGAATGTACGCCAACTGCAATACCACCAGCACCGCTAGCCATGTAATATCTTGCTAATTGGCGTTGTTTGACTTCATCAAGTTTTCTATCTTCATTTAGTGCTAACGGATGTGCCGGAAAAACCGTTCCGTTTAGCAAGTGTTTTTTTAATATTGGATTTAAAATTTGCATTAGAATTTCCCTCCTCTTTCTTGAAAATGTGTTGCTTTACCAAATTCATCGCCACCGTTGTTAATCCAAGTGGCAGTAATATCAATTATTTCTCTTACGGTAACTTTTGGATAGCCAAACAAACGATGGCACTCGGATGCATTGTTTAATAGAGCGCTCCCAGCAGGCTGATTAATGAATTTTGGCGATTTATTAAATATTTTACCGAATTCTTGAGCTATCCACCTGATAGATAAAATTTCTGGCCCGGTTACGTTTAAGATTTTTGCTGGCGCTTCGCAATGCAACAAACTACGCAAAGCGATTTCATTGGCATCGCCTTGCCAAATTACATTTACATTTTCTGTAGTTAAATCAATTTCCTTGTCGCTTAAAACCGATTTAGCAATTTCCATAAATACACCGTAACGAAAATCTACCGCATAATTTAGTCGGTAAATTAAAATTGGAGTTTGATTTTGTTTAGCAAAATATTCGAAAATACGTTCTCTACCCAAACAAGATTGTGCATATTCGCCAATGGGTTCTGGTGTAACATTTTCGGCAACGCCACCCGAAGTTACAGGTACAAATGGTAAAACATTGCCTGATGAAAATGCTACAATATTTGAGTTTTTATATTTTTCGGCAACTCTGCCAGGTAAATAAGCATTCATCGCCCAAGTAAAGCCTTCTTTGCCTGTTGTACCGAATTTGTTTCCCGCTAGGTAAATTACATTTTTGGCATCAGGTAATTGTTGCAACTCGGCATCGTTTAATAAATCGCAAGCAATGGTTTCTACGCCAACGGCTTCTAATTCTGCTTTAGCTTTGGCATCAGAAAATCTTGAAACGCCGATCACTTTATTGTTCATGGCGGCAGCTTTTAAAGCATCAACTGCTAGCTTACCCATACTTACGCCCATTTTACCACCAATACCTAGTAATATAATATCGCCTTCTATCTGTCTAATATCTGCTATTAAAGCGGCTGATGGTTTGGTCAAATCATGCTCTAATTGTTTTAAATCTACCATAGATTTTATGTTTTATTTTGTGTGTGTTTTAGTTGATAAATAATTCGAAAAAGTTTTTTACTGCTAATGCAATGAGTAAAAGCAAGCCTAAAGCGCCAGTAACTTTTACAAATAAGCTGTTTGCATTTTTACCCATTACCTGCTTATCATTTGCGATGGTGTACATGGCAATGCCGATAAATGGGACTAGAAAAATAGTAACGCTTTGTGCAAAAATGATGAGTTCTAAAGGCAGTTTGCCAAATATTAACGCGATGCTTGCACCACAAATCATTACAAAAGCGATAAATAAACGTACTGCTTTTGAGCTTAATTTACTTCCATAGCCTAATGCATCGCCTAATAAACTGCCGCCAACTGTAGCGTTACCTACTAACGATGAAAATGAGGCGCCAAATAAACCTGCTAGAAACAAATCTGCCGCGTAAGTGCCAAATAAGGGTACTAGAGCTTTAGACATTTCTGAAGCGCTGTTAACTTTTAAGCCTTGCGGATGGAGAACCGCAGCAGCACAAATGATAACAACAATGCTCATCACTCCTAAAATGATAATACCTGTATAGCTTTTATTTTGACTAAAAACCCCGATCTTTTTATTCTCTTGCATTAAATAAGATTGATAAAATGCTCCAACAATAGAAAAACAAGAAGCCGTAAAAGCTATAATTAAAGCTGATGATCCAAGCGGTACACTTGGGATAAAACCTTCGGCGATGCCACTTAATGAAGGTTTACTTAAAAATAGAGTAGTTAAAAATGAAACAAGCATTAAGCCAACTAAAGCGATCATCAGCTTTTCTAAAACTTTGTAAAAGCTGCTAAAAAATAGCAAGGCCATGCCAAAAATATTAAATACCAAAACCCAAATCCATGCTTTTGTGCCTGTTGCTTCTGCTACCGCGATGCCAACTCCAATAGCGTTACCTGCCTGAAAAGAAGTAGCGACTAAAAAAACGCCTAAGCCAATTAATACGCTAACAGCTTTACCCCATTTTGCCCTAATATTGGTGAGTAAACTTACATCGGTATGTAAACCAATTCTGGCGCCCATATTAGTAAAAATGAGCATAAAGAAAATGGCTACGACCACAATCCATAACATGCTGTAACCATACTCTGCACCTAGTTTTGATGTAATGGTCATTTTACTTGGGCCAAAAACTAAAGCAGCAGTAATTATACCCGGACCAAGCCCAGCTAAAAGGCTGATTAATTTATTCTTTTGTGTTTTTGAACTCATTATTTTCTATTATTTTTCACATCCGTGGACGAAATTTCTTTTCCTTTATTACCCCAATTTGTATGGATGTAATTGATAATTTTAGCTACCTCATCATCTTTTAAAAACTTAAAAGAAGGCATTTGCTCACCTGCACCATTTAAAACCAGTGAGATTAAATCGGCAGATTTGCCATTTACTTTTTTAGAGCCAGCCAATGCCGGAAATGAGTTTGGCATACCCTTGCCATCTGATTTATGGCACGATGTACAATATTGCTCGTATAATATTTTGCCAGTCTTCACTTCTTCTACCGTTGGCTTAACTCCTCTCAAGGCGTTTTCTACTGATTTCTCAGCAATACTGATTTTTAAGATTTTATCATCTTCTGGCAACGGAAAACCTGGAGAAGGATTCCAATCTTGGTTGCTTGTGCTCATATAAATTTCGCCTTTAGGTCCAACCGCTACATCACGTAAACGCCCGTAATGCTCTTTCAGAAAAATCTCTTCACTCAAAACTTTACGACCATCCTCAGTTAATTTTAAAACACGTAAACTTTTGGTTTTTAGCGTAGTCAGCAATAAGCTGTTTCGCCATTCGGCAATTTTACCATAGCCATAATAAGCGATCCCGGCAGGTGCTATAACTGGTGTCCAAGATTGGATGGGTTCTACTGTTTGGTATTGTTGTGCAAATAATTTATCGGTAGGCAAATCATGTTTACCCTCAATAGTTGGCCAGCCATAATTTTTACCTTTTTCAATTAAATTCACTTCATCTTCAATGGCATCGCCATGTTCTGAGGTATAGATTAAACCATTATCACCTATGGTTATTCCTTGCATGTTTCTAAAACCATTGGCAAAAACATAGCTGTTTGGGTAAGGATTATCTTTAGGTATCGAACCATCAATATTGAGCCTTAAAATTTTGCCATTTAAGCTTTTTAGGTTTTGGGCATTCTCTTTTATATAGGCATCGCCAGTTGCCCAAAGTAGCTTTCCGTTTTTATCTATTACTAACCGAGAGCCATTGTGAGCTGTAAAGCCATCAATAACGAGTAATATTTTTTTGTTGATTAAAGTATCATTTTTAAACTCGTACCTAACCAAATGATTGCTAATTACACTATCTTTTTTAACCGTATAGTTTAAAAAAACATAAGGATTAGCTTTAAAATTAGGATGAATAACTAAACCCAACAAACCAGCAGTGCGTTTATGCCAAACATCGGTTATGGTTAATATTTTCTTTTGTTCGCCGGTTTGCAAATCTATTTTAGAAACCACTCCCTTTTGCTCGGCAAACCATAAAGACTTGTCATCTGCATAGGCAATATCCCAAGGCACATCTAGGTTTTTAGCCAAAACTTCAACCTTTAGTGGAGTGTTTTCTAATTGGATATAATCTACAACCGGCAATTCTTTTTCCGGTTTACACGAATACATCGCAATGCTTAGCAAAAGAAATAGCAAGTATTTTTTCATCATTATTTCTTCACTTTTATTAGAATTGGCTTTGCAAAATCTGCATCCATTTGTATAGGCAATTGGTAAACGTTTCCTTTTTTGTCTGAGAAATAAAGTTTGCTTTCTGAGAACTTTCTACCGTCGCCATCAGCCCAAAAAGCATAAAAATCTGGATGCACATTTACTGGCCTACGAGCGTAAGAATGGTTAAATTCACTATTGGCAGTCATCGCTTTGCTTTTCCAAGTTTTACCTTGATTTTTGCTCGTCCACAATACCATTTCACCTCCAGTATTATAAGCTTGTGGCCCCTGCGTTGTTGGCCCAATCACTCTCCAAACACCTTTTTTATCGATATAAAGCGAACCCATATCGTAATTATTATCCGAATTGGTAATGGGTAAAATTTCCCAATCGGCTCCAGTAAACCTTGCCGTATACCAAACTCTAGGGCCATTTTCTGGGCCAGCTTCATAACCCTTGCTTGTTAAATAAAGGATAACTGGATTTCCTTTTGCATCATAAGCTAAGTCGTTGATGTATACATTTAAACCCAGTGAATGATAATCTTTAACCAAAGCAGCATTTGAAACATTTTTTAATGGGAGATTTAATTCATCGCCTTTGGCAGATTGCCACGTTTTACCAAAATTTTGAGTTTGGATGTAGTATAAATTTGAGCGAAAATTTAATCCATTTTGCCCTACTGTTACAGGATGAAAATTAAACGCACTGCCCAATTTATTGTTAAACTGCCCACTGGTTTGGTAATGTCCTTCTTCAATTATGGCCAAATCTTTCCATTCTGAATAATTCACACCATCTTTACTTGTCATGTAGCTAATGGTACGCCTAGGTTTTGAAGGCTGGTTTTCAATAACCTTACGATCGTAATGCGTAAAAAGGTTAATAAAACCATTTTCTGGTTGATACCAACTTTGCAAATAAGAAAAATTATTCATCGGCACGACTTTGCCATTTTCTATTTTGGTAGTTTGAATTTGCTCGAATTTGCTAATATCATAAGGCTTTAAGCTTTTGTGTACATAAGATGGCCCGTTTGTACCATGAGCGGTAGAAAATATCCAGATGTAACCATCGTTATCGATATTCATTACCGGATTATCATGAGCATTGTTGGTTTTTTTATCTAAAACTACCGTGGGTTTGGGAACCATTTTAGTTTCATGATCGAAGTAAGAAACGCTGTGTAAAAGGGTTTTACCATCGGGATCTGTACCACCATAACAAAAAAACGTTTTGTTTACTTTAGCCACATAAATAGAAAATGGATAATGGTTAGCCGGGTAAGTACCTAATCCTCCACTGTATTTATACACAAATTCATCTTTAGAAGGTTCGTTACTATACCAGATAGAACGATAGCCACTATCTTTTATATTAAGTGTTTGAACTTGGGCTAAAGAAAATTGATGGCATAGCGCAAACACCATTAAATAAAAAAGAAATTTTTTCATTTAGGTTAGGTTTTAGGAGTAGAATTTTGTTTGATAAACTAAGTCTGATTACAATTATTTCAAATTAATTTTTTAATACTCTTAGTATTAGCAAGATCGTCATGCTGAATTTATTTCAGCATCTGTTTAGCATTAAAGACCCTGAAATAAATTCAGGGTGACGAGCAAGATAACCCAAAACGTAGATTAAACCTTCAATATCAATATTTAATTATCGAACTCAGGTGACTAATAATGTTCATCCCAATTTGAGAACCGGGATGAACATTATCATCAATTAGTTAGTATAACCAGGATTTTGTTTAATCAAAGCTGGATTAATGTCTATCTGACTTTGAGGAATTGGGAACAAAACTTGATGCGCTTGGATACCTTTAGCAGCCAGCACTGTTACCGCTCTATCGGTACGTACTAAATCGAACCATCTGTGTCCTTCGAAAGCTAATTCAACTCGTCTCTCTTGTTCAATTGCTAATCTAAAAGCAGCCTGATTAGCCACTCTTAGCGCTAAGTTTGCATTGTTACTTGTTTTAATTGGTAAGCCCGCTCTTGATCTAATCTGATTTAGGTAAGTAAAAGCTGGTCCATCTGCAACATACCCTTGCTCATTTAAAGCTTCTGCATACATTAACAAAACATCTGCGTATCTTAAAATAATCCAATTGTTATCGCTATCTAAATTAGCTGCCGGAACTCCCAAATATTTTACGATATAATTATGCTGAACTGTACTTGAACCAAGCACATAGCTGTTTCTCATTGAAGCGGCTTTTCTAGCATCATTAGCTTCATAAGCATTGTTCATATCAGCTGTTGGAATATTTTGCCCTAAAGGATTACCTACAGAAACTACCGCAGTACCCGAACCGATTGGCGCAAATTGATTGGTAAACGGACTACCTTCATTATTTGAGCCTTTTTTAAACTGAACTTCAAAAATAGATTCTCTGCCATTTTCATTAGCGATACCAAAAACACCAGCATAAGTTGGTAATAATTGATACCTGTTTAAACCAACATTATCAATAACTTTTTTAAGTTGTGGTGCAGCTAAATCCCATCTTTTTTGGGTAAGATAAACTTTACCTAGCAAAGCTGCAGCTGCACCTTTAGTAGCTCTGCCAATATCAGCACCTGTAAATTCGTGAGGTAAAACTGCCTCTGCCTCAGATAAGTCGGTTATAATTTGTGCGTAAACTTCTGCCGATGGATTTCTACCATAAGTATAACCTTCTTGTGGATTATTAATCACCTTGGTAACCAACGGTACATCACCAAAAATACGTACCAAGTTAAAATACATTAAGCCTCTTAAAAATTTAGCTTCAGCAGTGTATCTCGCTTTTAAAGCAGCATCCATAGGTACAGCCTCAATTTTTTCGATTACAATATTTACCGATTGGATAGCCTGATAGTGTCCAGCCCATGTGGTACTGCTGATAGAATTTGTAGCCAAATTCTGAAAATTATCTACTGCTACCATATCTGTACCAGCTGCCGGATTGGTAATTTCTGTATTATCCGATCTTAAATCTCCGATAATGTGCATCGAAGAGTAATACAAACCACCATATTGAAGACCGCCGTAAGCAGCTGATAAGGCATTTTTCATATCCTCCGCGGTTTTATAAAAATTGTTCCCATTCATTTGTGATATAGGAGCAAGATCTAAAAAGTCTTTTTTACAACTGCTGGCCGAAAGTATAACCATTATACCTGCAGCAAAAATTGTTTTCATATTTTTCATCTTTACATAATTTTGTTTTCAACTGTGATGAAGCTATCCCGAATATTCGGGATGGTTTCATCTCAATTGTTGTAATTAAAATCCAAAATTTAAACCAAACATAAATGTGCGAGCTAATGGATAAGCACCAGAATCTACTCCTGGCACTAATGGGTTAGCTCCTTCTACGCTCACTTCAGGATTATATCCTTCATATTTGGTAAAAGTATAGGCATTTTGTACAGTAAAACTAAATCTAGCGTTTGCTACTTTTAACGCTTTAGCAACTGAAGCAGGCAGATTATAACCAAGGGTAATGTTTCTAATCCTTAAAAATGAGCCATCTTCTACAAAAGCAGAAGTAGCATTATTAACTACCGAAGCTATGCCCAATGCACCGAAGTTTCTATCAATTTGCGGAGTAACCCCATCGCCTCTATCCGCTTCAGATTTCCACCCATTTGCTGCACTTCTTAACGTATTGTTTAGGCCTGAGTAGCTTCCATAAAATCTTCTTGCTGCATTTAAAACCTCAAATCCATGTACACCTTGAATGGTAAAAGCAAAATCGAAACCTTTGTAAGCGAAACTATTAGTCATCCCATAAGTAAAATCAGGAAAAGGATCACCTAAAGTCGTTCTATCATCCGCAGTAATCACACCATCACCATTAACATCGGCGAATTTTAATTGCCCAGGTTTAGAGAAAGCTGTGCCATTTGCATTTTTTACGATTGGTTGTGTATCAATCTCATTTTGATTTTGATAAATACCAATCACTTTGTAGCCAAAGAAAGAACCTGGTGCCGAGCCAATTTCAGTAACGTGAGTATTTCCAGCGGCAAAAGTAAGCTGTCTGGCTAAAATACGAGAACCATCAGGACCAAGAGCTAAAACTTTAACACCATTGGTAGAGAAGTTCATGTCGGTTGTCCATTTAAACTCTTTTACCAAGTTTCTGCTAGTTACCGTAAACTCGTATCCTTTATTTTGGATTTCGCCAATATTTTGTAAAGCGTTGGTGTAACCTGTTAAAGTTGGGGTAGGAACGTTTAATAATAAATCTGATGTTCTTTTGTTGTAATAATCAACAGACAACGCTAGTCTGTTTTGCAAAATGCCAAACTCTAAACCAATGTCAAGTTGTTTATTTTTTTCCCAGCTTAATAACGTGTTACCAATATTTGCTAACCTAATGCCGTTATTTACGGTACCACCACTGGCACCAAAAATGTAATTATCTGCCGCCGTTAAGCCAATTGCACCATAATTACTGATGAAATTATTTCCGGTTATACCATAACTGGTTTTAATTTTCAGGTCAGAAATCCAGTTTACATCTTTCATGAAATTCTCTTCAGAAACTCTCCATGCCAATGAAACCGAAGGAAAAACACCATATCTGTTATCAACTCCAAAACGAGATGAACCATCTGTTCTTAAAGTAGCGGTTACCAAATATTTATTATCAAAACTATAGTTTAAACGTGCTAAATAAGACAATAAAGCCCACTCTTGTTTAATAGATGTTGCAGTTGTAATTGCCCCAGCAGCACTAATTGTTTTAATCTGATCGTTAGGAAAATTAGTAGCACTAATTGCATTCTGATCAATGTTTTCTTTTTGAATCGTGTAACCCAATAAAGCATCAAACGAATGTTTTTTAACCTTTTTATTGTAATTTAAGGTAAACTCAGCTAACCAATTTCTGTTCTCAACTGTATTGTTGTTAGCAGTTGCTAGTTTAGTATCATTTACACTATTTGGGTTGATGATAGATGGGTTAAAGATTTCTTCTCTAAAACTTCTAATATCTGCACCAACTAAAGCTTTAAAGTTTAATCCTTCAATAATTCTTGCCTCAGCAAAAGCAGTACCCAATAAACGTGAGGTACCTTGCTGATGGAAATATTCTCTTGCAATTTTTACTGCATTATCTACCTCGCTTAAGCCAAAACCTTGACCTGTAATTTTGGTATAGCTACCATCTGCATTGTAAGGAGATAAAAGTGGATTTGATGCTAAAGCTGACTGAATAATACCACCACCTTGCCAATTGCCTTCTGCTAAAGTCTGATTAGAGAAAGTATAAGATGGAGTAATATTAGCACCAACTTTTATTACTTTATTTATTTGCGATTCTACGTTAACACGGAAAGAATAACGTTTTAAATCAGATCCTAAAAGAATACCTTCTTGCGTTAAATAGCCACCCGAAACAAAGTATTTTGTTTTTTCGCTACCACCAGAGAAATTAATTTGATAATTACTCATTGGTGCAGTTCTCAAGATTTCATCTTGCCAATCGGTTCCTTCGCCCAAAGCATCTGGATTACTTAAAGACGCTGGCAATAGATACATCACGTTATTAAGCCTAGCAGAATTAGGATCAGAAGCTGAGCGACCTGGACCAGAATTAATCCATGCATTATTTCTAGCCTCGTTCATGTAAATTGCATATTCTCTAGCATTTAGCATGTCTAGTTTTTTCTCTACTTGCTGTATGCCTGTAGTTAAATTGAAATCTATTTTAGAAGCGCCAGATTTACCTGATTTTGTAGTGATAATTACCACACCATTTGAACCTCTAGAACCATAAATTGCCGTAGCAGAAGCATCCTTTAAAACCTGAATACTTTCAATATCTGAAGGGTTTATGGTTGATAAAGGATTGTTTCTTTGATTATAATCATTAGTTACCGGGAAACCATCTACAACATACAATGGCTCATTACCAGCAGATAAAGATCCTGCACCACGTACTCTTACCGTAGCACCACCACCTGGAGCACCAGTTGCTTGCGTTACTTGCACACCAGCCATTTGACCAGCCATTGCTTGATCTAAACTTACAATCGGTTGGTCTTTAATTTGCTTTGCACCAATAGAACTGATAGAGCCAGTAACATCTTTTTTCTGTACCGTTCCATAACCAATAGCAACAACTGCATCTAAAGTTTGGCTATCTTCTTTTAAAGTAATGGTGATGTTAGTTCTACCACCCACAGCTATTTCTGTGTTTATGAAACCTGTATAACTTACCACCAAAATTGCATTATCTGGCAAATCAGCAATGCTGAAATTACCATTTGCATCTGTCATTACACCTTTGGTGCTATTTTTTAGTCTAACACTAGCGCCAATTAAAGGTAAACCACCTTGGTCTACAACTTTACCTTTAACATCTATTGGCAAAGCTTCTTGCTCTTTTTTAACAGGGCTTTTAGTTACCACTATAGTTTTTTTGTCTATCGTGTAGGTAAATAATTGATCCTTAAAACTTTCTTGCAACGCTTTTTCTAAGCTTACACCCTTTAAATTGAGTGTTACTGGTTTTGCGTCTTTAATTTCATTGTATTTATAAAAAAAGAAATATCCACTTTGTTCGCCAATTTGAGTTAGCGCTTTTTCTAGAGGGATATTTTTACCGATAAGGTTTATGTTTTGCGAAAAGCTTTTAGCGCTAATCTGCAAACAGCCAACAATCATAAAAATTACTGTGAGTTTCATAGCTCTTAACAGTTTGGGTTGGATGAACACAGCAAAGTGCTGCATTTTTCCATAAAAATTTAATTGCATACTTTTGTTAAGTTTGGTTGAACTGATAAAAATGACTAACGATTTTTTTTCTAACGCCAAATAAATTTCCCTAACGGGATAAAGCCGGTTGTGTTGGTAGCACACCGGTTTTGTTATTTATGGGTTAGACATGGAGGAGATAGTAATTATGTCTTCATATGTTTTAGGGGTTTAGGTTTATATATTTGGTTTTGTTCAATTAGAAATAATGATGGTTCTGCCTTTTATGGCAACATTAATTTTGCTCCGTTCTAAAATATTGAGCACTTCTTCTACGTGCTCACTTCTGTTAATCTTACCCACAAAAAGGTCTTGGTTCATCTCACCTTTGTATTCCACATCAACATTATACCATCTCGAAACTTGTCGCATAATGGTTTGTATATCTGCTTTATTAAATTTAAAATAGCCATTTTTCCATGCAATAGCTTCATCTTCGTCAGCCATTGCTACATTTATTTGAGATTGATTGCCACTTACGCTAGCCTGCTGACCAGGTTTTAAAATTTTCGTTCCTGCAGTTTGTACAGTTCCATTGGTGATTTTACTTATACTCACACTACCTTCAAGCAGCGTCGTTTTATCGGCAACTTCATCATCATAAGTATTCACATTAAAATGCGTTCCTAAAACTTCAATTATTTGACTTTTAGATTTTACCTTGAATGGTTTTTTCGCATTTTTGGCAACTTCGAAGTAGGCTTCTCCTATAATTTCAACCTTGCGTTCTGCACCATTAAACTGTGTTGGAAAAGTAATTGATGAGGCCGCATTTAGCCAAACTTTGGTGCCATCAACTAAAATCAATTGATATTGGCCGCCTCTAGGGGTACTAATGGTATTGATACCTGCCGGAGCATCTGCCTTAATTTGATACTGCAATTGCCCATCTTTATTTTTGGTAATAACAACCCCAGATTGACTAGCCAATACACCATTCTCTTTATCATTTAAAGAAATTTGATTGCCATTTGCCAAGGTAAGCACGGCATTATTGCTACCCGGAATAATGGCATTTTTTGCAGGTTTAGTTTGTAAAGCAATAACTTGTTGCTTTACATTTTCTTTATTAAAAAAGAGTATAGTTAAACTACTTACCACTAAAAATATAGCCGCAATTGTTAACCATTTATATTTAACAAAAAATGGTATAGTTTTAATTTCTTCTTCTGCTAAGGCTGATAGTTGAGATTTAATTCCTACGGCAATTTCGGCCTTAATGCTACCCTTTTGAATATCATCTAAATGTGCTAAGCCATCATTTTCTTGATCAAAAAGATCATAATATGCCTCCAGAAAAGCTATTTCTTCGGCAGTTGCCGAACCTGTATTATATTTTTCGAGAAGTTTTAAAAACTCAATTTTATCCATTGCAAATTGCGACATCATTATGCCACTAATAGATAGAGCTAAAACTCCGAATAACTCCCACGAGAAAATAAATTATTTTTAATTGTAGATGTGAAGCATCACTACAAAGTAGAGTAAATCTAAAGATCCGCGTAATTGGTTAACACTTTTACCCAATTGGTTTTGTACGGTTTTACGACTGATATTCAGTTTTTCGGCAATTTCTTTGGTACTCAAATCATCATGAAAACGCAGCCTGAAAATTTCTTGTTGAGCAGGTGTTAAGGTATCAATCAATGCTTCATACTTAAGCATAAATTCTTTTCTCAGTAATTCAGCATCCGCGTTATCTTTAGTGGCTGATAATTGTGCCAACAAATCAGGAATTGGAGTAAAACGTTGCTCTTTTTGCATCCATTTAAACACATTATTTCTTACTGCAGTAAATAGATAAGGCGCAAAATGATCTATGTTGATCTCCTCTCGTTTTTGCCAAATTTGAAGAAAAATATCTTGGGTGATATCCTTTGCATAATCAGCATCTTTTAATCTTTTAAATGCCGATGCGTATACCTGTTCCCAATATTTATCGTATAAAGCATCAAAAGCCAACATACTGTTAGCTTTAATTTGTTGCAACAACAAATCATCTTCTGCCTTATTATCTTTTGATTTAAACATTTTGGGAGTAAATCAAAAATATTGAATATTTTGAATTAAACAACCAATTGTACTGTAAAATCTTTACTTAGGCAAAATTTGAGGCTGCAAATTCATCAACTTAACATATAAATTGAAGGTTTTTAAATGATGTACTGTTTAGCTATTTCGAGCTTATAGCTCGGACTTTTATATTAGTTATCTAACTGTACGAGCTACAAGCTCGCACCAGCATTAGACTAAAAGCTCACATCAGAAATGTTAAACCGTATAAGGCATTTAAGAAAATATAAGTACCTTCGACCTTAAATGAACTTATATTTCTTATATGGTTCAAAACATCGCTGCTATTTCTTCAGTTTCTGATACCTTAACAACCCTTCTAAAAAGTAATAATCTGCATAAATTAAAGGCACGTCAATTTCTCTATCGCTTGGCAAATTGCCCGTACTGTGTTTCAATAAAAAATAAGGATTAGCTTTGTCAGTATTTAAATATTGATCGGTGCTTAATGATTTTAACATTTTAACTGCCGCATTATAATATTTTTCCTTTTGTGCTCCTCTTAAAAAAGTACTCATTTCCAACATCGCCGAACTTGCAATTGCAGCAGCAGAAGCATCTCTTGGTGTCTCTTTAAATCTATTCGGATCAAAATTCCAATCAGGTTTAAAACCAGCTTGCCCCACATTAAAATCCCAATATGGTATTCCGTCGCTCGGTAAATTTGGATGATCTAAAAAGAAATCGGCCATTTTTACTGCCGTATTTAAAAAACGTTTGTCTTTGGTTTCTCTGTAACTTGTGGTAAAACCGTAAATGCCCCAAGCCTGACCTCTGGCCCATGTAGACCCATCAGAAAAACCTTGCAAGGTTTGTTTATGCAGTACTTTGCCAGTTTTCGGATCGTAATTAATTACATGATAAGAACTATAATCAGCACGCAAATGATTTTTCATCGTTTGCTCGGCATGCTTAATGGCAATATTTTTATATGTATCATCTTTTGTTACTTTAGATGCATAAAACAACAATTCCAAATTCATCATGTTATCCATAATTACTGGATATTCCCAAGTATTGATATCGCCTTTTGATTTGCGCTTATTCCAAGATTGAATGCTACCTACAATTGGCGAGTAACGTTTAGTTAATGTTTTTGCAGATTGCACCAATATTTGTTGGTATTTCGGATTTTTATCGAACCTTAACGCATTGCCGTAACTACAATACATCATAAATCCAATATCATGATGCTTATCATTAAACTGATTACTTTCTAAAGAGTTTGTCCATTTTTGAGCGGCCAATTTCCATTTTTCATCCTTTGTATATTCATACACATACCACAAACTCCCAGGCCAAAAGCCACCTGTCCATTCATCAATTTGGTAATATTTAACATCGCCATTTGGCAAAATAGAATGAGGATAATTCTTAAAATTATCTCCCGTTAGGTTTAAAAGTGAAGTATACAAAGGTGCCGCAGCGTCAAAACTTCGTTTTACAAAATCTTCATCTTTGGTTTTTAATGCAGTAAAACTGATGACAATTAATAAGGCTAATACAAGCTTAATTTTATTCATTTTGGTTAGGTTGATATTTTGGTTCTAACAATAAGAGCCACCTATCGGCAAAACTCCCACCAAAAAATGAAATAAATTTTATATCGCAAAGCGAAAGAAGATCATATAAATGGTAAAAAAAATCCCGCTTTATCGAAATAAAACGGGATTGGATATATATGTTAATTAAGGGAATTAATGTTTTACATCGTACTCATGTACATCTTTATGATCGTATGGTTCTGCAATTAACGCATCTATTGGTGCAGCTTTTTTATCGGCGCCAAAATAATGCATAATGTTATCGAACCATTGGTACATTACTGGTACAATAATTAAGGTTAAAAATAGCGAACTAATTAAGCCACCAATAATTACCCAAGCTAAGCCATTTTTCCACTCGGCACCGGCACCACTTGCTAATGCAATAGGCAACATACCAATTACCATGGCAATGGTGGTCATTAAAATTGGGCGCAAACGAGCATGGTTAGCTAAAATTAAAGCCTCACGAGTTGATTTGCCTTCTGCTTTCATCTGGTTGGTAAAATCGACCAAAATAATGGCATTTTTTGCTACCAAACCAATCAACATAATTAAACCTAAAATGGTAAAAATACCCAAGTTGTTGTTGGTTAAAGCGAGCGCTAAAAATGCACCTATTACCGCCAAAGGAATAGAAAACATTACTACCAATGGATATACAAAACTATCATACAAACCTACCATAATAAAGTATACCAATACAATTGATGCCAATAAAGCGATCCCTAATGTACCGAAACCTTCACTCTGATTTTCCTGATCTCCGGCCCAAGTATAGCTTACACCAAGTGGGCGATGTAGTTTACCATCCTTCTCTTGTTTATCTAACTCTGCTTGAAAATCTGCAACAATAGTACCCGTTGGGCGACCAATTGATTGTGCTTTTACAGTTACAGAAGTGGTTTTATTTAAACGCTCTAACTGCGATGGACCAGAACCTTCATTAATTTCGGCAAATTGCATTAATTTAATCTGCTGATTTTTATTGTTGATGAAAGTTAAATTACGTACATCATCAATGTTTTTCTTATCAAAATCTTGAAACTGAACATTGATATCATATTCATACTGGCCTTTACGATATTTTGCATCGGTGTTACCACTAAAAGCATATTGCATAGTTACACCTACTGTTTGCAAGTTTAAACCCAACGAAGCCATTTTATCGCGATCAACTTTTACGTTTATTTCTGGTGTACCTTTTTCTACCGAAAGTTTAGTTTCTGCAGCTCCCGGTATTTTCGCTAAAATTGCTTTGGCTTGCTCTGCATAATGTAAAGCACTATCTAACTCTGGGCCTATTACCACCATTTGAATATTCGCATTTTCTGCCGTACCCATAATAGAGATATTAACTGTTTTTACATTGGCACCTACTAATTCATTGGTTAGTTCTCTTGAGAAAGTTTTTGCCAAAATATCACTACTAGTTCCTGGTCTTAACTCACGAGCTACTAATTTTACATTTATCTCTGCTTTGTAAGCTGTGGCTTGTGAGCTACCCATATCGCCACTCGACTGACCAACTGTAGTAATCATTTGCTCAACCTCAGGTTTTTTGCTCAAATAGTTTTCTGCACGTAATGCATATTGATTGGTTAACTCTAATGATGCATCCTTCGGCAACTCTACTTGTACTAAAAATTCTCCTTTATCAGATTTAGGGAAAAACTCTACGCCTATGTATTTGCCCGCAAACAAACCGCATGAACTTATCAGCAACATAAATACACCAATTAGCGTAATTGCTTTGTGATTTAGTGTCCAGTTAAGAATATTGGTAATCCACTTTGTGAATTTAGCCAACTGTTTTTCGAACCATAAGATAAATTTACCAAAAGCATTTTTACCCTCGATACGCTCTAACTTACCAAAACGCGAAAACAATAGAGGTACAATTGTAAAAGAGGTAATTAGCGACATCAATGTGGCTACAATTACCACAATACAAAACTGGCGAAGGATATCTGACACTAGACCTGTACTCATAGAAATTGGCAAAAACACCACCACAATTACTAGAGTAATAGAAATTACGGTAAAACCGATTTCTTGAGTTGCATCAAAAGCTGCTCTAAATTTATTTTTACCCATTTCCATGTGGCGTTGGATGTTTTCTAAAACCACAATCGCATCATCAACCAAAATACCAACCACTAGTGATAAACCTAGTAATGACATTAAGTTTAATGTAAAACCAAACT
Organism: Pedobacter sp. GW456-11-11-14-TSB4; assembly: GCF_059424425.1. NCBI lineage: Bacteria > Pseudomonadati > Bacteroidota > Sphingobacteriia > Sphingobacteriales > Sphingobacteriaceae > Pedobacter > Pedobacter sp. GW456-11-11-14-TSB4. The sequence continues at coordinate 543,998 of NZ_JBWKZK010000001.1, forward strand.
GACTAATTGCTATAAAGGTTGCAATTAATGATACCGGAATAGATATCATCACAAAAACCGCATTTCTTAAACTGTGTAAAAAGAAAAGCATTACAAATGCCACCAATACAACAGCAATCATTAAATCATGTATTACAGCATCGGCTGATTCTAAGGTGTATATCGAGCTATCGTTAACAATTTTTAAGTTTAAGCCGTTGACTTTTGCATAATCTGCATTGGTTTTTGCGATGGCAGCTTTAACCCCTTCACTTACACTTACCGCATTTGCATCACTCTGTTTTACGATACTCAATGTTAGCGAGTTAGACCTATCGATACGAGAAATTTTCTCAGCTTCTTTAGATGATTCCTGAACATCAGCAAAGTCTGAAACTCTCACTTGTGTTCCATCCGGAGTAGTGGCTACGACTAAGTTTCTTAATTCATCAATGGTTTGAAATTTACCAGACAAACGAACCAAAATATCCTGTCCATCAGCTTTAACACTTCCGGTAGGAAAATCTAAGTTAGAGCCTTGTACCAACTGTTGAACTTGCACAATCGTTAAACCGTAACTTTTTAATTTTGCGGCATCGATACCTACTTTAACCTCACGCTCAGAACCACCAATTATAGATACTTGAGCTACACCCGGAACACGAGAAATTTCTGGTGCAATTTTTTGGTCGATGATATCATAAAGATCAATATCTGAGATTTTTGCTGTTGCCGCAATCGTAATAATTGGCATATCATCTAATGAGAATTTACTTAATGAAGGTGCTTTTACATCTTCAGGCAAATCAGATAAGATGGCGTTTACTTTACGTTGTGCATCATTTAAGGATAAATCTACATCTGCAGCCGTTGTTAAGGTAATGGTAACAATAGATACACCTTCTAGTGATGTTGAGTTAATTTTTTTAACATTTTCCATCGAAGAAACGGCATCTTCGATTTTTTTGGTAACCGTATTTTCTACCTCACTTGGCGATGCTCCTGGATAAATGGTTGATACCGATACCACATTTGGAGAGAATTTTGGTAATAATTCATAGCCCAATGAGAAATAACTTAGCAAGCCTAATAAGGTTAATGCAGTAAAAACTACAATTACCAACGAAGGTCTTTTAATGGATATTTCTGCTATTTTCATCTTTTTTTATATTAAGATTTGAGACGTGAGATTTGAGATCTGAGAAGCTAAAACTCAATGCTGTTCTCAAATTTTCTATCCCAATTTCTAATCTATTGTGCTTTATTAGTTTTTATTTTTATGAGATGGGAGAATTGGGATTTGTCTCAAATCTCATATCTAACTTCTCCTATCTAATTTATTTAACTATGCTTACTGGTGTGCCATCAACCAGGTTAATTTGTCCGCTTGTAATTACGGTCTCACCTTCGTTTAAACCATTTAAAACCTCAACTTGATCACCCAAAATTCTACCACTAACCACACTTCTTGTTTTAGCAGTGTTGGTAGCTTTGTCGTAAACAAAAACTTGGTTGCTACTTACACTGCCTACAAATGAAGTACGCGGAATTAAAATACTAGATGCTTGTTTTGGAAAATCGAAAACTGCAGTACCATACATCCCTGCTTTTAACGAGTTGTTAATATTGTTAGCTACTTCAATTTCTATCGGAAAGTTAAGTGCTTCATCTGCCTTAGGGGCAATAAAAGTAACCTTACCTGTAAATTTATCTTTAGGAAAAACTGAAGATTGAATGGCTACTTTATCGCCAACTTTTAAATTAGCTACTTGACTTTCGTTTACATTAACTTTCAATTTTAGTTTAGAAACATCAACCAATTCAAATAATTGTGTTCCTTGAGCAGTTACAAAAGCACCAACTTCAATGTACTTTTTGTTTACGATACCATTAATTGGAGATTTGATATTGGCATCGCTCAATCTTCTTTGTGATGCTTGTAAACGCAATTTTGCATTCTTTGTCGCCAACTTAGCCTGATCTAATTGTTGCTGTGTTACACCACCAGTAGTGTAAGAACTTTGGTATCTAGCTTCATCTTTTAACGCATTTTGATACGTTGCTTCAGCAGTTTCTCTGTCGGTATTAATAATCTCAGCATCTATTTTAGCTAAAACTTGCCCTTTACTTACTCTTGCACCTTCTTTAACATAAATGGCTTTAACACGACCAGCACTTTCTGATAAAAAATTTAACTCTTGGTTTGGAGCAAAAGTTCCGTTTGCACTAAAATCTAATTCAGGAACTGTTTTATTAATTACAGCTACATTTACTGCAATTGCTCCATTTCCTTTGGCTACGAAATCTGTTTTCTCTTGATTTTTCTTTTTATTGTTTGTTAATACATAAGCTATTGCACCAAGAGCAACAACAATTACAACAACTATGATTACTATTCTTTTCATCTTATTTTACTAGCGATTTAATGTTTCCGTTTGATTTAATTAATTGTATTTCGGCAATTTTATAATTTAACAATGCCTGTGTATAGCTATTTTGTGCTTCGGTAAGTGAACTTTCTGTATCTAACAAATCAGTTAAACTTGCCAAGCCATTGTTGTAATTGTTTTGTGTGCTTTTATAGATTTCTTGCGCCAGCTCTGCATTTCTTTTTTGCGCATTAATGGTGTTTAAGCTGTTTTTTAGTTGAATTTTAGCATTTTCATAAGCCAAGTTTAACGAGTTTGTTGTTTCTCTTCTATCTTCTCTAGCTTTTCTAATATCAACATCTGCTTGGCGAATTTTTGATCTGGTTAAAAACCCATTAAATATTGGCACTCTCAAGGTTAAGCCTATGGCTGATGAACCAAAACCGATGGCACTTGCATTTGAGCTTAAAAAATCGAAACCATTACTCTGACTAGAATAAGTATAATTTCCTGTTAAGGCTAAAGTTGGATAATATTCTGATACGTAAGCTTTTCTTTGTAGCGATAAAAGCTTATCCTGTGTATCTAATAATTTAATTTCCGTTCTGTTAGCTAAAGCAACAGTATCTGTAAACTGAGGTAATTGCGTAACCGCTGTTAGTTCAGTTTCTGGCAATACAATCTGCGTGCTTACCGGCATTCCCATCGCAAATTTAAGCTGATTTTCTAACTGTATTATTGCATTTACATTTTGCTCACGTTGGGTTTCTAAATTGGTAAGATTAACTTGAATACGATCTACATCAATCTTTTTTGCCAAGCCATTTTTATACTGATTGGAGATAATTTTTTCAATCACCTTAACATTTTTGATGTTGTTATCAACCACTGTTAATTGTTGTCTATTTACTAAAACTTGATAATAGTTGTTGGCCACCAACTCAATAATCTGCTCTTCAGTTAATTGAGCTGTTAGATTGTAATATTCTGTACTCGATTTAGCCGCTTGTAAACCTGTAAATACTTGTTGGTTAAATAACTGTTGCGATAATTGAACGCCAGCATTAGAATTCCACTTTTGCCCAAAACGTAAAGTTTGTAACTGACCTCCAAAATCTACTACTTGTTGCCCAATAATTGGATTGTAAGTTAAACCCGATGTACCCGTAATTTGTGGTAAGGCTTGAGCTCTTACTTCTTCCACTTTATACTTTCCACCTTCAATATCTAATCTCGCTTTGCGTATTCTAGTGTTGTTTTGCAGAGCGAAATTTAAGGCTTCACCTAAAGTAATTTTCTGCTGAGCCATCGTAAATTCTGGGAGGGCAATTACCCCAACCAAGATCAGCAGCAGCTTAACCATTTCTATTCTCGATTTCATTTTTATTTTATTGCTTAATTAATTGTTCGTTTATGTATTTTTCTAATCTTATTTTTCCTTCATTAGTTACAATTCCGAAGAGAAAATGCTGGGTAATCTCAATCATCACTTGCGGAATACTGTATTTGTTTTTATGGTAGGTATTGTATTCGTTCAAAACAAGCTGTGTTTGCGCCAAACGCATTTCCGTTAAAATCGGGATGTGAATATCACTTCTATAAATCCCTTCTTTTATTCCTCTTTCCATATTTGCTGCTATGGCAATTGCCAAGCTTTCTTCCTTAAACTTCAAAAACTTAAACCAAGCCTCTGGATGATACTTTTGCAAATCGAAAAACAGTTTTGGGTTGAGGGTAATTAACCATTCGTTCATATCTTCTAACCCCAACAAAATCTCATGCACCGCATCCAGGCCATGTTTAGTATGCATTTTCATCTCGCAATTATGGTTGCTATATCTCGCTTCCATTAAAACATTTACCAAGTCATTTTTATCGGCAAAATGCTGATATATGGTTTTTTTTGATATCCCTAAATGCTTTGCGATATCATCCATGGTTACACTTTTAAAACCAAATTGGCAAAAAAGTTTATCGGCCTCTGTAATAATATATGCTCTTGTATCCAATCTCAACTATTTATAAAATCCTACCTATTCGCGTTAATCTAGATAGCCTAATAGTTTCTATTTTAATTAGTTATTATTAGTTAGTTCTGTTTTTAAAGAACCATAAATTCAAAAAAATTATTGCTTATCCTTCACAACTTTTTGATGAATTAACATCACCTGCTCGTGTACCAGCGATAAAAAATTGACCATTTTTCTAAGGTTGTCATTAAATTCTTTCGTTTCACTTGTACGGGCTGCGATTACCTTTTCATGTACTCTGATTAAAGAAGAAACTCCCTCAAACTGTTCTAAAATATGTGCATCCCAATCGGCTACTCTTAAATGAAAGTATCTTTTTCGATCGCCAATTTTTGTTTTATAACTGATTTTTTTTGACATTTGCAATTGGTTTAAGGCCTGACTAACTGCACTTTTACTCAACTCTAAGGTATCTTTAATCTCGTCGAAAGTAAGTTCTGGATTATCAGAAACTGCCAATAAACCTAAAATTTTAGACATGGCAGGTTGTATACCCAAACGTTCATTCACATTTGCCAATTCTTCTATAAGCGCTACCTGCTCTTTCTTCAATATCACCTTGTTATCTGTCATAGCTTTTAAAATTAACAATGCAAATTTACATAAGTTTTTTTAGTTCACAAAAAAAAGAACTAAAATTATTTTCTTATGACTTTGCCAGTTTTTCTTATTTGTTTCCCTAACGGGATGTAAAGTTCGTTTATGCCTTCTATAACTAAACCAGCAATTATTTTAGCACCTTTTGGACTTAAATGTGTATCATCTTTTTTGCCATCTGGATAATTCACATGACCAACAGCCACATGATTGAAGAGTGCTTTTGAAGAATTTTCACCAAGCAACACAAACAATTGTGCCGTTTTACGGTGCATATCAATTAAAGGAATCCGAAGCGAATCGGCTACTTGACGTACAACAAACGGGTAACCTTGATGCGTATCTATAAGATCTCCATTCTTAAAACTTCTTCGCATAATTGGCGTAAGCACTATCGGATTTGCCTTTTTAGCTTGGGTTTCTTGTATAAATTTGATCAGATTAGTTTTATATTCAGCCAAAGATGTACCTATACCTGGCTTGTCAATTTTTTCGTCGTTATGCCCAAATTGGATCAATACATAGTCGCCTTGCTTTAGCGTAGTTAGAATCGCATCCCATCTTTTTTCGTTGATGAAAGATTTAGTACTTCTACCGTTCATTGCTCTATTGTCAACCTGAACATTTTTATTAAAATAAGATCCTAGCTCCATGCCCCAGCCTGTTTCAGGAAAAGCATTTGTAGCTTTATTTGCAGCTGTAGAATCGCCGATAATATAAACTATCATGGGTTTTTTAGAAGGTAAAGAAAAGCTTACTAGACTTAAAATGAATACCGAAAGTAATTTATACATGGTTTTTAGATTGCATATGCAAGGCAAATTAAGCATTTTCAGCAAAAAATAAGAAAACCATTGATATTAGATCTTCATAGATAAAAAGGTGCAACGTAAACCAATCCGCTGCACCATATCTGAACTATTAACTAATGATGAAAACGAAAGATGCGAACTTAAAATTACAATTGCAACATTATTGCATTTAATTTACAATCTAATAAAACGGCTCTCTAAGTTGTCACAACCACTTTTCTAAATATTTCACCTTACATAAATAATCATTTTTTGGTTGATGTTAAGTTCAATATTTTAAATGCAACTAAATTGCATTTATATTTGTGGTATGAAAAATAGATATAGAATTTTATGGTTAGATCAAACTGGCATTGCTGCATCTTTAGCCTGCGCTATACATTGTGCTGCTTTACCTTTAGTAACTACCTTGCTGCCTTTGGTGGGTTTAACATTCTTAGCCAATCCATTAGTAGAAATTTCAATGCTCGTATTATCGCTTTGCATTGGGCTATTTGCCCTAACGACTGCTTATCGTTTACATCAACAAAAATTACCTATTTCAATTTTATCAGCTGGATTTTTACTTATCGGTTTAGGACATTTCGTAGCTCATGCCGAAGCGTTTTTAATCCCTTTAGGTGGATTATTAATTGCCATGGCTCACTTTTTTAACATTAAAGCGCATAAAAATTTTAGCACACATCAACACCATAAACATGAAGATGAATAGTAAATACTTTTTATTGATGCTGATGATCATGAGTATTTTGCAACCGGGATGCAGACACGATCATCACGAAGTAAAGACTACCGAACGAAAACTTTTAGCTCGTAAAACAATGATTCAATTTGCTAAAAAATTGTAAATAAGCTTTAGCATGTTGTTTAATGTTTGGCAAAACTGCATATTATCACTAATCTTGTATATCAAAACATGGAACCAAAAGATATACTTACCGCCAGTAATTTAAAACAAACTAAACCTCGTTTAATGGTTTTAGATCAGATTATTGGACGAAACTCTGCCATTTCTCAACCTGAGTTGGAGAAAAAATTGGGCAAGGAAGTAGATCGGGTTACCCTGTACCGCACCTTAAGTACCTTTGAAGAAAAAGGAATTTTACACAAAATTATTGATCATGCTGGCACTGCGAATTTTGCCATTTGCCAGTCTAACTGCTCCTCAAACCATCACCACGATGAGCATTTGCACTTCAATTGTAACCAATGCAAAAAAGTTTATTGTTTAGATATCAAAATTCCAAACACCACAATTCCTGCTAATTTCACTATGGAATCAATTCAATTACTGGCACATGGCATTTGCGAAGATTGCAACACCAAAGGCTAAATCAATTCTAAACTCTGTCACATTTTTTATATAAAAACAGCTAATTCACATCCTAATTAGGTTTTTATAATTATTTGTTGCAACTTTGCTGCATCCGTGAAAAAAGAACAAAACCATATTGCATTAAAATTGAAACAGCTAAGCGCTTGCTTATTGTTGTTGCTTTTTTTGGCTATGCCAACAATGCAGCTGTTCCACTTTCACAGTGATAATATACAATCTAGCGCTCATGCAGATCAAAAAACTGTTATCGATAAATTAAGTGAACAGTGTAAACTTTGTGATTTTTTAGCGCACAAACAGGTTAAAGAATATCATCTACCAATTGCAAATTCATTTTCAATTGCTTTGGTTAAGCCTGTCAAAAAATATGGCAACTACATAGCTATCAATTACGCTTTTACCTTAAACGGCTTTACCAATAAAGGCCCGCCTACGCTTTTCTCTTAATTAAAATCTGCACCACTTAACAAGTCTTTCTGGTGCTTCCTATTTTTTTACCTACTCAACTGAGCGAAAATCTAATTAAGACTTTCAATCAGCTAGTTTATCTATTTTCTAAAATGATAATGAAGAAATTCAGTATCCTCGGCTTATTTATATTTTGCCAAGTTTATGTTTTTGCGCAACAATCGCAATTAAATGGCAGCATAATTACCAGCAACGGCCTACCCGTTTTTGGTGCAAAAATAAACATCAGCCCTGCTGCAATAACCTTTACAAGTACTACCGAGGGTAAATTTGCCTATGATGGCCAAATTGGCGAAACAATAATCGTAAGCGTTAGTAAGGATGGTTTTTTGAATGAAAAAAGAACACTTACGCTAAAAAATGCCCTGCAAACATTAACTATCAAATTAGCTGCATCAAGCTATCTTTTAAATGAAGTTTTAATTAAAGACAATAGGATTGAAAACCTGCAAAAAGAACAATCGCTTAATGTTGAAGTTATAAATGCAGATTTTATACAACGCAATTTAGGTGGTAGTTTAATGAAAACGCTAGAGCGCCTGCCAGGCATCAAAACAATTGGTATTGGCTCCGGACAATCGAAGCCATTAATTAGAGGTTTGGGCTTTAACCGAGTTGTTGTTGTAGACAAAGGAGTAAAACACGAAGGGCAACAATGGGGTGCCGACCACGGTTTAGAGTTAGATCAATTTGCTGCTGGAGAAGTAGAAATTTTAAAAGGAGCTGCATCATTTATGTATGGTTCTGATGCTATTGCAGGCGCAATAAATGTTAAACCAGCAAGATTACCAGCCAAGCACAGCTTAGGTGGAAACGTGGATTTAATTGACAAAAGCAACAATAATTTGTACGGTACATCGGTAAATCTATTAGGCAGAAATGAACGGTTCTTTTTTGATAGCAGATTTACTTATCAAAATTATGGAGATTACCGTGTGCCAACCGATAGAGTTTCGGTGTACAACTTCGAAGTGCCATTGGATAACAATTATTTACGCAACACCGCTGGAAACGAAAATGGAATTCATTTAAGCGCTGGTATTTTGGGCGAAAAGTTTAACTCTATTTTTTACCTAAGCAATGTATTTAGTGAAAGTGGATTTTTTGCCAACGCACACGGTTTAGAACCTAGAAATGTTGATTTAGCCTTACACGATCGCAGCAACCGAGATATTTTATTGCCAAAACAACAGGTAAACCACTTTAAGTTAATTAACCGAAGCGATTTGCAACTGTATAAGCACAAAGTGGAAATGGAGTTGGGCTACCAGCGCAACTTTAGACAAGAATTTAGTCAGTATGTAAACCATGGTTACATGCCTGCTATCTATCCTGAAAATTTAGGAATACCCAGAGATAATGAACGTGAATTTGATAAGAATGTTTATTCGGCAAACCTGAGAGATAGGTTTGAATTGGGTAAACATCAATTGAGCTTTGGCGGAAATGTAGAATATCAAGACAATAGCATTAATGGTTGGACTTTTTTAGTGCCCGGATTTAAGCAATTTACAAGTGGTGTATTTGTTTACGATCAATTACAGCTGAACGAAAAAACCATTTTGCATGGAGCATTGCGTTATGATTATGGCCGCATCAAACTCAATAAATATACCGACTGGTTCGCATCTACCTTAAATGATGGCAGCAAGGAAAATTTAGTTAGAGCCGATGATTTAACGCGAAACTTTAACAGCCTAGTTTGGTCAGTTGGGATTAACTACAACCCAGAAAAATTTATTTTTAAGGCCAATATTGGTAAAAGCTTTAGAATGCCAATTGCCAAAGAACTTGGCGCAAATGGTGTAAATTATCATTATTTCAGCTATGAAAAAGGTGATCCGACACTTGCTCCAGAAAAATCATATCAGGCAGATGCCACCATAGGTTGGAAAGAAAAAAGCTGGTCTATCAAATTAAGCCCATTTTACAACTATTTCCCGAACTATATTTACTTAAATCCAACTGCCAACTACGATTATTTTTACGGTGCGGGCAACCAGGTTTTCGAATATGCACAAAGTGAAGTGATGCGGTATGGCGGCGAGCTGCAGTTTAGCTATCAAATCTCTAAATTTTTAAGTACCGAATTATTGGGCGAGTATTTATATGCCGAGCAAATTTCGGGTGCAAAAAAAGGCTTTACGCTGCCTTTCTCGCCACCTCCATCAGTTTTGTTTAATCTAACCTACACACCAAAAAATCATCAGTTATTAAAGGATACCTATTTTTCTGTCGATTACCGCATTACCACCACGCAAAATAACATTGTACCACCAGAGCGTAAAACGGATGGCTTTAACATCATCAATTTACAGGTGGGCACTAAACTACACCTCTATAAACAACCCTTGATGATCAGTTTGCAAGCGCAAAACTTACTAGATACAAAATACATGAACCACACCAGTTTCTACCGCTTAATTGAGCTGCCAGAAGCTGGAAGAAACATCATTTTATCCTTAAAAATACCTTTTAATTTATCACATACCCACAATTAACAATTACACAATCATCTTAAAAAACAACAATTATGCAAACCTTTTACAAAAAACCTATGCTTATTAAATTTTCTAGATTCTTATTTCTATTTGTTACCGTAGCTGCATTATTTACAGCTTGTAAAAAAGATGAAACCTTCGAACTGCCTACCATTAGCGATATTGAAGTGGGCTTAAACAATAGCAAAGTAGCATTTCCTGGTTCAGATTTACACATTGAGGCTAAACTAATTGCAACTGCAAATATTGCTAGTGTAAAACTTGAAATCAACCCTGTTGCTGCTACTGGATGGAAGTTTAACCAAGAATTTACTGATGGTTTTGCTGGCTTAAAAAATGCTGAATTTCATGAGCATTTTGACATTCCGGCTGATGCGGCTTTAGGAATGTACCGTGTGGTTTTAACCCTAACCGATGCGCTAGGCCAATCTACCAAAATAGAATCTGATTTGGAGTTAAAATTCGACCCAACCTTACCGCAAGCAAGCGGACTTGAAGTTGGTTTAAACACAGCTGGCGACGATTTACATGTAGAAGCAAATATCATCGCAGTAACTAAAATTGCAAGAGTAGTGGTAGAAATACATGGCGGCACTTACGAAAAAGAGTTTTTGTACACCGATGCTGCAATAGTTGGTGCAACAAGCTACAATTTTCACAAACACATCAACGTAACTGAAGTACCAAAAGGACATTACCATGTGCATTTAAAAGTGGTAGACCAAGCTGGCAAAGAAAACGAGTTTGAAGAACACTTTGATAAACCATAAGCTAACAAAGGAATTAATAACACGATTTAAATGATGAAAAAACCGATGAAAAATTTACACAAAACATTAATCGCCTTTGGCTTATTGAGCATTTTTGCTGCCGGATGTAAAAAAGACGAACAAAGCATTGACACCGAATATCCAGTAATCGACCTTTCTATTGCTAATGCATTTCCACAACAATGTGCAACGGTTAGTCGCGGGCAAAAATTTACGTTTAAAGCCAGATTTACCGACAATGCGGAATTAGGTTCTTACAGTTTAGACATTCACCACAATTTTGATAATCATTCGCACAGCACAGAAGTTTCGGATTGCTCTGCAGTAGTTGTTAAAACGCCTGTTAAGCCATTTGTGCTCATCAATACTTTTCAAATCCCGACAGGACAAAAAACTTTTGAAGCCACAAATGAGATTACCGTACCTGCAGATATAGACCCAGGCGATTACCATTTTTTAATTAAGCTAACCGATAAAGAAGGCTGGCAAACTATTAAAGGCATCAGTATTAAAATAAATTAAACCCTATAAATCAAATGAAAACAAATTACAAAAAACTATTAATTGTATTAGCCGTTGCTTTAATTGCTTTAGGCGGATGTAAAAAAGACAGAACCGTAGATCCAGAACCAGTTGAAGCGGTTGCTGAACATAAACACTTAAGGCTTTTAGTGAGCGATGAAATAACTAATCAATTGAGTTTAATTGATCCGGCAACTGGAAAAGTAGAATCTTTTACAGCTAAACACCCTAAAGCGGCACTTTATACTACCGCATCTGGCAGATACGCCACCTTAATACACGGCGGTTTTAACTTTGTAGAGAACTTTGATAGTGGCTTAGAGTTTCATGGCGACCACGTTGATATAAAAAACACCGCTAGAATGGCTGCATTAACTGGAGATGCCAACAGACCTACGCACTTTAAAACTAAAGGAAACGAAATTATCACTTTTAACGACGGCGATGGAACTTTAAGCGTGGCCAACGAAGCTAATTTTAATGTGGCTGGTGCTAAAATGCAGATCATCAATGCTGGCAATGTGGCTCACCATGGGGCCATGACTAAGTTTGACAATGGTAATTATGCTATTACCGTTAAAGATGGATCGGTAAGTGGTACTTTACCAGAAAGAGTGAAATTGATTAATGCTTCGGGTGCACAAGTTGCCGCTTCTACCATACAAACTACTGGCATACATGGCAATGCAAGTGATGGTAAAGTTTCGTTATTTGGTTCTGGCAGCGGCATTTTAGTGGTAGATCAAACTGGTGCACAACGCTTAATTGCTCACCCTGCAGGTTTTGGTACGGCTTGGTTTGGTACCATTTTGGAAGGCGGTGCCGATGGAAGATTTATCGGTTACACTGCAGCTAAAGGTGCATACTTAATCAACACCAATACAAATACAATTACGCCTATAGTTGAAAGCTTAGACATTATGCAATGTGTAGTTGATTTTGCCAAGAAAAATCTATTGGTTCTATTACATGATGGAACACTTAAAGTTTACGATTTAAGTACAGGTTCACTTAAAAAAGAAGCTAAAGTTTTAGACGCAACTGCTAAAACCGAAACACAAAAGCCAACCTTGGCTGGCACTGCTCGTTATGCTTATGTGGTAATGCCAAAAGCTGGCGAAGTACAGCAAGTGAGCTTAAGCGATTTAAGCATCATCAAAAAGATTAAAGTTTCTGCTACGCCATACCGTTTAACTGTTTTTGGCTTTGAGAATAGCGCATCACATTAATTTGCAAATCACTAAATAATAATAGGTTGTCTCTTAAATCATTTCTGCCAAGAACTAACTAATTAAATATTAGAGATTGTCACGCTGAACTTGTCGAAGCGCATTAAAGGGTCTTCGACAAGCTCAGACTGACAAAGAATAAAAATTAATTTTAAATTATTACTTATAAAAAAATCACAAAATTAAATTTTACTAACGATGCTCTAAAATATCTGCCGGTTGGCAATCTAACGCTTTACAAATGGCATCTAGCGTAGTAAATCTAATGGCTTTTGCCTTACCTGTTTTTAGATTAGATAAATTGGCCAGCGTAATTTCTACCTTTTCAGATAGTTCATTGAGCGACATTTTTCGCTTTGCCATCATCACATCTAGGTTTACTATAATCGCCATAATTTATACCGTTAATTCGTGTTCGTCTTGTATTTCTATTCCTCTTTTAAAAATTTGTGCAATTACCAATAACACAATGCCCATAAACAACCAAACATCGGCACCTGCCAAACCTAAATGCCTGGTTTCTGGTAAAACTATGCCTTGTTGCAACAGCCAATCTGCATATTTAATGCCCCAAAGGGAAAATATACCAATACCTATAGCCAAATAAGCCACATGAGCAATAAAACGGGCGACTGCCCTGTTAAATGGCTGCACTAAATTCAGTTTTTTATCGTGCAAAATCTTCACGATTAAGTAAAACATGAAAGCTTTCATTAGCGAAGTAATGATCATGTAACCAGTAAGCATCAAAAACCTTCCGCTATCGTTTTGATACAAATCACCTAAATCCATGCCCCACATGGTACTTGCATTTTTTGGGTTAATGAACAGCGCAAAAAAAGTATTGAAGATGATCCCTCCTGCTTCTATACATAAGCCGATAAAGATGATCCAAGCGACAACATAAAGCACTTTGAGGATTTGCTGGGTTGAAATTTTAATTTCCATCGTTTCTAATTTTTAAATACAACGATGCAATTATAAATAAATATTTATTGATAAACAATAAATTTGTAATTATTTTCGATAAAATATCTTGTACTATAAAAATTTGATGTTAAATATTAGTTTTTGAAAAATAGAAGTAGAGAAGATTTAAAATGTCTAAAACCAAAAAAACCTTCAACTTTCGTTAAAGGTTTTTTAATTTTCTGTAGCGGGGATGGGAATTTGTTCGAACTACTAAGAGGGATTTTAACTGCTTTTTCTACCTTCCAAATAACTGATTACTGAGTATACTACAGCAGCATGAAAAAAATCTTAAATGCCATTTTAGTAACTTTAAGCAACTAAATAAAAACTAACTACTCATTTATTTGGACTTCATAATAATCTTCCAAAAAAATATCAATAATATCTTTATTAGGCTCATTTATTAGAAAATCAATATCATCCTTGGTAAAGTCAGGAATACCGAAGTTTTTAATATAGGTTCCATTCAAAGAATAATATTCTGATGAATAAGGCTTGCTTGTAGTTTTGATATAATACCAAAATAAACGCGATTCTAAAATCTTTTTGATTAATAGCATTTCATCTTCTGAATGGCCTATGATTGCCTGACCATTATAAAACAACAAATCATCATCATTGCTGATTAAGTAACTTGGAATTTTATCTGAAAATTTTGGGAAAAATAATTTATTACCAACCTTTTCTAAAGACTGAGTTCTTCCAAAGGCAAACCATTTTTCGTATTTACCTTTTCCTTTATCTCTTGCTGCTAAAATATTCTTTTTTACCTGCAGATATTCGAAAGCTCTTGGAAAATTTTCTCTTAGAAAGTTTTCATCAAGTGCTTTTGGCTTTACCTCGTCATTGTATGGAAATAACACCTTTTCAACAACTGTATCAAAATTAATAACTCTACTTAATTTATTTGAGTTCAAAATATCTTTGCATATTCCCTTCTCAATTGGATATAGACTTCCATTTTGGAGATAAAAAAAATCATCATCCTCAGCTACTGGCTTAAAAATATAAATATCATTCTTCAATGTAGCAATACCGTGTCTGGTTTTATATTTTTCTCCAAATGGCGTTCCTATTGATTCAATTCGAGAAATAATTTCATTATCATTTAAATTCCAACCTTTTTTTGCATCAAGATTTTGATATTTGATTTTCCTATATTGATTTCTATTAGTGGGCACTTCTTTTTCAGTCGACTTATAATATTCGATATAGTTTTGTTCTGAATTTTCAAGAAAACAAATACAAGTATATGTGCTTTTAGATTTAAAAATCTGAAGTGTGCCAAAGTCAATAACCCTTATGGTAGTTTTATTTTCTTCAAAATAGCTCCTTAATGCTCTACCGTTTAAGCTTTTGAAAAAAGTATTCATTGTAATGTATCCAAGGATACCATTTTCTGCAAGGTTCTCGTACCCAATTTGAAAGAAAGGAATATAAAGGTCTGGATTTCCAGAAACGCATACAGCCCAATTTCTTAAGTTCTCTTTTACGGTATCTTCTAAGTTTCTTGCACACACATAAGGAGGGTTTCCAACTATGATTTGAAATCCATTAAAATTATCATAATGTTCATTCCAGTTAAAAATTAAAGCGTCCCCTTGATGTAAATTAAATTTAAATTCTTCCACATCTTCTCCTTCAGACAATGCTAATAAACTCAATAGCAGTTTACTCCGAATAATCGAATATTTTTGAATGTCTAAGCCAAAAATCTGATTTTGAAAAATATATTGGTAACTATTACCTGTTCTTCTTTTTAATTCTTTAGATGCTGTATATAAAAATCCAGAGCAACCACAAGCTATATCAGCAATCTTTGCATCTGTAATTCTAGTACCCTCTCTCTGGAAGGATTGAGCAATAATATATTCCCTAATTTCTGATGGAGTATAGATTGCTCCGTTAATAATTCTATCTGATGGAGAAATTACAAACTCAAATAGTTCAATCAATTTTTCAATATCAAAAGTTTCTATTTCATTTTGTACAATTTTAATAAACTGGAGCAGCTTTTCTCTTTTTGGTGATTTTCTCTTTGAGATTGAATAGCTTTTCAGAAACCTATTGCTTATTGACTGTAAATCATTTATTTCAATAAAAGCAGACACAATGAGTTTATCCACTTCTTTTGGAAACGGAGAATATGATTCAAGATATTTAAAAATTTCTTTTTTCAAATTACTGGGCTGATTTTAGATATTTTAAATAGATTGTAAATTCTTCAGCCAATTCGCTATGAATTATTCTTAAATCATTTTTTATCCTTAAATTTTTAGGATCATTAATTTGTTCCTGAAGTTTCAATAATTTTGCCCAAATTTCATCTAATTTCCAAATGAACCTATACCTTGATAAGTTTAGTTGTAATTTCGAAAACATATATTTTGCTTCTTTAGAAGTATCTTTGGGTATAATTGAACCATCAATCTCTCTTTCAAAATGCTCGTTAAAATCAATATCACAAGGATCTAAATAATCTCCCTCATCATCTGATTTTAATATATTAACATATGAACAACAATAAACCAAATTTTTATAATCCGTTGCCAGTGCAGGATTTTTGGAGAAGGGTTTAAAGTGGTCTATGTGAAACGTGTTTTTACCCCCAAACCAAAAGTCTGGACAATCAGTATATCCACATCTTGAATTAAAATCCGCAGCCAAATATGATTTAAAGCTTCTGTAACTTGCATAAATTTTTGTACAAGTTCTTTTAGGACTAACTTGTCTAAAATTACTTGCCATCTTCATCTATCTTTCTTAATAACTGATCGACTTTGCTAATAATATTATCGAGTTTATTATAATTTGTTAGTGTTTTAAATTCCGGAGGAATTACGCTTTTTGCATCAATGGATTTTTCTAAAAATTCATCAAGTTCAATAATTCTACTTTCAATTGTGATATCAGCCTCATCCTTTTTCCTAATTTCTATTAACTCTGCTAATTCTTGCTTATAACTTTCAATTCTATTTTTGTAATGTTCAATTTGGCTAATAACTCTATCTAGAAATTTTGCTTTTGCATTACCTTCTTCTTTATTGTAAAGTATATTTTTGACGTATACAATATTTACGTCATTACAGCTATTGACTGCCTCATCATCTAAAGCGGTTAAAACGAAACTAGGAAAATAATTGCGTATTCCTTGGAATTCCTCCACTAAATCAACACCATTATACGGGACATTATATTTAATATCAGTTTTAAGTTCATTCAACCTATAGTCTGAAATAATTGCATCGGGAGCAATTTTGATAATACTTTCTATCATTTCATCCAAATCAGCTAGTGGAAACATAGTAATAGGATCCAACTTAGTCTTTAAAGGAGATTTTTCAACAAACTCTTCAAAATCTTCTAATGTATCTTTTTCTTCGTCTATAAATAATATTTTGTACATAGTTATCTTTTGTATTTGATTGGGAACGTAATTTTTAAGCCAAATCCTATTTCTGGGTATAAGAGGGCTACTTTCCCATCATTTTCATCAACAATAGATTTTACTAACCACATGCCCAATCCCGTTCCTTCTTCTTCGCCAGTTTGTTTATTTCTTCTAGTAGTAAATAGTGGTTCAAATATTTTTTCAGGCTCTAAAATATCTGTCGATAAACCAGGTCCATTATCATGATAATCGATTACTATATCCTTAGAGTTACTTGATACTTTTATTTTAACAATCCTTTGTCGTTCATCTTTTGAAATGATAAAGGCATCAATTGAATTAACCAACACATTGTTAAAAATACTATCAATGTCAATTTCAAATACCCTCATGTCTAGTTCTTCTATTTCAGAAATATCCAGAATTATTCCTCTATCTTCAAAGACTGTACTCCAATCATTTTTTAAACCTTCAAAGTATGGTTTCAAGAATAATTGTTTTCTTTTCCTTTTGTCTTTTCTGGTTGCTCCTAACGAAAAATTCAACCAATTTTGAAGTTTAGTATCTTGCTTTTTTATCCGCTCCAATTGTTTGAAAGGATTTTTACTGTCTTTTGACCCAACGTATTCATCCTCTGTTATTTTTTCAAGCATTAGGTCTTTTAGCTTTTCTGTTCTTGAAGCTAAAACATCATTTAGCTTGCTCAAGTCGTGGCTGAAAGATGCTAAAACAATTCCGCTACTGGCTAAAGCTCGAAGCATTTTTTGTTCTTCCTTAAGTTTTTCAATTTCTTCATCTTTTCTATCTAACTCGCCCGCAAGAATCTCTTTTTCTTTGTCTGATTCTGATTCTTCTTCCTTCCATTGTTCACTCTGATTTTTATTACCACTAGAATCATTAGTTTTTTGTTCTTTTTTTACTCTACTTTTCGCTAAAATATCATTTTTTAACTCTTCAGCCTTTTGCCGGTCTCTTTCTGGCCCGTAGATAAAATCATCATATTCCGACATTTCTCTAGCAATATATGCTCGATCTTTCTCAAATTCAGCAATTATCTCTGTTATCAATAATGAAAATATCTGAAAGATCTTATTTTCTTGTAATCCTTCTCGACTTGACTTATCTTCAAAGTTGAGGTTTGTCAATCTTGATATATTTATGGCACCTGCTACATTATCAGGTTCAACTCTGTATCCGCCTTCTTTTTTTGCAACACTTGCAGGGCTTTGAGTTTTTCTACTACCCAAACCAAGCCAGTCAAAAGCTACATTTTTAACTTCTCCATAAGGTCTAACCCTAAAGTTATCTCTAACCAACTTAATTCCTCCAAATTTGTTAAGCCAATCTTTTCTACTATTTGACATGAAGTTCTTATTAAAAAACTTTTTTGCATCAATTGAATTAGACTGTCTTTTTAAAAAATAGAATGTAAAATTAAAGACGCCAATACTTTTAAAGATGTTATCCTCATCTATCGCATTAAACCCTTTAAGCAATTGATTAAATGAAGTTTCCTTTTCCCAATATCCTCTTAGAAAATCTTTTCTCTTGTAGTTCTCCTTTTGCATAGCTTCTCTCTCGAAAAATGCATTCGGAATTAACTCGACATTATATTCATTTCTATAAATTTTAATTTTAACATTTTGATTTTCATCTGCTGTGGCAACAAGTTTATAATCAAAATCATCACAGACAGATCCTAAAACTTCTCCATATTTTTCGGGAGTTAAAGAGTTAAATACAAAAATTTCAAATCCACCTGCTTCTTTTGGAGGAACTAATACCTCTAAGTCAGAAAAAACTTGTTCCACAAAAAAATCTTCCCAATTGTCCCTTAACTCAGTAATTTTTAGAATCGTCCCATATTTAAACTCCTTTTCAGACTCAATTTTGTTTAAATCACTCTCAGGGAGTATTTTTAAGACTTCCTCTTTAATCGAATCCGTTTGAAGACCAATTAGTTTAGCACCTACCTTGTCGATAGTTTTAAATTCACCTTCAAAATCTTCCCAGTTAACAACCCAATTATAACCATTGTTGTTAGTAATTTTACCTTCAATATCAGTATCGGTGGCATGAATTTCAGGTGATGGATTGAATATAGTAGTCATTTCACATTTACTACCTAATTTATCTAGTGCAAACCTTCCAATTCCTTTTGCCCCGGATTTTACTCTTCCATTTTTTGTAAAAACCTCATTTGCTTTATTATCTGTTCCGATGGTCATCCAATGATCACGAATAATATTTTGAGTCATTCCCTCACCAAAATCAATTATGTAAAGTGCAGATAATTTTGAAAGAACATTTTTGAACAATGATTTTTTTTCCTCAGCCAATTCTGTTCTTAAATTATATACCTCTTCATTTTGGGAATAGATTTCATTTAAAGATTCCACTGAAAACCCTAGTTTAACTAAACCATCGTAATGTTTCTGATCTATTTCGGAAAGCAGCGTTGAAAATTTATTATCGAAATAAACGATACAGACTTTGCTATCTGCATCATAGGCATTTTTTACAAGTTCTATAATCGCTCCTTTAGAACTTGCGACATTTTCCCTACCAATTAATCTTGCTGTTCTAGCAGAAACCTTAAATGGGATAATATTATTATTGCCTTCTCCCATTTATTTAATAATTAAAAATATTAGTCAGTTTTACGTCTAAGCAACCTGCAATCTTTAAAAAATTTTTGATAGGTGGCCGTACTTCATTAATGCACCATCTTGAAGTGGTTGCTTCATTTTTTCCTAGCTTTTCTCCCAGCCATTTACAACTTACATTTTTCTCCGCAAGAACAAATTTTAACCTATTAATTGCTTTTTTATTCATAAAAATTGCATCTAGTGTAAAGATATTGATTTTTTCAGTCTTTCTCATGTTAGTAAAAATTTATTACCTCATTGGAAAAATCAATTTCAAAAAAAATAGCAATTCAAATATCAAAAACCCCTCTAAACCAAAAAAACCTTCAACTTTCGTTAAAGGTTTTTTAATTTTCTGTAGCCCGTAGGGGAATCGAACCCCTGTTTCCAGAATGAAAATCTGGCGTCCTCACCCCTAGACGAACGGGCCATTTTGATTTTAGATTTAGGATTTTAGACCTACGATTGGTGTTCAAATCGTAAATCGTAATTCTTCAATCGTATTTCAATTTGGTAGCGGGGACCAGACTCGAACTGATGACCTTCGGGTTATGAGCCCGACGAGCTACCAACTGCTCCACCCCGCACTATAATGTGTTTTTATAAGGAACACCATCCTTGCATCAGCCTCTGCCGATAAAAAAACCGCCATGGTAAGCGGTCTTCGTAGCCCGTAGGGGAATCGAACCCCTGTTTCCAGAATGAAAATCTGGCGTCCTCACCCCTAGACGAACGGGCCTTTCAAGCTTATAAGCTTAAAGGGAAAAGACCAAAGCTTTGAGCTTTCTGCTTTTACCTTTCGGCTTGAAGAGGTAGCGGGGACCAGACTCGAACTGATGACCTTCGGGTTATGAGCCCGACGAGCTACCAACTGCTCCACCCCGCACTA
>NZ_JBWKZK010000001.1:564609-738718 GCF_059424425.1 Pedobacter sp. GW456-11-11-14-TSB4
ATCTACAACTCGAGACGCTAGGTTAAAATTGTGTTAAGCCTTGCTCCGAATTGGAATGCAAAGATATAATTCGTTTCTTTGCAGAACAAATTTATTTCAAAAAATATTTCTATGTCGCATAAAGCAGGTTTTGTAAGCATTATTGGTAAGCCAAACGTGGGTAAATCTACCTTAATGAACGCTCTAGTGGGCGAAAAACTTTCCATCATCACGCCAAAAGCGCAAACCACTCGTCACCGTATTTTAGGAATTGTGAACGAAGATGACTTCCAAATTGTTTTTTCTGATACGCCGGGCATTATCAAACCGCTTTATGGTTTGCAAGATTCGATGATGAATGCAGTAAGTGGTGCGCTAAGCGATGCAGATTTAATTTTGTTTGTAACAGACATCCACGAGAAGCACGATGAAAATGATGTATTAGAGAAAATTACCAATACCACCATCCCTTTGGTAGTGCTTTTGAATAAAATTGATAACGCAACACAAGAACAGGTGGATGAAAAATTCGCCTACTGGCAAGAAAAATTAAACCCGAAACACATTTACGCCATTTCGGCTTTACACCAATACAATTTAGAAGGCATTTTACCAATGATTTTGGAGAATTTGCCAGAGCACCCAGCTTATTATGATAAAGAAGAATTAACCGATAGAAGTCAGCGCTTTTTTGTTTCGGAGATTATTCGTGAGAAGATTTTTACCAATTATAAAAAAGAAATTCCTTACAGTACAGAGGTTGTGGTAACTGCTTTTAAAGAAGAACAAAGTAAAGGCGGCCCGATGGTGCGTATTACTTCGGAGATTATTGTAGAAAGAGATTCACAAAAAAACATTTTAATTGGTACTGGTGGCGCCATGCTTAAAAAAGTGGGCATGGAAGCTAGAAAAGACATAGAGAAGTTTTTAGATAGTAAAGTGTTTTTAGAAACTTTTGTGAAGGTAATTCCTGATTGGAGAAGTAAAAAGAATTATTTGAAGAATTTCGGTTACGATAGTTAATGATTACTTTATTGGCATGATTGGTTCATTTGGGGAGTTGTTCTTAAAAGAATGCCAATTCTCAAATCCTTGCCTCGGTTCACCGCCACCGAGTGGCTCTTTCTTTTTGCTTGATCAAAAAGAAACAAAAAATCAAGGCTGCACTGAATTCGCTAAAAATCAAATCTTCGGATTGGAAATAATCCCGATAGCTATCGGGACGCTTCGCTCAAACAGCTTTTATTTCTTTCAATCCTACAAATTGATTTTTTTAACGCTAATTCACTGAGGCCGTAGCAAGAAGCATAACCTAAATACCCCAATAAGTTTAAATTTTATAACAAATAAACAATTATCAATTAGCTGGTTAGGAAAAACTAAGTTTAGGTTTATACTTCGGATAATAAACCTTACCTTTGCAAACTGAAATAAAAAGTCAATGGCTGTTAGTTTATAGTTGATAGTCAAATCGATAGGTGCTCGTCTGCATCAGAACCATCAACCATTGGCCATTAAAACAACAATATGTATTTGCGGTTGAATTAAATCTACAATCGTAAATCTAAAATCATAAATACAAATGAGTAACATTATCGCAATTGTCGGAAGACCAAACGTAGGCAAATCTACCCTTTTTAACCGCTTAACAGAAAGTCGCAAAGCTATTGTTGATGATTTTAGCGGTGTAACACGTGATCGCCATTATGGCAAAGCCGAATGGACAAACCGTGAGTTTACCGTTATTGACACTGGTGGTTATGTAGCCAACTCTGAAGATGTTTTTGAAGCAGCCATCCGCGAGCAAGTGGTAATTGCCATTGAAGAGGCATCTGTGTTGTTATTTATGGTTGATGTAACTACTGGCATTACCGATTTAGATGATGAAATTGCACAGCTTTTACGCCGTAGTAAAAAACCAGTTTTTATTGTTGTAAACAAAGTTGATAACCATCAACTAGAAAATGATGCTACTGTATTTTATGGCTTTGGTTTAGGTGAAATTTATACCATTTCATCAATGACTGGCTCTGGAACTGGTGAATTGTTAGATGAAGTAATTACGCACTTCGAGGATATCCCCGAAGAAGAAAATGCTTTACCAAAGATTACCATTGTTGGTCGTCCAAACGTTGGTAAGTCATCTTTAATAAATGCCTTAATTGGTAAAGAAAGAAACATCGTTACGCCAATTGCTGGTACCACTCGTGATTCGATCCATATTCACTACAATCAGTTTGGTCACGAATTTATGTTTATTGACACCGCTGGTTTACGTAAAAAGACTAAGGTTAAAGAAAACATCGAATTTTATTCGGTAATGCGTACCATTAAAGCTTTAGAAGAAGCAGATGTAGTAATGTTGATGATTGATGCCGAAGATGGTTTAGAATCGCAGGATGTAAACATTTTCCACTTAGCCGAAAAAAACAAAAAAGGAATTGTAGTTTTGGTAAACAAATGGGATTTGATTGAGAAAAACAACAAAACCATTAAAGAGTTCGAAGATCAAATTCGCACCAAATTACAGCCATTTACCGATGTGCCTATTGTTTTTATCTCGGTACTAAACAAACAGCGTATTTTTAAAGCCATTGAGGTTGCTTTAGATGTGCAGAAAAACCGCAGCAAAAAAATTCCTACATCAAAATTAAATGATGTGATGTTGCCGATTATCGAGGCTTATCCGCCACCAGCTTTAAAAGGTAAATACATTAAAATTAAATACATCACGCAAATTAACGCTACATCGCCAATGTTTGCTTTCTTCTGTAATTTACCTCAATACATTAAAGAGCCGTATAAACGTTTTGTAGAAAATAAACTACGTGAGCATTTCGATTTCTCTGGCGTGCCAATACAAATTTATTTTAGACAGAAGTAACGTTAAGAGTCAGGAAGTCCGAAAGTCAACAAGATTGTGGTTCATTAGTCATTAGTTCATTAGTCATTGGTTCAATGGGGTTGGGCAGCATAACTAACAGTGTGGCGGCTTCTTTTCGAATGACCTGTTAGAACCCCGAAGGGCTCAGCGAAGCTAAATCTCCAACCTAAGAATTATTACCTTTTTGAAAAAGAAAGACAGTATTTCATAGCTTCTGCAGCCCTGCTGTGCGTTTCAATCTTTTTGTTGTCCCTTCTAAAATCCCCTATCACAAAAAGGATTTCACTGCCATCAGGTTTATGGAACAACGTCGCTGCAAAATGCAAAATCTGTTCCTTGCAAAAGGCTTATTTTTTTAGCCCTTATTGTAGCGTCATCCTTTTTTAATGTCACCCTGAGCGTAGTCGAAGGGAATTAAAAAAGATATAGCGGAAAGAAGGAGTACCTTTAATCGTTGCAGAATACTTGCGCTTCAAAAAATTAAAAGCTGCACAGATAATTATTGCAATTTGGCTAAAGCTTCTTTTACTACATTATCTGTAAGGTTATGCGCTTTGTAATAACCTGCATCGCCAAGGTGGTATTTGTACAACATCAACTTAATGTCGTTATAAATAAGCGGTCGTGCAGCCATTAACTGCTTATAGTCGATCACAACTTTCTTAGCTTGAATATATTTGAGCAAATCTTTATAATCTGCGTCATTCATGGTAAAAGTATTAATGTTTTGCGCCAAATAACTTGGTGTGTATCGATCTGCTAAAACATCAAATACAAAATCTACCAAAACTTTTTTATTGGCTAAGGCGATATAAAACTTGTTAAAACCTGCAGTATCTAACTTTACATAAACATCTGGCTGTATACCACCGCCACCATAAACCTTTTTTCCGCTTTGCGTAACAAAAGCTGCTGGCTTTTTAACACTGTCTTTCTTTTTTACTTGCGCCGCAGTTAGTTCGCCAACTGTTAATCTATCTTCAATTTCATGTTGGTAAGCCGCATAACCATCTTTATAAGATTTTTGAATACTGCGCCCAAGTGGTGTATAATATCTGGCAATGGTAAGGTTTAACGCAGAGCCATCATCAAAAGCGAATTGCTCTTGCACCAAGCCTTTACCAAAAGAACGTCTACCTATAATAATTCCACGATCCAAATCTTGCATCGCCCCAGCAAATATTTCACTCGCTGAAGCAGAGTTTTCATTAATCAATACTGCTAACTTACCCTGTTCAAATTCTCCACCGCCTGTTGCATAGTAATCTGTACGTGGTTCGTGTTTTCCTTTGGTGTAAACAATCAATTTGTTTTCTTGTAAAAATTGATTGGCTAAACCAGTAGCAGCAGTTACATAGCCACCGCCGTTATCACGCAAATCCAAAATCAATTTTTTCATGCCTTTGGTTTTTAAGCTTCTTACCGCATCAACAAAATCTGCATCAGTATTGGCGCCAAATTTAGAAATTCGCACATAGGCAGTTTCAGTATTAAGCATGTATGCAGCATCAATACTGCTAACGGCAACCTTTCCTCTTTTGATGTTCAATACGTTTTGTGCACCTGCATGTAAAACGGTTAATTGTACTGATGTGCCCTTTTTACCTTTAATTTTACCAATCATGGAAGAGCGAGGAAGTAATTTTCCGCTAATTTGTGCGGTGTCTACTTTTAAAATTTTATCACCTTGTTTTAATCCGGCTAAATAAGCAGGCCCATCTTTAAGTACGTTAGTAACCAACAAGGTATCATTAAGGATATAATATTCTACACCAATACCTTCAAAGTTACCTTCTAAGTTAGAGGCAAATTCTGATGCTTTTTGGGCAGGCAAATAAATGCTATGAGGATCTAATTGATGAAGCAAGCTATCAATTGGCAAATGCTTTAAACTATCCGTTTTAACGTCATCAACGTAGTTTTTGTTAATGATATGAATAATATCCTCTACCTTTTGCGCATTGTTATCTGCAACATATGGAGTAGCACGTTCTACCTTAAAACCATTATCTTTTAGAAATTTATAGCCCAAAAACATACCACCTATTAAGGTTACAGAATAGGTTAGTGCAACAAGTAGGTTTAAACGTGTATTTTTATTCATTACGGATGTTTACAAAGTTATAAAACAAGCCTGATTTTACCTAATTATGAAAGGGTTATGATGATATTTAGTGGTAACAATTTTAATAATGCAGCTGTTTTTTAAAATTTTGCAAAAACTAGAACTATTTATTCTAACAACCATTATTTACTTTGGTTTTTAGAATACTAAAATAACCAGTTGTAAGATAGTGCGATAGTAGTTATTATTGCACCGATTTACGTTTATTATTTCTTGTTAATTGAAAAAATAACGAACTTTAACAACAAATTAAATACATGAACAGAATTACCGAACAGGAATCTAAATACCGTAACATCGATCAGATGTCTGTATTAGAGATTTTAACTGGCATAAATAACGAAGATAAATTAGTACCATTAGCCGTAGAAAAAGCGCTTCCTCAAATTGAAAAATTAGCTACAGCAGTTGCCGAAAGAATGAACAACGGAGGCAGATTGTTTTATATCGGTGCTGGTACAAGTGGCAGATTAGGCGTTGTTGATGCATCTGAGTGCCCTCCTACTTTTGGCGTTCCATTTGATATGGTGGTTGGCATTATCGCAGGCGGAGATACTGCAATTAGAAGAGCCGTAGAATTTGCCGAAGATGATGACAAACAGGCTTGGGTTGATTTACAAGAATACCAAATCAACGAAAAAGATTGTTTAGTTGGTTTGGCTGCATCTGGAACTACACCTTATGTTATTGGCGGCCTAAATACTGCTCGTAAACATGGCGTTTTAACTGGCTGTATTATCTGTAATGAAGGCGGACCAATTGTGGCAGAATCTGATTATCCTGTAGAGGTTGTTGCTGGGCCAGAGTTTTTAACTGGATCTACCAGAATGAAATCTGGAACTGCTCAGAAATTAGTTTTAAATATGCTGAGCACCACGGTGATGATTAAAATGGGACGTGTAAAAGGCAATAAAATGGTAGATATGCAGTTAACTAATCATAAACTGGTTGACCGTGGTACGCATATGGTAATGGCCGAATTAAACATTAGCCATGAAGAAGCCGCAGTTTTGCTTAACAAATATGGAAGTGTGCGTAAAGCTGTAGAAGCAAGTAAGTAAGTTACGATTGTAGATTTACGATTTACGTGAGTTTACACCGAGGGTTAGAAATCTATAATCGTCAATCTAAAACCTAAAATTTATCTGATGCACGAAATAGAGCCTTTTTACTTATGGAGAGATGATTACATTGCTGCCGAAGATGATCGTTCACCGTTTTTTAATACCGAATACTCTGAGTTTTACTACGATAAGCAGCTCTATAATTTTCTAATTCATCCCCAGTGGGATACTTTTGGCTCTAACACACTCTACATTAAAGTTATTTTTGTTGATTATGATAAAGAGTATGCGATTATTGAGTTAATTGGCGAGTGGAATGATGCCATTAACAATGACATTATGATGCTTAAAAGAGAGATTGTTGAGCTAATGGTAGATGAAGGAATTAACAAATTTATCTTAATTGGTGAAAATGTGTTAAACTTCCACGCATCTGATGATAGCTATTACGAAGAGTGGTTTCAGGATGTTGAAGAGGGTTGGATAGCTGGAATCAATTTTAACGAACATGTTATCCGCGAGTTTAGAGACAATAGCATTGATTATTACATTAATTTTGGTGGCGAGCTTGATGATTTACATTGGCGTAAGTTAAAGCCCAGACAGTTCTTTAAAAAAGTTGAAGAACTACTGACAAAAAGACTAAACTAAAAGTGTATTTTTAACATAAACCTATATTTATTTATAATGGAAGAACAAAATTATCAATATCAAAACCCAACTTACTTACAAGAAAACGCAGTATCTAAACGTTTTTTTGGTAATGTATTTTTGTGGATGTTTGTTGCTTTAGCAATATCAGCAGCATCAGCATTTTTTCTAAACAGCAATCCTGAAATTACTCAACAATATTTACTTAAGCCAACTGGCGGATTTAGCATTTTAGGATACATTGCAATTTTTGCTCCACTAGGCCTTGTTTTTTTAATGGGTGGCGCAATGCATAAACTTTCTTATTCAGCTTTAATAGGGATATTTTTGCTTTATGCTATTTTAACTGGCGTTATGCTAAGTTTTATCTTGTTGATTTATGCTTCAACTTCAATTGCAATATGCTTCGTTGCTGCCTGTGTAATATTTGGTGTAATGGCAATAATGGGTTACACAACAGATGTTGATTTAAGTAAGTTTGGGCCAATTTTAATGGCTGGTGTAATAGGCTTAGTAGTTGTAAGTTTAATCAACATGTTTTTGCAAAGCGATAGCCTAGGTTATATCTTAGGATTTATCGGCATAGCCATTTTTACCGCTTTAACGGCTTACAAAGTTCAAGAGATTAAAAGAATAGGACAAGGCTTAGATGAAGCTGGCAACACTATTTCTACCGAAGATAGCAATAAGTTAGCGCTAATGGGTGCCTTGTCATTGTACATTACATTCATCAATTTATTTCTTTCTTTGTTGAGAGTATTTGGAGATAGAAGATAATAAATCTTTATATTAAAAAAGGCTTTGCAAAATTATTGCAAAGCCTTTTTTGTAAACCCAACTTTTTCGAACGTCCGTCATTCCCGTGAAAACGGGAATCGTAATGCCATAGGAAGTTAATAGTTATTATCTCCAATTGAACGCATTACGATGCCCAGTCAAGCTGAGCATGACGAAATACCAAATTAAATTCTTTATTGAAATTTTACTTTTGGTACAGTCTCTTTTTTTTGTAAGCCAGCTTTTTATTCCTATCTATTCCTCTTCTGCTTTATTTTTGAGTGTCATTAACAAGGTATAGGCTCCTTTTTGTACAAAGGTTTCATTGGCTAGTTCCTTTCCGTTTAGCACTTCAATAAATCCATTTTCTACCACACCCGTTTCTACAGGTATCATTTTAAATTCTTTAGCAGATTTCTTTACAAAAGCATATTTTTTGTTCTCGAAACTAACTACCGCATCTTCTGGCAAAACGAAGCTATTGCTGGCTTTAACTTGCACCTCCGCATTCATATACGTACCCGGAATTAAAGTTTTATCATAATCTTCGAAATGACAGTGAACTTCGGTACTTCTATCTTCACCTAAGTCTTTACCAATCAATAAAATTTCTGCCAAATGCTTATTTTTTGGATCGTTGTTGGTATAAGTAACCACTTCTTGCCCGATAAAGAGTTTACTCAAATCTTTTTCAAATACGTTTATAGCCAAATGGATATCAGCCGGATTAACCAATTCGAAAAGCACATCTGTTGGCGAAACATATTTGCCAATATTTACATTTACCTTAGTTACAAAACCATCAATTGGTGCATAAATACTGATGCTTCTACTGATGTTTTTTTCTGAAATGCTCGATGGATTTTTGCCAATTAATTTTAGTTTCTCTCCCAATGAACTCAGCATAATCGTTAAACTGTTGTATTCTGCCGCCGCTTGCTGAAAAACTTTATCGCTCGTAGCTTTGCTTTGATTGAGTTCTTTTTGGCGCTCGTATTCTAATTTACTATACGCAATTTTAGATTTAGTTAATAAGTAATCTTGCTGCAATTGGATGTATTGCTGATCTTCGATAGTAGCAATCACCTCGCCTTTGTTTACATGCATACCAGGCAAAAGCTTGGTGTTTTTTAAATATCCGCCCATGGGCACACTAATAGAAACCATGTTTTGAGGTGGCACATCTATTTTGCCATTTAACCTTAATACACTTGCCATTTTTTTCTCTTCAAGCTTTACATAACTCAATCCGGCTGATTTAAGTTGTGCATCTGTAAAGGTAATCTGATTTTCAATGACTGTAGGTTGTTCTTCTTTAACTTCTTGTTCTTTTGCTGTGCAGCTAAATAAAAAAAGTAAAATGAAGTATATATATCTTGTTTTCATGTTATTTGTTGGATGTGAGGTAATACAATTGGATAGCCATTTCGTTAAACGCCTTTTTTGCATCAATATAATCGCTTAAAATAATGATAGACTGGTTGGTTAAAGTTACCCATTCTAAATAATTGATATCGCCATTAATAAATTGCTTATCAGCTATTTGCCTAATAACTTCTGCATTTGGCAAGGCCGATTTTTTTAAATAAGCTAAATTTTCTTCTTGATTTTGATAAGCGTTTAGTATCGATTGATATTGATTTTGCAAATTCTGTTTTTCGACCTCAAAATTATTTAAAGCTTCAACTTCTAAAATTTTTGCTGCTTTAACCCTCGCTCTTTGTGCACTTGCAAATATTGGTATACTTAAGCCCACTTGGCCCGAGTTAAATCTTTTACCACCATCATACAAAACATTATCTGGACCGATGCCTCTAATTGTGGCGCTAGAAACACCTAAATTAATATCTGGAAGTAGTTTTGCTTTTTCTACCGATGTTAATGCTTTGCTAATCGCGATTTGTTTTTCTTTGTATCTTAGTAGAGGATGGTTGCTAATTAATGAACTATCAGCTTTTAAAGGTGTATTAAAAGCGAATTGATTTGCTGTTGGTTCATAAGCAAGTGAAGTATTGATCAGCAATTGAAACTGCGTTGCCAATAATCGTTTTTGCACCACTAACTCATTCAGTTGAATTTTCACTTTACCACGCTGAATTTCTGCGGTAGTTTTTTGTAGAATATTGCTTTCGCCCTTGGCTAATCTCAGCTCTGCTTTTCTTAAAAATTCGGCAAAAATAGTATCGCTTCGCATAAGCAATAACTGTTTTTCTTTCAAGTATAGGAGATTCACAAATGTTTCTCCCACTGCTTTAATGAGTTCCGCTTCTTTAATTGAAGTATTTAAAGCCGCAGCTTTCCACTCGTTAGTTAGTAAGTTTTTTTGTTTGGCATAAACCGATGGAAAACTGAAAGATTGCGATAATCCTATTCTGTTATCGGTGTAAATGCTATTGAATTGTCCAACTTCTGCAGATATACCTGTAGATGGCAAATGCACCGCCGACTTAATTAACTGTGCTTGATAATCAGCTTTTAATCTTTCGCTTTTAACGGATAAATTATTTCTTAGTGCGCTATCAATTGCGTTTTGTAGCGTAATAGGCGTTTGGGCCTTGGCCACACTTCCAACAGTTGTTGCTGCAAAAAGAGCTATAACTGTAACTAAGGTTTTATTGATTAGCATTTTTTTGAAAATACCACGCTCAAAAATGATGTACAAAATTGGTAACACGAACAGGGTTAAAAACGTAGCAACCATTAATCCGCCAATAACTACTGTTGCCAAAGGACGCTGTACTTCGGCACCTGCGCCATTGCTCAATGCCATTGGCAAAAATCCTAAAGAAGCCACCGAAGCAGTCATTAAAACTGGGCGTAACCTTAATTTTGTACCTTCTAAAACAATCTTTTTCAAATCTGTTTCTCCTTCGTTTTTAATTCTATTAAATTCTGCAATTAATACAATCCCGTTTAGTACTGCAACGCCGAATAGTGCTATGAAACCAATACCTGCGCTTATGCTAAACGGCATACCGCGTAAAGCCAAAAACAAAATACCACCAATTGCCGATAATGGAATAGCTGAATAAATGAGCAAACCATATTTTACAGATTTGAAAGCAAAAAACAACAATAAGAAAATAAGTAATAATGAAACCGGAACGGCAATCATCAATCGCTGTTTGGCAGCATTTAAATTCTCGAACGCACCACCGTAAGTAACATAATAGCCTGAAGGGAATTTAATTTGCTGATCTACTTTTTCTTTTAGATCGTTTACAATACTTTGTACATCTCTGCCACCAACATTAAAACCTACAATTATTCTTCGCTTAGCATCTTCACGTTGTATTTGGTTCGGACCATCCTTGATTTCTACATCAGCCAATTGCGATAAAGGAATTTGACTGCCATTTGGTGTAGCTACTAATAAATTCTGAATAGATTCTACATCTTTCTTCGCATCTGCATTTAAGCGCACTACTAAATCGAAGCGTTTTTCTCCTTCAAAAACCATCCCACTGGTTTGCCCAGCTAAAGACATGTTGATGATGTTATTTACTGTGGCAATATCTACATTGTATTGTGCCAATGTATTTCTGTTATAATTGATTGTAATTTGAGGTAAACCAGCAACTTGCTCTACATATAAATCTTTAGGCCCTTTAACACTATTAATTACTTGGCCTAATTTATTGGCATAATGTGCTAATGTATCTAAATCTTCGCCAAAAATTTTACAAACTACATCTTGTCGGGCGCCAGTCATTAATTCGTTAAAACGCATTTGCACCGGATATTGAAACCCTGTAGTTACACCAGGTACATCTTGCAACGCGATGCTCATTTTTTCTGAAAGCTCATTAAATGTTTTAGCCGACGTCCATTCTGATTTATCTTTTAAAATCACCATCATATCACTCGCTTCCATCGGCATTGGATCGGTTGGTACTTCGCCACTGCCAATTTTGGTTACAATTTTCTCCACCTCTGGAAATTTCAACAGCACTTTTGCTGTTTTTTGGGTGCTTTCAATTGTGGTGGTTAAACTACTTCCAGTTAAAACTCGGGTGTCAACGGCAAAATCTCCTTCTTCTAAAGTCGGGATAAATTCTCCGCCCATCATACTTAAAATTATCATGGCAATAACAAAGAGAGAAACTGTCCCTGCAATTACCATTTTCGGGAAACTGAGTATTTTATTTAATGATCTTTGATAGAAATTTTCTAACCTAGCCATCATCCGATCTGAAATATTAGGCTGATGTTTTGTTTTCTTGCTTAAAAACAAAGCGCTCATCATTGGGATATAAGTTAACGACAAGATAAATGCGCCTAACAATGCAAAAGCAACGGTTTGTGCCATTGGCTTAAACATTTTGCCTTCAATACCTTCTAATGTAAAAATTGGTAAATAAACTACAAGGATTATGACTTGCCCGAAAACGGCACTATTCATCATTTTGCCAGCAGATTTATTTACCACCTCATCCATTTGGTTTTGGGAAAGTTTGGCTACATTTTTACGTGTATGCAACGTGTGCTGCATTTCTCCTTTTTTAGCCTGATGCATAAAATGCATTACCGCTTCAACAATAATTACAGCTCCATCTACAATTAAACCAAAATCTAAGGCGCCCAAGCTCATTAAGTTACCACTTACACCAAACAAATTCATCATAATAATGGCAAAAAGCATAGCTAATGGAATAACAGAAGCTACCAACAAACCTGCTCTAAAATTGCCTAAGAATACCACCAAAACGAACACAACGATTAATGCACCTTCGAGTAAATTTTTTTCTACCGTACCTATGGCATTGTTTACCATTTTGCTTCGGTCTAAAAATGGTTCAATCACTACGCCTTCGGGCAAAGTGTTTTGGATTTGTGCAATTCTATCTTTTACATCAGTAATTACCTGACTACTATTTGCGCCTTTTAACATCATTACAATGGCACCAGCTACTTCACCTTCATCATTAAAGCACATGGCACCGTACCGTGTTGCGGCACCAATTTTTACTTCGGCAACGTCTCTAATGTACAATGGAGAACCACCATTTAAACTTTTAATAGATATATTTTCAATGTCTGATATATCACCCACTAAACCTTCACTTCTAATGTAAAGTACTGTTGCACCTTTTTCTATATAAGCACCGCCAGTGTTTTGGTTGTTATTTTCAAGCGCTTTAAAAACATCATTAATGTTTAGGTTAAAGGAAAGGAGTTTATTAGGATCTAACTCTATAGAATATTGCTTAAGCTTGCCACCAAAACTACTGATTTCGGCTACGCCTTTTACACCTAGCAATTGCCTACGCACAATCCAATCTTGAATGGTTCTTAGCTCGGTTTCATCGTACTTATTTTCGTAGCCAGCTTTTGGCCTAACTACGTATTGATAAATTTCGCCTAAACCTGTGGTAATTGGCCCTAACTCTGGTACGCCAATACCTTTCGGGATTTCTGTTTGTACTTTTTGCAGTCGTTCTGCTACCTGTTGTCTGGCCCAATACACATCTGTATCATCATCAAAAACGATGGTAACTAAAGAGAGCCCGAAACGAGAAAAACTTCTTATTTCTTTAATGCCTGAAATATTGCTATTGGCCTGTTCGATTGGAAAAGTTACCAATCTTTCGATATCTGTTGCACCAAAAGATGGTGCTATGGTTATAACTTGTACTTGATTATCGGTTATATCTGGAACGGCATCTATAGGCAATTTGGTAAGTTGATAACTCCCATAAGCCACAAGTGCAAGTACAAATAAACCAATAATGAGTTTGTTTTTTATGGCAAACCCAATTATTTGGTTAAGCATGATTTTGCTAATTAAATTGATGTTAAAAAATGGCAGCCCAAATTAAGAGCCGATATTAAACTGAATAATTTAACAAGCTTGTTTCGGCGGTTGCCAAATGTTGGATAGAAAGTTTGAGGTGATTAAACTATCATTGGTGTAAAAAAACTTTTTTTGTGTCACCTTTGAAAGGTTTTTATTTAAGCTTACCCTAAATAATTGAGGTGGTGTAATTAAATTAGTCTGAAAAAGAAAATTGTTGCTTGCTTTAAATGGCAGTTTCATATCTTCTTCGTAATCTGCATCTTTAACATCACCCTGTGCATAGTGGATGTATAAAAATTGATAAATAGTTAGCTTTTCTGTTTCTGCTCTATGCTCTAAAAAATGACCAACTAGAATTGGAAGTTTAAGCAATTGATTTAACTCTGTTGTAGCCAACAGGTAAAATGCAATTAAAATATATGCGCTTTTATACTTCACATTCAAATTTAAACTAAATATCTTTAAAAGATTAATTGACTAGCAATTTAGATTGATTTTAAAAACATCCTCAGCTTAAAACTGAGGATGTTAGATATTTATTTAGGCAATACTGGCGGATTTATTTTATTAACGCTCGTACTTATTGATTTTAAAAATGCTTCTACCTGCTCTCGTTCTTTTAAAGTTAAATTTAGCTTTTTCAGCATGGCTGATTTAGGTGCTTTTAAAGAATCTGCAACTTTTAAAGACCTTTGTTGTGCAATTGGATTACCTAAATCGTAAAACTCAACCACGTCTTTTAAGGATGGAAAATTGCCATGATGCATCCAAGGACCAGTGATATTGGTTTCTCTTAGCGATGGTGTACGCATTTTACCAACGTCTTTTAAATCTTTAGTAACGTTGTATAAACCTAAATCTTCGAAACGAGAACCTAATAAAGCCTGCCCGTCGTTGTGAAATTTATTATCGCTAAATAAAGGCGTATTGTGGCAATTGATACATCTAGCTTTTGTTCTAAACAAATGTAAACCAACCACTTCATCATCTTTTAGCATTTTAGCATTGCCTTTCACAAATGAATCGAATCTGCTATTTGTACTTACAATACTTCTTTCAAAAGTGGCAATGGCTTTTTGAATTTTATCTAAACTGATTTCTTCTGTACCGTAAGCTAATTTAAATAGTGGCTTGTAACCTTCTATTTGATTGATATTTTTTACCATTTCTGAGATATCCATGTTCATTTCAACATGATCTGCCACAGGGAAGCCCGATTGATGCTCTAAGCTATTTGCTCTTCCATCCCAAAATAATTTCTCATAAAACGCAGTGTTAATGATGGTCATGGCGTTACGTTTGCCATTTTGGCGATCATGTCCGTAAGCTACTCGCTTACCATCTCCCCAACCCAACTCAGGATCGTGACATGAAGCACATGCAATTTGTTTTGAAGAGGATAACCTTGGATCGAAGAACAAAATTTTACCTAGCTTTTCTTTTTCTGCAGAAAATGGATTCTCTTTTGGATAGGTTGGGCGACCCAAATAGCCTATATCTTTAAATCCTTTTTTAGCTTCTTGATCTAAATCTGGCTTAGGCCATTTAGCGGCATCTCCGCTATAAATTGCACGAAGCTCTTCAACCGTGTAAACTTTATCTTCAAAAAAAGCAGTGGTAAAAACAAATACTACCAGCGCCCAAAATATCAATACTATTTTCCTCATTTCGATTAATTTAAAGTTAGGGCAACTGGGCTAAGTTTATACTTAATGGTTTGAAAAGTGCCACCAATTGCAGTTTCGTTAAATTTAACATCCAAGTCCATAATTTTGGTTACTTCATTATAAGTACCAGCACCGCTAATCCCTATCTTAAATGTTGTGCTATTAGATCTGGTTATGGTAACATCTTGCTCAACAACCTTTACAATCCCTGTTTTTGCTCCATCAAAATCTGGAAAAAACTGTAAAACCTTTTCTACATTAATTTTAGCTGTGTTAATGTTTGAACTGCCAATTTGTGTGGTATAGAGTCTAACCATATCAAATAATGCTACACCACTATTTGCAGTATATGGGTTTGTAAAGCCTAAAGCAGTTGGATCTGAAGCTGGAATAGTTGAGAAATGACTTCCAATTCTGGTTGTCCATCTAACAGTTGCTGGATCGAAACGATATACAAACATCTGATAAAAAGATGTTGGCTGATGAAATGTAGCAATTGCTGAAGTTGAAGGCGTGGTTACAGGTTGATCTGGATATAAATCTGCTTTTGCAGCTGGCTCGTCTTTTTTGCAACCAGCAAATAAAACCAAAGCAATTAAGATGTACAATAAGTTTTTCATTTTTTATAATTTTTAATAACCTGGGTTTTGGATCATGTTACGATTTGCATTTACCGTATTTGCCGGAAGTGGCATAATCAATCTAAAATCGTTTGTAGTAAAATTTTTATTTACAGCTGAAACGTCAACACGAACAACATCTTTTTTCTTTCTTAACAAATCAAATAAAAAGTTGCCTTCGAATGCCAATTCCTTTCTTCTTTCTAATAAAATTGCATCCAACAAATCTGCTTTTACTGTTAAATTTACATTAGCCGCACTAACATCACCACGTTTTCTAATCAGATTTAAATCTGAATTGGCCAAGGTAAAATCTGGCGTGCTTTTTTCGGCTGCAGCTTCTGCTCTAATCAAATAAAGTTCAGATAGTCTTAATATTTTAATCGGTGTAGAAGAAGTACCACCTGTAGCATACTTTTTTGTAAAAAAATAATTAACACTTGAAATTGCTACTGTATTGAACATTGAAGCTCCCCTGCGCACATCTGTTGTGCTGTATAAACCTAACAAATCATTAGTTGCTGCGAACATTCTGTAGCCAGAATTATTACTAACGTCGTAATATCCACCTAAGCCTGTGCTACTAAAAGCTGTTTCTAATGCCAATTCAAAAATCGATTCTGATGATGGTACTCTGCCTGTCCAGCTGGCCACATAATTTGCATTTGTTAATAGCGTGTATTCATTACTCTTGATAACATCATCAGCCAACGTAAAAGCCATATCCCAATTATTTTGATTGAGATAAACCTTTGCTAAAAAAGCTTTTGCTGATGATTTGGTGAAATAATTTTGCTTACTGCCACTTTTTAATACACCAACATTTGAGTTATCGAATGTATTTATTGCATCATTTAGATCACTTATAATTGCTTGGTAGGTTTGCGCCACCGATGCTCTAACTGGTGATGGATCTCCAAATAACTGTGGTTGTAAAATTAATGGAATTCCTAAATGAGATCCATCAGCAGTAAAATTAAATGGTCTAGCAAAAATTCGAACCAAATCAAAATGAATTAATGCCCTAATGCATTTAGCTTCCGCTATCACTTTGGCTTTTTCTGCTGCAGAGCCTTCTGCAGTTGGTGTGTATTTTATAATATTGTTTATATTATTTAATTCACTATATAAATCTGTATAAGTTTCATTCATTGATGATGTTTGAGCAGATAATGCAGCTTCAAACACATCTTCTAAACGTAAATTTGTAGCCTTGCTAAATTTGATATTTCCAGATAAAATATCAGGGTAAACCATTAAATTCTTTTGGTAATGGCTTTCTTCTAACATTTCATGGTAGGCTCCCGCTAATGCAGTCTTAGCACCTGAAACATCTTTAAACAAATCTTCAAGAGATATTTTGTCGGTAGGCTCTTTATCCAATAACTTTTCGCAAGCAGAAAAGCTAATGGCAAATATCGAGAGTAATATGATATAATATTTTTTCATTTCTTTAATTTTTTAATGAGTTACAATCCAACTTTAATACCGAAAGTGAAAGCAGATGTTTCTGGATACACAAACCTTCTTTCGGCTATGCCATTTCTGCCTTTTGTACCAGCATCACTGTACACATATAATAAATTAGTTGCATTGGCAAATACTGACGCATTGGTTATTTTAAGCTGTTGTGAGATAAAATTTGGCAATTTATAGGCTAAAGAGACGTTACCCAGTTTTAGATAACTCACATCATACAAATAACGAGACGAATTGGAAACAACATCTCTAATAATTAGCAACCTAGGAATGTCTGTTATATCACCAGGTTTTTGCCATCTATCTATTAAATTTACACTTTGGTTTCTATTTTGAAGGTTTCTGCCATCAGATTCATCTACATAGCTTACCAATTTACTAGCGCCATAACTATACAAAATGTTAAACGACAGGTTAAAATCATAAATATTAAAGCTGTTGATCAATCCACCTTGAAAATCTGGCAATCGATCACCCAAAACGCTTGTTGATGATATTGGCAGGGCCTGGATTTGATTCGCAGTTCTAAGTTGTCCATTTGAATCAAAAAATTGCTCTGCACCAGTTTGAGGATCTACACCGCCCCATCTGTAACCATAAATAGCACTTGTGCTACTTCCTACTCTTAACCCTGCTGCATCATCTGCTGATGAATATAATGCTGAGTAACCATTATTAAATGAGATTAACTTATTTTTATTTGTACCTAAATTAAAAGCTATATTCCAATTCAGGTTTTTCTTAGATAATACTTCAGTGTTAATTGATAATTCAAATCCTTTATTTCTCATTTTACCCGTATTTGCAGAAATACTTGCAAAACCGGTTTCTAAAGGAACATTTACAGAAGAAATTAAATCTACAATGGTATTGCTGAAATATTCTGCCGTAACATTTACCTTATTAAATAAAGTAAAATCTAAACCGAAGTTAAGTTTATAATTTTTCTCCCAACCTAAATCTGGGTTAGGGGCTGATGAATTTTCTGGGTATGATGCAGTATTACCGTTATAGCTATTGCCAGAAGAAGTGCCAAAATCGTATAAACCTCTGGCAGCATAAGTTCCTATTCTTGAGTTACCAGTAGAACCATAGGTTGCTCTTAATTTTAAGAAGTTGATAGCTTTATTGTCTTTTAGAAAATCTTCGTTACTAATCAACCAAGCCAAGCCAACAGAACCGTTAAAAGCAACTTGCTTATCTCCGCCAAATATGGATGACTTATCTAAACGACCATTGATGTTGGCATAATATTTTTTATTAAGATCGTAACCCAATTG
Organism: Pedobacter sp. GW456-11-11-14-TSB4; assembly: GCF_059424425.1. Lineage (NCBI taxonomy): Bacteria > Pseudomonadati > Bacteroidota > Sphingobacteriia > Sphingobacteriales > Sphingobacteriaceae > Pedobacter > Pedobacter sp. GW456-11-11-14-TSB4. Next base: position 582,933 of record NZ_JBWKZK010000001.1, read on the forward strand.
CGAGTAATAAGAGATAGTAGCATCAGATGATTTTGAAGAAGCTGATGTTTGTGTTGCAGCTAAGTTTAGCACTCGCAACCTATCAAATGTATAACCAGAACCCTGACCTCTTAGTAGTTCTGTATTTCTGTTTTCTACCTGGGTACCTACTAAAAAATTAACGGTGTGTTTTTCTTTAAAAACCTTGTCATAAGTTGCCTGTGCAAAACCGATGTATCCTAAATAATTCCTATCATAAATTTCCAATCTACCATTCGCATTTCTACCTGTTGCATTTAATGCAGATTGATATTGTGTTTGTTTATTCTGATAACTATCTGCACCTATTGTGGCTGAAATGGCAATTTCTTTAGTAATTTGGTAACTCGCATTAGCATTTGCCAAGAGTTGTATTCCTTTATTGCTTTGTTCGTTTTGTGCTAATACCGCTAATGGATTGGGCACATTAGAAAAATCTGAAAAGCTCCCATCTGCATTATAAGGAGAAACATTTGGTTGTAATAAAACATTACCATAGGTAGATAAGGCATTACCGCTGTTAAACGTTGGGCTAAAATTAAATCCGACTTTAAATTTATCCGCCAATTGGTGATCTACTCTTAAGCGAACATAAACTTTCTCCAAATCATTACCAAATGAGCTAGATTGCTGGTTTCTGTAACCTGAAGCAAATCTAAAAGTTGTTTTATCAGAACCACCAGATACATCAAAACCTGCATTGTGGTAAATTGCGCTTCTTTGTGTTAAATCAAACCAATCGGTATTAATGCTATTACTGCCAGCTAATTGAGTTGCTTCGGTAACCGAGCGACCACCATTAATGTAAGTTTCTCTCAAAAGTGAGAAATATTGTGGCCCACTTAACCATTTATATTCATTAATAAACGATGCAACACCAGTATCATAACTAAAGCTTACTCTTGTTTTACCAGCTTCGCCATTTTTGGTGGTAATAATTACAACTCCGTTTGCTGCATTTGCGCCATACAAAGCAGAGGCCGTTGCATCTTTTAAAACTGAAATACTTTTAATATCATCTGGATTAATGTTAGATAATGGATTTAGATAGTCTTCACCATTAAAAACACTGGCTTCATTACCTCGTTGCTGTTCATAAGCAGGTATGCCATCAATTACAAATAATGGCTGTGTAGATGTACCTCTACTAGCACCGAAAGAAGGCAATGATCCTTGTCCACGAATGTTAATTCTTACCGGCGTATTTAACTCAGTAGTGGTTTCTACCTGCACACCAGCAATCAAACCTTCTAACATTTTGTCAAAACTTTCAATCGGCCTGTCTGTTTGCAGTTTTTCTCCACTAATTTGCGAAATACTACCTACCACATCCTCTCTTCTTTTTTCTTTGGTGTAAGATCCTGTTACCACAACTTCGTTCATACCAAATACATCATCTTCCAAATCAACGCTTAAATAGGTTTGGTTGCCCACTCTAAGTTCTTTTGATTTCATACCGATATAAATAAATTCCAATACGGTATTCTCCAAATTATCGCCGGTTAGTCTTAATGTAAATTGTCCTTCTGCGTTGGTTACAGCACCTTGTTTAGTTCCCTTTTTAAAAATGTTTACGCCTGGCAAAGGCAAACCTTTGTTTAAAACCAAACCACTAATTAATTTAACCGATGGCGCATTTCTTTTTTCCGCTTTGCGAACAGAAATATTTGAGCCCGAAAAACCAAAATCTAAATTTAGCATTGCTGATAGCACGTCTAAAGTTTGCTTTAGGCTATTTTTTGAGCTTAATGTAACTTGCTGATTGACATTAATCTCATTGCTATCATAATTGAATTTATAACCTGTTTGTGTTTCAATCTCTTTAAACAGGGTTGATAAGGGTTTGGCTTTTGCATTGATATTTACAATTGTGCTCTGTGGTTTAACATTTTGTGCTGATGAAAACACAGGAATGCCTAGTGAAAACACAATTACAAAAATTGGCAAAACATAATTTTTGTAGTTTTTCTTCATGTTAGTGTGTTAGTGTGGTTTGTGTGGTTTATAGTTTGTTATTATGTAAATGAGATATTTTAATAATTGGAAGCAAAATTAATATTTTTATTTAGACTTATTATAAATAGTTAAAACGTAATAAAGTAAAAGTCATCAACAAATCGGCTAAATAAATCTCCTGGCTTTTCATTATTATTGATTTTTAAGAATAAAGGTTTTGTTATTTTGTGTGTATATAATTTTTTTAGCAAAGCAGATGTTTTTGATAATGGTTAAATAATCTGCCTTCTCGAAATTCCCGGAGTAATTCCACTTTAAATCTTTAGTTTGATCTATAAGTTTTATACCGTAAGTATTGTAAAGCCTTGTCGCGATAGTTTCAAAATTGGCACCGTTAAAAACAATGTTACCATCTTTCCATGAGGATATGATTGAAGTATTACCAGTTGATCTCGATAAGCTGCCTAATTTTTTATCGAAAATTGCCATCTCAGCAGGTTTTAAAATCAGTTTATCTCTACCTTCAGCGGTTTGTACTTCTACTTTACCTTCTACTAAAGCCACGCTAATTTGTTTCAAGTTTTTATAGGCAGCTACGTTAAATTTTGTACCCAAAACTGTTGTTTTGATATCATTGGCTGTTACAGTGAATGGCTTATTCTTGTCTTTTGCTACTTCAAAAAATGCTTCACCATCTAACTTCACATCACGATGATTGCCTTTAAAAACTTTAGCATAAGTGATGGAGCTATTACAGTTAAGCGAAATTTTTGTGCCATCACTTAAAATATATTGGCTAATTTTTCCATTTCCGTTTTGGTGCGTGATGTACTCAATTTCGTTAAATTTACTTTGATAAAGTTGATATCCACCCAAAGAAATTCCTAAAAACAATAAAGCAGCAATTGCCCATTTTAGAGGCTTAAACTTGATATTTTTTTCTTGCACTAAAGAAATAACTGGTGCACTCTCTTGAGCTAAGAAATCATCAAATTTGGCGAAAGCATCTTGTAATTCCTGTTCATCTAACCTAAAACTTAACTTACCAAGTATACGTTCGGCATTATAAATTTCGTCCAATTTTTCTGGATGATGCGCAATCCAATCTGTCCAAAAATCAATGGCTTTAATATCTGTTTTATGGTAATAAGCGATGAAAGACTCATCGGCAGCAAAATCTTCAGAATTATAATAGTTGTAGTTCATCTTGGGTAGTTAAAATCAGACAAATAATAATTTATTCATCATCAATTAATACTAAGAGTTAAACAACTTTAGATTTTACCAGAAATTTCTGAAATATTTTTTATTTGGCACTTAATTCATCCCTAAGTTTACATATTGCAGTGTAAACATGGTTATAAACTGTTCGGGGTTTCAGCTTTAGCATTACAGCAATAGCCTCGTAATTAAGCTCTTCGAAAAATTTTAGATTGATAATTTCTCGCTGCATTGGGGTTAGCTCATTTATAGCACGCCACATTTTTGCCTTCGAATTGGCATCGGTTTCTGCTGCAATGAGCAATTGTTCGTAAGAATTTTCAGTTAGATGTTCAAATTCTCCATCGCTAATCTGATCAGTTTTTTGATCTAGCTTGATTTCTTTTAACAATTTATTGCGAACACAAGTTTTAAGGTAAGCTTTTATGTGATTAACCTCTCCAATTTGAGCTCTTTTTTGCCAAATGTCACAAAAGATTTCGTGCAAACAGTCTTTTATTTTGTCTTTATCGGCAACCATCTTAAAACCAAAAGCAAAAAGTTCCTGATAACACTCCTGATACAACGTTTTCATTGCAAGAGTATCACCATTTCTAATATTTTGCCAGATTTTTGGATCCATTTTGGAAATTGAAAAACTAAATATAGATAAAAAAGCGTTAAAACATGCAATATAAATGCCTTTAAAATATTTGCTATAATCTGCTTATTACATAGTTATGGCATGAAATTGGCTCTAATTATGTAATTTTGAACCAATGAAAACTGCTTTATATTTAAAAATTGTATATATATTTTTATGCGCCATTACATTCATAAGTTTTGGCACATATACTGTATTAGGCAATTTACAAACTAAAGCCGCCGTTTCAATTACCGATACTGCAGACGACAATCAGGAAAACACAAATGAAACCTCTAAAGAGCTTACCGAAAGCTTTATAGCAGAAAACCATATCCTACTTAATTTAGATATTACTGCTTTTACTTCACCTAAATTCCCTTTGTCTTCAGTTTTATTTTATTCGTTTGGTGCAGAGCCAAGCACACCTCCGCCCGATTTGGCCTAGTTCAAATCATCCAATAAACAAATCCAAATTAATATTTAATACTTTTTAATATGAAACAAACAATTTCAATTATAGCGATAGCTATGATGGGCTTTGTAGCAAAAACAAATGCTCAAACCGTTAAACAAACCAATGTAACTCCAATTACTAACTCTTTATCTACAGTTGTAAAATTAGAACCCGTTAATTTTACCTATGAAAAAGATTGGTTACAAAAATTAAATTTAAAACCTTCGCAAAGCGGATTTAATGTAGATCAGTTAGCTCAAGTAAACCCAAAATTAGTGGTTAATCAATCGTTAAACTACAATGAAGGCAAAAACAACAATAAAACCGCAGTGGTACAAAAGGTTGATTACGAAGTGCTTATTCCAATGTTAGTTGGCAGCATTAAAGAACAACAACAACAAATTGACGCGCTTAAAGCAGAGCTTAACTCATTAAGAATTAAGGCTGATAAATAATGCTCAAATAAAACGTCATTTCGAACGAGGAAAGACACGAAGTGCTCAGCAAAGCTAAATTTGTAAATTAGTGTAACAGTTTTCTCAATCGGTGAAAGCTCTTTTCGAAATGACGTTTTTTCATCTTTAATCTCTTAACAAATAACCCTTAAAACCATCAAAACCCTTACCCAATTCATCATATAATTCTGGGTTTTCTTTTAGTGATTTTACTTGTTCAGGCATTTCCATCTTCGCTAAAATTTCGGCTGAAAAAACTTCTGGAAACTTGCAAGCGTGAGCTGTTGATAAAAAAACTTTTGCCACTTCTTTATCAGGATTAGCTTCGGCAAAAGCTTTAGTAGCCAAGTAAGCTATTGCCGTATGCGGACAAGCCACATAATCGAATTTTTCGAAAATTGCTTTTATCCCAGCTAAATTTTCCTCGTCTGTAAAACGATAAGCTTTAACCAATTTTTGCACCAAAGCTCTATCTTCATTAAACAAATTCATGATACGCACCCAATTGCTTGGTGCACCAACATCCATCGCGTTAGCATAAGTTTGCACAGATGGTTTGGCTTCATAAACTCCACTTTCTAAAAAGCGAGGTACTGTATCGTTAGCATTGGTTGCAGCAATAAATTGATGAACCGGCAAACCCATTTTATAAGCCAATAAACCCGCACCTATATTGCCAAAATTTCCGCTAGGCACAGCAAAAACAACATCTTTAAAACCCTTTCTTTTTAGTTGCGCATAAGCATTAAAATAATAGAAAGTCTGTGGAATTAACCTTGCTATATTTATCGAGTTAGCAGAAGTTAGCCTAAATTTGGCATTCAATTCAGCATCTGCAAAAGCTTGCTTAACCAAAGCCTGACAGTCATCAAAAGTTCCATCAACTGCAATGGCTCTTATATTTTTTCCGTTGGTAGTTAATTGTAAACGTTGCACCTCACTCACTTTACCTTTCGGAAAAAGAATAGTAACCCTTGTATTTGGCACACCTAAAAAACCTAAGGCCACAGCGCCACCAGTATCTCCAGAAGTAGCTACTAAAACATCTAACAATTGCTCGCCATCCTCTAAAAAGTACGCCATTACGCGACTCATAAACCGAGCGCCAAAATCTTTAAAAGCTAATGATGGCCCATGAAATAACTCGAGCACAAAAGTTTGATCATCTAATTTTACAACTGGTGCATCAAAATTTGCAGCATCTTCAACCAAAGCTTTCAAATCAGCTGCTGGTATTTCATCTTTTAACAAAGTTGATGCTATTTGATAAGCGATATCCTGTAAAGAATATTTATCGATATTTTCAATAAAATCTTGATCTAATTTTGGGATTTCTAAAGGCATGTACAAGCCTTTATCTTGGGGCATACTATTAAAAACGGCCTCTTGAAAAGAAACACGTAAATCTTTATTGTTTGTAGAATATAACTTCATATTTAAAGGTTTGAAGACTGGAAGGCTTGAAGGTTTGGGTACTAAATCCCAGACACCTTAACCTTTTTCCCCTATTTTAATGTTAAATTTTTCTATTCCTGGTTTATCATCCAAACTTGATACTCGATACTAGTTTCTTGATACTAAAGTACTCTCGGTCCTTCGGCATTTACAGATGACACGTAAGCGTTGCTATTAATATTTAATTTTTTTAAATGTTGTTGTTGTGCATCAGTTATTTTTCTAGCCGTAAGCTCATCTTTAGCTAAAGCAAACACCGATGGACCAGAGCCAGAAATTCCGAAACCTACTGCACCATTTTCCATGGCCAAAGCTCTCAAAGTTTCAAATCCAGGTATTAAGATAGAACGGGTTGGTTCAATCAATACATCTTTCATACTTCTGCCTACCAAATCGATATCATTTAAAAACAATCCACTTACCAAACCTGCCACATTTCCCCATTGGGTAACAGCATCTTTTAACAAAACTTTAGAGCGAATCATTTGGCGGGCATCTTTTGTGGGCACTTCAACATCGGGATAAACAATTGCGGCAAACAAATTTTCTGGAGTTGGCAAGGCGATAATATCCAATGGCTCATAACTACGTACCAATACAAAACCACCCATTAAAGCTGGCGCAACATTGTCTGCATGACCATAACCACAAGCCAATTCTTCGCCCTTCATGGCAAAAGGAACTAATTCTTTAGCTGTAAGTAAATTACCCATTAATTGGTTAATGGCATACAAACCAGCTACCGTACTTGCCGAGCTTGAGCCTAATCCGCTGCCAATTGGCATTTTTTTATGCAGCTCTATTTCTACGCCAACATCTTCCCTATTTAAGTGTTTAAGGTAATGTTGCACACTAGCACTAACCGTATTCTTTGCAGAATCTAAAGGCAAACGACCATCATCTCCAGTAATTTTTAACAAACGAACTCCTGGCTCGCTTACTAATCGCATCACTACTTCATCACCTGGTTCATTAACAGCGAAACCTAAAACATCAAATCCACAAACTACATTGGCAACGGTGGCAGGAGCAAAAACTTTTATCTCCCTTAAATCCCCTAAAGGGGACTTTAATTTTATCTCCATACTTTTATTTTAGAGCGTTATAATTCTTATCAGTTATTTGATTTAAGTGATATTTTATGTGTACCATATAATCTTCTATAAAATACACCAAGCTATGCACCTCTGCTTTGCCCAAACCAGTATCACAAGTGTTATCTAGCTTACTTTGAGGTATGCTCCCAATAACTTTAGCAAGTTGATGGTTTAATAGCCTCCATAATGTTTTTACATCCTCAACATTCATCCCTTGATAGTTCTGTAACGCTACCCATTTATCTTGGTCGTAAACAATCTTTGTCGCTTGTTCATATTGCCCTACTATTAATCTTCTTAAATTATTGGAGGCACTATCTATTAAATGCCCTAAGAGTTCTTTTTTAGACCACTTTATCGGGTATGGTTTATCATTCCAGTCATCAATGAGATTAAAATTAAGCAAAGCGGCATCAACTATAGCCAAAAGTTCAACTTTTGCTTTTTCCACTAAACTCATAAATTATGCCCTCTCGCCTCCAACATTAATGATGTCTGCAAATACACCTGCAGCAGTTACTTCTGCTCCGGCACCTGGGCCTTTTACTACCAATGGTCTCGCTTTATATCTATCAGTTGTAAAAGAGATGATATTATCGCTACCAGAAAGCATATAAAATGGATGATTTTCATCTACCATTTGTAAAGTGATTGATGCTTTACCATCTTCTAGTTTACCAATGTACCTTAGCACTTTTTTACTCGCTTCAGCTTCATCTTTTAATTGGGTAAAATAATCAGCATTCAACTCAAGTTGTTTGTAAAATTCTTCAACTGTTGGCGCTTGTAAACAAGCATCTGGCAACATATTTTGTATACTCACATCCGATTCTTCAAAAGCATAACCTGCATCACGAGCCAAGATCAACATCTTACGCATAAAATCTTTTCCATTTAAATCGTCACGAGGATCTGGTTCTGTATAACCTAAATCTTGCGCTTCTTTTACCACTTCATGAAAAGCAACATCGCCTTTAAAATGATTAAAAATATATGAGATTGTACCAGAAAGAATAGCTTCAATTCGTGCAACTTTATCTCCACTCATCATTAAATCTTTTAAAGTTCTAATGATTGGCAAACCTGCACCAACGTTGGTTTCGTAATAAAAATCTACTCCAAACTTACGAGCTGTATTTTTAAAGGCCTCATATTGCGCAAAACTTGCCGAATTGCCAATTTTATTACAGGTTACTACCGAAATGCTAGCTTCGAAAATACCTTGGTAAAAAGGTACAGGTTGCGGACTAGCGGTATTATCAACAAAAACACAGTTAGGCAAATTCATAGCTTTCATTTGTGCTACAAAATCTTCCAAATTTGCAGCTTCACCCTGCTCATTTAATACATTTTCCCAATTTTCTAAAGCTATGCCATTAGGCGATAAAAGCATTTTTCTGGTATTGCTTATACCCATTACCTTAACTTGTAGGTCATTGTTTTTTGCCAAAAATGGCATTTGAACCTGCAATTGTTTAAATAAAGTTTTACCAATGTTTCCAGTTCCTAAACAGAAAATATGAAGGGTTTTATTCAGCTCAGTATAAAATGCATCATGTACCGCATTAACTGCTTTAGACAAATCTGCTTTAGCAATAATTACCGAAATATTGTATTCTGATGAACCTTGAGCAATAGCATGTACGTTAACTCCATTTCTACCTAAAGCATGAAACAATTTGCCAGAAATACCTGGTGTGCGTTTCATGTTTTCGCCCACAATTGCCAAAACAGCTAAGCCATTTTCTATTTCTGGTTTCTGTAATTTGTTGGCTTGTAATTCTAAATCAAACTCTTTAGCAATTAAATTAACTGCCTTAACCGCATCTGCAGGTTTTACTGCAAATGTTATGCTATGCTCCGATGATGATTGGGTTATTAAAACAATGTTAATCTGCTCACGCGATAACAAAGAGAATAATTTACCACTAAAACCTGCCTTACCAACCATGCCGCTACCAGCCAAATTGATGATACTAATCTCATCAATAGAAGATATTCCTTTTATCGGTAATGCAGAAGGTTTAGCTCCGTGACGGATATAAGTTCCTTCAAAATCAACATCAAAAGTATTTTTAATTACAATAGGAATTTGTTTTAAAAAAGCTGGTGTCATTGTTGGTGGATAGATTACTTTAGCACCAAAATAAGACAATTCCATTGCCTCAATATAACTCAACTCTTCTAACGAAAACGCCTTTTTAACAATCCTTGGGTCTGCAGTCATCATTCCGTTAACATCAGTCCAAATCTGGATCTCGCTAGCATTTAAAGCCGAACCTAAAATTGCTGCGGTATAATCGCTACCACCTCTACCTAAAGTTGTAACGCGGTTAGCTTCATTACTGGCAATAAAACCAGTTACAAAAAGCATTTTACCTGCGTTATTATCGTAAAAATCTTTAACCAAAAAATCAGTTAATTGAGTATTTACTCTGGCCTGTCCAAAATTGCTGTCTGTTTTAATAAACTGGGTAGCATCTGCAAAAACTGCATCAGCAAATTGTTGTTTTGCAATATGACACACCATAAAAGTTGAGCAACGTTCGCCATAACTCAGCACTAAATCTTTAGCCTGCAAACTCAATTCTTTTAAATTGTAAATGGCTTGCAACAGCTCTTCTAACTCATTAAAATACAATTTTAACTTAGTTAAAACTGGGTTTTGCGCCGAAGCTGGTAACAAAGCCCTAATTACCTCAAAGTGACGTAATTCGATAGCCAAAAGCTCTTCGTTGTAATTTTCGCCCAATGCAGCTTTTTCTGCCATAGTGGTTAATAAATTAGTAACGCCGCTCATTGCCGACAAAACCACTACGGGTTTGTCTTCTTGCTGATTTTCTTTTGCTAAAACGCTCAATAAAGCGCTGATACTCTCTATTGAACCTACTGAAGTACCGCCAAATTTTAAAATATTCATGTTGTTTGGTTAAAAAAAAAGCGCTCCCGATTTTCTCGGGAGCGCTTTATATGTTGTGTTTCAATTATACCACTAGCGTTTCCCCATCAGGCATTGGCCTGTTGTTGATGTAATAATGGTAATAATTGTGTGGCTTAAAATCATGTTTGTTGTTAGTGTATTTTCTACACCGCTAAGTAGGTAATTATTTTTTACAATGTCAAGTGTTATTTGAAATTAATTTTAATTTTTTATCAAAACTGATTAACCATTGCGATATTTATAACAAAAAGCCAATTAATTTTTAATAATCATTTGAAAAGGTACTGCACCACATATCGGATTGGTTCTGTCCCGCTGTCCATTATAGCTCAAATGAAGAATTTGAGGCTGCCATTTCCATCGGGTTTAGAACACGAAAGCTTTAGCTACTATTAAAGTTGCTTTACAATTCGCCAAATTAAGAAATTTTAATAGGTTCGTGGAGACACGAACCAAGGCAGAAGAAAATCAAAGGTTTTTCATCTAATGGGATATTAGCTGATAGATAAGAATTACTTAATAGGTGGGCGGCAAGGCCAACGTGAGAACTCTTCCCTTGGCGTTCCCGCCAATACTTAAACTAAATAACATTAACCCACCAACACTCTGTAACCTTCAATCATCATAATGAGGAGAATGAGGGACAACAATTGTTATTTTCTTGCACAGTTTTATTGCTGCAAACCTGACAGAAGTGAAAATCCTTTTTTGTTGTAGTACTTCAACAAGCTCAGTATGACAAAAACAAAAAAGATTGAAACGAATGGCAGGGCTACCCATTAATTGAAACACTGCATTTGCTTTTCAAAAACAATCCACCACACAATATTAAACAGAACAGACAGGATTTCGCAACGCTCAACATTTTATTTACATTTGTGCTTTATGCAAGGATTAGTCATTAAATCTACCGGAAGTTGGTACCAAGTTTATGCCGAAGATGGCAATACCTATGATTGCCGGATTAAAGGTAAATTCAGAATTCAGGGTATACAAACCACTAATCCAATTGCTGTTGGTGATAAAGTTGGTTTTGAGTTAGAGCCTAATGCCGATACCGGCGTTATTGATACGCTACAGGATAGAAAAAACTACATCATTCGCAAATCGATTAACTTGAGCAAGCAAGCTCAAATCATTGCGGCTAATTTAGACCAAGCTTTTTTGATTGTTACTTTGGCCTCACCGCGAACATCTTTAGGTTTTATAGATCGTTTTTTGGTTACTTCAGAAGCTTACAGTATTCCTACTTGTTTAATTTTTAATAAACTAGATTTATTTAGCAAAGAAGGTTTAACTTATTTAGCTGAATACAAAGCCATTTACGAAAAAATAGGCTATCCGTGTTACGAAGTTTCGGCTTTAAAAGGAACAAATGTTGATCAGATCCAAGAATTACTTAAAGACAAAACCACACTTTTCTCTGGCCATTCTGGTGTAGGAAAATCGAGTTTAATTAATGCTTTATTGCCAGGTTTCGAAATTAAAACTGGCGAAATATCTGATTGGAGCGACAAAGGGCAACATACTACAACCTTCGCCGAAATGCATACTTTACCTTTTGGCGGCTACCTAATTGATACACCCGGAATTAGGGAATTAGGTGTTTTCGACATCAAACCCGAAGAGTTGAGCCATTATTTTGTGGAGATGCGAGAACGCTTAAATCAATGCCGATTTAACAATTGCAGACACATTAATGAACCTGGTTGTGCTGTAATAAAAGCTGTTGAAGAAGGTGAAATTGAAGTGAGCAGGTACGAAAGTTATTTGAGTATTTTTCATAATAATGATACTAGGGCATAATGAGAGCAGTTTTACAAAGAGTTACACAGGCCAGTTGCAAAGTAGACGGTCAGATTACTGGAGAAATTGAGACGGGCTTTTTAGTTTTGTTAGGCATTGAAGATGCAGATACACAAGATGATCTGGAGTGGCTAGCTCAAAAAATTGCCAATATGCGAGTTTTCGGAGATGAAAATGACTTGATGAATAAATCTTTGGCCGACATTGGCGGCAATATTTTATTAATTAGTCAATTTACCTTATTTGCTGCAACCAAAAAAGGCAATAGACCAGGTTTTACGCGAGCTGCCAAACCAGATAAAGCGATTCCGCTATACGAGGCGATGATTAAACAACTATCAGCATTGCTGAATAAAGAAATCCAATGTGGCATTTTTGGTGCAGATATGAAGGTTAGCTTACTAAACGACGGCCCAGTTACCATTGTGATGGATACGAAGGATAAGGACAACCACTAAATAAGTTGCGAGGTTGAAATGTTGTAAAGTTGAAATGTTACTAACTATGCCTCAACCAACTCAAAATATAAAATTATGACAATTACCGAAGCTCAAGAAACGGTAGACAAGTGGATAAAAACCACTGGAGTTCGTTATTTTAACGAATTAACCAACACCGCAATTTTAATGGAAGAAGTGGGAGAGGTGGCTAGAATTATGTCTCGCAAGTACGGTGAGCAATCTTTCAAAAAAAGTGATGAAGAAGTTAATCTGGCTGATGAAATGGCTGATGTTTTATTCGTGTTAATTTGCTTAGCCAACCAAACCGGAATTGACTTGAATGATGCTTTGATAAAAAATTTAGAGAAGAAAAGCATCCGCGATGCGGACAGGCATAAAAATAATGATAAATTAACAAAATAATTAACCTCCACCCTGTGATGAAAAAACTATTATCTGCCCTACTATTAGCGAGCCTTTTTTTCTCGTGTAAAGAGAAAAACGAAGATATTGTTAGCGAACCTAATAAAGAAGGTTCAATTGAAACCGTTGTTAGTGTAAAGCACGAAGAAGGTTTTGATATTTTAACCACCACACATAAAGTTTGGGTTAAAAATCAGTTAGATAAAACTTTAATTAAGGTTGATACGCTGAAATCTTTAGGTTTAACCACTGCTGAAGGCGAAGATCAGGAAGGAAATATCGAAAAAGTGCAGGTTAAAAAAGACTACGAATTTTATATTACGGTTAAGTAAGATGAAGAAGAGCAAATATATAAGCTTGGTTCTTATTACCGCAGCATTGGCATCTTGCGATAAAAAAGAAAAAGAATGGAACGAGGATGAACCAAAGGTTTACATGCGGTCTGATACGTCTGCCAACTACTCTCGTTCGCACCATGGCATGGGTATAGGTACTGCACTTTTATGGTATTACGCTTTTAGACCATATGGCAGATATAACAATGGTGTTTACAGCAGAGCTGGATATTATAGCGGAGGTATTAATCAGGGTTCGAACATTGGCGCTAATACCAATAAATATGGAATTATACGTGGTGGTTTTGGTAAAGGCTCAACTGTTTCATCTTAATGGAAAGAATAAAAATATCTCCAAGAAATAATTGGCAAAGTGAGGTAGAAAATTTAGGTTTTGGCTTTCACTCTACCGAGGTTCCTTATTGGGATGAAAGTGTTTATTATAAGTTCTCTGAAAGGGAAATCAATAAAATTGAAAGGGCAACTGCAGAACTGTGGGACATGTGTTTAAATGCGGTTCAGTATGTAATCGATAAAAAATTATACGCTAAATTTCATATTCCAGAATGGATTATACCAGATTTAGAGAAATCTTGGGATAACGATCTACCTTCTATTTATGGCAGATTTGATTTGGCTTATAAAGATGGAGAAATCAAACTATTAGAATTTAATGCTGATACACCTACATCTTTATACGAAGCCGGAATTGTACAATGGTTTTGGCTGCAAGACTTTGATAAAGATAAAGATCAGTTTAATTCGATACATGAGAAATTGATTGCTTATTGGGCCGTGCTTAAAAAATACTTGCACCCAGGCAAACTTCATTTTACTTGTATAAAGGATAGCCTTGAAGATTTAACAACTGTTGAATATTTAAGAGATTGTGCCATACAAGCTGAACTAGAGACTAAACTTGTTTTTATTGACGACATTGGATGGAATTTTAAAGAACAGCATTTTGTAGATGGAGAAGATGAGCAGATTAGGAACATCTTTAAACTATACCCCTACGAGTGGCTGTTGGATGAGGATTTTGGCAGAAACTTAACTGTGGATTTAACAAACACACTTTGGATTGAGCCGCTTTGGAAAATGATCCTATCTAACAAAGCCATTCTCCCAATACTTTGGGAAATCTATCCTCATCATCCTTATTTATTAAAAACTTATTTTGATAAAGGTGATTTGATTAACTACGCCAAAAAGCCAATTTTATCTCGTGAAGGAGCTAATATTGAACTGATTAAAAACGGTAAAGCTATTGAAGAAACAAATGGAGAATATGGTGAAGAAGGCTTTATCTATCAGGATTTGTTTGAGTTGCCTAATTTTGATGGCAATTATCCTTTAATTGGCAGCTGGATTATTGGTCAAATGCCCGCAGGCATTGGCGTTAGAGAAGCTAATCGATTAATAACCGACAATAAAAGTAGGTTTGTACCCCATTTGATTGGTTAGTTCTTTATCATCCCTCGTCATATCGAACGCAGCGCAGCGAGGAGATATCTCTTCTTCTCTTCGCTTATTTAACATAAGCTTCTACTAATAATTTGCAGATTTATCTTCGCTGAGCACTACGTGGTTCTCCTCTTGAAAAACTCGTCCGAAATGACGACTGTCTTACAACTCTGCCTTAATCCTAGCAGCAGCTTCAGCTAACTCTTCTTGCGAAGGTGATAATTTCTCCTTGCTAAAACTCATATCTCCTACATTATTCATTGGTATAAGATGAATATGTGCATGAGGCACCTCTAAACCAATTACGGCAACACCAACTTTTTTACAAGGAAATGCTTTTTTTAAGCCAACTGCAACAATTTTAGCAAATAAAGTTAAGCCGAAATAGCTTTCTTCATCCATATCGAAAATGTAATCGATTTCTTTTTTAGGGATTACCAAAACATGGCCCATTACTAATGGATTAACATCTAAAAAAGCTAAAAATTCTGTAGTTTCTGCAACTACATGTGCTTGGATCTCTCCACTTACTATTTTCGAAAATATACTCATTATTTAAAGTTAAAGCCCCTTCAGGGGCTTGGGGTTTATCTAGATATCTCTAATATTTCAAATTCCATTTTCCCGGCTGGCACTTGTATTTCTGTTTTATCGCCAACAGATTTACCTAATAACCCCTGTGCAATAGGTGATTTTACTGAAATTTTACCAGTTTTTAAATCAGCTTCTGTTTCTGGCACCAATTGGTAAGTCATGGTTGCTCCATTTTTTACATTCTTGATTTTCACAATCGACAAGGCTAATACTTTTGTTAAATCAAGCTTGCTTTCGTCAATTAATCTTGCTGTAGACAAAGTATTTTCCATTTTAGCAATTTTAGCCTCATGCATTCCTTGGGCTTCTTTTGCGGCATCATATTCAGCGTTCTCAGATAAATCACCTTTATCCCTAGCCTCAGCAATCTGTTTAGAAATCGCCGCTCTATCCACAGTTTTTAGTTTGTGTAATTCTTCTTTTAGTTTATCTAAACCTTCTTGGGTATAATAAGTTACGTCTGACATACTTGGTTATTATTTGTTGTAAATCCTCTAAAAAACAAACAAGACTACATCGGCTATTAGCCTACATAGTCTTGCTTCAATCAAAACGAAGATATAAGCCTATTTTTACAAAAGCAAATATTTTAATCTAAAAAACATAAGGTTACGCGTTTATGGCAGAACAGTTTGGCTCATGCTTAACCGGAAAATTTAATGAATTGGCAATAAAACACATCTTGTTAGCTTCTTCATGCAAAGCATTGGCTTGCGCTATCTGCTCTTTTTTAGAAATTAACACTTCTGGCTGTAATAAAATTGAGGAGAACTTACCGCTTCCATCTGCATTTTCTACCATGGTACCAACAGCATTATCTTTGTACTCCATCACAACAATTTCGTGTTTAGAGCATAAATGCAAATACCAAAGCATATGGCAAGATGATACTGATGCTAACAACAAATCTTCAGGATTGTATTTGGTTTTATCTCCCAAAAAAACAGAATCTGATGAGCCAGAAATTGGTTCTTTATTTTCTATTGAAACTACGAAATCTCTATCGTAAGAACGATAATCCATCGTACCTGACCCTTTGTTACCTGCCCAAACCAAATTGGTTTTGTATTGATGTTCTTTTGCCATACCTTATAGATTTGAGTATTGAGATGTAAGATTTGAGGCATTTATTCCACAAATCCGATCCGCAATCATTTATATTTAGTTAAGAGGTTTAGTAGTCGGCAAACTCAGCCCTTCGTTCTTTAACCTCTTAGGCAATTTAAGAAATTATAATTTCATTTCAGCTAGTTTTTCTCCCAAAACTTCAGAAATTTTACGATAAGATTCGAAAGTCCATCCGCCAACATGCGGTGTTAAAATTACTTTTCCGTTAGCTTTTAAAGCTTCAAACCAAGGCTGCTCTCCTAATATTGGAAATTTTTCGGCCTCTAAAACATCTAAACCAGCTCCTAAAATTTTACCATTTTTTATATTTTTAAGCAAGGCTGATGTATTTACAATTTCTCCTCTAGCTGTATTGATAAAAAAAATGGGCTTTTTGAAATGGAAAAAGTATTCGTCATCAACCATTTGTTTAGTCTCTTTAGTTAATGGAATATGCAAACTCAGTATATCACTGTGTTTCACAATTTCTTCCATGCTCACTTCTCTGGCATATTCACTACCGAAACCTGTTTTATATTTATCGTAAGCAATTACAGTTACCTCAAAGCCAGCTAATTTACGAGCCATTTTTTGCCCCATAAAACCGTAACCAATTATACCAACGGTTTTTCCTTTCAGCTCATAACCACGGTTACCTTCTCTGTTCCAAATGCCATTTCTAATTTCTTTATCCGCATTGCGAAAATTGTTCATTAAAGCCAGCAATAAACCTATTGCATGTTCGCCAACTGCATCTCTATTTCCTTCTGGGGCATTAATCAGCTGGACATTCCTTTCTTTAGCAATCGCTTCATCAATATTATCTAAGCCTGCTCCTGCTCTTGCCACAAATTTTAAATTTGGAGCTGCATTAAACAGTTCAGCATCAATTCTAAATTTGGTTCGCACAGCGATACCCACATAATCTTTTATTACAGCTAAAGTTTCTGCTCTAGTAATTAATGGCTTATCATCAACTTCAAAACCTAAAGCTGTAGCTTTTTCTGCAAATGCAGGATGTAGATCATCTATAATTAGTATTTTATTAGTCATTCGCTTTAATGTACTTGATGGTTTGCTCAATCCAACTCTCAGTAAAAGAATCTAAATTTACATCTGGTTCAATACCAACAGACTCATAGGGTATATCTATCTTATTTCCATTCATATCTGTAGGATAAAATACGAATTTATGATTAGGCAAGCTTATTGTTTTTCCAAAATTACTGCCATAAGCAAGGGTGCCAACGGTGGTTTCTCCAAGGGTAACAATTTTCTTCTTACTATTCTTTAATCTTAAAATAAATTTTTCTGCATTACTTGCAGTCTTAGAATTTTGTAACACATAAACATCGCCTTCATACTTAAGCAAAAAGTCAATAAAACGCTGAGAAGTTTTAAAGCCACCTCCTGAATTATTTCTAACATCAACAATAAGATGCGGAGTATTTATAGAGTCCTTCACGTCATTTAAAAATTTCTCAGCATTAGCAATATTAATATTACTAGCGTAAAAACTACTTAACCTCAAATATCCAATATTCTTACTTAAGTACTTAAATTCAAAATTAGTCTTAGCTACTGGTAAATTATTAAAAACAGGTTTTTTAGTTTTATATAAATTTAATGAAGCAAAATTGCCATTAACTTGTCTTAAATTACGTAAAAGAACAATACCCCTGTTGCCATTTATTAAAGAAATATAATCTAGTGATTCATTAGCAGTTTCTATAAGAATACCAACCAAAGTTTGGGTTTGTAATTGAACTACATAAAATTCATTGTTACTATTCTCAAAAATAACAAACTCTTGATCATCACGCTTATAAACTCCTTCTATACTACTCACAGTTCTTTGACTTAGTATTTGTTTTAAGTCATAAACATCCAAATCTATTTTTATTGGTTTAGGCGAAATCGTTGTATCCGCAACCTTATAAAAGCCCAAATGATTATCATTAATTGGCGATATGAGCTGATATAATTTTTTGTAAATATCTAATTCATTAGTATCTACAAAATTTGTTCTTATCGAAGCATATACATTGTGAAAATTTTTGTCACTTTTTGCAAAAATTTTATAGGAAGGCAACTTTTTAATCTCTTTATATAAAAAATCTAAGTCTGCAACATTTTGTGCTTCTTGGGCATTAACATTTAGAATAAAAAAATAAAAAAATAAAATAAGGAGGTATTTTCTCATAACTAAAAGACGGTTCAAAACAATTAAGGTTGCACTAACATACTCAAATGATTGGTCAAATCAATAAAATCTTCTACACTCAATTGTTCTGCTCGCTTATCAAAAAACGAATGATCATCCATTTTATCTTTTGGTATGGTGCCAGACAATGCATTTCGCAAAGTTTTTCGCCTTTGGTTAAAGCCACCTTTCACCGTACGCCAAAACAACTTTTCGTCACAAGGGAGAGTTTCCGTTTTATTTCTGCTTAAGCGAATAACACCAGAATTTACTTTAGGTGGCGGATTAAATGTACCTGGTTTTACCGTAAACAAATACTCGATATCATAATAAGCTTGTATCAACACACTTAAAATACCATATTCTTTAGTGCCAGGTTTCGAGGCACATCGCTCTGCAACTTCTTTTTGAAACATGCCAACCATCTCCACACAATGATCTTTATGTTCTAAAATTTTAAACAAAATTTGCGATGAAATATTGTAAGGAAAATTACCAATTACCGCAAATTTATCTTTAAAAATCGATGTTAAATCTAGTTTTAAAAAATCGCCACTAATTAATCTTTCTCCCAACTGGGGATATTTTTGAGCTAAAAAAGCAACAGACTCAACATCAATATCAATTAAAAAAGTTTCTAAATTATCTCTTTCTAAAAGGATGTCTGTAAGAATACCCATTCCAGGCCCAACCTCTAAAACTTGGCGATATTGATCTGTATGGATTAATCCATCTACAATTCGCTCGGCAATTCTTTTATCGGTTAAAAAATGCTGGCCTAAATGTTTTTTCGCTTTTACTAAACTCATAAAGGCAAAGGTAAGTATTTTAGGTTGAAGAGCTAACCGCAAAGGCCGCCAAGTACGCAAAGGTTTTCTCTATTTCTCAGGAGTTTCTCCTTTTCTATGTATTCAATATTCTTTGCGAACTTCTTTTCTTAGCGGTTAAATTGTTAATTTGCGCTAAATTCTATCAAAAAAGCATGAGCGATAAAATTAAAATAGGTATAAGTGTAGGTGATATTAATGGCATTGGCTTAGAAGTTATTCTTAAAACTTTTATGGAAACCAAAATGCTAGATTATTGTACACCAATAGTTTACGGACATACAAAAGTGGCTTCATTTCATAGAAAAGCATTGCATTTGAGCGATTTCATGTTCAATGTTATCAATTCTCCTGCAGATGCAAACCCACGCAAAGTAAACATGATTAACGCATGGGAAGAAGATGTAAAAATAGAACTGGGCGTCGCCAATGAAACAGGCGGAAAATACGCTTTCCTATCTTTACAAAAAGCTACTGATGATTTGGTAAATGGCTCAATTGATGCCTTGGTTACCGCTCCTATCAATAAAAACAATATTCAATCAGAAAATTTCAGTTTCCCTGGTCATACCGAATACTTGCAAGAACGTAGTGGAAGTAATGACGTGTTAATGTTCCTCATCAGCGAAACTTTGCGTGTTGGTGTAGTTACCGGCCACATTCCTGTTTTAGAAGTGCCAACGGCTATTACTAAAGAAAAAATCGTTAAAAAAATACAACTGATTAATGAGAGTTTAAAGAAAGATTTCTGGATCGAAAAACCAAAAATCGCTGTGTTGGGTTTAAATCCACATGCTAGCGACAACGGTTTATTAGGTAAAGAAGAAGCTGAAATTATTTCTCCAGCTATACAAGAAGCATTTGACAAAGGCATTATTTGTTTTGGGCCATATCCTGCTGATGGATTTTTTGGCAATGGAACCTACAAAAAGTTTGATGCAGTTTTAGCCATGTATCACGACCAGGGTTTAATTCCTTTTAAAACTATTGCCTTTGATACCGGTGTCAACTACACAGCAGGGTTAAAATTTGTACGCACTTCTCCGGATCATGGTACTGGTTACGATATTGCAGGTAAAAATTTGGCAGATCCAACTTCATTTATGGAAGCTGTTTTTGCAGCAGTTCATATTGTAGAACATCGCCGTGAGCAAGAAAATCTGTTAAAAACACAATTACGCAGCGGCGGAAAGCTAATAGAAACTGCAAGTGATGTGAAAGATGATGCGAATTAAAGGTTAAATGCCACAAGGTGGAAGTAAAAGTATATCAACGATGCAAAAAATCTCTCCAATCATACAACCATCAGAACTCATCAATTTAAAAGCTGATGAATATATTTTATTTGATGCAAGCGCAGGTTCAAAAGCTCGATATGACGAAAAACATTTAGCTGGTGCATTTTATATCGATTTAAATACAGATTTAGCCAACATTGGAGATTTCGCTATCGGGGGAAGACATCCATTACCTCCTATTGAGCAATTCGCCCGAACTTTAGGCAATTTTGGGATTGAGCCAGAAACTCATGTAATTATATATGATGATAAAAATGGCAGTAACGCAGCTGCTCGCTTTTGGTGGATGCTGAAGGCTGTTGTACATGAAAAAGTACAAGTTTTAAATGGCGGATATGATGCTGCAATTAAAGCTGGCTTTGCTACGGATATTGAAGTTCCAAAGGTTAATGCGAAAAACCCCTATCCAACTACAGCATGGCAATTAGCACTTGCTGATATAGCTGAGGTTGAAATTGCAAGTAAAACTGGCAGCCAAACCATTGTTGATGTTAGAGATTCCAAGCGCTTTGCTGGTTTAACCGAACCTATCGATTTAATTGCAGGTCACATTCCGGGAGCAATAAATTTTCCATTTACCAATAGCTTAGATGAAAACGGTAACTTTTTTAACCCTAAAGTGCTAAAAAAAGTATTAGAAATGGAATTAGCTGATGCTGATGCAGATCAACTGATTGTACATTGTGGTTCTGGCGTTACAGCTTGCCACTTATTGTTGGCAATGGATTATGCAGGATTAGAAATTCCTAAATTGTATGTTGGCTCGTGGAGCGAATGGAGCAGAAACGGAAAAGATATGATTTTGGCGGAGAAATAGTTTTTTGAACCACGTAAAAAGTATTTGTCATGCAGAGCGAAGCGTGGCATCTCTTTAAAGATCAATCGAGATTTCTCAGCATCCACTAGATAATAGGCAACTTAATCTTTAATTAGATTTGAAGCGCAATTGCTGACCTAAAATTAACGGACACTCCTGCTTTCGCTCCAATTCCCGATAGAAAAAATCGGGATATTTCCGCTACAATCAGGGCTATACCACAAACTAATGTGCTAATATGAGGGGTTGCAAAGCCGCAAAATAAATACTGGCTAAGTGATACAAACCTTATTGAAGCGGCATCTTTTTGTCATGCTGAGCGCTTGCCAGCCGCGGCTGGTAGTCGAAGCACAAAAAGATACAGCGAAAAAAAGGGCTAAATGAACCGAAAAGCACTAACATTGTTTTTCAAATTAATTAACCGAACCTGATTTTAAATCTATCGTTTAACCGAACAGATTCTTCGCAAGGTTCAGAATGACAAATTCGCATTCATTTTTACAAAAAGATTTCATTTTATTAAAATATTTCTTACCTTTGCAGGCTAAAATTTAGTTACAATTGAAGGCATTAAAACAATTTTCAATCCCGTTTACAGGCTTAAAATTGGGCAAACATCAATTCGATTTTGAAATTGATAAAAGCTTTTTTGATGCATTTGAGTACTCTTTAGTTAAAGATGGAGCACTTAAAGCTACGCTAGATTTAGACAAGCAGGAAACGATGCTGATATTGAATTTCCATATTTTTGGAACGATACAGTTAAATTGCGACAAATGTTTGGCTGAGTTTGGGCAACCAATTGACATTAAAGAAAGGCAGATTGTGAAATTTGCTGAAGATGAGTTAGAAAGCGATGATTTAGAAATCATTGTATTGAATAGAAAGGAAAGTGAAATTGATGTTTCGGAAATGATTTACGAATTCATTAATGTAGCTATACCTTATATAAATAACTGCGAACAGGCAGGCACTAACCAAAAATGCGACCCAGAAATGATAGCAACTTTGGAAAAATTGGCCACCGGTAGCGTTGAAAATGAAGAAGAAAAAAGTGACGACCCACGTTGGGAAGCATTAAAAAAATTAAAATAAAATAAAACAAATCAGCAATGGCACATCCAAAACGCAAGATTTCTAAACAAAGAAGAGATAAAAGAAGAACTCACTACAAAGCAGTAGCTCCTTCTTTGGCTACATGCCAAACTACTGGTGCTATACATGTTCCTCATACAGCTTATAATGTTGATGGTAACTTGTACTACAACGGTAAATTAGTTATAGAAAACACTTCAATAGGTTAATTTTCTAAGAGAATTTTTGTGTTTATTATTGGTTTAAGTTTAACTTAGATTAATAATTGCAAAGCAATTAAATAAACACAAAAGATTTTTACTATGAAAATAGGTCTCGATATTATGGGCGGAGACTATGCTCCTAAAGCTAATGTTTTAGGAGCAATAGCAGCTCATCAATCCCTAAAAGCTGATGAGCACTTGGTGCTTATTGGTGATACCCAGCAGGTTAAACCTCTACTTATAGAACAGGGATTCGACCCTGATCTGTTTGAATACGTACATACCGACGAAGTGATTGGTATGGGCGAACATCCTACTAAGGCTATTCTACAAAAGCCTAACTCTAGCATTGCCGTTGGCTTTCAAATGCTTAAAGAGGGTAAATTAGATTCTTTCGCGAGTGCCGGTAATTCTGGTGCAATGTTAGTTGGCGCTGTATTAAGCGTTAAAACTATTCCTGGTATTTTACGCCCTTGTTTAACTAGTATTGTACCCAAGCTAAAAGGTGGTTTAGGTTTAATGTTAGATGTTGGCGCTAATGCTGATTGCAAACCTGAATTTTTAGTGCAATTTGGTATTTTGGGCAGTTTGTTTGCAGAAAACATCATGCAAGTTGAAAATCCAAAGGTAGCTTTAATGAACATTGGAGAAGAAGATGAAAAAGGCAATATGCTATCATTGGCAACTTTTCCGTTAATGAAAGAGAGCAATCAATTTAACTTTGTGGGTAATGTTGAAGGTAGAGATTTATTCAATGATAAGGCTGATGTAATTGTATGTGATGGTTTTACCGGAAATGTAATGCTTAAATTAGCAGAATCATTTTATGTAATTACTATTAAAAAAGGATTAAAAGATGAATTTTTTGATCGTTTTAATTACGAAAACTATGGTGGTAGCCCAGTATTAGGTGTAAATGCTCCAGTTTTAATTGGGCATGGGATATCTAGTCCACTAGCTATAAAAAATATGATTTTTCAATCTAGAGATATGATTAGCTCTAACTTGGTTGGGAAGATACAAGCTGCATTCCAATAATTTAAAATAAATACGATGAACAAAATTCACGCTGCTATTACAGCTGTTAACGGTTACGTTCCTGATTATATAATGACTAATAAGGAAATGGAAACCCTAGTTGATACATCAGATGAATGGATTACTAGTAGAACAGGCATTAGAGAGCGAAGAATATTAAAAGGTGAAGGTTTAGGCACATCAGACATGGCTGTACATGCTGTAAATGGTTTGCTTAAAAAACGTGGTATTGCCGCAACAGAAATTGATTTAATTATTTTCTGTACTACCACACCTGATTTTACATTTCCGGCAACGGCAAATGTTTTAGCAGATAAAGTTGGAGCAAAAAATGCTTGGGGTTACGATTTGCAGGCAGCCTGTTCTGGTTTTATTTTTGGCTTAAGTACTGGCGCTCAATTTATCGAGTCGGGTAAACATAAAAAGGTTTTGGTTGTAGGTGGCGATAAAATGTCATCAATTATCAACTATCAGGATAGAACAACTTGTATTATTTTTGGCGATGGTTGTGGTTGTGCTTTGTTAGAGCCAAATGAAGAAGGCTTAGGAATTCAGGATTCTATTTTAAGATCTGATGGTTCTGGAAGAGACTTTTTAGGCATGAAAGCCGGCGGTTCTGTTAAGCCAGCAACCCACGAAACCATTGATGCAAATGAACATTTTGCACATCAAGAAGGACCAACTGTATTTAAATTTGCTGTTACCAATATGGCAGATGTTGCAGCCGAGATTATGGAACGCAATAATTTAACTTCTGATGATGTTGCATGGTTAGTGCCACACCAAGCCAACAAACGTATTATTGATGCTACTGCCTCGAGAATGGGAGTAAATTCCGATAAAGTGATGATCAATATTGAGCGTTACGGTAATACAACAAATGGCACAATTCCACTTTGCTTATGGGAATGGGAAAGTAAAATGAAAAAAGGAGACAATATTATTTTGGCCGCATTTGGCGGAGGATTTACTTGGGGCTCTGTTTATTTGAAGTGGGCATACAACAGTTAATTTGGTTAATAAGTTCATTCGGAAATTAGTTTAAAACAGACGAACCATTGAACCACCTACCATTAACTATAAATTAAAACAAAAAAACTATAACTTAGTTAATTCATAAAGACACCAATTTTTTTAACATAACCACAAAAGAATGGATATCAAACAAATTCAGGAACTCATTAAGTTTGTTTCTCGGTCGGGCGTAAATGAAGTTGCTATTGAGCAAGAAAACTTTAAAATTACCATTAAAACTAACCAAGCACCTGTTTATGTAAATGCAGCATTGCCAGCAGCACCGGCTCCACAGCCTGTAGCACCAACAGCAGCAGCACCACAACCAACAGTAGAAATCAAATCAACCGCTCCTGCAGCTGAGGATACTTCAAAATACATCACTATAAAATCACCAATGATTGGTACTTTTTACCGCTCATCTAGCCCAGATAAACCTTCATTTGTAAATGTTGGCGATGAGATAGGCGTTGGTAAAGTAATTTGTATTGTTGAGGCAATGAAATTATTCAATGAAATTGAAAGTGAAGTATCAGGTCGTATTGTAAAAGTATTAGTAGATAACGCTTCTCCAATTGAGTACGATCAACCATTATTTTTAGTAGAACCAATGTAAACCCGTCATGCTGAACTTGTTTCAGCATCCTTTTTGTAAATGATCCTGAAATAAATTCAGGATGACGACAACTATATATTATGTTTAAAAAAATATTAATTGCCAACAGGGGCGAAATCGCTTTGCGTATTATACGTACCTGTAAGGAAATGGGCATAAAAACGGTAGCTGTTTACTCAACTGCAGACAGGGAGAGTTTACATGTACGTTTTGCCGATGAGGCTGTTTGTATAGGTCCGCCACCAAGTAAAGATTCTTACTTAAGTATTCCAAATATCATATCTGCTGCAGAATTAACAAATGCAGATGCCATCCATCCAGGTTACGGTTTCTTATCAGAAAATGCTAAATTTTCTTCTGTATGCCGTGATTATGGGATTAAATTTATTGGTGCAACACCAGAGCAAATTAATGGCATGGGCGATAAATCATCAGCCAAAGCTACGATGAAAATTGCTGGTGTACCAACTATTCCAGGTTCTGAAGGCTTATTAACTAGCGTTAAGGAAGGAATAGAAATTGCAAATGGAATGGGCTATCCAGTAATTTTAAAAGCTACCGCTGGTGGTGGCGGCCGTGGTATGCGTATCGTTTGGAAAGATGAAGAGTTTGAAAATGCTTGGGATAGCGCCCGCCAAGAATCTGGTGCTGCTTTTGGTAACGATGGCCTATACTTAGAAAAATATATTGAAGATCCTCGCCATATTGAAATCCAAGTTATTGGTGATCAATTTGGTAAAGCTTGTCACTTATCTGAAAGAGATTGTTCGATACAGCGTCGTCACCAAAAATTGGTTGAGGAAGCTCCATCACCGTTTATGACACCAGAGTTGCGTGAAAAAATGGGTGAAGCAGCCATTAAAGGTGCATTAGCTGTGAACTACGAAGGAGCTGGAACGGTAGAATTTTTGGTTGATAAACACCGTAATTTCTACTTTATGGAAATGAATACCCGTATTCAAGTAGAGCATCCGGTAACAGAAGAGGTAATTAACTTTGATTTAATTAAAGAGCAGATTAAAGTTGCTGCAGGCATCCCGATTTCAGGAAATAATTATGTGCCAAACATGCATGCAATTGAATGCCGTATTAATGCCGAAGATCCATTTAATAACTTCAGACCATCTCCAGGAAAGATTACTAATTTCCACTCACCAGGCGGACATGGAGTTCGTGTAGATACACATGTTTACGCAGGTTATCAAATTCCATCTAACTATGATTCGATGATTGCAAAGTTAATTTGCGTGGCTCAAACTCGTGAAGAAGCTATTTGTACCATGGAGCGTGCATTAAGTGAATTTGTAATTGAAGGTGTTAAAACAACTATTCCATTTCACTTAAAACTAATGAAAGATCCGAATTTTAGAGCAGGTAATTTTACTACAAAATTTATGGAAACTTTCGAATTCTCTGAATAATTATGGAATTACTTATACCAGAATTTGGTCTAGTTCTCACTCAATCACTAATGTTTATTTTATTAGTTGGTATAATTTTTTTAACCTATAGATTGATTAAGTATTTCTTTAAATTAGAAAAAAGAAATAGGTTATAATTGAGAAGATAAGTAACAAATATTGATAAAAAATAATCTTTTATTAGATTTTAACCGTAAATACCATTCTAATTCAAATAGAATGGTATTTTTGTTTACAAATATTTTCAATGAGCGATAACAAGGCAAAGGATCTAATCGATTCGATAAAGAAAAAAGGGAAAAGCTTAGAGGCAGAAATGTCTTTTTTTGATCACTTAGACGTATTACGCAAGCACTTATTAAGAACTTTAGCTGTTGTAACTGTTTTTATTATTGGCGCATTCTATTTCACAGATTTTATTTGGGGCAACATTATTATGGGTCCTAAAAAAACTGATTTCTGGACTTACAGAATGATGTGTAAACTGGTTGATGCGCTACCTTCATTAATTCCTAAAGAATTTTGTATTCAGGTAATTGATGCTAAGTTAATCAATACCGAAATGGCTGGTCAGTTCACCTTACAGATGAATTCTTGTATTACAGCGGGTTTAATTTTAGGGGTGCCCTATTTGCTTTTTGAGATTTGGCTTTTTATCAAGCCAGCGTTATTAGATACAGAAAAAAAATCGGCTAGTGGATTTGTATTTTTTGCATCGATGTTATTCTTTACTGGTGTTTTGTTCGGTTATTACATTATTGCGCCTCTATCTATTAACTTCCTATTAACTTTTACGGTTGATCCAACAATTGCAAATACGATCACTATCGACTCATACCTATCTTTGATTTTAACGTTGGCATTAGGCTCAGGAATTATTTTCCAGCTGCCAGTTGTAATTTTTATCCTTAGTAAATTGGGGATCATGACGCCTCAATTTATGAGAAAAAGCAGAAGATATGCAATTGTACTTATTTTAATCGTAGCTTCTGTGGTAACTCCTACTGCAGATCCTTATACGATGCTTATCGTTGCATTTCCACTTTTCTTACTTTACGAATTGAGTATCATGATTTCAGCTAATATTCAAAAGAAAAAATTAAAAGCAGAAACAATGTTGTATAAGAGTTAGTGATTTATAGCAACAAAAAATTTACGCGTAAGCTCCTTTATTCTACATAAATTTGAAAATGTCTTCTGATAATAAATTAAAGATCGCCATTGGCTCAGATCATGCTGGTTTTGATTATAAAGAAATGTTAAAATCATTTTTGGCTAACTACGAAGTGAAAGATTTCGGCACACATTCAGCAGACTCTGTTGATTACCCAGATTTTGCCCACCCTGTTGCAAATGGAGTTGAAAAAAACGAGTTTGATTTTGGTGTTTTAGTTTGTGGCAGTGCGAATGGAGTTGCAATTACTGCCAATAAACATCAAGGAATAAGAGCAGCTATCTGCTGGGAGAATGAAATAGCTGCCTTAGCTAGACAGCACAACAATGCAAATGTGATCTGTATCCCTGCAAGGTTTGTATCTACTGAGCTGGCTAAAGAAATGGTAACTACTTTTTTAACTACACAATTTGAGGGTGGGCGACACCAAAACAGAGTTAATAAAATGTCTTGCTAAGCATATTAAACCAAATGCGTGTATTTATATTCGCATCATATGAACTAATAATTATTTAAAGCCGTTGTAATATTTTAAATTGGCTTAACTAACTAACTAACTAACAAACAACTGATAAAACTAATGAAAAAAACATTTCTATACACTGGCTTAGCCATGCTGCTAAGTGTTGGTGCATCGGCACAGAAAAATCCTGATGCCGTAAAATTTAGCGAAACAATTACCAAAGACCGTGGTTACAGCCATTTGTCTATTTTGGCGTCCGATGAATATGAAGGTAGAGAGACTGGTAAAAAAGGTGCTTGGATGGCTGCAGATTACATTAAAAAACAGTTCCAATCTTTCGGTTTAACCGGCCCAGTAAAAGGTGGTAAAGACCCATATTTTCAAAATGTTGGCTTTGCATCAAAAAGCTTAGAAAGTGTTGCGCTAAAAGTTAACGGACAGGCAAAAGAAAATCTTAAAGATTTTTATGTAATGCCTAATGTTGTAAGCAACAAAGGATTTAAAATTGACGCTAAGTCAATCATATTCGCTGGTTTTGGTATTAATAAAGATGATTTCAACGAATATGCTGGTCAAAATGTTGCTGGTAAAGTTGTAATGATCTTTTCATCGGGCGATCCATCATCTAAGGCACCTGCAGCACCTGCTCAAGGTGGTCGTAGAGCACCTTCTAGTGTTGGTAGCTTACAAGCAAAAATTAAATACTTAACAGATAACAAAGCTGCTGGAGTAATTATCATTAACCCAAGTGTTGATAATTTAAATGCACAGATGAAGGCTTATTTGGGCGGGGGTTCTGAATATTTAAAAAAGAAAGAAGAAACTGCTGCACCAGCTATTCTACCACAAATTACTGTGGGTACGGCTGTAGCTAATCAAATTTTAGCAGCTGCTAACACAAATTTAGATGATATTAAAAAGAAAATTACTGAAAGCGTTAAACCAGCAACTCAAGTAATTAATGTGCCAGTTTCATTTGCTGCAAAAAGTAAAGAAACTATTTTAAGAGCAGAAAACGTATTAGGATTTTTAGAAGGTTCTGACCCTGCACTTAAAAATGAAGTATTAGTTGTTACTGGTCACTATGATCATATTGGTTTAGTTAAAGATCCAAACGCAACAGACAAAGTAAACAACGGAGCTGATGATGATGGTTCTGGAACTACTGGCGTTTTGTTATTGGCAGAAGCTTTTTCAAATGCGAAAAAAGCAGGTAAAGGACCAAAACGGAGCATTCTTTTCATGACAGTTTGTGGTGAAGAAAAAGGTCTATTAGGTTCTGAGTGGTATTCAGAAAATCCAGTTTTCCCAATCGAAAACACCATTACAAACTTAAATATCGATATGATTGGCCGTGGCGATGATGCTCGCCCTGGTGATAATAACTTTGTTTACATTATTGGCTCTAATATGCTAAGTGACGATTTAGATCGCATTGGCAAAAAAGCAAATGAAGATTATGTAAATATCGTTTTAGATGAAAAATATAACAACCGTACTGATCCAAATCGTTTTTACTATCGTTCAGACCACTACAATTTCGCTAAATTTGGTATTCCTGTAATTTTTTATTTTAATGGTGTACACAAAGATTACCACCAACCAGGAGATGAAGTTAGCAAAATTGATTTCCCAATGTTGGCTAAAAGAGCTCAATTGGTATACTTTACAGCTTGGGAATTAGCTAATGGAGCTAACCGCCCTGTTGTAAATAAAAATGAAGATGGTACGCCGAAAACTAAATAGTATCAAGATTCAAGTATCGAGTATCAAGACTCAATTATCGAGTATCAAGATTGGTGCATAATAAAACCCGATGGCAATAAAAGCTATCGGGTTTTTATTTTTAGTTTTTGAAGCGCAAATCCTGTGTGTCTTATTTAAGGAAAGTCCCGTGTTTCGTTTGTACGCTTCGCAAATGGCTACGCCATTTACTGCAGGGTACCACTTTACCCGGGGCTAGCTAAAATAAGGCTGTGCTTACCACACAATATTGGGTGTAAATGCATTTTGCTTAACAGTTTTGCAATTTGTGTAGCAGCTTTGTTTTATAAACCCGGTGGTAGCGATATACCCCCGATTTTTACCTTCTTGCTATCCTTTTTATAGTATTCTTCCCTATTTCACAAGCTCCATCGGGGGATTTAGCGAACAACGGGACTACATTTGCCAAACGCTGCTGCCATTGTTTTACTAAAATTTTGTTGTGCTAACGTCCTTTCTTAGCTTAGTCTTTGGTCTTTCGGGCTTAGGCTCGTATATTTGAGCATGAGCACTACCGCCGAAGATTTTTTGATAAAAGCTGATGAAAAAGCTTTCGATTTACCTCACCGCAAAACCATAAACCATAACATCGGAAAATATAATGTTGCTGTTGAGCGTGGCTTATCAAAATTTGAAAATTTGGAGGCTTCGAAGAAAAAAGCACACGTTATTAAATGGCGTGTGATGGAAAATTTAGATAAGTTTTTGCCAGAATTCGAATCTAATTTTCAAAAAAGAGGCGGAAAAGTGATTTGGGCAAATGATGTTGAAGAAGCACAAAAAGAAATCTTAAACATTATTCAAAAAAATGGCGGCAAATCGGTTATCAAATCAAAATCGATGACTACCGAAGAAATTCATTTAAATGAGTTTTTGGAGCAGAACAATATCGAATCATTAGAAAGTGATTTGGGCGAATACATTGTTCAATTATTAGGGCAAAAACCATATCACATTGTTACGCCTGCAATGCACCTTAGCAAGGTAGAAATTGCCAAATTATTTAACGAAAGATTTGGAACCCCAATTGATGCAACACCAGAACAATTAACTCAGAAAGCTAGAGAATTACTTAGAGAAAAATATTTAAGTGCTGATATTGGTATCTCAGGAGGCAACTTTTTGGTTGCAGATACTGGAAGCATAGCCTTAACAGAAAACGAAGGTAATGCCCGTTTGTGTACTACGTTTCCTAAAATACATATTGCCATTGTTGGTATAGAGAAAGTTATTCCTTCTATTGCCGATTTGGATTTGTATTGGCCGCTATTGGCTAGTCATGGTACAGGACAAAATTTAACTGTTTACAATACCTTGTTAAGCGGACCAAGACAGACCAACGAAACTGATGGGCCAGAAGAAATGTATGTGATCCTTTTAGATAATGGCAGAACTAACCTGTTAGCGCAAAAGGAACAACGCCAAGCGTTATATTGCATTCGTTGTGGAGCTTGTTTAAATGCTTGTCCGGTTTACAAAAATATTGGCGGCCATACTTACGATACAACTTATAGCGGGCCAATTGGCTCTATCATTACGCCTCATTTTAAAGGGATGAAAGAATTTAAACATTTAAGCTATGCATCTAGCCTATGCGGAAAATGTTCTGAAGTTTGTCCGGTTAAAATAGACATCCATAAAATGCTACTATTAAACAGAAGAGATGCGGCAGCAACTCATGAAAACACCAAAGTGGAGGAAATTGGATGGAGTTTATGGAAAAAGGGAATGAAAAAACGCTCAATGATGGATATGGTTGGCGGCAAGATGAAAAATTTCTTCCTTAAAACATTCTTTAAAAAGAGCTGGGGTAAATATCGTGACATGCCAGAAATTGCTCAAAAATCTTTCGCTAAGCAATGGGAAGAAAAGCAGAAAAACCCAGAAGCTTAAATAAGTTTGCAGAGTAGCGTTTGGAGTGTTACTTTAGAAAAATAAACGTACCAAACAAAACCAAATATGCAATTTGACAGAAAAGGTAAAGATGATGCACAACTTTTAGCATTATACAAATCGTTACTTTACCCACGCATGGTAGAGGAAAAAATGCTTATTTTATTGCGCCAAGGCAGAATTGGCAAATGGTTTTCGGGTATTGGACAAGAAGCCATAGCAGTTGGTAGTACTTTGGCTATGCAAAGCGACGAATACATTTTACCAATGCATAGAAATTTGGGCGTTTTTACCAGCAGAAATATTCCTTTAACCAAATTAATGGCTCAATGGCAAGGCAAAGTAACGGGTTTTACCAAAGGTCGCGACCGCTCTTTTCACTTCGGTACGCAAGATTATAAAATTATTGGAATGATTTCTCATTTGGGGCCACAAATGGCATTGGCCGATGGGATTGCTTTAGCCGATTTGATTGCCAAAAAAAAGAATGCAACTTTAGTTTTTACAGGCGAAGGTGCCACAAGCGAAGGCGATTTTCATGAAGCAATTAATGTGGCTGCAGTATGGAATTTGCCAGTAATCTTTTTAATAGAGAATAATGGTTATGGCTTATCAACCCCAACAAACGAACAATATAAATGCAAGAATTTAGTAGATAGAGCATTAGGTTATGGTATTGAAGGTGTACAGTTAGATGGAAATAATATTTTAACTGTTTATGATAAGCTAAGCGAATTGGCCGAAAGCATTCGCCAAAATCCTAGACCAGTTTTGGTGGAGTGTTTAACTTTTAGAATGCGTGGTCACGAAGAAGCTTCGGGCACTAAATATGTTCCTCAACAACTGTTTGATGAATGGGTGAAGAAAGATCCAGTTCAGAATTTTGAGAATTATTTGCTAGGCGAAAAAGTATTGGATGAGGATGCAATTGCAAGCATTAAAAGCAAATTTAAAGCCGAAATTGAAGCGGATGTGGAACTTGCTTTTAACGAACCAGAACCTACGGCGAATGATGCGACAGAGTTGGAGGATATGTTTTATCCTTACCAACAAGAAATTGCAGCACCTGTAGAGACTAAAACCGAACTGCGTTACTTAGATGCCATAACGGCTGGTTTAAGAGAAGGAATGCAAAAGCATGATAACTTGGTGATCATGGGCCAGGATATTGCAGAATATGGTGGCGCTTTTAAAATAACAGATGGTTTTGTAAATGAATTTGGTAAGGCAAGAGTTCGCAATACCCCTATTTGCGAATCTGCAATTGTGGGTACAGGTTTAGGCTTATCTATTAATGGTTACAAGGCTGTTGTAGAAATGCAGTTTGCTGATTTTGTAACTTGTGGATTTAACCAAATTGTAAACAATTTAGCCAAAACCCATTACCGTTGGGGCGAAAAGGCTGATGTAGTTGTTCGTATGCCTACAGGTGCAGGTACTGGAGCTGGTCCGTTTCACTCGCAAAGTAATGAAGCTTGGTTTACCAAAACACCAGGTTTAAAAGTTGTTTATCCTGCTTTCCCTTATGATGCAAAAGGTTTATTAATAGCTGCTATTGAAGACCCTAATCCGGTAATTTATTTTGAGCATAAATACCTGTACCGAAGTTTGAGCGGCTTGGTACCTGATGGCTATTACACTGTAGAAATTGGCAAAGCAAATGTGCTAAGACAAGGAGAACAATTAACTATCATCACTTATGGTTTAGGGGTTCACTGGGCTTTAGAGTACTTAAAACAGCATGATGAAACTAGTGCTACGTTGGTAGATTTGGTAAGTTTACAACCTTGGGATAAAGAAACTGTTGCCAAAGCAGTTAAAGCAACTGGACGAGTAATTATTTTGCATGAAGATACTGTTAGTAGTGGTTTTGGCGCAGAAATTTCTGCTTGGATAGCTGAACATTGTTTTGAATATTTAGATGCTCCTGTATTACGTTGCGCTAGTTTAGATACCGCCATACCAATGAGCAAAGTTTTAGAAGATAGTTTTTTAGCCAAAAGCAAATTGGGAAAAGTGGTGGAGAAGATATTAGCGTACTAACCCTTGGCACGATAATAGTCCATCTGTAAATAAGATACCTAATTTATGGATGCGTTATGAAATTGTACACTATTTTAATCTTAATCGCTTGTTTTAGTACAATTATTGGATGCAAACAGTTTAAATCTGATCATCCGGAAGCGGCGTTAAGCGATGAATTTGCAACAGATTTAACCGCAAAATCTATTATCGATTACAGCAATCAAATAGATCAGAAACAATCAAAACTTGCTAAAACAACTAGCTTGGTTTATATGCTTGGTGATTTATCATTTTATGTAGAAAAATTTACAGAAAATGGCAACACTGTTTTAATTACCGAGCATGCCTACAACGGTGGCGCAAGTAATACATTAAAATCCTATTATTTTAGGAATGATAGTTTGGTTTTAGAGAAAGTAAGAAATGAACTATCTAACAATGAAGGAAAAATAATAAAGAACAGCAGAACCTTTTTAAGAAGCAATACGGTTTTTAAAACAGAAAACAGAACAGCATCTGCCGAAGATGCGATTGAAGCCCTACCCTATGTAGATGTTCCATTAAGTTTAAGCGCAAAAAATGATAAAACTTATCTAGAAACTGTAAAAACTTTAAATGAAGTTTTAGAAGGGAAAGATAGGTTTGATATGGTTTTCGAAAATATAACCACCTACCCAGATAGCAGGTATATCATTTTAAAGAGTAAAGTGCAAAACAGTTACACTGCGAGTATTTTAGTACAACAAAAAGATCAATTGGTAGATAGTTTATTAAACAGCCCAATCGATTTTAAAGACGAAAAACTAGACCTTAAGTGGAAGGTAATTGACAGAGAAGCAGTTTATGTACCAGTGGCCAATAACACTTCTGCCAAGGGATTAAATAAATAGATATTTCCATTATCCAAACATAAACATCTATAACGCTTTCTTACACGCTCCCCTTTTTTAAACTTTCTGCCATCCTTTAGTGCAAAAACTGCGTTGACCGGAATTTCTTCTATACGGGTAGTTGATACATTAGTGTCGTACTTTTTTAGCGCTCTTGCTAAGGTTAAATCGGTACAACTTGATGCCGCTGGATTATCTAAGTAATTGGTAATGGTATGATGAATATCGGTAGGAAAGATGTTAAGCTCGAAAAATGGCTTCATCATTCGCTTAAAATTATTCTTCCACTCTATGCCGTGAGGTTTTACTTTATTCTTATGATCGTTGTAAGTTAGCAAGTGTGCAAACTCATGTACAGTAGTTACCAAAAAAGCATATTGATTTAAATCGTTGTTTACAGAAATCTTATGTCCATTGCCTTTAAATGGATGTCGATAATCGCCTAGTTTTGTGGTTCTATTTTTTGAAATTTTAAATTCACACTGAAAATAATCAATCCATTTGGCAATAATTGGAGCCGCTTGTTCTGGTAAATATTGTGCTAAAACTTCAATTTTGTTCACAGTGCAATTTAAGGATTTTATTAAGATTTTTTATAAAATGGATATTTAGAAGTCTTCAAGGTTTCGGCAGGTGAGACAGCAAGAGATAGATAGGAAAAATAATGTTTTAATGATTAGCCCTTTTTTTATACTTACAGAACCACCCCGCCTTTCAGGCACCCCTTAGAAGGAGGGGAATTGCATTTTGCTAGCGTGAAGGATAGTAGCGAAAATACTTTTTGGAGTTAAAGGCGCAGCCTAGCCAAAAAGATTGTAGCGAATAGCCTGACCCTTGCGCAGCTTGGGACACGCCCAAATAAACTATAAATACTAAAATCGATTATAAGATAAATCTGAAATCGGGATGACAAATTTTAGCAATAAGGAAACACAATTACTTTAAAAATTGGTAAGCCAGTAACGCTGCTAAGTACGCCAGAGCCGTCATATAAACCAGTTGAATCATTGGCCATTTCCATGATTTAGTTTCGCGATATACCACCGCAACCGTACTCATGCATTGCATGGCAAAAGCATAAAACAACATTAAGGATATCCCTGTGGCGAATGTATAAATTGGTAAGCCTGTGATACTATTCTTGGATGCGATCATTCTTTCTCTTATAGTTCCTGTGTCTTCATCTCCTCCATCTACACTGTATATTGTAGCCATTGTGCCCACAAAAGCTTCTCTAGCAGCAAATGATGTGATGAGCGCAATACCTATCTTCCAATCATAACCCAAAGGCCTAATTGCAGGCTCAATAGCATGCCCTAATATACCTACGTAAGAGTTTTCGAGTTTCTCACTACTAATTAAAGAGTTGATATGATCAGTATTTTTAGTGGTATCAGCCAATTGTGCCGCATATTTTTGTTCAATTCTTTCAAATCGATCTCCTGGACCAAATGATGCCATAACCCAAAGTACAATTGAAATGGCTATAATTACCTTACCAGCTTCAAAAATGAAAGTTTTAGATTTTTCGTAAACCGTTAAAGCAACATTCTTCCATCGAGGCATACGGTAAACAGGCAGTTCCATTATAAAGTAAGATTTTTCCTTCGCTTTGATCAGAAATTTCATCAGCCATGCAACTACAACAGCAGCTGCGATACCTACCAAATACATAAACATTAATGCTATGGCTTGTTTATTGATAACACCAAGCACTTTTTCTGAAGGAACAATGATAGATATGATGAGGATATAAACTGGCAGCCTTGCAGAGCAACTTACCAATGGTGTAACCATAATGGTAATCATTCTGTCTTTCCAACTTTCGATATTACGAGCAGCCATTATGGAAGGAACTGCACAGGCCAAACCGCCAATCATGGGTACAACAGATTTACCGCTTAAGCCTACTTTGCTCATCATTTTATCCATCATAAAAGTAACCCTAGCCATATAACCAGTATCTTCTAAGATAGAGATGAAAGCAAATAAAATTGCAATTTGAGGAACGAAAATAACAATTCCGCCTAAACCAGCAACAACTCCGTCTAATAACAAATCGGTGAGCAAACCCTCGGGTAAACGCTCATGACCAACTGTTGTTAACCAGCCAAATGTACCCTCAATAATATCCATAGGGAAAGATGCCCAAGAGAAAATTGCATTGAAAATAACAAAGAGGATGAGTAAAAATATAGCAAAACCCCAAACTTTATGGGTTAAAATCTGATCTAATTTATCGGTGTTTTTAAACTTGCGCTCAGCACCGGTATCAAAAATAATATCTGTTAAAACTGTGCTTAAATATCGGTAACGGGCAACTGTTTCTGCTCCTTGTAATTTAGATGATTCGAAATTAAATTCTTTTTCAATAGCCTCTATTTCTTGTTGTTGCTGAGGTGTGAAAAAAGTTAAATGCTCATGCTGATGTAAAACCTGCAAGGCATAATAATTATTATCGATATTGATTTTCTGTTTAACAGCAGTTATTGCCTCTGGAGCAAACAAATTAGCATCAACTCCATTAATTTGCGTGCTGATTGTTGTGGTATTTGCAAGCGCTTTTTTTAAAGTATCTAGACCATCATTTTTGCGTGCCGACATGGCCACAACCTGAATGCCCAAACGCTTTGCTAGCATATTTACGTTGATATGGATCCCCTCTTTACGAGCCATATCTGTCATATTTAGCACCAGCAACATCGGTAAACCTAAATCTGCAACTTGCGAGCAAAGTAACAGATTACGCCTTAAGTTAGTAGCATCAGCAACTAGCACAATTACATCAGGATAGCTTGGATTATTT
Source organism: Pedobacter sp. GW456-11-11-14-TSB4 (assembly GCF_059424425.1). NCBI lineage: Bacteria > Pseudomonadati > Bacteroidota > Sphingobacteriia > Sphingobacteriales > Sphingobacteriaceae > Pedobacter > Pedobacter sp. GW456-11-11-14-TSB4. The sequence continues at coordinate 620,871 of NZ_JBWKZK010000001.1, forward strand.
TTATCGGCCAATACCTGAAATACAATACCCTCATCTTTACTTTTGGGGTACAAGCTATAGGTACCAGGAAGATCAATTATTTCGGCAGTTTTGCCATCAGCAAGTTTACAATAGCCAACTTTTTTATCAACAGTGATACCAGGAAAGTTTCCAACTTTTTGATTTAATCCTGTTAAGAGATTAAATAAGGTAGATTTTCCGGTATTAGGATTACCAACTAATGCAACTTTAATATCGGCCAAGGTATTACTGAATTATGATCACAGATGCTTCGCTTTTACGTAAACAAAGTTGATATCCCGCAACGCGGATGGCAATTGGATCGCCAAGTGGAGCTAAGCGCTCTACCTCTACAACTTCACCGGGTAAACAGCCCATTTCCATTAGTTTTACAGACATTTCTAAATCTGTAAAAGCAACGATTGTACCTTGTTCTCCTGGGTTTAACTGCGAAAGTTTCATATACTTAAATATGGCGCAATTTAGCCTTTATTTATATTAAATCCAAATAACAAGAGCGCAATATCTCATAAAAAAAGTCGCTAACTTTTGATTAACGACTTTATATAAAATATTGATTTTATGATTACATCATTCCACCCATTCTCATTCCTCTACCTGGGCCTCCTTGTTGACCAGGAGTACCACTTAAACCAGCTATTTTGCTAAGTGAGTAAGTGAAAGAAAACATGTAATAACGTTTTAATACGTTGAAATTTGAATCTGTAATTGAGTTGCTACCAGCACTTCTTGAAATTCCAGTATTCTGATTAAACATATCGTTAACAGCAACCTTAAAAGTACCTCTATTTTTAAAGAATTGGCGACTGATATAACCATTAACTAAAGTAAAATCTGTATCGTAACCTACGCCACCACCAGTTTGTTTAATGTAGCTAATGTCTGTTTGTAAACGGATATTACCAGGGAACAAGTAACTAATATCAACGTTTGGAGAAAGTCTGTAGAATTTAGTATTGTTACCTATAGTATAAGTTGCTCTCGTCATCGTACCAGAAATACCAGCAACCATATCTAATTTATCTAAATTAGATACTAATCTATAACCGTTAGTAAAAACATACTCGTTGGTAATGTTCTCTAAGTTTGTGGTTATGTTTGTAGCTCTGTTATAACTTGCACGTCCATCTATATTAAGTGTTAGCTTATTACCTTTTATTATTGGCAAACCTAGCGTTCCAAATGCAATGGCATTAATATTACCATCAACGTTTATAAAGCTATTGGCAATTTTACCAAAGTTAGGGTCAGTTTGATCTGTTATTAAGCTCTGACTATTAGCAAATGCATTAAATGTTTGAGTAATAAAAGCACCTAAAAACAATTGTCTATAACTTTTGAAATCAAAATCGTTATAAAAAATTCTCAGGTTGTTAGAGAATGATGGCTTTAAACTTGGATTACCCAAAAATACAGTTTGTGTATTGGTATTATCAGGTATCGGTTGTATTTGGCTTATGTTTGGTTGGTTTGTACGACCATCATATCTTATATTTAACCTTTTAGTTGTACTAAAGGTATATCTAAAATTTGCCGAAGGAGTTAAATTGATAAAGTTTTGAGTAAAAACATTATCAGTTGTTAGGTTGGCGTTTTCACGGTGTGTCTGTTGTGCTGCAACACCTACGTTCCAATTGTATTTTTTCTCGTTCTTACTAAAACTGAAACCTAAAGCATTCGTAAATGTTTTGTTCTCAAATTCATTACTGAAATCAACATTTACTACATCATATTGCTGAGTAGTATTGTTAAAATCATAAACAAATCTACTTTGGTTATCAAAATTAAATCCATTTTGATAATTTAACTCTAAGTTTAATGTTTTAGAAAGCGGCTCTGTAAAAACCAACCTTGCAGTATTACCAAAAGAAGTAGATGTGTTATCGATTAACTGATTTAAGTTTCTCTGTGAAACTGCATTAGTTGGCGAAGTTAAAGTTTCTGGGTTAATATTGAAATTTTCTGCATCATTATCATTATAGTTTGTATTTACATTTAATGATAAAGTACGACCTCTACGTTGAAACTTCTTTCTAATCAACATAGTGTTGCTTAGAGATGGAGATTTAGAATTACTATTGAAACTTTGCGAACCAACTGCATTACCAATTAGGGAAATTCTGTTGTAATTATTCATACTCACAGCGTCATTATCAGTATATGATATATTTGGCTGTATTCTAATAGATGTTGTAGAGTCGATTTTAGTATCTAAAGTGAAATTTAAACGATGATTTAAACGCTCAGTTGTACTTTCTAAATCACTTCTGTTAGAGTTGGTATTATTTCCTAAAAATGTTTGTGAAAATGAGCTGTTGGTATTAAATAATGAAGTTTTATTAAAGAAATAACTACCATTAAACTGAGTGCCATTTTTATAAGTATCAGCAAAGTTAATACCTGCCGCATTTGTTGTAGTAATACCAGCTTGCTGACCATTACCACCTCCAAAATTTTGTCCACGGCCACCACCGCCACCAACACCACCACCAAAGTTTTGTTTGTTTACGTTGTTAAACTGTCCAAGTAATGAAATCTGTTGATTTTCATTAAATCTAGTTATACTTAAATTTACATCATATCTATCATCAGTTCCGTAGCCTACAGTATTATTACCTACAAAACCTTTGTTTTTTACGCCATTTTTGGTTACAATGTTGATGATTTTTTCACGATTTCCATCATCTACACCAGAAAATTTCGATTGATCTGACATGTCATCAATAATCTGAATTTTATCAACCATATCAGCAGGCAAGTTTCTAGTTGCTAACAATGGATCAGTACCCATAAAGTCTTTACCATCTACCCTTACTCTTTTAATGGTTTCACCTTGTGTAGTTACTGTACCATCTTTTGAAACCTCAACACCTGGTACTTTTTTCAATAGATCTTCTACCACAGAGTTTTCTTTTACCTTAATGGTTTTGGCATCAAACTCTAAAGTATCCTTCTTAACCACTACTGGAGGAATTTCACCTTGTACAACCACTGTGTTCAATTGCACACCAGTGTTTTCCATTACCAAATCACCAAAAGCCACGCTTGGCTTGGCAGCAGTTATCTCAAAATCTTTATTAATTGTTTTTAAGCCTATATAAGCAATATACAATTTGTATTTGCCCGGAGCTAAACCGGTAACTGTAAAAGTTCCGTTTGCATTGGAGTTTGTGCCACCAACTGTTACCGAATCTGATAATCGCTTTACTGCAACAGATGCATAGTCAACCGGTGTTTTATCTTTGCCATTTAAAACTTTACCAGTTGCCGAACCACCTGTTTGGGCATTGGCATAATAGCTTATAAATAGCAAAGCAAAAATTATTGTTTTTTGTAAAAAAGTCTTCATTTGTATTGTTTATAATTTTGTAAAGTTACCCTATCAGACTACGGTTTGCCACAAAAGTTTGTTAGCACGTGATAAAAAATGGGTAACATTTTAAATACAACTAACTTTATCGTTACAGAGTAGGATTTGAGATTGAGCGTTAAAAAAAATTGGGATGAATAAACTGGGTTTAATACGCTTTAAATCGTGATTTTGGCATTTTCGGACAATGGCAGGATGGTTTAAACAATCCGCATGAACTTAGGATTAACACCATAAAAAAAATTAATATTAGATTAAACCCTCTTCTCATTATAGTTTGATAAGTGAAGTAATGCATAGCTAAAAACACCCATTAAACAACCAATCATATCACATCCAAAATCCCACCATTCTGCAGAGCGATAGGTAAATAGTTTCCATTGCATGAATTCTATTGAACCACCCAAAATAGCTGATATCAGAATAATTTTAAATATGGTTAATGACCTGAAACTAAAGTTGTGCTGATAATTGATTTTACCATAAAACAGCAAAACAGTAAGCACATAAAAAAAGCCTAAATGGGCCATTTTATCAAAACCTTCGAAGAAAAAACCAGAAGAGCTATCGCTTTCTGGCATTTTAATATTGCAAAGCACTAAAATAACAACAGCCCAAACTATAGACCAACGCTGTGATTTTAGTGCTTCATAAATTTTCATCAATTAAGCACCAACTAATGCTTTGTAATCATCAGCACTTAATAGTGCATCAACTTGAGCAGCATCGCTTAAAGTAACTTTTACCATCCAGCCTTCGCCATATGGATCAGAATTTACTAATTCTGGGTTATCATTTAGCGCAGAATTAACTTCTAAAACAGTTGCAGTTACAGGCATAAATAAATCAGATACCGTTTTTACAGCTTCAACTGTTCCAAATTCTTTTTCTTGCTCTACTTCTTCGCCAACGGTATTGATATCTAAATAAACAATATCACCTAATTCACGTTGTGCGAAATCGGTAATACCGATAAAGGCTTCGTTTCCTTCTACTCTAACCCACTCGTGGTCTTTTGTGTACTTTAATTCTGATGGAAAATTCATTGTAATATATTTTATAAATCTTATTAGTTAATATTTGTTGCGCAAAGATAATTATTAAACTGCGCTATAACAATTACTAATTTAGTGTCATTCTCAAACTAAACCCAAAATTGCTAAAGGAAGTATTAAATGATTGCGATGTATAAGGTTTTGTAATATTCGAATCATAAAACAACCGAACATTAAAACGTTGGTTTAAAACATAATCTACACTTGGTCTTAAAGTGATATTTTTTGCTCCTGATGATACTTCTGCTTCTTCTATATCTGCTCTGTAAATTACAGTCTTATTATCTCTAACAGAAACATCAAGTTTGAAATCCATATTGTTATCTAATTTTAGATTACTAAACAAACCAAAAGGAAAACGGAATTTTGTAGTTCGATAGCCTAAGCCAAAAACCAAGTTATTTTCTGACAATTGTGCCAACTGGCTATTTGCCAAACTTAAAGCCATAATTCTGGTTTTATTGATCTCAAAATTTGCCGTAAGATTGTTCTTCAACCTCGTATCAATTCCAATTAATGGGGCAAACTGTTCTGAAATGTTGGCTTGAGCAAACTGATAAAAAGGTAAAAAATTCTGATTTACATCTCTACTAGATACAAAGCCATTGGTTTCTTGGTATTTGATTAAGCTATTAAATCCATTTACACTATAGGTAGAACGATAACCGTGTCTCAAGCTCAATTCTGAAAGTCGATCGGCTATAAAAGGAATTTTCGATAAACCACCGTACGTTATTCTCCAGTTAGGGAGTGGTATTTTAGGTAAGCTATTTAAACTTGATGAGTTTGCCTTTTTGCCAGTATAAGCAGCCAGAAATGAAGAAATGATTACATCTTGAGAGCTCTTATCATAACCATCGGCAAATCCGTTTGCATTACCCGATGAATTTGGATTTTGCGCACCCAATCTATTAGAAATGGTTGGTCTATTCGCCATAAACTCATTAAACAACGATGAAACCGTACTTCCATTTTTATCTTTGAAAGCAGTTCTTAGACTGATAATCGAAACGCTATAATCACCAGTTGTAGTCGGGCTTAAATTTCTAAAAGTATTGATGCTGTTATCATACCTAAAATTTGTTGAGTAATTTAATGTTTGATTTCTTACGGCGCTTAACGTAATTTTAAAATCTCTTAATGGTTCAATTGTGCCTGTTAATTGAAAATCTTCTCGTAATGTATTAATGTATAATTGAGTTTGTAATTCATCTGTGGTTAGCCAACCGCTGTTAAATGCCATATCTCTTATATCTCGTTGACTACCAAAAACAAACCCTAAACCTGGTGCCCCAGTTACATCATCAACCCCAAAATATTTGGTTCTAGGTAAATATCCTGGCAAGAAAGTTCCTTTGGTTTGTGTAAATGCCACATTTACATTTTTAACACTGGTTAATAAGCCCAAAAGCATATCAGAAAACGTTGATGTTGAATCTGCTTTGTTAATGCTTTTACGAATGAACCCAAATTTATTATAAAGTTTAGTTAACGATAAAGTAGGGTTTACTTGTATAGTTCTAGAGTTTTGTATGGTGTTACCCAAATTAATACTCGGATCTCTTAAGGTAGAAAGCGGCTCGGTTTGCCAATTAAAATTAGTACCGTAAATGGTTGCTACAGTTAACCAATCCATCCCCGGAATTTTACCAATTGGCAAATTATATCTCACATTTAAGTTGTGATTGTAATCTGTTGTTCTGCCCAAAGTTTTTAGATTTTGCCAAAGCGTATCTCTTTTTAAACCTTCAATCCTGCCATCTGGCTCATCAATAATTGAGTAGTTTGTTGCATCAAAATCTAAACTTAAAGAGTTGGTTAAATCCCAAGCTATACCATAAACTCTCGATACCAGAAAGTTTTTATTGAAGGTAGTATTGATAGGCAGGAAATTATTTGGATCATTATTCCTTAAGGTATTCTCTGCATAAAAACGATCAACATCTAACCTAAAATTAATGGCACTTGGCATTAAAGTGATGTTAAAATCTTTTAATAGTTTTAAGGTATTAGATTTGATAATTTTATCAAAAGGCATGTAGTTTTTAGGCGTACGAGCGTAATTATAAGCTATCGAACCACGATAATTGCGTTGTATGCTTCGCTCATTGATAAAATCGCGATGATCGAATTTAGTTTGTGCATAAGAAAAATTAAAGTTTTCTATATCCCATAACTGTACCTTTTTATCTGGGTTGGTTCTCTCTTTACGAACATTTGTAAAGTTAATGCTGTTTCTAGTAGTATAATCTTGGGCGAAGTTCAAAATAGAATCTCGTTGAGCTTTAGATGCGTTTGCCAATGCATTTTTTAATTCGATATCAGGTGTACGAGGGTCAAATTGTGGTGTAGCTACCTGTTTAGAATAACTCACATACATTGGTATTTTAATGCCTGATTTTTGTGGCAAAAATTTACCTAACTCAATACTTGATGATACATCGATAAATTCGTTATCTGCACGATTACGTTCGCTCACTTTCTTTTCTAATGAACCAAAACCGATTGTAGATTTACTTCCTGAAATATTTAAATCGGCAAAATCTGCTAATTTCGCATTCATTCTTGCTGTAGCTGCCCAACCACCACGCTCATCAAACTCAGTTAAACGCAGCTCATTAAACCAAACCATTGCACTTTTATCCAATCCATCATCTCCAGCAGGCGAAGCAGGATTACGCAATGGATTTTTAATACCCAACATGTAAATTCTTACCTTACTCATATCTGGTTGCCCTTTTACCACAATTGTATTTCTACCATCGGTGTAGGTAAACGGAACATTAATTGGCCATGGCAAACCTCCACTTGTACGAGCTTGATTTCTTGCTGTTTTAGCCTTTTGAAAAAGTTCAAGTTCAATATCCATTTTATTTTCATCTGGCCAAATTGCTGCCGGATCGCTTGTAAATGGTTGTGTAACTTTTAAAGGCTGATTGTATTCGTAATAGTTATCTAAATTATCTGTACCAATTCTTAAAAATGCTTGCAATTCATAGTCATCCAAAGGATCATTGTTTGGCAAGTCTTCTAAATGGACAAACATTTCTAAACGTTTGTAAGATCTAAAATCGTTTATGGCAGTTTTGAAAGCAGCTCTTCCATATCCATCTCTTAAACTTTTTACAATTACAGAAAGTGACTGCTCGTTCTGACGGGTATCTCCTCTAAAATTGCTAAAATCTCTTTCTCTAACAATCCCTGGAGGCACAACGTATGGAATTGGTGAACGTTTACCATTTTCTTCAATATTTACCGTTGCCACTTCTATAGTAGAGTTATCTGGCGTAGCCGGAAGTAAAGATTGATCTGCAATTACGTTTATAGATTCATTTTTAGCATTAAATTGGCGCCAATCTCCTCTTACAAACTGTACTTTGGCAAACCTTAAAATTGCAGTATCGGCGAAATTTGTCATAAACATCCTCACAAATCTTATTGATTTAAAATCTTGGATATTACCTATTTTTTGTTGGTATTGTGCTAATGGAATTCTGATTTGATACCACGTTGCATTTTGGGTTTGTCCATTTGCCAATCTAACAGGAGTTACCACTTTATCGGTTACAAAATTTTGTCCAACAATTAAATCTGATGGTCTCATGGATATTTTATACTGAAAATATTCATCAGATTGTGTCATATTGTTATCTCTGTTGATATCCTCACCATCTGGCAAAGCAGTTGATGCAGAGTTTTGTAAACCCAATTCATCTAAAGATTGCTGAGAGGTTTTAGAGTTTCCCTCTGGGCCGTTAAAGTTTTTATAACGTTCTAAAATTCCAGCATTTGTATTGTCTAAATTGCCACCTCTAAAATATGAGTAGTCATCAGACGATGGATCGTTACCAAAAGCCAAAGCAGCATCTGGATTTAATTGTGCTGTAATCTGACTAATTAACGCTGCAAATTTTGCTTTTTCATTTGCATTAGATAAGCCATCTAAACCTACATCTTGTGCTCTTCTGGCTGCCGGATTATTATCAAAAGCTTGTATTACTGGTTGTAATTTGGTTACCCTACCCCAACTAGTTTCATCATATTTGCTAGGATCTTCATCTGCAGGCAAACCGTTTTCTAAAGATTTTCTTCCATCTTTTAAAATATCTTCAGAGATGTTACCGATGTTAAAATATAAATCTCCACCCTGTGAAGCTGGTTTATACATGAAAGGATCCATCATCCAAAGTTCGATGTATTCGATATTGTTAGCTTCAAAATCATTAATATCTACACGCCTAGAAATACCACCCCAACGTGATCTAGGATTATTTAAAAAACCATTATTAGCAAAACCAGTAGTAGTGTAATTATAAGGACCACGTAACATCGGGTAATAAGCCAAATCTAAAGTTGGCAAATTAATTTGCTGTCCGCTGGCTATCTCTTTAAAAGGAAAAACTTCTTGCTCTAATATTTCTCTCACATAGTGATTAGAAAGCTCATTTCTATTGTTTCTTAAACTCGATGGAAGGTCTGAAGAACTCTGATTATAAAAGATAGGATCGATATTATAAAATGCCAATTTTGCTCTATTGTAACCATAAGCTAGATCATCTATCAATTGAGATTCTGGAAAAAATTGTGGCGTATTAGATATTTGCCAAGGAATAGCACTTTTTAAATCTACGATAGAACGTGAAGCTTCAAAATCATCTAAATAACTCGCTCCACCTTTATCAACACCAGAATTTATAGCACTAGGATGCCCAGGAACTAACTTTGCATATTCGCCAGCAAAGCTGATGCTTGATGGTGCTTTAGTAGAGATAAAAGGGATTTTATCAACCAATTTGGTTAAAAACCTTGATGGTGAACTATAATTTGCATCGAAACCAAAAATGGTATTCGAAATTGGCTCTTCGCGATAATTAACTTTTTGAGTAAGTGGCTTTTCTGATAAGTTCATGAAAGTACCACCTAAAGTTAGTTTAGGATTTACCCGATAATCAAATCTGGCCCCAAAAAGAGATCGTTGCTGTAAGCCAAATAACTCGTTATTTTCAGTAGTAATTCTAATCGGCTGACCAGAAATCAGCACTGCTGTATTTACAATTTTAACTCTACCCCCTTGGTAATCTACAGTATAATCTGCTCCTTCCTGCAAAGGAATTGTACCTGCAAAAACTTTAACAGAGCCTTCGGTTACATTGATCGAATTTAATGAAAACTCTGATGCAATTTCTGATTGATAGGCACCCTTGATGATGTATAAATCTTTTTTAGCAAAAAGCTGTTGTGCAACTACTTTGGTAGAATCATACAACTCTGGATAAGTATATTTATCAGCCAAAGGTTGCTCTCCAGGTAAGCTAAATTTGTCGGCCAAATCTTTACCAAATGGCTCAATTAATGGAAAAATTACTCTACCATTTAATGGATCTATAGTAACGTAACCGTTATTGGTATTGTTAATTATAATGTTTGCGTTTGAGCTATTTAAAGTATTTGTATTAGGCAAACTACTTTGATATTGCTGTTGTGTGCTTACAAATGGTTTATTTTCTGCCTCAAAATCGAAAATACCATCTGGCTTTTTCTCTTTCTGCTGATTGAGCTGATCTAAATTTGTTAAGGATATAAATTGTTTTAACGCTGTTCTAGATCCTTCTCTAAGTAAAGGCGTTTCTACTCCAGTTTTATCATCAATCCTAAAAATGTCTAACTTAAAATTTTGCGGACTAATTTGATATCCACCAATCGAGTAAATGTTTTTCATCATCAAATCCCAAGTTGGCAAATTTGTTTTAATCGTTTCGTTTTTTAATAATTTGGTATATAACACATTCGGCACCGCCTGATCGAAAGCTACATCTGTAGAAAATTCTCCTACTTGATACTCTGCACCATTAAAAGTATAGCGATAAGCAACTGTTAAAATTTCATCAGCATTTAAAGCATTATTTAAGGAAATGTAACCTAATTGAGGCTGAAAGGTATATTCTCTCTCCGTTAGTTTTCTAGCATAGGTTAATTTCGCAAAATTGTCTGTAGCTCCATTTGCTGCAAAATAAGAAATTACACCATTGCTATTAGTTTGGCGAGCACTTGCAGGCAAGTTGGCTAATAAATTATTAGATTGAGTAGGAAAAGTTGGATTTGTAAAGCCTGATGGAAGCACTGATCCACCTCCAGTTACTTGTGCGGTATTGTAAGGTTGATTTTCACCTAAATCTAAAAAACCCAAAACATCTCTAGAATCTTGGGTATTACCTGTTTTATTGGTAATCCAAACTTCTATTTTAGTTACCAGTATGCCAGAGAGCACCGTTGGTGGATTTGCCAATGCTCTATTGTAATTATCTCTAAAGTATTTTGCTAAAAAGTAATGCTTATTTGCTTCGTAATCGCTACCTATAACCCTATATTCATTTTGCTGTGCACCATTATTAATTTGCAGTTCTCTAGACTGAGATTTTTGTTGACTGAAAACTGTAGAAACATCAAGCTTGCCAAACTGCATTTGTGTTTTTATACCAAATAAAGCTTGAGTACCATTAATTAAGGTACTATTTAGAGGTAAGCTAACATTACCTGCCTCAATTTTTTTAATGATATCGTCTTTACTGCCTGTATAATCCAATTTAATCTGGTTTTCGAAATCAAATTGGGCCTCGGTGTTGTAATTCATTTTAATTTTTAGCTTCTCACCGATGTTTCCGGTCACATCCATTTGGATACGCTGATTAAAATCAAAATTACTTTGTACACGTTGGCGTTCGTTGAAAAGCGGATTTTCGTTTTTGTTGATACGCCCTAAAAAGGTAAGTTCTGCATCACCCCTTGGCTGTATATCTATAGTTGTGCCGCCAAATATTTTCTCGAAAGCTTTACTATTAATTTTTACTGGCGGAATAATTCCGGTTTGCCTTACTTCATTAATTTCGGCATTTGATAGCGTACGCCAATTTTCACGTTTAACTTCACTATTTACCAACCTCAAGTATTGCTCTATGGTTAAATATTGCGGTGCAGAAAATAGCCGATCTCCAATGCGCTCAGTAATAATGTAGCGTCTGTTTTGTGCATCATATTCTACAACACGTTTAACATTATCTGGCAATCCTAAAAAGGGATTTGAATTTGTTCTTAAGCCTAAACCTTGTTTCTCACGGACGTTAAAGGAATTTTTAAGCGTATCTGTTCCTGTTTTTGTTGGAGTTACCTGAGCAAAGGTTTCGCGACCAGCAAAAATAAACAGCAGAAGTACAACTAGCGTAAATTTGTTTCTCAATCGCGAATTATTATAAATTTTTTAAAGCCACTTTTATCATTTGCTCAACCGTTAAATCTTGGTCGGCCTTTTTAATAGCATTATCCAATGCTTTGTCTGCAACTTGTTTGCCAAAACCTAGCATAATCAACGCAGATAACGCCTCATCTCGTGTAGTATTGTGTAGAGGCATAGATATTAAGGAATCTGGTCCTTCCTTTTTCAATTTGTCTTGTAACTCTAAAACAATCCGCTGAGCAGATTTTGCCCCAATACCCTTAATTTGCTGTATTAATGCCACATCTGCCTGTATAATGGCATTCTGTATTTCAACTGGTGTAATAGAAGATAACATCATTCTACAAGTTGTTGGCCCAATACCAGAAACTGATATCAAATGTAGAAATAATCTTCGTTCACCTTCATCGGCAAAGCCATAAAGGGTATGCGCATCTTCTTTAACATGCAACCATGTGTAAATTTTACATCGCTCTGCATTACCAATTGCAGAATAGGTGTTTAGCGATATATTGATGTGATAACCCACACCTCCAGCCTCTACTACTACATAAGTTGGACACTTAAAGGTCAGTTTCCCATCAATATACGCAAACATTATTTATTATTTTTTAGCTAATTTATTTAATAATCCTTTTCTTTTTGGATTTGCAGCCTCTTCTTTTCCTTGTACATCCAATACTGCAATAGTAACCATATTTACAATCTCTCTCACCGAACTTCCTAACTGAACAATATGAACAGGTTTTTTCAATCCTAATAAAATTGGACCAACCGCTTCTGCACCACCTAATTCTTGCAATAATTTATAGGCAATGTTACCCGATTCTAGATTAGGAAAGACAAGTGTATTTGCAGGAGCGTCTACTAAGCTACTAAAAGGAAAGTTCTCTTTCAATAGCGAATTGTTCATTGCAAAATTTCCTTGCATATCGCCATCAACTACAATTTCAGGATGTTGATTGTGCAATATTTGTACTGCCTTTCTAACTTTTTCTGGCACAACACCTTCATTAGAGCCAAAATTACTGTAAGAAAGTAAAGCAATACGCGGTTGTATGTTGAATTTCCTAACCGATTTTTCTAACAATAAGGTTAAATCTACTAATTCTTCTGCAGTTGGATCAACATTTACTGTTGTATCTCCAAAAAACACAGGCCCTTTTTGGGTCATCATCATGTACATACCTGCCACACGATTAACACCTGCTTCGGTTCCAATTACTTGTAAAGCTGGTTTTATGGTAGAAACATAGTTTTTAGTTAAGCCAGAAATCATGGCATCGGCTTCGCCAAACTCTACCATAGAAGCACCAAAATAATTACGATCACGCATTAACTTCTGAGCCTCAAAAAGAGTAATCCCTCTGCGTTGTCTTTTTTGGTACAAAGCTTCAGCATACTTTTTCATTCTTGCAGGCTCTAAAGCAGTCTCAATAATTTCAACTCCTTCTAGCTCTAAGCCGTTTTCTTCTATAATTTGTTGGATGATTTCTTTATTACCCAATAAAATTGGAATGGCAATATTATCATCTTTAACAATTTGTGCTGCTTTTAAAATTTTATAATTATCAGCCTCTGCAAAAACAACACGCTTAGGCGCAGATTTTGCTTTATTGGTTAAAGCTCGCATAATAGAATCATCCATACCTAAACGGCGTTTCAATTCTTCTGCATATGCATCCCAATCGGTAATAATTTTACGGGCAACACCACTTTCTATAGCTGCCTTGGCAACTGCCATAGAAACATTGGTCATTAAACGAAAATCCATTGGCTTCGGAATAATGTATTCTTTACCAAATTTGATATTACGCTCATTATAAGCCATGTTAACGGCTTCAGGAACAGATTTTCTAGCCAAATCTGCAATCGCTTTAACAGCTGCAATTTTCATTGCTTCGTTAATACTTGTAGATCTTACATCTAAAGCTCCTCTAAAAATATACGGAAAACCTAATACGTTATTTACCTGGTTAGGATAATCTGAACGGCCAGTAGCCATAATTAAATCCTTACGAGAACTGATGGCAACATCATAAGCGATCTCCGGATTTGGATTAGCCATGGCAAAAACAATTGGGTTTTTAGCCATAGATTTTAGCATCTCTACCGTAACGCAATCTGCAGATGATAAACCGATGAACACATCAGAGTCTTTCATTGCTTCTGCTAAAGTATTTAAATTACGTGTAGTCGCAAACTCTCTCTTAATTGCATCTAAATTATCTCTATCATGGCGTATAACACCAGTTCTATCGCACATTACAATATTCTCTTTTTTAGCTCCTAAAGAAACGTACAAACGAGAACAAGAAATTGCAGCTGCACCAGCGCCATTAACTACAATTTTAACTTTATCTATTTTTTTCTTCTGTAAATCGCAAGCGTTTAGTAATGCCGCAGCAGATATAATGGCTGTACCATGTTGGTCATCATGCATTACCGGAATATTCATTTCCTCTTTTAAACGGCGCTCAATTTCAAAACACTCAGGTGCTTTAATATCTTCTAGGTTTACACCACCAAAAGTTGGTTCTAATGCTTTTACAATTTTTACAAAATCATCAACATTCTTAGTATCTAACTCAAGGTCAAAAACATCAATATCAGCAAATATTTTAAACAATAAACCTTTACCTTCCATTACTGGTTTTCCAGCCTCCGGACCAATATCTCCTAAGCCTAAAACTGCAGTTCCATTACTAATTACAGCAACTAAATTGCCTTTTGCTGTGTATTTGTATACATCTTCAACGTTATCAGCAATTTTTAAACAAGGCTCAGCAACACCTGGCGAGTAAGCCAATGTTAAATCTCTTTGCGATGAATATGGTTTAGTAGGTACAACCTGAATTTTGCCCGGTCGCCCTTGCGAGTGGTAATCTAAAGCGTCTTGTTTTCTATTCGTTTTACTCATAAAATACATTTTGGTAACGGGCAAAGTTACGACTTTTACTCAGTAATTATATTTAAAGAATTAGAAAAGCACTTCGATTTTCTAAACCTCTTGTAATAGAAATATAAGCTAAGAAATAACATATTTTTCGATTAGGAACTACAAAAACCTACCTCTTTACATCTAATGCTTATCTTATTAATTAGAAAGTGAAAGCAAGTAAATTATCGGAAACTCCAGCCCTGCTATCGCTGCAATCTTTTTGTGGTAAAAACAAAGTCATCCGATGAATATAAGGGCATTTGCATATTCATCGGATGATTATTATGGCAGCAAAAAGTATTTACGCTACTATCAGGCTTAACAACAAAGCAAGCGCAGTAACAATTATTTAAATTACAGGAAATGGAAATTGGTTACACTACTAATCCAAAAAAAATAACATTAAAGTAGATTTAGTCAGCTCTTAATCTTCAGCACCATGCCTGGCTGCAAGGTTACTTTTGTTAAATTATTAGCTTTTTTAATACTCGATACAGTAGCTCCTTCAAATTTTTCGGCTATGCCAGAAAGTGTATCGCCAACTTTAACTTTGTACATTACAAAATCTGGTTTTTCAATTGGCTTACTACTTAAAGCAACTTTACTTCCTTGTATTTTTAAGTTCTGTCCGGGTATAACTGTGCTACTTTTTAAATTATTCCAAACTTTTAAATCCTGAACTTCAATTTTATAAAGGTCTGCAATCTGTGTTAAATTCTCACCAGCTTTTACTTTATGTATCGTAGGAGCTTTTTGCGCAATAGGTTTTTTTCTAACAGCGGCTAGTTTTCTTAAATCCCTCACATCATCGGTAGATGCCAAAATGATATTTTTCTCAACATCCAAATCATTGTTTAGCACATCATACAATAGCGTATAATCCATTTGTGCAACTTGGGGTAAAATAATTCTTTTTGGCGTAAGTTCTGTTCCGTTAACAATTCTTTTTTTATACGATGGATTTAAAACCGCTAATGTTTCTTCCTCATAATTAATTGCTTTGGCAACATCGGCCAATGCCACAAAATGATTTACCTGAACCGTATCTGTTTTAAAGTTAATTACGGCATTTTTGGTTGCAATACCATGCTGATTTGGATAATTCATTAAATATACGGCAGCAATAAAAGCAGGTACGTAATCTCTAGTTTCTTTTGGCAAAAACTGACGGATTTGCCAAAAATCTCTAGAACCAGCCTTTGCAATGGCTCTAGTTACATTCCCTTTACCGCAATTGTAAGCTGCAATAGCCAAAAGCCAATCGCCCAGCTCATCATAAGCATCTCTAAAATATGCTGCTGCAGCGTAACTTGCTTGAATAGGATCTTTGCGCTCGTCCTCAAAATTATCCATGTTTAAGCCATAAGCTTTGGCAGTACTAAACATAAATTGCCACATGCCAGTTGCACCAACTTTTGATATGGCATGAGGATTCATCGAAGACTCTATAATTGGCAAATATTTAATTTCTTCTGGTATATTGTAGGCTTTTAAAGCTTTTTCGAAAATCGGAAAATAATATCCCGATAGGCCCAACATTTGACCCATTCTATTTTTCTGCTTACCTAAAGCATCAATAAAATTTTGAACATATTCATTGTAGCTCAACGGAACAGTTTTTTGAATAGAATCTAATCTCAGCTGATGCAGAAAATTTTGATTGTAAAATAAAACTTGAGTAACAACAGGAGCCTGTACACTATCTGGAGTTGAGTTTTGAGCTATTCGCTTTAAAATCGTATCTGCCTGTGCTGTTTTGGTAACTATCTGAGCAGATGTAGTAAAAAAAGCAAGAAAACTTAATGTGGTTAGTATTATTCTTCTCATAGGCTGTTTGTATTTTCGTTATTTCGATTGACATGTGAAGAGATGAAAAAGATTTCTCGTCACTTCCGATATAAAATCGGAACAAGTGCGCTTTGTCGAAATGACGTAAATTGTTATTCGTTTAAAAAACGATATGATAAATTGAGCAATCCTTCTTCATTAAAATGCTTGGTCATTAATTGTACACTTAACGGTAAACCGCTTTTATTATTGCCCAATGGTAACGCAACTGCCGGTATACCAGCTAATGAAGCTAAAACAGTATAAATATCTGCCATATACATTACCAAAGGATCTTGCATATTTTCGCCTATTTTAAAGGCTGGTGTTGGCGTAACAGGACTTAAGAGAAAATCATAATCAACCAGTAAATTTTCTATTTTTTCTCTAATTAATCTTCTTACCTGTTGTGCTTTTTGGTAATATGCATCATAATATCCGGCACTTAAAACGAAGGTGCCCAATAAAATTCTACGTTTAACTTCTTCACCAAAACCTTCGGCTCTAGATGTTTTATACAATTGGTTTAGGCTTTCTGCCTGCGTGTTTCTATAACCATAATGCACACCATCGTATCTCGATAAATTTGACGAAGCTTCTGCAGTAGTTAAAACATAATAGGTAGGCACTAAATAATCCAACATATCAAAAGAAACATATTCAATAGTGTGTCCTTGAGCTTTAAAGGCTTCAATCGCTTTTAAAATAGCTTCCTTAATTTCAGGATCTAAAGCTTCATTATCAATAGTTTCTTTTAAAACCGCTATTTTTTTACTTCCGCTTTGCGATAAGTTCTGGCTGTAATTTGGAACAGGCAATGCCGAAACTGTGCTATCTGCATCATCTTTACCAGACAAAATTTCTAATAATAAAGCCGCATCGGTAATAGATGAGGTAATGGTACCAACTTGATCAAATGATGAAGCATAGGCGATAATACCATATCTGGAAATACGACCGTATGTTGGTTTAAAGCCAATGTTACCACAAAATGCTGCTGGTTGGCGAACAGATCCACCTGTATCGGTTCCGAGAGCTGCTAAACACATATCCGCCTGCACCGCCACAGCCGAACCACCTGAAGATCCACCTGCAACTCGCTCCTGATCTGCTGCATTTTTAACTACACCATAATAGGAAGTTTCATTTGAGCCACCCATCGCAAATTCATCACAGTTTAACCTGCCAATAATGATGGCATCTTGAGCAATTAAACGTTCAACTACAGTTGATGAATAGGGAGAAATAAAACCTTCGAGCATTTTAGATGATGCCGAAACCTGATGATCTTTGTAGCAAATATTATCTTTAATGCCAATGACCATACCCGCAAGTCTGCCAGCAGTACCATTTTCTAATTTTTGCTGAACAATTGCTGCCTGATTTTTGGCAGAATCAAAAAACACCTCATTAAAAGCTTTGAGGTGTTCGTTTTGCTTAATTCGCTCAAAATAATGGGTTAATAAGTCCTCAATTTTAAGCTGCTTTTGCGTAAGTTGTCCTTGTATCTCTGTTAAAGAGGTATATTTCTTCAAAATTGGAGATTTAGATTTTACGAATTAAGGTTTAGTTTGGTTAGGGTTGTTAGTAGTGTTAGTGGTGTTTTCACCATCAACTCCATCTTTTCCTTCTTTAAACTCTTTCATTCCTCTACCTAAACCACGCATTAATTCAGGAATTTTTTTACCGCCAAAAAGTAACAACAACACTACTACAATTAGTGTAATCTCCATTGGGCCAATAGCGGCTAAAATTGTTGGTTGTACCATGATTATATTTATATTTAATATTATGAAAACTGTTAAGAATGAGTTTCGTTGCTCTTGTTCTCAACTTTAATTTTTTCTTCTTCCACTTTAGCCATTGATGTTTGATCTTGATCTAAGTCTATTTGATCAATTGGTCCAGAATAAGGATCAACAACTGCTACTTCCTCTTCAACTGGATGGTGACGCAAGGCATGATTTTCATCTTCCTTTTTCAACTCCTCTTCATTAGTTACGGAATTAATGTTTCGATGGATTTCTCTTTTTACACCTTCTGAAGCATCTTTAAATTCTCTGATTCCTTTACCTAATCCTCTTGCTAATTCAGGTAGTTTTTTACCACCAAACAACAAAAGCACAGCGACCATAATCAGCATCATCTCTCCGCCGCCCATGTTTAAGAAGTCTAATAGTGTGCTCTGATACATTTTAAATCGATTTTATACAAATATACGTAATAATATAACTTTAGGTTTATCTTGCTACCCAACTTTCTGGATTTAGATGTGTTGCTCCTCTAATAATCTGAAAACCAACCTCTGGTATACCTTCATTTTCTGCAGCAGTACCAATTGTTTGTCTGGTGGTAACCGATTGCCCAGTTGATACACTTACAGATTTTAAATTTTGATAAACGGTAAAATATTCTCCATGTCTAATCAAAACATAATACTTACCGAATATATTGCCAATTTTACCAACTTTACCGTTAAACACAGCTCTTACACTTGCTCCTTCACTTGTTTGCCAAGTAACTCCATCATTTTGCCCTTTTGCAGTTCCAACAGAATATGGCCCAAATCTACTGGTAATTACACCACTAGGCACTGGCCAAGGCAAACTTCCTTTATTATTTTCAAATGCATCAGAAAGTTTTGCATCTTCTGGGCTATTTCTTAAAATCTGACTTGTAGTTCGAGGTTTTGCGCTAACTACAGGAGCTTCTTTACCCTCTGCCTTTGCTTTTGCAGCAGCTAATCTCTCTGCTTCCTTTATCCTTGCTTCTTCTTTTCGTTTTTCTTCTGCAATAATTCGAGCAATCTCAGCTCTCATCTGACGATCTATTGCTGCTTGCTGTTGTCTATTCTTCTGAATGTCTTGCTTGTATTTTCTTTCGTCTCTCGTTAAACCTGTTAAAACTTTAGCTTGCTCATTCTTTTTCCTATCTAACCTACTTTTCTCGCTCTCTTGTTGTTTAAGTAAATCCAGTTTCGCCTTCCTGTCTTTATCTAAAACAGATATCTGATTATTCAAATCTTTCTCTGTTCCTTGTATATAAGCAGCTTGCTTTTTGCGATATTGACTAAATTGTTGTAAAGATTTTATCCTTTTATAAGCCTGATTAAAGTCTTTTGCAGCAAAAACAAACATCATTTTATCATAAGAGTTTTTATTTCGCTGCGCAAACCTAATCATTTCGGCATATTGCTTCTTTAAATCACTTAAACGCAATTGAAGATTATGAACCTTACCTGTATTCTCTGTAATTTGATTATCCAAACTTCTCATTTCTGAGTTAATGGTGCCGATTTTATCCTGCATTAACCTCACTTGAGCTTTTATGGTATTGATTTGTCCTAAAGTAAGTTTTTTACCACTTGCCGTTTTATTCAGATTTTTTTGCGCAAGCTCAATTTGCCGCTCTATGGCTTCTTTCTTTTGCTTTAGTGCTTTAAGTTCTTTACTATCTTGTTGTGCAAAAGCTGTATTAGCTAAAACAATAAATAGCAGAGAAAGAAATAGTTTGTTTAACTTCATTTACGCCAAAAATATAAAAATTAGTTTACTCGCTCAAAATTTTTAGGTATTGAGAAAGGGAAGGTAACCGGAACATTGCTGTCAATTTTATTGAATTCTATAGAAATGTTGATTTTTTTTGCTCCTGCCATAGAGTTCAATTTTAAGCTAGACGGGAATAAAGCGTTATTAATCTGGGTATAATCTCCATAAACAACTTTTAATGCTTGTCCATTTTTTGCATCATTTAAATTTACTTCCGCAGGTTTTAGCAAAGTATTAAATAAAACTTTGTACAACAAATCGCTAGTAGTTCCACTTACCGCCCACACCCCATTTTCTTGAGCTAAGCTAGATTTTTCTACCATAAATTCGTTTATTGTATTACCAGAAAGTATAGATTGTAATAGCGCAAAATTAACTTGCTTATTGGTAAAACCATAGATATAGCTAAACGGTTTCTGAACAAAAGTTTTTTGCAAATTATTTCTCATTAACAAACTATCTGGCGTAATTACAGCTCTAACGCCCTCAATACCGGCCAAACCTGTAACACTCACCCAAATCTTTTTGTCTTTTTCCATTCTTATATTCATGGTAACATTATTCACATCGCCATCAACATCTAAAGTGGTTTTTCCTTTAAGTGAAAGCGTATTAAAAGCTAAATCTTTACTCTTTAATAACGCTAAATTCTCAGTTTTCTTATCAGCGCCTGCCTCCACTTTTTCTGTGCTTGCAACTGGGGCAGCAACAATTACTTTTTTTGGCTTACAACCTACTGCAAATACGGTTAATGAAGCAAAAATTAGGCTATTTAAAATATTTCTTCTCATTTATTTTCTTAATTAGTTTTTCGGAACCATTTCCGGCTTCTTTGGCTTTTTGCCATTGCACAACAGCGTTATCTTTGTTTCCTTTCAAGAAAAGAATATCACCGTAATGTTCCAAATAAACAGGATTTGATGCACCATTGTTTTGCATCGCTCGCTCTATAAAATTTAACGCTAAATCTATTTTGCCTTGCTTAAACAAAACCATTGCATAAGTATCTAAAACAGAGGCGTTTTTAGGCAAAGCCTTTGCTGCCTTTTCTGCCAACATTTCTGCTTTTGGCAGGTTATGGTTTCTTAACGCCAAATAGTAAGCATAATTGCTTAAGGTTAAATAATTATCTGGCGCTAAAGCAATCGCTTTATCAAAGGCTACATCAGCCTCTTTCAATTTTTCTTGGTCAATTAAAACTTCGGCCTGCAATGCAAAAATCATTGCTTTTAAGTTTTGGTCATCTCCATCTAAAAGCAAAGCTGATTTAATTTCTAAAGCAGCTTCAGCATTTTGTCCGTTTCTGTGCAAAGCAAAAGCTCTGTAATAATATAAAATAGCCTGATTTGGATAAATGGTTAACGCATCTTCACCAGTTTTAATGGCTTCATCATAATTACCTATTAAAGTTTGTACAGCCAACAGCTTTTGCCATGCTAAATAATTTTGCTCTTCTAACTTCAACACGGCAGCATATTGCCTTTTGGCCATGCTATAATTGCCTTGTTGATATAATACATCGCCATAAATTAACAATAGTTTCGCATCATTTGGATGGGTTTTAATGGCAATTTCTGTCAAATCTGTAGCATCTTTAGCCACTAACTGATTGTTAAATCGTGGCAACATGGATGTTATAATTTTAATTTTATTAGCAACTGGCATTTCTACTTGAGCAAATGCAGATTTTAAAGGCACAATCGCCAATTCATTTTTTCTTTGAGATTGATAAACATCAGCTAAAGCTAAATCTATTTCGAAGTTAGTTGGCTCGATGGTTTTCGCCTTTTGTAATAACTCTATAGCTTCTTCTTGTTTATTTTTTTCTAATAAAATACCACTCAAATAAAGATAATTTTTTACGTCGGCTGGATTTTCGGTAATTAGTTTTTCTATAGCAGTGTCGCTTTTATCATCTTTGCCGTTTAAATTAATGCGCTGTTTGGCCATCATCAACTCTTTAGAACTTCCAAATTTTTGCTCTAATAAGTCGTAGGCAGTCTTTGCATCATCAACCTTACCAGAAATGAACAGCGCATTTGCTCTATCAAAATAAAAATCTTCAGTCTCTGGGGCCATTTTAATTAGCTGATCAAACACATTAACTAATGCCTCCATATTTCCATTGCGTTTATAAACCTCGGCATTGAGCCTTAAATACCAAATATTTTCTGGCTTTAACGCAATTGCTTTTTTAATGTTGATTTCTGCATCAAGTAATTTGTTCTGTCTATAATTCATCGATGCCAACTCAAAATAAGCTGCATCATTTTTTGGATCTAAAGCAATAACTTTAGTGAAACTAACACTGGCTTTTACATAATTCTCGGCCATTTTATCCTTCAATCCTGTAAAGAACAACTCTTTAACTACATTACCTTCCCTATTGTCAGACACAGGCATGTCTTGCGCAAAGTTTTTTGCGCTTACCAAACAGAAAAGGAAAAATAGTATTTTAAATTTCATGCTTTTTATAAAATTTTGGTCTTCGACTACGCTCAGACTGACAACAAAAACCTGCAAACTGAGAATTATTTCCCAGTATGCCCGTAACCACCTGCGCCACGAGCCGTATCGCTTAGTTCATCAACAGCTTCCCAGCTAATTGTTTCGTGTTTTGCAATAACCATTTGTGCAATTCTATCGCCATCATTAATTACAAATTCGGTATCTGATAAATTTATCAATAATACTTTAATCTCTCCGCGGTAATCTGCATCAATGGTACCTGGCGAATTTACAATGCCAATACCATGTTTAAAAGCCAATCCACTACGTGGTCTAATTTGTGCTTCGTAACCGATTGGTAACTCTATATGCAAACCTGTTGGAACCAACAAACGTTGCAAAGGTTTAATAGTTATTTTTTCTGGAGTAAATGCTCTTAAATCCATACCCGCAGCATGAGCGGTTTCATAAGCTGGTAGTGGGTGTGTAGAATGGTTGATGATTTTGATATTCATATGGAGACTTGAGATGTGAGTTTGAGAAATATTATCGCTTCAGCATTGTCATTATTTCATTTTTTTCAAAATAAACAACACCGGTAACAAATGCAATTAACAAAGCATTGCCGATGTATATATTTCTATTAAAAAGAAAAAATGAGGTAAAAACCAAAATTGTAGATATAAGCAAATAGGCTGAAATTTTCTTTAAATTATAGGGTATTGGATAATGTTTTTGACCTAGAACGTAAGATAATACCATCATCACAAAATACGCCAACATACTTACCCATGCGGCACCCATGTAACTGTATTTAGGAATTAAAATTACATTTAAAACTATTGTAATTAACGCCCCAGCTACAGAAATGTACAAACCATATCGTGTTTGATCTGATAAACGATACCAAATAGAAAGATTTGTATAAATACCTAAACAAACGTAACCTAATAATAAATAAGGTACCGCTGGTAAGCCCACCCAATATTCTTCTCTTTGGATAAAATGTTTTAATAACTCTATATTGGCAATAATAGCGACAAATAGAATTGCCAAGGATATTGCAAAATATTTTAAAATAACCGCATAAGTTTGCTTCGCATTTTGTTGTTTAGCATGGCTAAAGAAAAAAGGCTCTGCACCCAATCTAAATGCGGTAATAAAGATGCTTAAAAAAATGGCGATTTTACAAACCGCTCCGTAAATACCAACTTCTCCGTCAGCAATATCAACAGGCAATAATTTTTTAAGCACAATTTTATCTAAATTCTCATTAATGATGAATGATAAATTTGCAATTAAAATTGGCCAGCTGTAGCTAAACATATTTTTAAATAATTTACCATCAAACCTCAATTGTAGCTTTAAAAATTCTGGCAATAGATAAATAAATGTGGCTACACTTGCTATTAGGTTAGACAAAAATACATAACCAATCCATTGAAATCGGTACCATGACGAACACCAAGAAGCACCAATCCAATCATTTTTTATGAAAGCTGGCACTACATAAATAAAAAACAAGTTAAAGCCAACAAAACATCCGATGTTTAAAAATTTGGCAACACTATATTTAAAAGGCCTACCATCTGCCCTAAGTTTGGCAAACGGAATTACGCAAATGGCATCGATATATAAAATCCAAAGAAAAAAGCTTACGTATTGCTTATAGTCAGCTATTTCCGAAATATCTGTAGCTAAATAAGTTGCAATGGACGTAGAAAAAATCAACCCTGTTGCTAAAAATAAAGTTGAGATAAAAGCGATGCACAAAAATGAATTGTTGTAAACTTCTTGTTTTTTATCTTCGAATTTATTGAGGTATCTGAAATAGGTGCTCTCCATACCAAATGCCAAAACAGCATTAATTAGAGAAGCATTGGCATACATATTTGTAAAAATTCCATATACACCTTTTTTGTAAACAGAAGTATAAATTGGCGTTAAAATAAAATTGAATAACCTAGAAAATACGGTGCTTAGACCATAAATTGCAGTCTGACCAAGAAATTTTTTATAAACAGACATTTTTAGATTTGAGTATTGAGATGTGAGATGTGAGATCAATCCCAACAATCAAACAATCAAACAATTTAACAATAAACTACCAAAGTAAATTCTTTTTTACTACTTCAAAGTTGCGATAATTTTTAAGATCTCCTTCTGCTGTGCTAACACTTTCTACTTTTGATTTTTCTGGTCCTTCGTTACACCACTCAACAAACATAGCTAAAGTAGTTTCATTAGCTTCAGCTTCTATATAAACCGAACCATCTTTTTCATTTTTCACTAAGCCTTTTACACCCATTTGATCTGCGACCGCTTTGGTACTCGCTCTAAAAAACACTCCCTGTACTTTACCCGTTACTTTTATGTTAATATGTTTCATGGCTTGGCTTCTTGTTGTGTTTGTTTAACAGCAGATTGTTTGCCTTTATTTTTTAAAAGCACAATTGCTAAAATCACTAAAATAACGGTTACAACGGCTAATATTCTTTTAAAAAGCATAGTTAAAACTTCAAATTTTCTAAATTTTTCTTTTCCTGCAAAAACTCATTCCAAATATTTTTCAAAATCTCTGCTGCGGGCTTAATTTCATCCAGCATAGCTGATACTTGCCCAATTTCTAACTCACCCTGTTGCATATCGCCTTCAAACATACCTAATTTTGCTCTTGCTCTGCCTAACAATTCTGCTAATTTTTCAGCTCCCGCTCCATCAGCTTCAGCTTGAGCAACAGCATCTGCAAATTCGTTTTTTAATAAGCGAACTGGCACCAGCTTTTTCATACGCAATTTGGTATCGCCTTCGGCAGATGAAATAATTCTTTCTTTAAAATTTGGATGAGCGGATGATTCTTCGGCTATTGCAAATGCCGAACCTACTTGCACGGCATCTGCACCCAAAGCAAAAGCGGCCAACATCGATTTACCACTTGCAATTCCACCAGCTGCGATAACCGGAATTTTAACCGCCGCCTTGATCATCGGAATTAAACACAAAGTTGTGGTTTCCTCTCTCCCATTATGTCCGCCCGCTTCAAAACCCTCTGCTACAATTGCATCAACGCCGCAATCTTGAGCCTTTATCGCAAACTTTGTATTGGCAATAACGTGGACTACTGTAATTCCCTTTTCTTTTAAAAAGTTAGTCCATGTAGCTGGATTACCAGCAGAAGTAAAAACGATATTTACCTTTTCTTCTACTAAAATATCCATAATTTCTTTCACATTTGGATAAAGCAAAGGAACGTTAACCGCAAATGGATTTGAAGTAGCTTTTTTACATTTTTGAATGTGTTTTCTTAAAACTTCAGGATACATGGAGCCAGCGCCGATAATTCCTAATCCGCCTGCGTTAGAAACCGCAGCAGCTAATTTCCAACCACTGCACCAAACCATACCAGCTTGGATAATTGGATATTTGATGTTAAAAAGGTTACAGATTGGGTTAGTCATAAGCAGAAGTTTGAACTATAAATAATGTCCCCTTAATGAGTGCACAAGTATTCTAAATTCTTGTACTTCATAAATCAATCCATGTTCTTGATTTATTCTCCTTGACCAATTTCCTGCTTGCTCGTATTTAAGTGCTTCTGGCTTGCCTATGCCAGAGAAAGGGGATTCTTGGATGCTCTCTAACAGTGTGCGAATTTTTTTTAAGATAGCTTGATTACCAGACTTTTTAAAATATTTTAAATCTTCAGCTGCAACTAGCGTGAATTCTATTTCCATATTTCATCAAGCGTTACTTTTACAGTTTCACCGTTAGCTGCCTGTTTCTTGCTTAATTTTATCTTTTCAGTAAACTCCGGATTATAAGGTTGTTTATTCTCCTCAAAAACTATATTAAATGCTTTCATAAAGGCTTTAAGAGCCGAAAGTTGTTCTTTATTTTCTGGGTGAACAATTAAAGTTGACATAAATAGATTTTTTGATGAATGATTATTGCCACGCTAACCTTGATGCGTGTTGCATTAAACAAAGATAAACAATTACTACCTAACCTAAAATTTAGATTATCCTTTGCACCTTTTGATCAATTACGGCGAAATTAGAATTTAAAGCTATTAAATTTATCCCAGGCATTTTACCTACTTCAAAACTTCCATATTGGTGATCAATACCTAAAAACTCTGCCCCATTTAACGTAGCCCACTTTAATAATTCTGCAAACGCTATATGTTTATGGTCTTGCAAATTTTTCATTTCTGAGAGAATATTTAATTGATGATTGCTTGCCAAACTATCTGTTCCTAAAGTTATTTTTACGTTTTCTGATCTTAACAAATCTACATCAGGTAAATTATTTTCAATGTATAAATTAGCATTGGGACATAAACACCAATACAATTTTTGATGTTCACTTTTGGCGAAATCTAAATCAGCTTTGCTGCTAAAAGTATTGTGCACTAATAGTGTATTTACATTTTTAGGCAGTTTTGGGAGATGATAATTTAATGAATTTTTACCACTGCCGTGAACCTCTGCTTTTGGAATATTTAAGCGCTGATACATCAAATCAAAATCTCCAGATCCCGATTCAAAAAATTCATTCTCGGCAGCTGTTTCTTGATTATGAATACTCAACAAATCATCTGTTGTTGTGATAGAAGCTATTTTTTTAAATAAATCTGAAGAAACAGAATATGGGGCATGAGGAACTATGCTGGCTTTTAAAGGAATATAAGCAGACTTCATCGCAATTGCCTCACTTATTAATGGTTCTGATGGTCTATTAAATCCGAAAACCTCCACAAATGTGTGGTAATATAATTTGCTTTTTTCTTTAATATCTTTCGATATCAATTGATTAGCTATATCGCCAACGGCCACAATACCATTTAAATACATTTGTTGATCTGCTAATTCCATCGCCGCTAGTACCTCATCATCATTTGCAGCTCGTTGAGCTACCACTTCTCTTACAAATGCTGGCAATCCGATATGTTCTGGTATTTTGTTAAACAAATGCGAAAGCTCTAAATGACAATGGGTATTGATGAAGCCAGGAACCAATGCTCCTTCATAAAATGATATATCTCTTATACCTCTCTGTTCTGCTTCGGCTTGAGTAAGCACCTGTAAAATTTTCCCCTTACTATCTATCTCTAAAACTCCGTTTTTTACAGGTTGTGTAGTTATAGGAAATATCCAATTGGCTGAAATAAACTTTTGCATGTACAAATTAACTGCATTCTTTTACCAAACACAAAAGCTTACCTAAACAATGTTGCCTGTTGCAACAAAGTGTTGCACATCTCCACAACTTTTAAAAAGTTAAAATTTACCCAAAGCACTAATTATCAATAATTTAAAAGTTTTGGCACAGCTTGGCACCATTATGTACTATAGGTTAGTATAGTTTCACAAATAAAATTTAAAAATTATACATTATGAAAAAATTAATTTTATCAGCTGCGTTTTTAGCATTCGCAGGTTTCACAACAGCACAAGCTTCAGACTCTAAAATCAACAATATCGAAATTACTACTGTTAAAGATAGCGTAATTAAAACTCCAATCAAATTGGAAGAATTACCAAAACCAATTGCAGATATTTTAAAAGTTGAACCTTATGCTACATGGACACCAACTGCAGCATTTAGTGTTAAAGATGGAGAAAAAATGTATTATCAAGTAGATGTTAAAAAAGAAGAGCAAGTTGGTTCTTTAAAATTTGACGCAGAAGGTAAACCAGTAGAGTAATTTAAAATACATCTAAAAGCTCAATCAATTAAATTTTAACGTTGCTAGTTAAGCAACATCTAAAAAACATATTATGAAAAAGTTAATTTTATCAGCTGCGTTTTTAGCATTCGCAGGATTTGCAACAGCGCAAGCATCAGAAGTAAAAAACGTTAACCAAGTTGTTACAGTTCAGGATAGTGTGGTTAAAACTCCAATTAAATTAGAAGAACTACCAAAACCTATTGCTGATATTTTGAAAGTAGAACCATATGCAGCATGGACCCCAACAGCAGCGTTTAGCGTTAAAGATGGAGAAAAAATGTACTACCAAGTTGATGTTAAAAAAGAAGAACAAGTAGGTTCTTTAAAATTTGACGCAGAAGGTAAACCAGTAGAATAATTTCCCAAAAATTAAGTCTTATATAATAACAAAAGCCAGATTTTCTCTGGCTTTTGTTATTTTTGTATATGTCTCAAATACTCATTGTTGAAGATGATGCCACTTTTGCTCAAATAATTGAAGGATTTTTGAGCAAAAACAACTATGCTATACAAACTGCTGCAGATCTAAATCAGGCATTTACATTTGTGGAGAAACAAGAATATGAGCTTTTGTTAATTGATTATCGATTACCAGATGGAACTGGCTTAGATTTACTAAAACACGTTCGTAATAAGGGGTTGCAAGTTCCAATTATCATTATGACAAGCTTTAATGATGTACGTACAGCAGTAAAATCAATACAATTAGGGGCTTTCGATTATATTACAAAGCCGATTAATCCTGATGAACTTTTGATGGTGATTAAGGGTTTACTTGATAAAAAAGTAGAAAAAGTTCACCAAAATAAGGATCTCATTAAAGGAAAAAGCGATGTTTCTGATCGCTTATACGCACATATTGATTTGGTGGCACAAACCGATATGTCTGTAATTATACAGGGTGAAAGCGGCACAGGAAAAGAATTTGCTGCAAGAACCCTACATAACCAAAGTAAAAGAAAAAACAAACCCTTTGTTGCAATAGATTGTGGTGCATTATCTAAAGACTTAGCTGCAAGCGAACTCTTCGGCCATACCAAAGGAGCATTTACTGGCGCCTTAAATGATAAAAAAGGGCAATTTGAAATGGCTAATGGTGGAACACTTTTTTTAGATGAAATTGGAAACTTAAGCTACGAAGTTCAGATTAAACTTTTAAGGGCATTACAAGAAAGAGTGATACAGCCTTTGGGAAGCAACAAATTGATTAATGTTGATGTTAGGATAATTGTAGCTACAAATGATGAACTCAACAACACCATGAAAACCGGTGAGTTTAGAGAAGATTTATATCATCGTTTAAATGAATTTAAAATTATTATCCCGCCGTTGCGAGAAAGAGGAAAAGATTTAGAACTTTTTATACAACATTTTGTAAACCTTGCCAACAAAGAACTAAACAGAAATGTGCTTCAAATTGCCGCAGATGCAAAAGCATTATTATTGAAATATGATTGGCCAGGAAATTTAAGAGAGCTGCGAAATGTAATTAAAAGAATGGTTTTGCTTAGTCCGGGTGTTGAAGCCACCATGCAAAGTTTGCCAGAAGAAATGACAATGGCTGTTGAGCAGGTGCAGCTACCTAATTCTTCTGATTTAAAAGCAATTAATGAGGTAAATGAGAAAAATTTAATTATCGAAACGCTAAATAAAGTTAAGCACAATAAATCTAAAGCGGCTAAAATGCTCAATATAGATCGCAAAACATTATACAGTAAAATGGAGAAATATAGTATCAATTAATCTTCTTTTACCAATTGCTCAATCAATATATGAAGCTGTGAGCTTAAAAATGCTGCTTGCTGCTTTTCATCTTCACTTATTTCTTCTGCGTTTGCAATCTTTTGCTCTAATATTCTAAATTCAGAGCCTAAATCATTAGCACCAATTTGTGCAATTCTTCCCGCTAAACGATGGATAATTAACCTAGCTTTGTCTGTGTTTTGCTCCTCAACATTTAATTGTAATTCAGAAATATCACTTAAGCAATCCTTTTTAAATTGAATTAATATTTTTTTCAGCATTTCCTTGTCTCCCATCGTCATTCTTTCGAGAGAATTTAAATCGTAGGTGATGTGATCTGCTGCAAAATTCGTATCAATTACAGAAAGTAAATCATTCGCCTTAAATGGCTTAGTGATTAGCCCATCCAATCCTGCAGTTATAATATGGTCTTTTTCGTTAGGCAATACTTGGGCTGTGATGGCGTAAAACTTAACACCATTAGGCAATTTTTCTTTTAACAAAGCGAATAAATCAAGTCCGTACATATCCGGCAAACGCATGTCTACCAACACAAACTTTACATCATTATCTATCGGATGCGCTAAACACTGCTTAGCACTACTAAACTTTGCAAAAGGAATTTTTTGTTGATTGAAAATTAAACCGCAAAGTTCAAGGATCAATAAATCATCATCAATTACCCAAACTTTTGGTTTATTAATTTTACTTACTGGCTCGCTAAAATTAGCTTCAGCTATTTGTTGTTTAGCGGCTGGATATTTTAGATTGATGCTGAACGTAGTGCCTATATTAATCTTACTTTTAACATCAATTCTACCACCTTGATTGTCAATTAACTCTTTAACAATTGCTAATCCTAAACCGGTACCTTCTTTATTAATGGTTTGGTGAGTTGGCTTTTCAATTTGTTCAAATTCTTTAAAAATCACATTTGTATTCGTGTCATCAAAGCCAATACCTGTGTCTTCTACAATAAAATTGAAGTATATTTCGTCTGCCGTTCTTTTAGCAGAAACCTTAAATGCAACGTTACCTTTTATAGTAAACTTAACTGCATTTCCTAAAACATTAAATAAAATCTGTTTTAGCCTAAATGGATCTCCATTTACAAAATAATGATCATCTATATTTATTATTGGGCTAAATGTGATCTGTTTTTTATCCGCTAGCGGAAGAATGCCCGCAATAACTTCATCTAAAACTTCAGCAATATTAAAATCTTGAAGATTAAAGCTAAATTTCCCTGAGATAATTCTGTTATAATCCAATACTTCATTTACAATTTGCAATAAATGAGTTGATGAACTATGTATGGCTTTGATATGCTTTTTATTAGGATTTTCCTGTCGCATTATCAATTCTGAATAACCCAAAATTGATTGCAGTGGTGTTCTAATTTCATGACTCATGTTAGATAGAAAGCGCTGTTTCGCAGAGCCATGATATTCTGCTTCCTCTTTTGCCTCCTCTAAAGCAATTCGATATTGGTTACTTTTACCGATGTCTCTTAGTATCCAATAACCTAAAATTAAGGTAATTAAAAAAAAGGCTAATATGATTATAGTTATCTGTATAATTCCATCACCCACAACAGCTTTAGCATCTGCATTTCTTAAATCAATTTGAGCTACAGTTTCTGCCTCTACCTCTCGCAACAAAGTGAGCATTTGTTGTGTAATTAGATTACTAGCATTGGCCAAATCGGCTTCTTTCCTTAAAAATCTATTGCTTTTGTATTGTTGTTGCTTTTCTATTGTTAACAAAGAGCTCTCAATACCACGCATCACGCTATCCTCTACAGCTGCATTTAGTGTGTCTCGTTTAACCAAAAACTCCTCATCAATAATTTTATAAACCTCTGCTTTCTTTTTACCAAAAAGTCTATTTAAAAAACCTTTAGATTTTCCATCATCTTCAGGAGCAATTGTAGTTGTAGAGGTAGAAGTTCGAGTAGTGAGAATAGCACTGTCTGCTTCTCTAGATCTTTGCGAAACTAAATCATTCAATTTTTTTACCTCATTAGAAAACGATTTGGTATTAACCAAGGTTTCTCTAACTTTTAAATAGGCTAAAAACTGTTTATCTCTGTCGGCTAATAATTTTTTTATTGATTTAATACGCAGTAATTGAGCAGTATCGCCTTCATATAACTGAGAAAGTGTATCTAAACTTTTTCTTAAAAGCCTAGTTTTTAAAATAAAATTATTGCGATTGGCATCATTATTAAATGCTTGATCTTTTTGAAGTTGATCTAACCTGGCTGTTTGGTGGGAGAGCTCATTTACAATTCTTAACCTGTTATTTGGTGCCGAAAGTTGCTCAACCGTATTTAGCATCTCACCAAATACAAATTTACTAATACCCCAAGCTAGCAAAAGCGCAAAGCAAGCTAATAAAAAGCCAATTATTATCTTGCCTTTGGTAGCTTCAATAAATCTTTTCTGATTAACCATCGTTTTTATAACTACATATAATATTTTTTATTGCTAAATAGTTTTCATAAAATCATATCTTTAACTATCATGAATCGAATTGATAGGCTTTTCGGAATTTTAATTCTACTCCAATCTAAAAAATATGTAACCGCAGAAAAGATTGCCAACCAATATCAAATAAGTATTCGAACTGTTTACAGAGATATGAAGGCGCTGAGCGAACAAGGTATACCGCTAAGTTTTGAGCAACACAAAGGATATTTTATTGTGCAAGGTTATTTTTTACCACCTATTTCTTTTAATTGTGATGAAGCCAACGCTTTGATACTTATGGAGCGTTTTCTTGTGGGTTTTGCAGATAAATCTATCCTCAATAATTATAACGCTGCATTAAATAAGGTTAAAGCAGTATTAAAAACTTCGCAGTTAGAAAAACTAGAAAAGTTAAATGAAAGTATTAAACTTCAGTTGCCAGATTGTTTAGCGAATGATTTTGAATATCTTTCTATTTTGCAAAACGCGATATCAGCTAAATGCGTTATAGAAATAAACTATAAAAGTAATAAAGAAGAAATTAGCAAAAGAGAAATTGAACCTATTGGATTGATTTTTTATGCTTTCAGTTGGCATTTAATTGCCTGGTGCCATTTAAGAAATGAATATCGTGATTTTAAAATAGACCGGATTATTAACGTAAAATGCTCAGAAATCCCTTTTAAAAAAACCGAACATATGGCATTAAATGAATACATGAAACTGTTACCTGTTAACTACTAACAACGACTCCTAAAAATAAATTTTATTTTCCTTTTTTGCACTGCCATAGGGTTGTCAGTCACTGCACTTTTCTTTGTGTTATAAACTCATAAAATTATGGATATTTTAAAATTATTAGCAACAGAATTAGAAAGTGAAGCACAAATTACACGTAAATTTTTAACCAGTGTTCCATTAGAAAAAGCAGATTGGGCTCCTCATGAAAAAAGTATGAAAATGCAAGCTCTTGCTACCCACATTGCAGAATTACCTGGCTGGATAAAATTAGCGTTAACCACAAAAGAACTTGATTTTGCAACTAGCCCTTATGAACCTGTACAAATAGCAAACAACGCTGATCTTTTAGATCTATTAGAACAGAATTTAAATGATGCAAGAGAAAGTTTAACAAATGCATCGCAAGAAATACTTAGTGAAAGATGGCTTTTAAGAACTGGGGAAACTATACATGTTGATTTAACAGTATATGAGATGATTAGGGTTGCTTTTAGTCAAACGACTCATCACAGAGCGCAATTGGGTGTTTATTTTCGCTTGATAAATATTCCTGTGCCGGCTAGTTATGGCCCAACTGTAGACGACCAGAGTTTTTAATAGCTTGTTACTTTGTCAATCTTTAAAAGATTGACAAAGTTTCCATTCCAATTCGAGAATTTCCATTAATCCCTTCTTCAGCACCACAAAAAAGTACTGATAATCAAATACGTTATCTTTCATAAAACATCAGTAAATCATCAAAATGACAAGGCCGTTTTGTTTAAGGCTCATCGGTTTTATACTGATGGGCTTATGTTTCTATTTAGTTCTAATGTATAGATGTGTTAAATTGTTAACTTTGCTCTTTCAAAAATAACTTTATCAATGACTGAGCCAACGACAAGATTAAACAAATACATTAGTGAAAGCGGTTTATGCTCTAGAAGAGCAGCCGACAGGTTTATAGAACTTGGCCAGGTTTTTATAAATGGACGCAAAGCTAAAGTTGGCGATAAAGTGTTTTTTGGAGATATTGTAAATGTTAATGGCAATACAATTGAACCTAAGCAGGCAGAAAATTCTATCCTTTTAGCTTATAACAAACCTGTTGGTATCACTAGTACTACTGAGGCTAATGTTAAAGGAAACATAGTTGATCATGTAAACCACAGTGAACGTGTTTTTCCAATCGGGAGATTAGATAAAGATTCGCAAGGTTTAATTTTTTTAACAAATAATGGCGATTTAGTAAATAAAATACTGCGTGCCGGCAATAACCACGAAAAAGAATACATCGTTACTGTAAACAAGCCTTTAACCGATCAGTTTATTGAAGGTATGAGTAAAGGTGTACCAGTTTTGGGTGTAATGACCAAAAAATGTAAAGTAACAAAAGAAAGTCCTTTCGTTTTTAAGATTACATTAATACAGGGTTTAAATAGGCAAATACGCAGAATGTGCGAATATTTTGGCTTTGAAGTTACCAAACTAGAGCGTACACGCATCATGAATATAACTTTAAAAGGTTTGCCAACTGGCGATTGGAGAGAGTTGACTGAAGAAGAACAATCAGAAATTTTTAAAATGGTTGCTAAATCTAGTTCAGAAAAGCCTTCAGCACCAAAAAGGGTGAATAAAAAATCTACTGAAGAAAAATTAGAAAAACCTGCACAGCGTTTTGCAAAATCAAAAGGCAGAACAGCAAGCCCTAAATCAAACCCAGATAACAGATCAGCTGGTGGTGCACCAAGAAGCAACAACAATGCTGCTACAAACGATTGGTTTAAAAGTAACGGACCAAGCAAAAGACCAACCAGACCATCAAACGGCAGACCAGGTGCTCCGGCAGCAAAAATAAAAAGTCCGAAAAGGAAGTAGCAAGATTTGAGTAGCGAGTATCAAGTATCAAGATAAATTCATCTTATAACTGTAGCTTTCATGCCTCAAGCTTTTTAATTACCTTTGTAACAACATGATTAACACTAAAAAAACTGACATCCGTTCATTAGACTTGCCTCAATTGCAGCAACATTTTACTGAAATGAAAGAGCCTGCATACAGAGCAAAGCAAGTTTATCAGTGGCTTTGGGAAAAATCCGCTCGTAGTTTTGAGGAGATGAGTAATTTATCAAAAGATTTGCGAAAAAAATTGGATGAAAATTACACCATCAACGTTGTTGAAATCAATAGTGCTCAATTTAGTAATGATCATACCATAAAAAATGCCTTCCGTTTGCACGATGGAAATATAGTTGAGGGCGTTTTAATACCAACAGAAGAGCGAATGACCGCCTGTGTAAGTTCACAAGTTGGCTGTAGCTTAACCTGTAAGTTTTGTGCTACGGGTTATATGGATCGCAAACGTAATTTAAATGCGGATGAAATTTACGATCAGGTAGTTTTAATTGATCAGCAAGCTAAAAAGAATTACAACATTCCGTTAACAAATATTGTATACATGGGCATGGGCGAGCCTTTGTTAAACTACGCAAATGTGCTTAAATCTATCGAACGTATAACCGCACCAGATGGATTAAACATGTCTTACAAACGCATTACAGTATCAACTGCAGGTATTGCAAAAATGATTAAAAAGTTGGGCGATGATGGCGTTAAATTCAACTTAGCCTTGTCGTTACATGCTGCCAACGATATTAAACGCCATGAGATTATGCCAATTACAGAGCATAATTCGTTAAAGGCATTGGCCGAAGCTTTAAAATACTACTTCCAAAAAACCAAAAACCCAGTAACATACGAATACATTGTATTTAACAACTTTAACGATGAAATTCAGGATGCGATGGAATTGGTTAAATTCTGTAAGCACGTGCCTTGCAAGGTAAATCTAATCGAATATAATCCTATCCAATTTGCAGATTTTATAAATGCCGAAGGCGATAAAATTGATGCTTTTGCAACATACCTACGCAATCATGGTGTAAATACCAACATTAGGCGAAGTCGAGGGAAAGACATAGATGCCGCATGTGGCCAACTAGCGGTTAAAGAAACTGCCGATAACTAATTCGCTATAGTAAAGTTTAATTAAATTTTTTAGAAAAGCAAAAACAGAAGTTCGATTGAATATTGGTCGGGCTATCCATTACAATCTTTCTGTTTTTGAGCTTTATAACTTTCTTCTAAAAGGTTACTGAAGCGGTAAAAGCTCAATGAAACAAAAAGGATTTTCATTACAATCCCGCCTGACTCTCGGTAGGCAGGTTTAAAACCGCAGGTCCTTGCTACTATTTAGGGCCGCATACCGCCAAGAACCATCAACTTTGTTTAATAAACCCGATTAAAGTGAATGCCGATTTTTCATCGGCAGAAATGGAAAGCGGGACTACATTAGCCGAGGATCACCAACATTGTTTTTCAAAAAAATTAAGTATTGACAGGGTTTTAGAAAACTTTATAAACAGAAATTTGTATAACTAAATAAACCTTCTCTTTTTTAAAGAATTTTGCTAAATTGAAACATGTTTACCATCAATCGATTAGCTTTAGATCTGGCTGCTTTGCTTTTCCCAGAGCTTTGTAATGCTTGTGGTACGCACTTGTATTATGGTGAGAAAGAAATCTGTATTAAATGTTTGCGTGATTTGCCTTTTACAGATTTTCATTTAAACGCTGAAAATCAAGTCGCCAAGCAATTGTGGGGCCGATTGCCTGATACCGATGCCATGGCAATGTTGTATTTTAGAAAAGGAACCAAGGTGCAAAACTTAATGCATGGTTTAAAATACAAAGGAAAAACAGAACTTGGCGTTAAATTGGGTAATTTACTTGGCGAAAAATTAGCAGCAAGTAATGATTATAAAAATATTGATTTAATTGTGCCTGTACCTTTGCATTACAGCAAAGAGCGGTTACGTGGTTACAATCAAAGTGAAACTATTGCAAATGGAATTGCTGAAATCTTAAATGTGAGTGTAAGAACACAGCATTTAATAAGAGCTAGATCTACCGAAACACAGACAAAAAAAGCAAGATATACGCGATACGAAAACATGCAGTCTGTTTTTGATATTGATCATAAGGAAGAATTAAAAAATTTGCATATTTTGTTGGTAGATGATGTGATTACAACTGGCGCTACACTAGAAGCCTGTGGCAATGCGTTATTAAATATTGGCATTAAAAAATTAAGTATAGCCGCTGTGGCTTTTGCAGAATAATTATGCGTTTAAAACTACTCATCATCAGCTTATTAACCAGCTTTCTTTTTGCAGCCTGCAATAAGGAAGAGGAGATAACTTTTGATGCAAACGCAAAAGTTTCATTCTCTACAGATAGTGTTTTGTTTGATACTGTTTTTACATCCATCGGATCTAGCACCAGAAGATTAAAAATAACTAACCCAAATGAAAGTGCCATTATATTAAGTAACATCAAATTAAGCGGTGGCAATTCATCAGCTTTTAGCTTAAATATTAACGGACAAGCTGTTTCAGAAACAAACAACCTTAAACTTAATGGCTCTGATTCGATTAACGTTTTTGTAAAAGTTAACATTAATCCAACTACAGAAAGTTTGCCATTTGTGGTGCAAGATTCTATACTTTTTTATTTTAACGGACAAAAAAGAAGTATTCCACTTATAGCATATGGGCAAAATGCAAATTTCATTAAAGACATTACCATAACCAATAATACCACTTGGGATAGCAAACTACCCTACATAATTTACAATTCGTTAACTATAGCAGAAAACACAACTTTAAATATTGTGGCTGGCACAAAAGTATTGTTTCATGGCAATAGCACCATGAGCGTTAGGGGTACACTTAACGTAAATGGAACAAAAGCTGACACGGTTTTATTTGCAAGTGATCGCTTAGAGAAATTGTATGCAAGCGAAACGGGACAATGGAATGGAATACACTTATATCCTGAAAGTAAAAATTCTACAATAAATTTTGCCGTTATTAAAAATGCAACGGCTGGTATAACGGTTGATGGAAGATCGTTAAATGCCCTGCCAAAACTACTTTTAACTAATACCATTATTAAAAATATGGAGGTAGTTGGCCTTTTGGGATACGAAACTGATGTTGCTGCTTTTAACAACCTCTTTTTTAACTGCGGCCAATATCTTTTATATGCTGCTGGCGGAGGAAGCTATAATTTAAAGCAAAATACTTTTGCTGGCTATCAAGACAATAAATTTGCAAGAAAAACCGCAGCTGTTTATTTGTCGGATTTTATAAGCAACACTCAGGTGAGTAATTTAAACTTGCAATTAGTAAATAATATTATTTACGGGATATTAGCCGATGAATTTACGATTGATAAAAAATCAGCTTCCACTATTTTAACTACAAACTTGAGGAATAATTTATTTAAATCTTCTAAAGTAAGTTATGCTGATAATTTTTTAAATGCTGATCCGTCTTTTTTAAATATTGAAAATTATAATTTTAGGCTCAGCAAAAATAGTAACTTGGGTAAAAAAGGTATTAACCTTACTTCAGACACCTATTTTTCGTCATTTCTTAATAAAGACTTAAAAAATAACAATAGAATATTCCCTTCAACTATAGGTTGTTATGAGTTAAATTAAATTTTTTAAACTTTTTTAAAACAAAATATAGCTCCTATCGTTTATATAATCGAGAGCGTTAATTTAGATGGTAAGGGTCGATATTTCTTTTGAAGTATCGGCCCTTTACTTTAAGGGGAATTTTAAACTTGATTTGAAAAATAGATTTACAAGTCGTGTATATTTAGATACCGAACTAGCACACTTTTAATTTCGTCTGGATTAAACGGTTTTAAAATATGTCCATCCATCCCTGACTCCTTAAATTTTGCTGTTTCATCATGTAAGGTTGATGCAGTCAATGCGATAATGGGTAAGTCCTGATAATATGATCCTTCAATTTCTCTTATGATACGAGTTGCATCAAAACCATCAATACCAGGCATTCTAATATCCATAAACACCAAATCGTACCTATTGTTCATCACTTTGGTAATAGCTTCTTCTCCATTATAGGCAAAGTCTAATTCTAAACCCCATTTGCTTAAAAATCTTCTTGCTATTAGGATATTAACCTCATTATCATCAACCACTAAAACTTTCTTTCCAGTAAATAAATCTGGAAGCACTATTTTATCGGGCAATAAAGCACCAGCGTTAACTTTATTAAAATGAATGGCAAAAGAAAATGAAGTGCCTTTACCTTCTGTACTTTGCACTTTTACTTCTGATCCATATAAGTTTAGCAGTTTTTTGGTGATTGCCAAACCCAAACCTGTACCTCCGTACTTGCGAGATATATCAGACTTAGCTTGAGTAAAAGTTTCAAATATATAAGATTGCTTATCTTTAGGAATACCAATACCGTTGTCTTTTACTTCAAAATAGATTAATGTTTCGTGGTTATTATTGTGTTTAAGTTTAACATTCAGATAAATCCTTCCATTATTTGTAAATTTAATTGCATTGCCAAGTAAATTCATCAAAATTTGGTAAAGCCTTGTTTTATCTCCAATAAGATTAGCAGGTATAGCATCATCAAAATTTAAAATCAAACGATTACCTCTTTTCTTTGCGTTTACCTGTAATGAATTGGTAATATCAACACAAAGTGTATATAAATCAAACGGAATTGCTTCTAATTGAAGGTTGCCAGTTTCAATTTTTGTGAAATCTAAAATATCATTGATAATGTTTAGCAAATTTTCACCAGAGAACTTTAAGATATTTAGATCATCTATTTGAGATTCTTTAGGCTCATTTTCTAGCAACAAATGCGTCATCCCGATAACCGCATTTAAAGGCGTACGGATTTCATGGCTCATCACAGATAAAAACATCTCTTTTGCTTCACTTAATTGCAATGCCTGCTCTCTCGCATCTATCATTTCTCGCTCTACCTGCTTGCGTTGGGTAATATCGTAAATAAGTTCTACTTGTCGTTCAAGCTGCCCATTTTCGTTGGTTATGGGCGTATTAGCAACCGAGAGCCATATCTTTGTGCCATCTTTTTTATTTGCTAATACTTCAATTTGATAGGCTTCCTTTTTTTTCGATTTTTCTCTTGATTTGAAAATTAACTCATTATCGGTATCTGGTCCTGATAATACATTGCCTAGCATTTGGCCATTAAGTTCATTTAACGAATAACCTACGAGTTCTTCAAGAGCAGAATTTACCCATGTAATTTCGCCGTTTTGATTGGTAATTGCTACACCTGTATGAGTTTTACTTGCAACTAATGATAATATTTCTAACTCTTCTTCTGCCCTCTTTTTCTCTGTAATATCAATAATAATCTCTACTTCTGTCTCTACTTTTCCATCTTGATCTAATACAACCGTATTGTGTACCGAAAGCCAAATTGGTTGCTGATCCTTCTTGTAAGCTAAAATATCAACGGTAAAAGATTTTTTTTCTTTTGTAAGTTTTCTGGCATTTTCAATTTTAGTCCAATCTGTTTTTGGCCCAGTGATAAGGTCTCCTAAATGTTTACCTTTTACATCTGCCAAATTAAAACCAGTAATTTTTTCAAAGGCATCATTTACCCAAGTAACTTTATTATTGGCATCATTAATTACAACGCCATTGTTAACCTTACTAGCTACAAAAGAAAGTTTAATAAGTTCGTTTTCTACTTGTTTTTTTTCGGTGATATCTGTGCCGTAACAATACCATTTGCCCTCTTTGGCAACCATGCTCCAAGCAACCCATTTAATTTCGTTGGTTTTACTTACCAATCTAAAATCAACATTAAAATTTTTATTCTTGCTTTTTAATCCTTCTTCAATACCGTTAACAATTCTATTAACATCTTCTCTACAACAATAATCCCAAATACTTGCGCCTATAAGCTCATCAACACTATAATGGAGCATACTGGTAACTGCATCATTTATAAAAAGAATTGAGCCGTTTCTATCCAAAATACAATGTATTTCTGGTGAAACTGTGAAAATATCTATAAACTCATTAAACTTTTTAGTTTGTAGCACCAGCTGTGCATTTTTTCTGCGCAGAGCTAACTGCGCCACTACTTGAACAGCTAAAGTTGCTAGGGCATCAAGCTGATTAGTATTTAATTGCTTTGGCTCCTTATCAAGTAAACTCAAACATCCTAAAGCATAACCCTCAGCATCTTTTAATGGAGCGCTTGCATAAAATAAGATGCCTTTTGATAAAGAAAAAACTTCGTAATTTGATAGATAAGAATTTTCGCGAACATCTGGAACCATGTAGATATGATCCAAAAACATGGTGTGCTCGCAAATGGTTAAATGCCTAGGAAGTAATTTATACTCATTTTTTACACCAAATGCCGATTTTAAAACAATTTCATCTCTATCGACAAAAGATATATAGGCAATTGGTACGTTGGCAATTTGAGCTGCCAACTTTACCAAATTGTCCAATTCATTCTCCAAGCCTTCACCCAAAATATCATAAGAGTAGAGCGCCTTTAAGCGTTGCTCTTCTTGTTCTGGGCTAATAGATTGGTTTTCAAACATGATACATATTAAATACGATCACTTATTTATAGAGAGGGAAACGACTAACCAGTTGTTGCACCTTCGTTTTTACATTGTTTAAATTGCTCTCATCTTCAGGGTTGGTTAAAACCTCGTCAATTAGCTCTACAATAGCTTGCATTTCAGTTTCTTTAAACCCTCTACTTGTAATTGCAGCAGTACCAACACGCATACCCGATGTTACAAAAGGAGATTTATCATCAAACGGAACCATATTCTTGTTAACCGTAATGTCTGCTTTTTCTAGTGCACCTTCGGCAACTTTACCTGTAATGTTTTTATTGCGCAAATCAATTAACATCAAGTGATTATCTGTACCACCAGAAATTATGCCATAGCCTTTAGCTACAAATGCTTTCGCCATCGCTTGGGCATTTGCACCAACTTGTTTAATATAACCACCGTATTCATCGGTTAAAGCTTCGCCAAATGCAATCGCTTTAGCAGCAATGATATGCTCTAATGGGCCACCTTGAGTACCTGGAAAAACCGCCATATCTAATAACGATGACATCATTCTAGTTTCACCTTTTGGCGTTATTAATCCCCATGGATTTTCGAAATCTTGCCCCATCATAATCATCCCACCACGTGGACCACGTAAAGTTTTATGTGTAGTTGTAGTTACAATATGGCAATGCGGTAGTGGATTTGCCAATAAACCTTTAGCAATAAAACCTGCTGGGTGAGAAATATCAGCTAAAACTAAAGCACCAATTTGATCTGCAACCTTACGGATAAAAGCATAATCCCATTCTCTAGAATAGGCAGACGCACCGCAAATAATCAATTTAGGCCTTTCTGCTAAGGCAACCTCTTCTAACCTAGCATAATCAATTAAGCCATCCTCTTTTTTAACCCCATAAAAATGTGGCTGATATAATTTTCCAGAAAAATTAACAGGAGAACCGTGAGTTAAGTGACCACCATGTGATAAGTCAAAACCTAAAATTTTATCACCAGGTTGTATTACTGCAAGCATAACCGCAGCATTTGCTTGTGCTCCAGAATGTGGCTGCACATTTACCCATGCAGCACCAAATAATTTTTTGGCTCTCTCAATCGCTAAATTTTCAATCTCATCAACCACCTGGCAACCGCCATAATAACGTTTGCCTGGCAAACCCTCAGCATACTTATTGGTTAATACAGATCCAGCAGCTTCCATTACCTGCTTGCTTACAAAA
This sequence comes from Pedobacter sp. GW456-11-11-14-TSB4, assembly GCF_059424425.1. Lineage (NCBI taxonomy): Bacteria > Pseudomonadati > Bacteroidota > Sphingobacteriia > Sphingobacteriales > Sphingobacteriaceae > Pedobacter > Pedobacter sp. GW456-11-11-14-TSB4. The sequence continues at coordinate 663,678 of NZ_JBWKZK010000001.1, forward strand.
TTCTCTGAAGCAATCAGTTCAAGTCCGTGTTCCTGTCTATCTAATTCGTTGTTAATTAAGTCAAAAATTATAGTGTCTCTGTTCATTATGGAAAAGTATTTTCGGTAAAATTAATGAATTTATCCCTTAATTCAACACCTTCATTGCAATACATTTAAATATTGTTCACAAACAATTGCTGGGTGTTTTTTGATAGGCCTTGATTATAAATTTAGTATCAATTATCATAGCAAAGATTTGGTTTTATCTGCTTTACACTGTACGTTTTACCAGAAAAATGCATAAGGTATTAGGGTTTAACAAACAATGTTGCGAAGTAAATTCACCAATGTATTAAATTAATAAAAATTATAACCTTCATTTAAGCCAAAAAATCTTGTAAATTTTGACATTAAATAATGATAAAACTATTAAACAAATTACCGTAATTTGTAATTTAATAAAATGCATGGAAGTTAAGACTGGTCCCTTATTAGCTACAATCAATTATCCTGCTGATTTAAAGCAGTATAGTGAAGAAAATCTTGAGCAAATCTGTCAAGAATTACGTCAATATATTATTGATGTTGTAAGTGTAAACGGTGGCCATTTTGGCGCTAGTTTAGGCGTAGTAGAGCTTACTGTGGCGCTACATTATGCGCTAAATACGCCATATGATAAGTTGGTTTGGGATGTTGGGCACCAAGCTTATGGGCATAAAATTTTAACCGGTAGGAGAAATCAATTTCATACAAACAGAATTATCAATGGCATAAGTGGTTTCCCAAAAATCAGTGAAAGCGAGTATGATACCTTCGGTGTTGGGCACTCTTCAACTTCAATTTCTGCTGCATTAGGTATGGCGGTAGCTTCTCATTATAAGGGAGAAAAAGACCGCCAACATGTTGCTGTAATTGGTGATGGAGCCATGACAGCTGGCCTTGCTTTCGAAGGATTGAACCATGCCGGAATAGAAAACTCTAACGTTTTGGTAATCTTAAACGACAATTGTATGTCTATAGATCCAAATGTTGGTGCTTTAAAAGAATATTTAACCAATATCACTACCTCGAAATCATATAATCGCTTTCGCGATGACGTATCAAGTGTACTAAGCAAGCTCTCTGAACTTGGTCCAAATGCACATAAATACGTTAAAAAAATTGAGAAAAGTATTAAGGGAACTTTACTAAAACAAAGCAACCTATTCGAAGCCCTAAACTTTAGATACTTTGGCCCTGTCGATGGGCACGATGTAAAACGTTTAGCAGCCGTTATTAAAGATTTATCGGCTATTCCCGGTCCTAAGTTGTTACATTGTGTAACCGTAAAAGGTAAAGGTTTCGCATTAGCTGAAAAAGACCAAACCAAATGGCATGCACCAGGTTTATTTGATAAAATTACTGGAGAAATTAAAAAATCAGTTTCTGATAAACCTCAACCCCCAAAATACCAAGATGTTTTTGGACATACCATGGTAGAATTGGCTGAGGCTAATGCCAAAATTGTAGGTATTACACCTGCAATGCCTTCTGGCTGCTCACTCAATATCATGATGAAAGCGATGCCTCACAGAGCTTTTGATGTTGGTATTGCCGAGCAACATGCTGTTACTTTTTCGGCGGGTTTAGCTACTCAAGGTTTGGTGCCATTCTGTAATATTTACTCTAGCTTTATGCAAAGAGCTTATGATCAGGTTATCCACGATGTGGCTATACAAAACCTAAATGTAGTTTTTTGTTTAGATAGAGCAGGTTTAGCAGGTGCTGATGGCGCTACACACCATGGGGCATACGATTTAGCATACATGCGATGTATCCCGAATATGGTGGTGGCCTCACCTATGAACGAGGAAGAACTTCGCAACTTAATGTACACTGCGCAGCAAGAAAATGTTGGCCCATTCACCATCCGTTACCCTCGTGGAAACGGTGTTATGCCCGATTGGAAGAGACCTTTTAAAGCATTAGAAATTGGAAAAGGCAGAAAAATTTGCGATGGAGAAGATGTAGCCATTTTATCAATTGGTCATGTAGGTAATTTCGCTGTTGAGGCTTGCCAAGAATTAAATAGTGAAGGCATTTTTCCCGCACATTTTGATTTAAGATTTGTAAAACCACTAGACGCAGCAATGCTACACGATGTATTTACACGTTTTAAAAACGTCATCACAATAGAAGATGGCTGTTTACAAGGTGGCATGGGAAGTGCGATATTAGAATTTATGGCAGACCATAATTACAATGCCAATGTAACTCGCTTAGGTATTCCAGATGAGTTTATTGAACATGGAGAACAACCAGAATTATGGGCAATTTGCCAATATGATAAAGGTGCTATAGTTGCCGAAGTAAAAAAATTAGCAGTTAGTAGAACTACAAAAACAATAGCTTCTTAGGCCAGCACCTTAAAATGCAGAGCGCTTAAAACAAACTCAATTGGAAAAAAATTCGAAAATATACGTTGCTGGCCATCGTGGTATGGTTGGCTCGGCCATTTATAGAAAACTACAAAAAGAAGGCTACACAGATCTAATCATTAAAACATCAGCCGAACTCGATTTAAGAGATCAAAAAGCAGTTGAGGCCTTTTTTAATACAGAAAAACCTGAATATGTTTTTTTAGCTGCAGCAAAGGTAGGTGGCATTATCGCAAACAACACTTATCGTGCTGATTTTTTGTATGAAAACCTAGCGATACAAAATAATGTTATTCATCAATCTTATTTAAATGGTGTTAAAAAACTAATGTTTTTAGGTTCAAGTTGCATCTACCCTAAACTTGCTCCTCAACCATTAAAGGAAGAATATTTATTAACAGGATTGTTAGAAGAAACCAATGAGCCCTACGCCATTGCCAAAATTGCTGGCATAAAAATGTGCGATGCTTACAGAGCGCAATATGGATGTAACTTCATTTCGGTAATGCCAACAAATTTATATGGCTATAACGATAATTATCACCCACAAAACTCACATGTTTTACCTGCCTTAATAAGAAGGTTTGATGAAGCTAAAAAATCAAATGCTGAAGAAGTGGTAATTTGGGGCTCAGGAAAGCCGATGCGTGAATTTCTATTTGCTGATGACTTAGCCGATGCCTGTTATTTTTTAATGCAAACCTACAACGAACCTCATTTAATTAATATTGGTACAGGCGATGATTTGACAATTAAAGATCTTGCTTTACTTATACAAAAAATTGTAGGATTTGAAGGCCATATTACATTTGATGAAAGCAAGCCTGACGGTACTCCTCGTAAATTAATGGATGTTACTAAGCTTCATAATTTAGGTTGGAAGCACCAAATTAATTTAGAAAAGGGTTTAAATTTAGCTTATCAGGATTATCTTTCAAATCATTGATCTTCAAGTTTAGCTTGCAAATAAACATCAAGCACAAAATATTATACCGATGGCTGGGCATATTTGCGTAGCCTTTGTAATTTTATTTGGCATTAGCACTTACTTTTTTGGAATTGATAATGCTTTGTTGCACCTTTGTATTGCTTATTAAGAAAGATGGAGGGAATAGACCCAAAGAAGTCTTAGCAACCTGTGCCAACAAGGTGCTAATTTCTAATCTCAGCAGTGGCGAGAGAAGATAAGTTCGAACACCATTCCCTATTTTAGGATAAGCTTTTATTATCATATAGTGTCTCAAATATCGAGAGCCGAAGTGCAGGGTATATATTTGTCTCAGGTATGAAATTAGTGCATTTATCAGGAATTCTTGATACTTGATACTAGCGACTTGCTACTACAAATTATGAGCATTAGAGAAGAACTAGAAAAACGTATTTTAATTATAGATGGTGCAATGGGCACCATGATTCAGCGCTACACCTTAACTGAAGAAGATTTCAGAGGAGATCGCTTTGCTACACACCCGTATGATGTAAAAGGCAATAACGATTTACTTAACATTACTCGCCCTGATATCATCAAAGCTATTCACCTTGAATATTTAAAAGCAGGTGCTGACATTATAGAGACCAATACTTTTAGTACACAGCGAATTTCCATGGCAGATTACCAAATGGAAGATCTTTCTTACGAACTAAGTTTTGAGGGCGCAAGAGTTGCAAAAGAAGCTGTTACAGAATTTATGGCAGCTAACCCAGATCGTAAATGTTTTGTAGCTGGCGCTATTGGCCCAACAAATAGAACTTTGTCTATGTCGCCAAATGTAAACGACCCGGGCTACAGAGCAGTTTATTTTGATGAATTGGAGGAAGCGTACTACGAACAAGTGAGAGGCTTGGTTGATGGAGGAGCAGATGTTTTATTAATAGAGACCATATTTGATACTTTAAATGCTAAAGTAGCCATAGTTGCTATAAAAAAATATGAAGAAGTAATCGGCAGAAAGCTTGAAATTATGATTTCTGGCACTATTACCGACGCTTCTGGTAGAACTTTATCTGGACAAACTGCCGAAGCTTTCTTAAACTCAGTGATGCATGCAAAACCACTAAGTATTGGTTTCAATTGCGCTTTAGGAGCAAAAGAAATGCGCCCGCATATTGAAGAATTAGCCGCAAAAGCGGGATGCTATGTTTCGGCCTATCCTAATGCAGGTTTGCCAAATGAATTTGGCGCTTATGATGAAATGCCTCATGAAACTGCTCATTTGGTAGATGATTTTATTGCTGCAGGTTTTGTAAATATTGTTGGCGGTTGCTGTGGTACAACTCCAGAGCATATAGGCTGCATTGCTGCAAAAGCAAGAAAAGCAGAACCTCGCAAAATCCCTTACATTGAGCCTTTTATGCGTTTGAGTGGTTTAGAGCCTGTAACCATTACGCCCGAAAGTATTTTCGTAAACATTGGTGAAAGAACAAATATTACTGGTTCGCCAAAATTTTCTAAATTAATTTTAGGTGGCGATTATGAAGCGGCCCTTGCAGTAGCCTTACAGCAAGTAGAGGGAGGTGCGCAAATCATCGATGTGAACATGGATGAAGGGATGTTGGATTCGGAAGCCGCCATGACTAAATTCTTAAATCTAATTGCTTCAGAACCTGATATTGCCAAATTACCCATCATGGTCGATTCATCAAAATGGTCGGTGATAGAAAATGGCTTAAAATGTTTGCAAGGGAAAGGCATCGTTAACTCCATATCCTTAAAAGAAGGCGAAGATAAATTTAGAGAAAGTGCCCGCAAAATTATGCAATACGGCGCTGCCGTTGTTGTAATGGCATTTGATGAGCAAGGACAAGCAGATAATTACGAAAGAAGAATTGAAATCTGTAAAAGAAGCTATGACATTTTAGTTAGCGAAATTGGTTTCCCTGCTCAAGATATCATCTTCGACCCAAATATTTTAACCGTTGCTACAGGTTTAGAAGAGCACAACAATTATGCGGTAGATTTTATTAATGCCACAAGGTGGATTAAACAAAACTTGCCACATGCTAAAGTAAGTGGCGGTGTATCTAACATTTCTTTCTCTTTTAGAGGTAACAATACGGTACGCGAAGCGATGCACTCTGCTTTTTTATATCATGCTATTCAAGCTGGTTTAGACATGGGAATTGTTAACGCCGGAATGTTAGAGGTATATCAGGAAATTCCGCCAGAATTATTAGAACGTGTTGAAGATGTATTACTGAACCGAAGAGATGATGCAACCGAACGTTTGGTAGAATATGCTGATACCATTAAAAGTAAAGGCAAAGAAATAGTTAGAGATGAAGAATGGAGAAAAGAAACAGTTGAAGATCGATTATCACACTCGTTGGTAAAAGGTATTGTTGAATATTTAGATGAAGATGTAGAAGAAGCTCGCCAAAAATATGCCAGACCAATTCAAGTAATTGAAGGCCCATTAATGGATGGGATGAATATTGTAGGCGATTTGTTTGGCGCAGGGAAAATGTTTTTACCACAAGTTGTAAAATCTGCTAGGGTAATGAAAAAAGCAGTTGCTTATCTACTTCCATTCATCGAGCAAGAAAAGCTAGACAATCCTGATCAAGACCAAAGTTCCTCTGCAGGCAAGGTTTTACTAGCAACCGTAAAAGGTGATGTACATGATATCGGTAAAAATATTGTGGGTGTAGTTTTGGCTTGCAATAATTTCGAAGTGATAGATATGGGGGTTATGGTTCCTGCTCAAGAAATCATTAAAAAAGCAAAAGAAATTAACGCAGATATTATAGGCCTAAGCGGTTTGATCACCCCTTCTTTAGATGAAATGGTTCATTTTGCCAAAGAAATGGAACGTGAAGGTTTTACTGTTCCTTTGATAGTTGGTGGCGCTACTACGTCTAGAATACATGCTGCAGTAAAAATTGCCCCAAACTATTCAGGCCCAGCAATTCATGTGTTAGATGCATCTAGAAGTGTAACGGTTTGCAGTACATTAATGAACCCTGAAGCTAAAGGAGATTATGTAGCAGGGATTAGAGCAGAGTATGACAAAGCTCGTGAAGCTCACCTCAATAAACGTTCTGATAAAAGATTTAAAACAATTGAAGAAGCAAGAGCAGACAAATTTCAAATAGATTTAACGAAAGTTGCAGCAGCCCCTACTTTTACCGGAACCAAAATTTTTGAGGATTATCCATTAGCAGAGCTAGTTCCTTACATCGACTGGACCCCATTTTTCCATACTTGGGAACTTCGCGGTAGCTACCCAAAAATATTTGATGATAAAAATGTGGGTGATGAAGCAAAAAAACTATTTAACGACGCACAAGTTTTGTTAAATAAAGTTGTTGATGAAAAACTACTGACAGCCAAAGGTGTAATTGGCTTTTGGCCAGCAAACTCAGTTGGAGACGATATTCAGCTAACAGTTGTCAATTCACAGTTTTCAGACAACACACATCTGAAAACTGAAAACCTTAAACTGAAAACTATTCACACCCTTCGCCAACAGGCAGAAAAAATGGCTGGTGAGCCTTATTATGCTTTATCTGATTTTATCGCCCCAAAAGAAAGTGGTGTGCAAGATTATTTTGGTGGTTTTGCTGTTACAACCGGTATTGGTATTGATGCTTTGGTAGAAGAATTTGAGAAAAACCACGATGATTACAATAGCATCATGATTAAAGCTTTAGCAGACCGGCTGGCAGAGGCTTTCGCAGAGCGGATGCATGAATTGGTTAGAAAAGAATATTGGGGCTATGCAAAAGAAGAAAGTTTGAGCAATCAAGAATTAATTAAAGAAGAATACGCGGGTATTCGTCCGGCACCAGGCTACCCTGCTTGTCCGGAGCATACCGAAAAAGGAACTTTGTTTAGCTTGCTCGATGCTGAAAATAAAATTGGACTACGCCTAACCGAAAGTTACGCAATGTACCCAACGGCCGCCGTGAGTGGGTTTTACTTTGCTCACCCTCAATCGCGATATTTTGGTTTGGGAAAAATAACGAAAGACCAAATAGAAGATTACGCAGCCAGAAAAGGGATGAGTATAGAAGAAGCAGAAAAATGGTTAAGCCCTAATTTGGCTTATTAACTCCCCTACCTGTTAAAGGAGAAGAATATAAATAGTATACAATTTACAATTATTAGCTCCGCCAGCGGCGGATTGGGTATGAAGATCACAGAACACATCAAAAACGCAAATGGTAAAACCTTATTTTCTTTTGAGCTTTTGCCTCCAATTAAAGGCCAAAGCATTCAATGGATCTATGATGCAATAGATCCGTTGCTAGAGTTCAATCCACCGTTTATTGATGTAACCTCATTACGTGAAGATTATATTTACAAAGAGCAGGAAAATGGCTTATTACAAAAGGTAGCTTACCGTAAGCGTCCAGGCACCATTGCGATTTGTGCTGCAATTATCCATAAATATAAAATTGATGCAGTACCACACTTAATTTGTGGTGGCTTTACAAAAGAGGAAACTGAAAATGCTTTAATAGATCTACAGTTTTTAGGAATTGACAATGTACTGGCTTTAAGGGGCGATGCTCGTGCTGCAGATAATTCTTTTATACCAACCAAAGGCGGACACTGTTATGCTACAGATCTAATTGAGCATATCAAAAACCATAACGATGGTAAGTTTTTACATGAGGATGTAGAGACTTTTAAAAGTGATTTTTGTATCGGCGTTGCCGGATACCCAGAAAAGCATTTCGAAGCACCAAATCTCAATTCAGATTTTAAATTCTTGAAAAAGAAAGTAGATATGGGCGCAGAATTTATTGTTACCCAAATGTTTTTCGACAACCAGAAATATTTCGACTTTGTTAAAAAGTGCAGAGAAAATGACATCAATGTACCAATTATACCTGGCTTAAAACCAATTAGCACATTAACCCAATTGAATGTACTGCCAAAAATCTTTCATATAGATTTACCTGATGAATTAACTGATGCGCTATCTTATGCTAAAAGTAATGCTGAAGCTAAAGAAATAGGAACCGCTGCAATGATCAAGCAGTGTAAAGAGTTAATAGATTTTGGGGCGCCAGTTTTGCACTTTTATACCATGGGTAAACCTGCACAAACCAAGGAAATTGCCAAAGCGATATTTTAGACTATAAGAAAATGGTTAGCTGGGTAAACGTTTAGCTGTGGGAAGATTGAAATATTAAATCGGAAATGTTTTAAACCTAAAAGTCCTCTATAGGGGATTTAGGGTTTAAAAATCCTGGTAAATATTACGGAAGCTACTTCTTAAACCAAAGGTTACCATGGTAGTTTTGTCATTGATCAAGCTATTCTTCTCTTGTCTAAATATTGCTCCACCTTCCAATCTTAAATTATACTTTGGATTGATGATATAAGAAACTCTAGCATCTAAGTAAGCAAAATTAGTTTTCAAACCGTCACCAGTTCTGTATCCGTTTTCTCTCGTTCTTGTTACGTAAGATTCATTGATATCTTTACCTACATTCTCACCATTATTTAAGCCATAATTAGCTACATTAGCCTGAGCTGAAAATGCCCATTTGTTGTATTGGTAATTCCAAATCGTTAAAAACTCTCTAAAGTTAGCCCCCATTGGATGAGCTAAAGCTTCAGCATAATGCCCATAATTTAACAATGAGCTTCTTTGGGTATAAGTAAAAGGTCGTGCAGTATTAAACTCTGCTAAGTAATTTAAACCCGCTACTTTAAAAGCATCAAATCCTTTTACACCTAATTGGTAAGCGAATTTATTTGCCCAATAACCATTACCACCAAAAACCTCTTTAGCCGTAAATTCATCAGCAGCAGCTTGCCCATATACAGTCAAGTTGCTCAATAATTTATACTTAGCTGTAAATCCAATCAAAGCGTTGTCTGGAGAGCCATTCATGCCTTCAACTGTTCTCAAAAATATAATTGGATTTAAATAAGATACGTCAAATCCTCTTTTTCCATCAACATCAGCATCTTGCCAAATGATCGAATCAAAAAAGCCCAATGATAAACGGTTGTTTACATTCCAATCTAAGTAATGAAAAGCGCCCCATTTTTTTCTAAAACCATTATCATAAGAAAAAGCAGGAGATAAAGGATCTTGAAACTGAGACCACATGGCCATATATTTCACATTTCCCAAGGTACCCGTTAATTTCAAAAACGGATAGGGTGCAGCAACATCAGACAATAACATAGAGCGATAACCATCTCCTATAAAATTTTTATCCTGACCTAATGTAAAGGAAAAATATTTATTAGGGGTGTAATTTACCACAGCCGTTGCATATGCCCAATCTTTTGTGGTTCTTGCAACACCAAATTTATCATTTACCATACCAGGAATTACACCCTTACTATTGATGTAGTTTGTTAAGTAGTTATTAAAGCGAGCTTGATTTTCAAACCCACTACTGTAAAAACTAAATTTTTTACCTATTGTACCTCCAAACTGATATCCTCTAGTATTTAACCAAGTAGTGACACCATGTTCCCTATCTCTACCAATTTGGTAATCAGGTAAAAAATCTAAGTAGAAGGTATAATCCTCCTTATTTACTTGCAATAAATGCTCATTAAATAATTTACGGCCAGCCCAGGTATTTCTTATTATATCTGTACCTACCGCCAATAACGAGTCCAATTGGTTAGTAATGGTCGTATCATCAGAAATAACTGGTTTAAGTGAAGTATGAAACCTAGTATCTAAGCTATATAACGATTTATTCAACTTTTGGTATTGATAATAGCTATAGGGTATAATTTGTTGGGCATTGCTAACGATGGAAATGCAAAGTGCACAACCCAAAAGAAAAGTTTTTTTCATAAAATCAAGCTAGTATCTAGAGCTAAGGGTCAACCAAAGCGTTTACAAAGATGCTCAAAATATTTATTAATGAGAAGTAAGAATGAGATGCGTAAACTTGACTAAGCAAATATTAGATATTTAAGCTGGGTTGTCTAATTCTTCAAAAACTGAATTCTTAGATTTGTATTCTTTTACTAACATTTTCATGGCAATGACTACCTGTCGATCATCATTTTGTTTAGCATGTTGAAGCAATGTATAAATTTGAGATTCAATTTCTGAGAAAACATATTCCCTAACCCTTCCAATCATGATTTTTTCATGATGCGTAGGCATTGTATTTTCATTATCATTTAATAATTCTTCAAATAATTTCTCACCAGGTCTTAATCCAGAATAAGAAATTTGAATGTCTTGATTGGGCTCTAAGCCAGCCAAACGGATCATCTTTTTGGCCAACTCCACAATCTTTACAGACTTGCCCATGTCAAAAATAAAGATTTCTCCGCCTTTACCCATGCAACCTGCTTCTAATACTAATCTGCAAGCTTCAGGAATGGTCATAAAGTAACGTGTAATTTCTGGATGTGTCACCGTTACAGGGCCTCCTTTTTCTATCTGCTGTTTAAAACGAGGTATTACAGAGCCATTTGAACCCAATACATTACCAAAACGTGTAGTGATAAATTTGGTAATGGGTTTAACATTTAAATCGTTAATATAACTTAAACCATTACTAAAAATAAAATCATCGGTACTCAATGAGTTGTTTAATGATTGTACATAAATTTCTGCAATACGCTTAGAAGCCCCCATTACATTCGTTGGATTAACTGCTTTATCTGTAGAGATCATTACAAACTTTTGCACTCCATGTTTCACTGCCATATCCGCAATGGTTTTAGTCCCCATCACATTGGTCTTAATAGCTTCAGCTGGGTTGTCCTCCATCAATGGCACATGCTTATAAGCAGCTGCATGATATACATAATGAGGCTTGTAGGTCTCAAACAAATAATCCATCCTAACCTCATCCCTAACATCGCCAACAAAAGCATGAAAATTAGTATTTGTATGTGTTTCTTCTAATTCTAAATAAATATTATGTAGGGCGGTTTCCGACTGGTCGCACAAGATGATCAAACCAGTTTGAAATTTCATCAATTGGCGTACAACCTCGCTACCTATAGATCCAGCAGCGCCAGTAATTAAAATTCTTTTGTCTTTTAATTCATTTTGAATACCATCAATATTTATTTGTATGGGCTTTCTGTTGAGCAAATCTTCAATATTGATATTTTGAATTTGTGCAGTACTAATTTTACCTTTTGCCCATACATCAGCAGGTGGGATATTTAAAACAGCAACATCATTCTCTAAACAAACATCCACAATCTGATTTTTACGTTCGATAGGAATAGTGTAAGAAGCAAAAATGATTTCATCTACCTCATGTTCGGTAATTAAAGCTTCCAACTTTTTGGCGCCCAAAATTTTAATGCCATCAATAGTTTTACCTACTTTACGTTCATCATCATCTACAAAAGCGATGATAGTTTTATTCACCTTGGCATCATGATCAAAAGTTCTTTTGGTAGCTAAACCAGCCTCACCTGCCCCATATATAATAACCTTCTTTTTATCTAGATTTAAATTTTTAATGTAAAGGAAGAAGTATTTGATCATTACCCGATAAGTAATTAACAGTAAAAAACTTGTTAAACCATTAATTATAATGATCGTGTTGGATATTAATGGATTGATCCCTAAAGCTATTACACTTAAATTCACAAAAAAGAAAATTCCATTGCTAATTAGTACAGCAAATAAAATCCTAAATGTATCTTGCGCACTAGTGTAACGGATAATCCCCGAATAAGTCTTTACGTTAAAAAAAACAACTATATTAATTGCAGTCATAATCAATACATTGCGACTGAAATCAATAACATTAAGTTCGGAGAGATCGAAGTTGAACTTTAAAAAATAAGCAATGGTTAGAGAGATAAGGCAAACCCCTAAATCAAGCAGAAAAATTATCCAACGTGGAACGATATTAATTTTAGTAAACAAAATGCAATAAGGTTAGTTTGAAGTAAAGATAAGATAAATATTGTATCAGGTCAAAATTTTTACAATAACTAAGTTTTTATGTTATTACCAACCACTCCTGCAAATGCTACCTTGAACAATTTTTTATAACAATAAGTTAGACATTATAGTTAAATCAAATCGTCATCTTTAGGCTCCAAGTAGAGAATATTTCACATGAACAATAGCGGAATAGAGGTAGGATCAAAATGCCTTCTTGAAAACTTCTTTATACTGCCTTATTAACTAAATGTTTTTTACCTTCCACAATAAACCTAATTGCCAAAAACAAAATAGCTGAAACAGCTGCAAGTATCAAAGCAGAAATAATGGAATCCTTAACTAAAAAAACAATTATGCCATTAATCAACAATTGTATGAACATATACAAACCCGAAACTACCAAATGATTCCACTTTAAGTGATTAGCTAAATATTGGTAAAAATGACTTCGGTGAGCTTCGAAAATATTCTCTTTTCTCAGCTTTCTAAAAAATACCGTAGTAGCAGTATCCAAACCATAAAACAACAACACCAAAATATAGCCAAAATTTTCAGTCTTTAAAATCAATTGACCTATCAAAAACACAATAGTAAAAGCAATACTCACACTCCCCACATCACCTGCAAAACATTTGGCTTTGGTTCTAAAATTAAAAAAATTGAACACCAAAAGTGATAAGCCCACAATGATCAATAAATCATTAGAGGTAAAATTAATGCCATTGTTATTGATATAATATAAACTTGCAATAGTTACCAGACTGTAGCCGCCAGTAATACCATTCACACCATCCATAAAATTATAGGCGTTAATAGTTCCTATCACAAAAATAGCTGCAAGAATAAGCCAATACCAAGGTAAAGCAAACATCTGCCATTGGTAAAATAGTAACAATACGGACAGAAGATGAACCGACAATCTTACTTTATTGTTAAGTGTCAGAATATCATCCAAAAAACTGATTGTACCTATTGCCAATAAGCCCACAATGAAATAGGAATATAGATAATCTGAAAAACAATAAAAAATTAAACCTGCGACAACAAATATTATTCCACCTCCTCGCAAGGTTATAGATGTATGAGAACTTCTTGAATTAGGTTTATCGATGATGTTAAAATGATCAGCGATTTTGAAATAGATAAGTTCAAAGAAAAACAACGAAATTAATATGATTAGTAAATATAAAAATGATAGCATAGCTTAATAAATTACAAAGTTAAGGTAATAATCGATATCTGTAAACATTAAGCTATGCTTTAATTTTATTGATATTCTTCACCGAAATCCTTCACCATTTGACCGGCAATTTGTTTGATTTCCTGTTCATCTGATTTAGGATAGATTAGCAATACCTTGCCATCATCTACCACAATATAGTCGGATAGACCTTTAATTACTGCAGCTTTACCTACAGGTAATTGAATTAAACAATCTTTGGTGTTTTTAAGATTGATATGTTGGCAACTACTAGAATTTCCATCCTCATCTTTATCTACCACATGGTGCAAAGAAGCCCAAGTACCTAAATCACACCAACCAATATCAGCAGGAATTGTATATACATTAGTAGCCTCTTCTAATATGGCATAATCTATCGAAATATTAGGAGCACTAGGATAGTTTGAGTTGATGAAGGAGGCCTCCTCAGAAGTATTATAGCTGGACAAACCTTTGCTAAACAATGTGGCGATTTCTGGTGCATAATGCTCAAATGCTTTAATGATAGAATTTGCCGACCAGATGAAAATACCTGCATTCCATACATAATCTCCACTCGCAATATATTTTTGGGCATTTTCGAGAGATGGCTTCTCCATAAACGCGGTTACTTTTTTAATCTCTGCATTGCTGGCATTATTACTTGACTCTTGATTCTCGTTACTCGAAATATTATACTTAATATAACCATAACCCGTATCTGGCCTAGTTGGGCTAATCCCTAAAGTCAACAAGGCATCATTCTCACCCGTAAAAGATAATGCTTGTTCAATTTTAGATAAAAACACATCTTCCTTTAAAATCAAATGATCTGAAGGTGCTACCACTATATTTGCCTTTGGATTAGTTTTGGTAATTTTATAGCTTGCATAAGCAATACAAGGGGCTGTATTATTTCTACTAGGCTCTAAGAGAATATTACTAGGTAAAATTTGTGGCAATTGCTCTTTTACAAGCTCTGCATATCTTTCATTTGTTAAAATATATATTTGATGATTAGGGCAAATCTTTAAAAACCTATCGTATGTTAATTGAAGTAAAGATTTTCCTAAGCCTAAAATATCAATAAATTGTTTAGGAAATTGATTACGGCTTTTAGGCCAAAAGCGAGAACCCACACCTCCCGCCATAATTAAAATATAGGTATTGTTAGCTCCAATCATTATGTTTTACTTCGTTATAAACTTTAGAAATTCCATCTTCCAAAGTTGTTTTTGCTTTCCAGCCCAAAGCTGTAAGTTTATCTACATTCATTAACTTTCTTGGCGTACCATCTGGTTTGGTAGTATCTGTGACAATTTCTCCTTCAAAACCAACAATCTTCTTTACCAATCTGGCTAAATTCAATATGGAGATGTCCTCTCCAACTCCAATATTAACTAAACCTGCCTCATTGTAATTATCCATTAAAAAAATGCATGCCTCCGCTAAATCATCCGCATGCAAGAATTCCCTTTTGGGTGTACCTGTTCCCCAAATAGTTACGGATGGCTCTCCTTTTTGTTTTGCAGTCATAAATTTTCTCAACATTGCTGGCAATACATGAGAGTTATTTAAATCATAATTGTCATTCGGACCATATAGATTGGTTGGCATCACAGAAATAAAATTACTACCGTACTGAGCTCGGTAAGCATCACACATCTTTATCCCAGCAATTTTGGCAATAGCATAAGGCTCATTGGTTTCCTCCAAGAGTCCAGTTAATAAGAAGTCTTCCTTTAAAGGCTGAGGAGCCAATTTCGGATATATACAACTTGAACCCAAAAACATTAGCTTTCTAACATTATGTAAATATGATTGATGTATAACGTTGTTCTGAATCATCAAATTCTCGTAAATAAAATCAGCACGATACGTATTGTTAGCCACAATACCCCCTACCTTAGCAGCAGCCAATAATACATAAGCTGGTTTTTCTTTCGCAAAAAAATCACCCACGGCAACCGTATCTCTTAAATCCAATTCGGCAGAGGTTCTTGTGATGATATTCACAAAACCAGCGGCTTGCAAATTCCTTAAAAGTGCAGAACCCACCATCCCTCGGTGTCCTGCGATATATATTTTATCGGTTTTATTCATTTTCGTTCTTCGTCATTGCGAGGAAGAATGACGAAACAATCTTCCTTATATATCTTATTATTCAAATTGGTTCTTAACGTTATAACCAGCGGTCTTTAACATCAATTCCTTTTTAAAATGCTCTACATCAGATGTCATCATATCTTCAACTAGGCCAGCTAAATCATACTTTGGCTTCCAGCCTAATTGGGTTTTTGATTTTGTTGGATCACCAATCAACAAATCAACTTCTGTTGGCCTAAAATAAGAAGCATCTACGGATACTACTTCTTTACCAATCTCTAATTGATAATCTGGATTTGAACAAGAAACTACATAAGCTTTTTCATCTACACCTTCTCCTTTAAATTCTAATTCAATCCCTACATATTTAAAAGACAATTTCACAAAATCTCTCACTGTAGTTGTTACACCAGTAGCAATTACATAATCTTCAGCTATATCCTGTTGTAAAATTAACCACATCGCTTCCACATAATCCTTGGCATGACCCCAATCACGTAATGCATTTAGGTTCCCCAAAAACAATTTATCCTGTAAGCCTAACGCAATTTTAGAAGTTGCTCTCGTTATTTTACGGGTTACAAATGTTTCGCCCCTTAGCGGACTTTCATGGTTAAACAAGATGCCATTACAAGCAAACATATTATAAGCTTCGCGATAGTTTTTTGTAATCCAAAAACCATAGATCTTGGCTACCCCGTAAGGTGAGCGAGGATAAAAAGGTGAGTTTTCATCATAAAATCCCTTTTCATTTTTATTTTCGGGCATGCCGCCATATAATTCAGAAGTAGAGGCCTGATAAATTCTTGTTTTCTGTTCTAAACCTAAAATTCTAACCGCTTCTAATATCCTTAACGTACCTATCCCATCTACATTTGCAACGTATTCTGGAGAATCGAAAGAAACCTTTACGTGGCTCATGGCACCTAAATTATAAATTTCGTCTGGCTGTACTTCTTGTACTATCCTAATCAGATTGGTAGAATCGGTTAAATCTCCATAATGCAATTTAAACTTTACATCACTTTCGTGTGGATCTTGGTATAAATGGTCAATCCTGTCTGTGTTAAACAAAGAGCTACGACGTTTGATGCCATGAACTTCATATCCTTTTTTCAATAATAAATCTGCTAGGTAGGCACCATCTTGACCTGTTATGCCTGTTATTAATGCTGTTTTCATATTTATTTTATGGTAACTAAATTACTCGTCCTTAAATGAATTTGCTGTAATACTTAATCCATCTTTTGTTGTGATTGGTAGAGATAAGTTTAATGCTTCTTTTATTTTCTTATTGCTGACAATGTAATTTTCTGTTAATTTATTCAACCTTTCAGTGTTTAACGGTAATTTTAAAAGATCACCTATTTTTGATAAACCAATGATTAAACTAGTTGGAATTGCCCATAGTTTAGCTCTTTTATCCATAGAACTTGCTAATATTTCAACTACCTCATTAGTAGATAATGTATCGTCATCTGCAACATTGTAAATTCCGGATGGAATTTTCACTTCTAATAATGTAGCTATCGTGAAACACAAATTTTCTACACTTAAAAACGACCGTTTATTATGAAATGCTGCTAAAGGATATGGCACACCTCTCTTAACAAATTTATATAATAAGTTTAAGTTACCCTTATTTCCTGGACCATGTATCATACACGGCCTTAAAATATAATAGGATTTACCTATTGGCAAAGCTTGATTTTGAATATATTGTTCAGCCATTAATTTCGATTTGCCATAATGGGTTTGAGGATCGGGTTTATCTATTTCAGTCAATACATCATGTACCTCATCAGCTGCTGCTTTTACAGAACTAATAAAAATGAATTTTTTTGCATCTGATTTTAAAAAAGCATCATACAAATTCTTCGTTAACTCAAAATTCACTTTGTAATACTCGTCAGAATTTGAAGTATTTTTAAGATCATGAGCTTTACCAGCTAAATGGACTACTACAGAACTTTCGGAAAAATCATTATCTTGAAGGTTAGTCAAATCCTTCCTACTTACAGTTTTGAGTTTTAATTCGGTTTTGTTTTTTAGATAGGCAATTAAATTTACACCTACAAAACCACTGGAACCTGTAATTAATATATTCAAAATATTTTATTTCTTTATTTTATTTTTTAATTTTCTTTTTTCTTGAAAGAACAACTTAGGCATAAGTTTAATATATGGTAATATTCTTGGCAATTGCTTCATTGGCTCACTAAAAACTCTACTTACCCAAATAAACTTAAGAGCACCTATTTTCGCACCAGGTAAAGCAATATTACCTATGTAAAAATTAAATGCTGCACCAATACCAAACATTATACCTCTATCTATATAAGGTAATAAAGCGGCCATAAACATTTCTTGCTTTGGGGCGCCCAATGAAACCCAGATAATTTGAGGTTTCATTGTATTAATGTAATTTGATATCTCAACATAATCAAAATCATCAACGTCTTTAAAAGGCAATGGCATTACTGATAAATGATTGCTATCGATACCTTTATCTTCTAATATTTTTTTTATTTCATTTGATGTTTTTTCATTACTTCCCAATAAAAGCTGAGTATATTTTTTTTCTATATAATTTGCAAATATTGTAGGGCCATTTAATGCCCTATAATCCTTTTTGTAAATCATACCTGCTAACATTGCAATAGAACTGCCATCACATGTATTAACCATTGAATTATTTAAAATTTCACGGAATTTTTCATTTTTCTGAGCTATTGTCAAAACATTTGCATCCACTACGCATACATAGCCTTTATTATTAAGTTTTAAGCTCTCTTCTATGGTCTCCTTAAAAACATCATGATCAAATTCAAGTGAAACATTAAAATATTCTTGCATTACATTTACTCTTTATTATCCAATTAAAAACTTATTAGTATTTATTTCTCCAGTACTCAAAGTTTGGCTTACCCTCATTTTTAAGCCACTTAATTGTTTCTTTCACATTCTCATCCAAATTTGGGTTTGATAAGCCAAAAGCATCGATTGTTTTTTTCATAGGCGTTTCATAATTATCTAACATATTACTAAACCTTTCTGAATGCAGAGGAAATGGTATTTTGATTTTTTTAAGTATATCTCCACCAAAAGACACTAAATGCAATAAAAATATTGGGAATGACTTAACAGTATTGCCAGTTAATTCTTTAGAAAATGAATTTATCCATTTAAGAGAGCTCATTGGCTCATCTCCAACATAATATGTCTGATGATTTACAACTGAAAGATCTGATTGGAGAATTTTAAATATTTGATGAACAACGTTTTTTACATATGCATAAGATTTTACAGGATTTGTTTTCCCAGGGTGAAAATACCATCCCTTATCAATTATTCTAAAAAGTTCATTAGGATAACGCATATTCCAAGGTCCCCATACATTTGTTGGACGAATAATTGTCCATGCATTCATTTTGGAATTACGAGTTAGCTCTTCTGTTATCTTTTTACTACAACCATAAGCAGTATGTGGCAAATAATCATTATCTCTGACAGGAATTTGATTTTCTTTAGATTTATACACGTACTGTGTTGAAGTAATAATTGAATGCACAATTGTATTTGTTTTTTCTATAGCCTCAATTATACTGGCTGTTCCATCAGTATTTTCAAAATAATCTGCCAATTTATTACTTGCAGTATCGGTTTTAGCCGCAAGATGAACAATATGAGTAGGGCCATAACTAGAAAAAATCTCTAACAACTTATCCTTATCAAGTATATTACAGCTAACCCAAAATTCATTGTGATCTGAATTGAGCGGTTTTTGCTTATCAACATTAATAAATTCATTTATATTATTTTTAAGCAACAATTCAATCAAATTAGTTCCTATAAACCCAGAACCTCCAGTTATTATCAATTTCATATTTTATACTTCACTAAAAACTTTATCCATATTTCTCAAGAAGGTTTCAATTGAATAATTTTCTTCAAATTTTTTCCTTCCATTATTACCAAGCATTAATCTCAAGTTTGGATCATTAATTAATATTTCCAATTTTGAAGCTAAATCAACAGCATCATTTGGATTTACTAATAAACCATTTTTTTGATCATCCACTACAAAAGGTATTCCATTCCATCTTGCCGCAACAATAGGAACTTTAAATTGCATAGCTTCTACTAAAACAATTCCAAAGGTTTCAGATGGTACACGAGTAGGGAAACAAAAAATATCGGCTTCTCCAAAAATTTGCCATTTTTCATTATTAATTTTCGTTCCTAAAAAGGAAACATTATCTTCTAATTCATAATGTTTGATTAGCAAATTAATCTCCTCTTTAAATGATGAATCGATAAATATGCCCACCAATTGAAGACAAAAATTAATATTCTTCTGTTTTAGTATATAAACGGATTCTATTAATTCAATCATGCCTCTTTCCTCATACATGGCTCCAACATACACCAAATTGAGCCTATTATTATTATTTTGAATCCCTAATTTTTCTACATATAACGGATATTCGTCCTTTATACCATTGGGTACAACGAAAAGCTTTTTGGCTTTCATTACAAGCTCATCACCATGGCTGTATCCCGTTAAGGTAATCAATATATCTGGATTAAAGAAGGCCATTCTATACAATAATTTCGCAATTGGGTTAAGATTCTTATAAAGCCTACTAGATCCGCCTGCGTGTGTATGGATTATTGTTTTCTTAAAAATGAATCTTATTGGAGCTAACAGCAAAATATCTCTATACATTCCTAACTTATTAGGGCCTGCTGGACCGTAATATAGGATATTAGCACCATAGTAAAACCTATAGAACCAAGTTAAAATTATTGCTTTAAACAAACTCCAAAACTTGTATAGTTTGAAGCTTCCCATATCATCAAAATCCCTTGAAAATTCTAGCCTAACATGAAACAAATCAGCATTTTCATATTTTCCATCTAAAAGTGTTTGAAGCATTAACGCCTGACCTCCATATGGAGGTGGGGTTTGTCCAAGCACTAGAATTCTTTTTTTACGTTGCATAATAGTTTAATTGGGGGTTGTATTTAAAGATTCGTTAATCTTACTTTCTACATTTATTAAATTACTACGGGAATAGATAGCAAAAAAGACTAGAAACATCAGGTAATAACTAAATACCATATCAGCATAAAAGCCGTACCCAAGAAAAATGCTAAAAAAATAAAAACTCTTTTTATCAATTTTCTGTTTTAAAAAAAAGTATATAAAATATATAGCACCAAAAACTCCAAAATGGGCAATTAGCATAAAATATAAATTATCAAAAGTATTTTCTAAATCCAAACCAGTTAAATCTAATCCAGTAAATAAATTTGTTAGCGATCCTTCAGACAATACTCTCTCTAATAATTCAACCCTCCCATTAAATGTTCCATAAGCAAGCATACGCGAACTCTCATTATCTGAACTAAAAAGAATTGGAAAAACAAACACTAAAAACAGAAATAACAATAATGATGTAAAAAAAGATAATATGAGATAGTTCCTATTGCTTTTTCCGCAGATAAATACGAAAAAATATGCTACCAAGGTTGAAATAAATACACCTCTAGAACCAGCCAAATAGAGCATAAAGAATGCAAAAATTATTAATAATTTTTTTTTTTGAACAGAAAAGTGATATAAGTATATTGATATAAAAAAGGTAAACTCAGGCATACTTGCAAATGTTGAAAAAGGTCTAATATCATCAGAAATGAACTCTCTCTCATCTGCGAAACTTAGTCCTGATTGGATCCAATTGATCTCAATTGAAGTATAGCCAAATAATTTTTGTGAAATCCCATACAATGAAACTAATATGAAAAATGGAAATGTTTTATTTAGCAATTCTTCAAAACTTACTTGCCTAAACATCGGTATACCAAGAAGAAGTAAAAAGTACATTATAAATTTGCCATAAGCTTCAATATTTCCTGTAATTATAAGCAATATTGAAAAAAGGAACACAAACAGTATTGATTTCTTCGAGATCTTAGGAGTTAATACTGTTAGAAGAGGGATAAAAACAATGGTATTGTATATAGTTGCATTAAAAGCAAAAAATCTTTTAATAAAAGAAAAAATATTAACTAAAATAAATCTAAATAACATTACAGTTTTCCTTTTGCTAGTGTTTATATTTTCTTAATCAGTTTAGCTGGATTTCCAACATAAACACTCTGGTCTTCCGCGGGCTTAACCAAAACACTACCGGCTCCAATTACACACCTGCTACCTACATTTGAGGCAATTACTGAGTTACTCCCTATCCAAACATCAGACCCAATGGTAATCATTGATCTTCCTGCTGCTTTTTGATTGCTTATGGTTTGATTTTGATCTTCAAATGAATGCTGTGTGGTACCACTTATGAAATTGACATATCCACCAATTACCACATCATTCCCCATATCTATTTCTCCTATTGTATTAAAGTAGCCAAATAATACTCTATCGCCAATTCTTGCTGTATGATATTGACAAAAACTACCATACTTAAAAATAACTGCCTCCCCAAGTTTAGCTAAGGTAGCTTTATAATAGTAATAACGCACCTTTTGCCCAAATAGAAAAGGTATTTTTGAGGCAATGATCGATACTTCAGAATATGCACCTACATAGATTGCTAACCTACCTGCTATAAAAAATACCGAAGCAAATGGTAGTGCAAGTATCGTTATAAAAAGAATATAAATGTTTCTGATTGTCTTAAAAATAAATTTTATCATGAAAATTTCATCGCAATTTTAGTTTGATTATTTTCTTTCTGTAGCACTTAATTTTTAATTGTGCTATTAATAACATCTTCAAATACTTTTACTAATTGACCGGTAAGGCTTTCTCTTAGATATTTGGAAATATTTGTCCTTTCTACAGGCAGATTACTTCTTGAATTATAAATCTTTTCAATTGCATTAGCAATCATATTTGGATCTTTATTCTCTATTAAGGTAATTTGCTCAATACCATTTACTACATCAGCAATCCCTCCCTTTTGCGCAGCCAAAGCCAAGATTGGTCTTTTGCTTCCCAAGTAGTCAAAGATTTTACCTGTTTGTTCTGTTTCTTGTCCACTACCTATTAAAAGAAGTAAATCTGACCCCTTCATATGTGCAATAGTATCAAGATAGGGCTTGTAACCAACTCCTTCAAATTGATCCAAAATTCCAATTTCTTGAGCTATTTTTGTTACTTCTGGATTCATTTCACCAACGTACTTAAATACAACACGTATACCCCTATCTTTAAGTAATTTAATTGCTTTAAAAAAATAGCTTGGATCTCGGAATGACTTTCCTGTTAAAAATTTTCCGGCATAAACTATTGTGAAATCTTCAAATTTCTTTGGCGGAATTGGGTCGTAATCATCTGGATCATATCCATTTGGAATAACGACAAAATCATTGGGAGAGCGCATTGGATAAGCTTCTCTGTAGTCTTGAGCCATTTTTTCCGAAACAACAATAACCTTCGATGCACTTTTCAAGACAATTGGTTCAAGAAAATTATTTAATGGAGCAAATATCTTCCCTTTAATTCCCTTTAATGGGTTATCAATTACTGCCAATTTCCAAGGGTCACGCAAATCAATTACATAATTTAATCCGTAAAAACGTTTTGCAAATGGAGCCACGAGCAATGGAAAAAATGGATCACCTGTTGCAAATAAAAGGGCTGGTTTCTCTTTTTTAATGATTGAACCAATATTATAAAATAGTGGACGCAACCACCTTGTTGGCAATCCATTAAGCAAACCCTTAAGTACAAATGCTTTACCCCCTATTTTAGTCCTGTAAATAGTTAAATCTGCAGGAACATCTTTAAGTAGACTAGTATCAATTAAAAAATTACTCTCTTTATATGAATCTTCATTTACTGTAAGAACAACAGGCTCACATCCAAATTTTGGTAAAAATTTAACGAATTTGGTAATGCGAAAAGTACTTATTCCACCAGCAGGAGGGAAATAAGTTGCAAGCATAATTATTTTTTTCATAAGGTCTCTTATTTTTTATCCAGCAGTTATTTTTTAAGTGACCTATACATTTTCCTAAGCAAGCGATATAAAAATGTTCTATAAATTCTACCATAAGGAGCATAGTCCCAATATGATTTTTTTGGCAAATTCATGATTTCATCTAACTGATCTTTTGTTAAATCAAATTTCTTTAAAACATATGCGGTATCTTCCCTTTGCAATTCCTCTGGATAAGTAGATTTTTTTAATTCTTCAATTGCATCCTCTCTTGTCATTTCTCCAGAGCAAACTACACTTGATAAGTGAGATCTACGTTTATCATATCCAAATTTTGTTGGCAACCAATATCCTTGAAACCATCTTGTATAAATTGATTCGTAATGTTTTCCACCATAATATCTCCATCCAATTTCCTTTTCTAAAATTGGCATCGCATCTTTTTTAGAAAAATCTATATAATCGAGTATGTTAATGAATTTCTTGCTATATGGAGGGAAAAGGAAGTGCATCAGATTCAAATGAGGAAAAGTTTTCAATTTAACTTTACCAAATTGCTTATGAATATTCTTAATATATCCCCAATCGAAGTGACCTTGTGACCATTCTGCTGGCAAGTGTGTTTCAGTTTTCACATTATAACCTGTAAGAATATGGTTTACATTAATCATTTTAGCTGTTTTAAGCATCGAAACCACTATAGCATGATCACTAGGAATTTCTGAGTCAGGTGTAGATGCCTTTAAAAAGGAAATTTGAAGATCTCTAAATTCATTCCAGTCTAATACAATGGTATGTAAATCGATTTCAAGTTTTCTACATATATTTTCAACATTTTTAATTGCTAATTCAGAATCCCAACCATTGTCAAGATGTACAGCTAAAGGCCTTAAACCTAGCTGCTTAACTTTATATGCTACATATGTACTGTCTACTCCACCACTAACCCCAATGACACAATCGTAGTCGTTGTTTTTATTTTGTTCTTTAATTTTAGCTACAATTTCATGAAGTTTTCTTTCCCCCTCTTCTCCAGAAACTACTTTTCGCTTAATTTGTAAATCATGTGTATGACAATGGTTACATACTCCTTGCTCATCAAATACAATTGCTGGATCTGAAGTATCCATTACACATCTTGTACATATTTCGTAAACTCTTGCCATATTTTGTTATTTTGTATTAAATAAAGTTAGTAATTCTTGATATTGCGGATAAGTAATCAGCACAGCACGATGAGGGCCATGAAATACAAAGAAAGCCCCAGCTGCTACTGCACTTGCCCCCGCAGTAACAGCATCTTTTATATCTTTTAAGCTACCAATTCCACCTATTGCTATTAGAGGTACCGATATCTCTTTACTTGCTTGTTCTATCAATGCTAAATCAGCGCCTTGTAAAGTGCCATCACGGTCTACCGCATTTAGCAAAATTTCTCCAGCTCCCGCCTCAACAGCTTCCTTTATATAGGATAACCAATTTTTATTGCTATTCTGATTGCTAGAAGATTTATAAAGTTTAGGCCTTTGCAGCCAATCCTTTTTAACATCAACCGATAATACAATTGCGGAACTTCCAAAGCGGTCAACCAAACCTTTTACAAGATCAAGATCATCTAGAACGGCTGTTTGTAGGCAAATTTTTTCAACTCCTAGCTTAAATATCTTATATGCCTGATCAATGGTTCGAATTCCTCCACCATAGCACAGAGGCATAAAACACTCACCTGCAAATTGTTCAATCAATGAATAGTTTGGTTCACGTTGCAATTTACTTGCCTCGATATCTAAAACCATTAACTCATCTACCTCCTTGGTATTAAAAATCCTTATTGCGTTAAGTGGATCTCCAATATATTTGGGATTTAAAAATTTTGTAGTTTTTACAAGACCACCATGTTGGTTAAGTAATAATGCGGGAATTACTCTATGTTTAAGCATTTAAACAGATAAAAAAGTTTTTAACAAATCCATACCAAACCTATGACTTTTTTCAGGATGAAATTGGAAACCATAAATATTATCATGCTGTACAGCCGCTGTAATATCTGATCCATGATATGCAGTCGCAATTACATCATCGCTATTAGCACAAATAGCATGGTATGAATGAACAAAATAATATCGTAATTCCTCTTCTTGTTGAGGTATCAACCCTCCTGATTTACACACTTTAACAGCATTCCATCCCATATGAGGAATTTTTATTGGATTTTCCTCATTAGAAACAAATCGTTTTAATTTGCCTGGAATCCAACTAAGACCGGGTAATACTCCTTCTTCACTACTATCAAAGAAAAATTGCATACCTAAACAAATACCTAATATTGGAATTTTATCATTAAGAACTTTTTTATTCAACACTTCAATCCATTTACCATCATTCAATTCTTGCATTCCAACATCAAAAGAACCAACTCCAGGCAGAATAATTTTCTGTGCTTCTAATAGTTCTTTGGGCGTATTTGCTATAATTACGTCACCCCCTAGACGATTAATCATATTCACAACCGACTTGGTATTACCAAGAGAAAGGTTTGGTATGTATATTTTCGTTTCTTTCATTTTAAACTAATCAACAAAAGTAGTCAATTATTTCTTAACCATGATTATTTCAAGTAATCTCTTACCAGTCTGACCATCACCATATAAATTCAGCTTTTCTTCAATTTTTAACCCAATCATCGATTTTAATGCTAGAACAATATCGGCACTTCCTGGAGCGGCTAATACATTCACGCCAGCTTCCACTAATTCTACCCATTCTGTTTCATCTCGAAGAGTTACACAAGGCTTACGATGAAAGAAAGCCTCCTTTTGTACGCCACCACTATCTGTCATTACTACAGAACAATGTTGTAATAACCAATGCATCTCCAAAAAGCCTACTGGATCTATGATTTGAATATTATCATTTAACTTTAGTGAGGACATTTTTTTTATCACGCCTGCTGTTCTTGGGTGAACGGGCAAGATAATGGTATGTTCTTCAGCAATTAGATTTAACCCATCTAAAATTCTTGTTAACCTTGTTAAATCATCTGTATTTTCTGCCCTATGTATAGTACATAATATGAATTTATCCTCTATCCCTTTAATTGAAGATGGACGTTTAGCACTTTCACGATAATATAGCGTGGCGTCATACATTACATCACCAACTTGATGAACTTTAACAGATTCTATTCCTTCATTTTTTAAGTTATTAACAGCCGTATCTGTAGGTGCAAATAACAAGTTAGCTGCATGATCGGTAAGTACACGATTAATTTCTTCGGGCATCCGTCTGTTATAAGATCTTAGACCTGCTTCAACGTGTGCAATTGGAATATGAAGTTTAACAGCCGCCAAAGCGCCTGCTAAAGTAGAATCTGTATCGCCATATACCAAAACCCAGTCTGGCTTCTCAGCTAAAAGCACTGTCTCGATTGATTCAATCATGCGACCAGTATTCTGTCCATGCGTTCCTCCACCAATTTTCAACTGATGATCTGGCTTTCGAATGTTTAATTCCTCGAAGAACACGTCCGACATATTTGCATCGAAATGTTGTCCAGTATGAATTAAGACTTCTTCAACACCTGCCGTTTCTTCAATAACCCTCGATACAACAGCAGCCTTTATAAATTGTGGGCGAGCGCCAATTATTGTGCAAATTTTCATATGTTATAATACAATATTTTTGATTGGTAATTAAGCAGCTTTTTACTCTGAAATATATAGTTTCTCTTTTTTAAATTTTTCAAATTTATGGTGTGGAATATAGCCGTTATATTTATAAGGGCTTTCATATCCTATACATTTCTCCTTATCTAATAATTTAATGACTTTTGCAGGATTACCTGCAATTACACAATATCCATCAGGGAAAGATTTTGTTACTACCGAGCCTGCACCAACTATGGTAAAATCGCCTAACTCAACTTTTGGCAGTATAACACAATTCATCCCTACCCAGCAGTATCTTCCAATTCTAACCGTACTTTCCTCATGCTTAGAAGTGTCATAAAGATCATGGTTACTACTTATAATACCAACATTTGCAGCTAGTTGTGTATAATCCCCAATAAATACTTTACCCATTCCTTGTATGTAGCATCCTGGCATCATCCCGGGCGACGTTTCTATTCCTGCAACAACATTACGTGGATAGGTAATAATACTGGTGAAATGCACTTGCCAATATGCACCTCTATTAAATCCTAAGATTTTTTGAAAGAATAGGTATCTAAAACTAATAGGAGTTTGGGTATTCCTTGTCTCATATATACATCTCGTAAACGGGATGAACTTAATAATACCCCAATAAATTCCTTTGACTGTATTTCTTATAAAACTCATATAGTAGATTTTTGTTTTGAAAGCTGAAATGATCGTACTAGGTAAATAAGGTAAATAATAGAAAAATTAATACTATAAAGCTTAATAGTAAATAATATATCTTTATAAATTACTGCTCCTATATATAAAACAAGAAGAGTAGTAGCCAAAATATAAATATGCCATATAAAATCTTCCCTTTGCTTATTAACGATATAAAAAATAAAACTCAGAGGACTAGAGATGAATTTGAAAAAAAACATTAAAAGCAAAATATTTAGAAATTTACCAGCTGGTGCCCACTGATCTCCAAACAATAAAACTATAGCATCATTCCCAAAAAAATATAATAATATAAATGGAAATACAGATATAATTAACATTTTTTTGAATGTACTCATATAGGCTTCTCTACAACTTCCGGTTTCCCGGTAATCCTTTGAAGCTTTTTCTTTAAAAACATCAAGGATGGCTCCAGCAAGAAGAGAAATTGGAATATTTAGTAAAGTTAAAATAAACGAAAAATATCCCGAATCTTTAGGATTAAAAGCCCACAAAAATACAAACACAGGTAATTGAGCACATACAACATTCATCAGTTCAGCTGGTAAAATATAAGTAGGAAACTTACTATATTTTTTACCTACTTCTTTAAAATTAAGTCTCTCTTCTTTATTCAATAAAAATGTTGGTCTCAAGCTAAAACCTTTAATTTTTTGTCTCAAAAAAAGATTTGAAAAAAGATGGCTTAACGTTAGTCCAACAGCTAACAACAAAGCTTGCGGCCAAAAAAAACCAAAAGTAAGAGCAAAAACTCCAAATAAGAAACTTCTTAAAATTTTATTTAAAGAGAGTATTGTAAACATTTTTTCCCTTACAAACCAATAATTTAATACCTGAAATGATCCCAAAAGAAAAGTAGCTAATGGGATTATCATAAAAATGAATCGATCACCTTGTTCGATTCCAAATGCCCAATTCAAAAAATAAAGGGGCGAAAAAATAATAATTAAGCTAATCAGTCCACATATTAAAAGATTAATCCAATTGCATAATTGCATTAATGTAATTACTTCTCTTTTATCATCTGGGAGCATTATTGCAAGTTCATATTTACCAGTAGTTAGGATGCTAAGAATTGTAATTGAAGCTAGAAATCCAGCATAAATCCCATACTGTTCAGGACCATACTGTTTTGCAATCAAAGGAACAACAAGAAAAGCTATGGCTTGAGCCATAGCTGTTCCAGTAAACAGCTTTAGAATATTTTTATCATATTCAACCATTTTCATTCTGATCTTTTAAGACTACTATGCATTCTGATATATTCTTTCAATTATGTCTACAACTTTAAGCCCTTCTAATGCATTGGTTGTGATGTTACCCTGACCATTAATTACATCAACAATATTTTCATAGATATAATGGTGATTAGCTGCAGAACCTTTATAAGGTCCATAATCGTTAGGGGGATTGCTAGCCTTTAAAACGGGCATCTCATAATTCTTAATATGACAATACTCTACCTCATTCATGTACTGGCCACCTACCTTTAATGATCCATTTTCTGCAATTACAGTAATTGAGCTTTCTAAATTTTTATCCCAAATCGCAGTTGAGTAATTTAAACTACCCATACCACCATCTACAAAATCGAAACTTACAAAACCTGAATCTTCAAAATCAGTAGTATTATGATGCGTAAAATCATTTAACCTAGCATCAATATTTTTGATATCACCAAAGTACCAATACATCAAATCGATAAAGTGCGAAAATTGGGTAAATAACGTACCTCCATCTAAAGCCTTTGTACCATGCCATGTACTTGGTTTGCCAGTTTTTGGATCAGGCTTATAGTAACGATCGTCACGATTCCAATAACAATTAATCTGTACCATGAAAATTTTACCTAAGATACCCTGTTCCAAAATACCTTTTAACCATTCAGAAGGTGGAGAATATCTATTTTGCATTACGCAGAAAACCTGCTTATGTTTATGAAGTGCTTTGAAGATTACCTTTTCGCATCCTGCTTTGGTTAAAGCCATCGGTTTTTCTACCACCACATGGCAGTTTCTATCCAGCGCTTTTAAAGCCTGTTCTTCGTGGAAACCATTTGGCGTAGCGATTGAGACCACATCAAATTCTAAATTAGAATTAAGGAGGTCATCAACGGAAGAAAATAAGGTCGCTTCCGAATAGGCCTCTATACCTAATTCAGATTTAAGCCTTGTATCGCATAAGGCTACTAATTCACAATCTTCATTCCCTTGTATCATACTGGCGTGTCTTTTACCAATATGACCGCAGCCAATTACAGCAAATTTTATTTTTTTATTACTCCCCATTATTTAAACCTTTTAACGGTATTATTTTGTAGTTTATATTCTTGTTTACTTTCTACGCAAACAGCTATTCCATTTGCATTAAATTCTAATCGATGCCCATATTCACCAACCCAGCCAATTTGCTTCGCTGGATTGCCTACAACCAAAGCAAAATCAGGAACAGTTTTAGTAACCACTGCACCGGCACCAATAAAAGCATAGGCGCCAATATCATGCCCACATACAATAGTTGCATTTGCGCCAATAGATGCACCTTTGCCTACATGTGTTTTGGCATATTGATCTTTACGATTAATAGCGCTACGAGGGTTTATTACATTGGTAAACACCATAGATGGACCCAAAAATACATCGTCATCACAAATTACACCTGTATAAATTGAAACATTATTTTGCACTTTAACATTCTTACCTAAAGTTACACCTGGTGAAATCACAACATTTTGACCAATGTTGCATTTTTCTCCAATCATACAATTTGGCATGATATGTGAAAAGTGCCAAATGCTGACACCGTCTCCAATTACACAACCTTCATCAATAACAGCAGTTTCGTGAGCTTTATAGTTTTTAATTTCCATAAAATTGTTTGATGGTATTGATGATGTAATCTTGAACATTCTCTTTCATTTCTGTATGTATCGGTAATGACAACACGGATTGGCATAACCTGGTTGAAATCTCAAGATCGCCAATAACTCTACTGATATTTTTAAAAGCTTCTTGCTCATTTAAAGGGATCGGGTAATAAATCATTGCCGGTATACCTTGATCTTCTAAGAATTTTTTTAGCTCATCTCTTCTACCGTTTTTAACCAATATAGTATATTGGTGAAAAACATGGGTTGATTGAGGATTTCTTACAGGCGTTTGGATGCCATCAAGGTTAGCTAAACCCCGGTCGTAATAAGAAGCCGCTGCACCTCTTGCTCTAGAATATTGATCAAGGTATTTTAACTTCACATTTAATATACCAGCTTGCAATGTATCTAACCTAGAATTGACTCCAATATATTTGTGCACATATTTCTTTACCTGACCATGGTTTGCCATCATTTGAATTTTGGCCCCCAATTTATCATCATTTGTACAAATAGCTCCGCCATCACCATAACAACCTAAGTTTTTAGAAGGAAAGAATGAAGTAGTACCTATATGACCAATTGTACCAGCCTTTACTTTTCTACCATCTGCAAAAGTATATTCTGCACCAATAGCCTGAGCATTGTCTTCAATTACGAATAAATTATGTTCATTTGCTAAAGCCATTATCTCTTCCATATTGGCACTTTGCCCAAATAAATGAACAGGAACAATTACCTTAGTTTTATTAGTAATTGCTGTTTTAATAAGATCAGCTGTTATGTTAAAAGTATTTGGATCTACATCAACCATTACTGGTACAAGGCCAAGTAAAGCAATTACCTCGGTTGTCGCTACGTAAGTAAAAGATGGCACAATTACTTCATCACCAGGCTCTAGTTCTAATGCCATTAAGGCAATTTGTAAAGCATCTGTTCCATTTGCACAAGGGATAAGGTGTTTAACATTTAAATATGTCGCTAAACTAGCTTTAAACACTCCAACTTGAGGACCGTTAATAAATGCAGTTGTATCAATACAATGTTGGATAGCCGCATCAATTTCATCTTTAATTTTCAAATATTGACCTTTTAGGTCTACCATTTGGATGGCTTCTTTCATATTTTAATTTAGAATTTTTTCACTTATTAATTTACCAATTGCTAATGCTGAGGTTGCTGCAGGAGAAGGTGCATTTCTAACATGTACAATATTACCATTTTGTAAAATATTAAAATCATCAATCAAATTTCCTTTCTTATCGCAAGCTTGAGCCCTTACACCTGCACCCCCCTCTACTAAATCATCTTGTTTAATTTCAGGAATTAATTTTTGCAAAGACCGAGTAAAAGCAGCTTTAGAAAGTGATCGATAAATTTCTCCAATTCCTGTTTGCCCATACTTGGCTACAACTTTCCAAAAGCCGGGCCAACTTAAGGTTTGACTCATATCTTTTAAGCTAAAGTCAGTAAACTTATAGCCTTCTCTCTTAAATGCTAAAACTGCGTTTGGACCAGCCTCTATGCCCCCACCAATCATCCTTGTAAAATGGACCCCTAAAAATGGAAACTCTGGATTTGGTACCGGATATATTAAATGTTTAACAAGACTTTCTTTCTCAGGCTTTAACTTATAATATTCGCCTCTAAAAGGAATAATTCTCAAGTTATTTTCATCTTCTGTTAATGAGGAAATCCGATCTGAGAATAGACCAGCACAACTTACTAGTTTGTGTGTTCTGTAGGCATTTCCATTAGTTTCAACAACAATTTCTCCACTATTTTGTTGTATTCTAATAACCTTTTCACCAAATACCTCATCTCCACCCAATTCATTAAATAATTGTAATATTTTGATAGACATTTTCGGATAATCTATAATACCTGTTTGAGGCACATATATTGCTTCTAAAGCAGCACAATGAGGTTCAATCTCTCTACTTTCAGACGCAGAAAGCTTCCGTAAACCTTCTAATTTATTAGCTAAGCCTCTTTGGTAAATGTTATTTAATCCGACTAAATCCTTTTTTTCTGTGGCTACTATTATTTTACCACAAATGTCATAAGGAATTTCATGTTGCTCGGCAAAATGCATTATTGATTTGTATCCAGCAATACAGTTCTGTGCTTTTAAACTACCAGGTTTATAATAAATGCCACTATGTATTACCCCACTATTATGGCCAGATTGATGTTTAGAAACACCATCTTCTTTGTCAATTATTAAAACCTTTAGATTAGGTTGGCTCACCTTCAACTGATAGGCCGTGGATAGCCCAACGATACCCGCTCCAATAACAATTACATCATATTTTTGAGTTGATATCATTTTTACTACAGCCTTCCGTCAACAATATTTCTGTCAATAAACGATTTGGTGTCAAAAATAACAGCACCTTTATCTTTATAGGCTTGAAAATCTATATTTAAAAATTCATCATGTGATACAGCAACGATAATTGCCCTGTAATCAGATGCATTTAATTGATTGATAATTGGAACATTATACTCATGTTTTACTTCATTAGCGTCAGCCCAAGGATCATAAATATCTATATCTAAGCCAAATTGCTGTAATTCTTTGTAAATATCAATAACTCTAGTGTTTCTAGTATCTGGGCAGTTTTCTTTGAAAGTAAATCCTAAAATCAAAGCTTTGGAACCCTTAATGAGGTGTCCTTTGCTAATCATTAACTTAATTACCTTATTAGCTACAAACATCCCCATGTTATCATTTACTCTTCTACCAGATAATATAACCTGTGGGTGATATCCTAAAGATTCGGCCTTGTGCGCTAGATAGTATGGATCAACTCCAATACAGTGCCCCCCAACTAAACCAGGTTTATATTTTAAAAAATTCCATTTTGTACCTGCAGCTTCAATCACATCATTAGTATCAATACCAATTCGGTCAAAAATCAAAGCCAGTTCATTTACGAATGAAATATTCACATCACGTTGTGCATTCTCAATTGCTTTGCTTGCCTCTGCTACCTTTAAACTAGGTGCTTTGTGTGTACCTGCAGTAATAATACTTCCATATAACTGATCTACAACTTCTGCTATTTCTGGAGTTGAACCCGAAGTAACCTTTTTAATTTTAGTCAAGGTATTTACTTTATCGCCAGGATTGATTCTTTCTGGTGAATATCCGCAATAAAAATCCTGGTTATATTTTAAACCAGAAAATTTTTCCAATACGGGAACGCAATCCTCCTCTGTACAACCAGGGTATACAGTTGATTCATAAATAACAATATCATCCTTTTTTAAAATTTTACCTAACATTTCAGATGCCTTTAGCAAAGGCGTCAAATCGGGCGCTTTGAATTGATCAATAGGAGTAGGTACGGTAACTATATAAATATTACATTCTTCAATCTCGTTGATTAAAGATGAAAATGACAGTCCTTTTCCATCATTTCTATTCTGAACCGATTCCAACGTAGCTAAGTCTGCTTCTTGAGTTCTATCTTCACCTAACTTTAACTCCTCTACTCTGTTTTTACTAATGTCAAAACCAATTACTGTATATTTTTTGGCGAATTCGATAGCTAGGGGCAAGCCTACATAGCCCAAACCAATTATTGCTATTTTTTGTTTATTCATTGATTAAATTTTTATAAACTCTGTTAAATATAATAATAAGCATAGCTACGATGCTGCCTATAATAATACCTACTAAAATTGCTTTTAATTTATTTATTCTATCAATTTTAAGTGGATATATAGGTTGATCTATTATTTGAATTAAAGGTGTTTCTTTTAACAATGACATTTTTGATATCTCAAGATTTTTTGACATCTCAGAAAGTATTGCTTTATTAGTTTCAGCCGAAAATTGAGCTTTCTGAGCAGGAGCAACCCTTTGTACCTGTCTTGTTAAATTTAAATTCGGAGTAGCATCAGCAACTGCAACCGCACGATATATCGCTCCGTTCATTTCAGCTTTAACAGAATCAGTTTTATGTTGCAAAATGATTACATTTTGTAAGGTCTTCTTAGTTTTTGTTGAAATATAAAATTGGTTAACATTTTTAACTAATTCATCATTAAAAAGTTTTGCAAAAACCTCATCTTTAGCTTTTACATCAACTTGTATAGTGCTCAATTTTTTGTCAGGTTTGGCTACAGTAAGATAGTTTTTATTTAGATCAACAACGAATTCTCCAATTAAACTATCCCTCAACCTATCTTCTGCTAAATTACTCTCGTGTTTAGATGGACTGTACTTTGTGAACGTAATATTTTGTAATTTGACATCATTTTTCCATTGATCCCTTTTATTATTAATTTTGATAAAGCGATCTATTAATAGCTCCTTATTTCCCAAATAATCTATGTTAGTAAGCAAAGTTTGTTCCAATATTTTTCGTGATCTATATAACTGTAAAATATTATCTCCCTGAAAAATACCCCCTCCACCACCAATTTCAACTCCCGCAATTGAAGCAAGCCCAGCCAAGTTACCTACACCACCACTACCCTTTTCGTCTTCTAATACAAAAGTTGTAGTTGCTATGTAACTTGGCTTATTTATGGTTGCATATATATACCCAAATAAACCTCCGACAATTAAAAAAATTATTATTATATATTTTTTTGAATATAGATAAATACACCATCTACGAAAGCTTAATACCAGTTCCTTTATTGAAATTTCGTCACTATCCTGATCGCTTCTTTTTAGACCATCTTTTGTCATATTTAGATTTTTGCTCTTAAATTCTTTTAATGAGTTATTATAAAATATTTTGAGATAATTACTACCTTAATAAGCTCACAATTATAGCTCCCAAAGATGCTACAGCAGTGCCCAATCCAATCCAACTTTGAGCTGTCATCTTTTCTCTAACTGCCTTTTTCGGTACCATAATTTCTGCACCTGGTTTAATCTTTGGGTAATTGTTAAAGAATAAAAATTTCCCTGCCGATTCCACAGAACCATTAGCATATTTCACATAAGCATTACTTTTCAAGGCAGAACTGGTAAAACCACCCGCGCCATCGATGTATTGCCTAAAACTTTTACCACTTAAGTACACAATGCTATTAGGGTTTAAAATTTCTCCAGTCACTTTTACGGTTTGCAGTTGTCTAGGGATACGAATTACATCCCCCTCCTCTACGATCAGATCATATTTCGATTTTGGTTTTTTTAGAATGGTTACCAAATCAATTCCTACAATATCCGATTCGATCAACTGCTGCTCTACGGCAGTTGCTCCCGTTTCTTGAACACGGTTCAGATTAGCAATCTTTTTACTTTCTTCATCTTGGTTATTGATTGCATTTTTATCATTAGGATTAACCCTTTCTGCACCTGGGCGTTTTAAAGAAGCACCCTCTGTATAAGCAGATGAAGTTAAACCACCGGCTCTAGCGATAATTTCAGAAATTTTTTCATCTTTACGCATAATGGTATAGGTACCTGGATTAACAACCTCTCCTTGTATGGTAATCTGTTTTTGAACCTCATATCCTTCTGCGATGCGCACCGTTATAATATCAAACGGCTGTAAGGCAAAACTGCTATCGCTTAACAATTGTAAATTTGGATCCACTCCAATAGTGAAAACCTGAGCAGTAATGGCGGAAGAGGATCTGGCATCAGAATTTTTTACCCTTCTGGCGATATCAATATTGGTTGGTTTGGCACCTTCTCTAAAACCTCCAGCCAACTGAATAATAGCTTCCAAGGTCATGTTATCCGCATACTCAAAAGTACCAGGAGCCCTAACTGCACCTTGTACACTCACTTTATATTCATCACGCAAATCAAATAAGGAATTGATGGTGATTTTATCTTCTCTACGTAAAACAATATCCTGTTCAGCCCCTGCCAAAATTTTGGCTACATCAAATGAAATGAGTGATGCAGTGTTGTCTGAATTTAATCTGTTGATATAACCACGGTTTAAAAATGCGTCTTCGGTAATGCCGTCTGCTTTCTGAATTAATGTTTTTAAGGTTAAACCACTTTCCAATTCATATTGCCCTGGTCTGAATACCGCTCCAATAATTTCAACACGATTGGTATAACGATCCAAGATTTGCTCTACTATAAATTTATCCCCATTGGCTGGCACAAAGCTCGCAAATTCTGCCGCATCAATATCTGTTATTCGTCTTTCTTTGGCTGTTTTCTGAAAAGCTTTGATTTTTGAAGTATAGGCCTCACTGGTAAATCCTCCGGCAAAACCGATCAATGTACTTAAGGTTTCTCCCGAAACGATTTCAAACAAAGCAGCCTGTTTTACTTCTCCATCAATCTCTACTCGTTTTTCAAAAACAGGAATATTGATCACGTCCTGATCTTGTAAACGAATATCTCCCTGTTGGATCCCTTTCAGTAAAAAATTATATACATCAATAGTTCTGATCACCTTATTGTTCCTTATCAATTGGATGTTACGGAAGGTACCATTGGTATTTGGCCCACCAGCATAGTTTAAAGCATTGTAAATAGAAGAAAGTGAAGAAATTGTAAAGGTACCAGTCCTTACAGCCTGCCCTGTAATGGTTACCTTTATGCTCCTGATATTCCCCAAGTTGATCGATAGATTTGTTCTGCCTGATCTTAGGGCAGGATAAGTGCCCTGCATTGCAGTTCTAATTTTGCTAGTAGCGTTTTCAATGGTTAACCCACCAACCGAAATTCTGCCAACATAGGGCAAGGTAATTACACCTTCTGCATTTACACCAAGATTGTAATTTGCTTCATTGTCTCCATTTAAATCAATTAACAATTTATCATCAGGTCCTATAACATATCCTTTAGGAGTAGCAATCCTTAAATTGGGCTCGAAAGTGATGTTGCCATTCCGAAACAATTCTGATCCAAAAATTTTAGGTGCCACTTCTTGATCAGTTTCTTGTTTCTCATTTGTAACAGATCCTCCATCAGTAGTTTCGCTCATTTCTCGTCCAGTTGCACCATTTGCGCCTTTTGTATCTACTTGTGTTGAAGTTGTACCTGAACTACGTAGTTTGGTTACTCGTGCTCTTAATTTTTGGATTTCTTCGGCTTTCATCCCCCTAGCTCCTGCCATTTGCTCCAATTGCGCTTCGCTATAACCAATAGATTCTGCCTGTTTGATCATTTGTAAAATTTGCGCATCAGATAACTGATCTACTTTAACATCAGCATAATTGCTTTGCGCTAAAACTGGTATCGTAAGGGTTATCGCAGATAAAAAAATGAGAACTATTAAGGGAATTTTGTTTTTCATAAGTTATTTTCATTCAAAAGCGAACCATTTAGGCTCGTTGCTCTTCTTAAAAATTGTTCAATGATGCTAAAAAAAACAGCTATTTACAATTCTTGTAGATGAACAGTATGCAAAAGTAGATAAAACATTGAAATTCTGACTACTGAATTTCGGGTATTTTATTATTCGAAATAATTTAAAGTATTAAACCCTCCATTTTTCAAATGTTCATCTTTTTTCATCAATTTCAAGTCGGCCATCATCATATCTTGTACCAAGCCAGGCAAATTATATTTAGGCTCCCAACCTAACTGAGTTTTGGATTTTGTGGGATCTCCCAGCAATAAATCAACCTCAGTTGGTCTAAAATATTTTGGATCAACTTTAACCACTGTAGTTCCTAAAAATAATTTAGCTTCATCTAATCCTAACCTCTTAACAACCTCAACATCGAAACCAATAATTACGCCTTTCTCATTTTCGTCTTTTCCAGAAAACTCAATTTCAATTCCTAATTCGGCAAAGCTCATTTTTACAAAATCACGTACAGTAGTAGTGACCCCTGTAGCAATCACAAAATCTTCTGGCTTTTCTTGTTGTAAGATTAGCCACATGGCTTCAATATAATCTTTAGCATGACCCCAGTCTCTTTGGGCAGATAGGTTACCTAAATATAAACAATTTTGCAACCCTAAAGCGATTTTACAGGCTGCACGGGTAATTTTACGTGTAACAAAGGTTTCACCTCTTAGCGGACTTTCATGATTGAACAATATTCCGTTGCACGCAAACATACCATATGCTTCACGGTAGTTTACTGTAATCCAATAGCCGTAAATTTTAGCTACGGCATAAGGTGAACGCGGATAAAAAGGAGTGGTTTCACTTTGTGGCACCGCCTGAACTAAACCATATAATTCTGAGGTAGAAGCTTGATAGACTTTTGTTTTTTTGATTAACCCCAATATGCGTACTGCTTCTAATAAACGTAATGTACCAATGCCATCAGCATTTGCCGTATATTCTGGCATCTCAAAACT
This sequence comes from Pedobacter sp. GW456-11-11-14-TSB4, assembly GCF_059424425.1. Taxonomy (NCBI): domain Bacteria; kingdom Pseudomonadati; phylum Bacteroidota; class Sphingobacteriia; order Sphingobacteriales; family Sphingobacteriaceae; genus Pedobacter; species Pedobacter sp. GW456-11-11-14-TSB4. The sequence goes on from NZ_JBWKZK010000001.1 coordinate 702,703, forward strand.
CACCTGCACATGGCTCATCGCCGCTAAATTATAGATTTCGTCTGGCTGGGTTTCTTGGATAATACGAATTAAATTGGTTGAATCGGTTAGATCGCCATAATGTAATTTGAAACGAACATTATTTTCATGTTGATCTTGATATAAATGATCAATTCTATCAGTATTGAATAGAGAACTTCGTCTTTTGATGCCATGAACAAAATACCCTTTTTTTAACAAAAACTCTGCTAAATAAGCTCCATCTTGCCCGGTAACTCCGGTTATTAAGGCGACTTTCATGAATTAACTATTTTTCTTAAGCTGGCAAAGGTAAGTAATAAATTTTGCCTTTATGAGATTAAAATTACATCTAGTGTTTTTTTAATTCCTTTGACCATTTAGGTATGCATTACTATAATCAGTAGACCTGAATATAAATAACTTCTGTTTTAACGTCAGCCATACTAAAATGAACATTTTATTGCGATGGCTAAACCATTGGGCTTGAATTTAGTTAGGCTAAATAATTAAATTAACTACCAAGCATTATGACTCTTAATAAAGCACATAATACATTTTTGCCCCAGAAGCTGAGAAATTAGAATTTTCTAGAATAGCAGCAGCAGAAAAGATAAGCCATAGCTCAAGTATAGATGAAGCATAGATCAAGTAGGGATGAAGTATAGTTAATGTATAGTTGAGCAAAAACATTTTAAGAGATAACCAATCCAAAATATAAAAAAGCGCATCCAAACTATTACAGCTGAATGCGCTTCAATTAATGAATAATTAAAAACATTAAATCAATTGATTATTTAATAATTCTTAAGAGATACTCACCGTAACCACTTTTAACTAGAGGGGTTGCAATTGCCTTCAATTGCTCTGCATTAATGAAACCCATCCGATAAGCTATTTCCTCAATACAGCCTATTTTTAAGCCTTGTCGTTCTTCAATAATTTGTACAAATTGGCCAGCTTGCATTAAAGAAGTAAAAGTACCTGTATCTAACCAAGCGGTTCCTCTACTCAAAACACCAACTTTTAATTTGCCTTGCTCTAAATAAACTTTATTTACATCCGTAATTTCATATTCACCACGTAGTGATGGTTTAATGTTTTTAGCAATTTCTACAACAGAATTATCGTAAAAATATAAACCTGGAACAGCATAATCTGACTTAGGCTTTATTGGCTTTTCTTCTATAGATATTGCTTTTTTATTTTCGTCGAATTCTACTACGCCGTATCTTTCGGGATCCGAAACTTGATAGGCAAAAACCACTCCTCCATCAGGATCTGAACTAGCCTGTAATAATTTGGCCATACCATCACCATGAAAAATATTATCCCCCAACACTAAGGCCACCTTATCATCTCCAATAAAATCTGCTCCAATTACAAAAGCCTGGGCTAAACCATTAGGTTCATGCTGAACTGCGTAACTAAACTTACATCCAATTTGACTTCCGTCGCCTAATAATTTTTCGAAATTAGGTAAATCATGAGGTGTTGAAATGATGAGTACTTCTTTAATACCAGCCAACATTAAAGTTGATAACGGATAGTAAATCATCGGTTTATCGTAAACCGGCATCATTTGTTTACTGCATGCTAATGTTAAAGGATGTAAACGGGTTCCGCTTCCACCTGCTAAAATGATACCTTTCATAACTTAAATATTGTATTTCTTTTGATTAAATAATTAATTACCTGATTAATTTTATCAGCGATCCATCTTAAACCCTAACTCAACACCTTCTTAACTCAACTTAACCCTTCACACTTTCTTCTAACTCTGCATACCATTCTGCGCCATACTTTCTAATTAATGGATCTTTTAAGAACTGGTAAACTGGCACTTTCAATTCTCTACCAAAGGTACATGCATCGCTACAGATATGCCATCTGTCATAATTCAAAACATCAAATTCTGGATATTGGGTTATTCTAATTGGATAAAGATGACAAGATATGGGTTTCTTCCAATCTACCAAGCCTTGTTCGTAGGCTTTCTCAATAGCGCATTTTGTAATACCACCTTCGAAAGTAACATAGGCACATTCTTTATTCCCATCAACACAAGGTGTAGTAAGGTCGCCATCTAAGTCTATTACCGAGGTGCCTTGTTCTTCAATAGCTACAATTCCTTTTGGGGCAAGCAGATGTTTTATTTTTGGATAAATTTCTGCTAAAATAGCAGTCTCTGCATGATCTAAAGGCGCACCAGCATCTCCCTCAATACAACAAATCCCTTTACACTTATTAAGGTTGCAAACAAAGCTTTCGCTTATCAAATCTTCATGCACCAAAGTGCCTTGTACTTCTATCATTTTTAATATTGTTGGTGGTAAAGTTGTCAGGTTGAATGATCAACTTCACCAACACGACTTACAACTTTACCTATTTTCCTATCGGATATTTTAGGCCTTCAGCAGATTTAATTTCTAAAGTTACCGAACCTACTAAAATCTCTACCTCAGCTTTTACAGGCACCCGATTACCATCATCGGTGATCCAAAGATACAGTTTACTGTCCTTTTTAAAAATACGCCCAGGTTTAATAGACGGACTAAACTTTAAACATCTAATTGTTCCAAGCTTGGTCTTAATGGTTTCCTTTCCTACATAGGCAATCTCTAATTGAGAGATTTCATCCCCTAAAAAATAATTTAACTTAAATTCGTCGCCAATTTTAAGTTTAGCAATATCTAAGCTTCTTGAAAAATAATAGGCAGAAACCAAATCAAAGGTTTGTGTAGTTGGCGCTGTGAAGGTGCCTTTGTTAGCTACAACTTTTTTATTATCTTGATAAAATCTAGCCTTATCTGTTCTTCTGTAACTTGCCTCTCTGATGTTTTCTTGGTAGAAATAAGGTAATAGATCTGTTTTATCTATATACGAATCATAATGATCTCTAATTTTATAGAATACATCGAAAGTACCAGAGGTTTGTGCATCTACTGTTAATCTATAAGTCGGCTTATTATCAAACTTTAAATCACTAGCCAGTACTTTTATAGTAGCTTCTGCTGCTGTGATAAAACCATATTTGAGTTTATACTGCAAAACCTCTCCTTCTTGAAAAGCTGCATCTTTTTTAAGGGGAAGTTCTTGCGCAAATATCCATAGATTACTTAAGGCAAGTATGAATAAAAGGATTATCTTTTTCATTTGTATGTGGTTCTTTTTGTGTGTCCTGCTATTTTTCAACAGTGCAAAATAACAATATCATTGTGCAAACAAAAAGTAATCCAAAATTGTTAGTCCTTCCTTTTAAAGATAGGAACAGTAGAGCAAGGCTCTCCGTACATGATGCTTTTAGCAACTGGAGTAAGCAATGCAGTAATCTCTACATAAGCAGATACAGGCACCTCTAAATCTGCACAACCTTTAACTACTACCCTTTCACCAGCAAACGATTGGATGTCAATTTTAGCAAGTGCCTTGGTATACAAAACGGTCTCTAAAGTATCTAAATCACCAAATACCACTTCGTTTGCAAATGGTTTCATCCTATTTGCCAAAAGCATATAGGCCCATGTAGGTACAATGGCATCAGCGCTACAAGTTATAGCGATGTTTTTACCAGCATATTGCTCAAAATTGTGCTCTTTAATGAAGGCTCTAAAATCTTGCTCCTTTAAAATCAGTCCATGAAATAAATTGTCTTTAATATCATACACCAATCGCTCTCCTTCATGAAAATAATCTTCCAAATTTAAGGTGACCAACCCACTACTAGCTACTTTATTAACAATGTTTTCTTGAATATCCATTTTACGCAAAACAAAATAAATCCTGAGCATTCAGAACTAACACAAAATTACACAAAATATTCTTTGGAGAATCAGTCACTCAGGTTTATAAGAATTATTATCCCATCTTTTTACGATGAAAAAACAAATAAGAAACTCATCTGTGTCATCCCTACGCAGGTGGGAGTACTAATGCAATAGTTGTATTACTCAATTAATCTACAAGGCATTAAGATTGCCAGAAGATTTATCCCGAATTTACTTCGGGAGCTGGCAATGACGAAGTTGCAAAAAAAAGCCTGTGAATTATTATCCACAGGCTTTTCATTATCTTTTGATTTGATTAATAGAATCTTACTCTATTATCTTTGATGTCGCTTTTCTCTTGCAATGCTTGGAAAGCTGCACCTAATGAACGTTGTGTAACACCCAATATCATGGTTTCTTTTTGTTTGTAGGTATTTCCTATTGGAGCTGGATTTGTAAATCCATCAACAGAAATAACATAAACACCTTTATCGCCTTCAATTGGTTTAGATAGCTTACCAACTTGAGAACCAAATACAGCACCAACAACTTTATTCTCTTGTGCTAAACCTGGAATAATTGGATTTGCAAACACCAAGTTTTGAACTGGAGCTACTGCTTTACCAACTTTTTGCGCTACAGCTTGTATGTTTGAAGATCCACTTAAAGCTTTTTCTAATTTCTCTTTTAACATTTTTGCTTTAACAGCATTCATTACCATTGGTTGAATTTGTTTTTTAACATCTTCTAACTCCAATTGACCTTTTGGCTGCACTTCAGTAACATGAGCAACAACAAATGCATTATCCATCGTGTAAACTGTAGATAGCACATCACCTTTATCAGCTGAATAAGCATCTTTAATTAATGGACGAGGATTATCTAAACCAGGAGCAAAGCCTTGAGTTGGTGTAATTTTATCGGCTACGCCTACATTATAACCATTCTTTTGTGCTAAAGCAGCAAAATTGTCGCCTTTTACTTCATTTAAAAATGCAGAAGCTTTTTTGTAAGCTGCATCTCTAGTTTTTGTACTTGGCAATAAGTTTTTCTCTATGTAAGCTAATTTAGCCACTTTAGAAGAACCAATTTGTTTTTCAATCTTTAAAATATGGATACCAAATTGAGATTTAACAACTTTAATATCACCAGTGCTACCATCAAATGCAGCATTCTCAAACTCTGGTACCATAGCACCACGAGCAAAAGTACCTACATCACCACCAGCATCTTTAGATCCATCCACACTATAAGTTTTAGCTAAAACAGCCATACTTCCGCCGCCCTGCAATACTTTCTTTAACGAATCTGCTAGTTTCATTGCATTTGCCTCGCCACCAATTTTACTTGGGTCTAAAAGGATATGGCTAGCTTTAACAGAGTCTGGCGAAAATTTATTTGCGATAACCTTAATTAGTTTATAAGAATTATCTGAAAAAACCGGACCGTAGAAACTTCCAGCTGGATAGTTGAAAATTACAGAATCTACTGCTGGAGCTAATTTGCCTTTTGAGATATAAGTATAAGGAACCTTTACATCTGAGTTATTCGCTGCAAATAACGAGTCGTTAGGAGTAGTTTTAAAATCTGCGGCTAATTTTTCAATTTGACCTTTAACTGCAGCGCTATCTGTTGCTGTAGGTTTAATGCTGAAACTTACATATTCAAAACTTCTAGTTTCTGTAGGGTTTTCGAAACGTTTTTTATTTGCTTCGTAATATTCTTTATAGTCGGCGTCAGTAAGTTTAACGTCTTTATCTAATATCGAGCTGTAATCCAAATTCACATACTTAAAGTTTGCCAATTTATTACGATTGATGTATTCATCATTCGCTTCAACAGAAGTTACGTAAACCGAGTTACGAATCAAGTTTGCATATTTTTGTTGTAAAGCTTGTTTTTCGATCTCAGCCTGCAACATATCCCATTGCTTTTTCAAGTTAGGATCTTTTGATTGAGATTTTAATGAAGTTAAAACCGCAGCTCTATCTACCTCGCCAGTTTGTTGGTTACCAAAGTATTGTACAATTAGCGGACTAGGATTTTTACCTTGCAATAAATCGAAAAGCTCTACATCAGAAATTGTTAAGCCTAAGCGGTTGTATTCTTTACCTAAAAGGATAGCACCAACTTCTGCCTGCCATGCATTATCCATTGCCATAGCTTGCATTTGTGCATTTACATTGCCACCATACTGTTGCTTAAATTGTGCTAAACTTTGCTCAACCTTTGGATTAAATTCTGAGTACTCAATATCTTCTCCATCTACCGAACCAACCTTACTTTGTGAAGAACCATACATTGCAGTACCTTGTGTAAGCAAAGGCTCTAAAACAAATAATGCCAATACCACAGCGATACCTCCTACTAGAAAATATCCCATCTTGGTACGCATGAACGTCATTACTCCCATATTATTTCTTATTTTTTATTTTTTTTAAGAGGGCGCAAGATACAAATTTGCAATTAATATGGAAACATTAAATTGAATTTGATATCCCCTATGAAAATTAGATAGATAGCTTGCTAAAAAATGTTCAATTATTGTGTTAAATCGCCTTTTATTGAGGTTGTACCAGCTGCATCAATAATCTCATAAGTACTAAAATCTTGGGGCGCAAAAAACTCTGTTCCCGTTATTACGTCGCCATCTTTAGTGGTAACTGTGCCATAAGGAGAATAATACATCCTTTTATTTTCATCCCAAGTTAACTCTTCGGTAGTAAATGTAATGTTATCACTTACAACGATTACATTTTTCCTGAAAATGGTGATTTTTTCAGTTTGCTTTTGAATGGCATAATTAGAGGTAATTGTACCTGTTTTTTTTAAGAACTTATCGAAAAATTCTATTTTAACTCCCTTTGGCATTTCATTATAGATAGCACCTACAGATGGTGTAACTTTATCTAAAATAGGTGCAAAACCTTTTGCCTTTACATAGGCCGAGTCACTGTAAATTACATCTACATCAATAGATCTATCTTTACTAAGCGTGATTTTTTTTGAAGAAATGGTGTCGGTATTTTTTAAATCATCATCATTGCAAGATGCTAAAGTTAAGACAGATAGCACCAAGCATGATAAAAATGTAGCTTTTATACCCAAAATTTTCATTAATCGAACTTAAACCTGCGGAACCAAGTACCATCATTTAACGTAAAGGCTAAATGTATATTAACAAATTTTTCTTGCAACAAACCATTACTTACTGTACCTCTTTTACCCAACTCTGCAGTTATATTCATTTTATATACCGATGATCTTGGAGACATAGAATAAAGTGGTAAACCTAACCCGAAAGTGATTGCAGTTTGTTTAATATCTTGATTATTAACTTGGATATATGTTTTATCGTGAGAGAAACCTAAACGGTAATCTACTCTTTTAAAATAACCGTTTATAGCAGTAATGTCTGGTGTAAATTGACCACCAACAGAAACGCCATACGTATCTTGTAAACCTTGGTTTACATTATCAATGGTTAAATTAGACCATTTACCCATTCTATAATCGGCACCTACTAACCATTTGTTATCTTTTTGAATGGTAAAACCGAAATTATGTACTAAAGGTAATTTCAAATTTGTAGGCCTGTTTTCTACGATAGATAAAGTATCAAAAGCAGATTGCTCTTCGCCATTAGCAATATTATACTGAGTAACTACGTTGCTTTTCTCTGAGTTGATTTTTGAATTTGCCGAACCAGAATAACCAAAAACCAATGATGTTTTGTTATTTAAACGGATATCATATTGCGCCCCGTAAGAAAAATTAACCCCGCCAACGCTATTTTTAGATTGTAACCTTGAGTTGATTGAACCTGGATCGTTCACATATTCAGTAGATCTGCTTTCTGATAAATTACCAAAAAGATACTCAACATTAGCTCCAACTCTAAAATGATCGCCAAACTGTACACCATAACCGATATAAGCTTTATTTAAACCACCTTCTCCAGTATATTTGTAATCAACTGTTTTAGTATTAGCAGAATTAGTTCCTACCTGAACTGTATTCTTAAAATCGTAACCCAATTGAGAATAAGGTAAAATACCAAAACTTAAAGCAGATTTACGGGTTAGAGGAAATGCCATCGCAACGTGACTTAAGCTTGCATTAAAGCTGTTTTCACTTAAAGAACTATTGCTCAATTCGGTTACTACACCCGTTAAACCAATGTCTAATGTAGTGGCACTAATAGCTGCATAACTAGCTGGGTTTTGAATATTGATGTTATTAAAGTATCCAGGTCTGTAAACAGCAGTAGAGATACCGCCCATTGCTCTAAACTGTGGCAATAACGACCCTTTGATGTTTCCAACTCCAAACTTAGAGTACGGAGATTGAGTGGTAACTTGAGCGTTTGTAAGCATGCTTGCGCATAATAAGCAAACTGCAAACGTATATTTCAATTTATTGTACATGCGATAATGTAATGACTTCATTTAATCCTTTTAAAACCAAATATGGTTCGTGTATAATTTGGGGGGCAAAGATGCTGTTTTTTAATTGTTTGTTCAAAAAATCTGCATCGCCACCGGTGATTATTATTTTTAGGGCCGAATTTTTATTGTTTTCTGCCGCAATAAAACCTTCAACTTCATTTACAACACCTTGCAAAACACCATTTATAATGGCATTTTCTGTATTGTTGCCTTTGGGTATTTCATCGTTTAATTTATCCCAAGTTATTAATGGCAATCTGCCTGTATAATGGTTTAAAGCTTTAAACCGCATTTGGATACCTAAACTAATGCTTCCTCCAGCGTACACCTTTTCGGCAGTTAAAACATCATAGGTAATACACGTACCTGCATCAATTAATAAACAATTGGAACCAGCAAACAAGCATTTAGCTGCAATTACTTTTGCCCACCTATCTAAGCCTAACGTTGATAACGATTGATAATTGTTGGTTATCCCAGCCTTAATTTGGGTGCTAAACGGGATATAGTTAACCTTTTGTGCTAAAAAATCGCCCAAATATTTGCTATCCTTATTTACACTCGAAAACGTAGCATTTTTAATATCGTATTTTTCAATTATCGATGTTACCTTCTCGATATCCAGCTCGGTAATTCGCTCATAATGAACCATTTCTTTGTTATTAAAAACGGCCAATTTATGATTTGTATTTCCTATATCAATTACCAGATTATACATTTAACGCTAAAAAAGTTTAACTGAAAAATCCATCAAACTTTATGGCACAAAGCTATTAATCTTTAGCAAGTTTCAAGGTATCAAATTGTTAAAAAAGGTTAAACAAACAAAAAGTACTGAATACTTAATACCAATACAGCGAAAAGTGATTCGTAAAACCAACGCTTTTTGGCATTAGAAAAATAGTAAGCTAGAAGAACAGCACCGGGTGGTACACTTAAAATAAAATGATAAACTCTAAAATCTGGCTTGGTGTAAAAACTAATTAAAGCAACAATGAACATAAAAAATAGCATTTGAAATGCCTTTCTTGTGCTTATAAAACTTCTAAAAAAGTTTTCTCGCAGCTGTAGTGTGGCTAAGCCAATAATAACACTTACCGGGATAAGCACTAAATAATCATTGTAATTAATTTTAAGATTAGATGGGAATTTGTTGGCCAACGGACGCCATATTTTATAGAATTGAGAAATATTATCATTCCAATAGTAAAACACAGCGATAATAAAAAAGATAGTTAAAAACCCAATTAAACCAGAAAGCCATTCTCGCCAATTGAATGAGCGATAAAGCAACAAGCTTAACCACAACATTATTAAAAATACAATGTAGGGGAAGTAAATTAAGGTGCCAAGGGCGATAATCATTCCTACATCAAACATCATCATCATGGCATTTGGCGATTTACCTATTTTCAAAAACTTATCCATAATCCATATCAGTAAAAAATTACAGATGAGTGGTGGACTTAAAATTAGAAATTGGGTAAATAAACTTGCGCCAGTAATATAAAGTAAAGCGGGTAAAAAGCTCGGCTTTGCCATTAATCCATGGTTATTGATAATGCGATTAAAGATAATGGCTTGTATAAAAGTTAAAACCGCTGCCAATAATAAATTTACTGTTACTGAAAACGAATTTTCTAAAGGAATTTGAATAAGTAGTTTGGCATATGGCTCTAAAAACTCAAAATTAAGTTGATCTGGTAAATTGATGAAAATAGCTATACGCATGAATATGGTATATGCTGCCAATACAATAAGGTTTACCGGATTTAAATTTCTAAAAAGATTAATCATGCCTGCTATTGGCAACAAAGTAAAGAAATTTTGAGCAATAATTTTTTGAATAAGGCTGGATCATTTTTTTCTTGAACCACCAAAGGCACCTAGTATACCAAAGGCAAAGCTTACAACATGAGATATTTCTCAAGTATCTTGGATGGTAAAAAGCAAAAGTGGCTTTTATTAATCCAACTAAGAAACCTAGGGGCACAAAAAAAATTACCTCGCATATTTTTTAACCATCCCATCAATAATCATGGCGGTTTCATCAGGAAAATTAAATTGATGCTCTTGCGGATTGGCAACAAACTCTTTTAAAATAGGTAACCAGTTTTTGTTACTAGCCCAAATAACTGGCAACCCTAACAGCTTTAAGGCATAGGCATTACATTGTTGCTCATATTGGAAACGCATTGGCGCTACCAATAATTTTTTTCCTAAAAATAAAGCTTCTGCAGGGCCTTCAAAACCACCACCAGTAAACAAACCCTCGCAACTGGCTAAACTCTTGTTAAACTTTTCATTATGTATAGGCGCTACAAAAACATTTGCATCTTGATAGCTAGTTTGGGTATGTTTAGAGAAAACTTCCCATCTAATGTGAGGGATTTGTTTTAATATTTTAACCAGATATTTGTCGTCTACTGCTGGCAAATAAACGGTATAATGACCCAAATTACTAACCACCAGATTTCTTATCTCGCTTCTAATTACTGGTGTGTAAATAAAGTCATCATAACGCTCAAAATGAAAACCAATGTGATGGGTTGTAGGCGCATATTTACTTAAAATTAGCTTACCCCAATCAATAGTACGTGGACGAGGAACTTTTTTAGATTTAAAAGCAGCTTGGTGACTTAAAGAAACACTTTCTAAGCCCTGTAATTTGCAGGCCCAAGCTGTAACAGGCTCAAAATCATTGATAATCAGGTTATAATCTTTCAATGGAATGGACTTCATATCTTTATTAAAACGAGGCAAATTCATGTTGCTCCAAGTTTTGTAATGATGTACGCCACCCTTTTTCCCAAATACAAAACTAAAACCATGCAATTGGTACTTAATTTCTTGAGTTAATTTTACATCTGCCTGCGTACCCGAAATCAGGATATCTAATTCTCCATATTTTTGTAACAGCGGAACTATTTCTCTCGCTCTGCTCACATGGCCATTTCCTGTACCCTGAATTGCATATAGTATTTTCATCCGGTCCTAATATCTATATTTTTAAGCAGTTTTATAGCATAAATAGAAATGAAGCTAGCATAATGATAAAGATTTTAGCCTACTTCTAATTTAATTTTTTGCAATAAAATATTGATATCCAATTTGCTGTGCAAATCTTCGCTGTCAGATAATAAACCTGATTCTATTTCTTCTTCTTGGTAATCGCTTGGTTTAAATTTAACGATTTGCCAATGCTCATTATCATATTCTAAAGCAGTTAAACTCTCTACCCAATCGCCACTATTTAGATAAATCACCTGCCCATCAGTAGTTGAAACTGTTCTTATTTCTGGCTGATGAATATGCCCACAAACCACAAAATGATAACCTTTTTCTATTGCTAATTCTGCCGCAGTGTGCTCAAATTGATTAATAAATTTTACAGCATCCTTAAATTTAGCTTTTATTTTTTGAGAAAAACTCATTTTTTGTCTCCCAAACAAAGCCAAACACCAATTTACCATACTGTTAATTAAAATAAGGCTGTCATAACCAACTGCACCCATTTTAGCTAACCATTTAGAATGCTGCATGGTTACATCAAAAATATCACCGTGAAAAAACCATGCTTTTTTACCATTTAGTTCTAAAACAAGTTTGTTTTGCAGATGAAAAGTTCCTAAATGCATGTCGGCAAATTTGCGTAACATCTCGTCGTGATTTCCAGTTAGGTAATAAACTTGCACACCTTCTGCCACAAACTTCATTATTTTGCGCAGAATTTTCATGTGACTTTCGGGCCAATATCTTTTACTAAATTGCCAAATATCAATAATATCGCCGTTTAAAATGATGGTTTTGGGTTTTATACTTTTTAAGTATTTAAGCAATTCTTTGGCGTGGCAACCATATGTGCCCAAGTGAACATCAGAAATAACTACAATTTCTACTTCTCTTTTTGCCATACTTAATCTTCCTCTTCGCCTACAGTTAACTCGTACGGACTAAAAAAGAAAGCGATAATAACGATTAAACAAATTCCGATACCTAATTCTACCATTTGGTTAAATTTATAGGTCAAAATTACAATTAACAGATTAATAAGATGTTAAGTTGATGTTATTAAAAGAAAATTAGCAATAGATACAGAGGACGTTATTTTAAAGTGCATGAGCGAAAATCTTAAGTTTGTAGATTTTAATTGAAGCGCAAAGACAGTGGTTAATGGAAACTGTAATCCGGCTTTTCGCTAAATCCTCGATGAAAAATCGAGGGATACCGCTTCAATCCGGGCTATTAAACAATTGAAGTACTGCTATTTTAGGCGCCAAACAACCCTAAATAGTTGCAAAAACTGCTGTAAATTAAACCTGATAGTAGTGAACATGTAGTACCGACCTTTAGGTTGGGACGAAATAAAACGAATAGCAGGACTAACGCTAAAAAATGCGCTGAAATGGCTTTTCTGATTAGGCAACCAATAATTAGCTACAATTTATATAGATCAAATCCTCGCCCTAACCCCTCCAGATGGAGAAATTGGATGCTTAATTGAAAGCTTAAACAAAAAACCGCAGACCAGCTTAAAGCCAATCTGCGGTTGTAATAATTATATAATTAGCTTAAAAACCTAAACCTAAGGTAAAGCCTCTTGCTGCTGTTGTAATTGTTGCTCCGGCTGTTGCTGCACCAGTTGTTAAGTTAACAGAATACAACCTTTGTGTACCTGCAACAGTGAAAATTCCGTAAGCCATATTGCTTGTAGAACCAATATCGAAACCGTTTGCAGCTTCTACATTTACGCCTAATGCGCCAACACTTACAATACCGCCACTATTTGGTGGATCTTGTCTAACCAATAAATCGTTAGTTGAATCGATATCAAATAATACTGTTGTAGTTGAACCAGCAAAGTTATTGGTATAAGCTGCGCCAGAAATTTGACCAGTAGTTGTTAAAGGACCATCAGTAATTGCGATACCATCTGCAGGGTTAAATCTTAAATTTTGACCAGTATTGCTCACAATTCTAATTCTATCAACCGTTGGGTTAAAATCGAAACCGAATGATGTACCAACCAATAACGGACTAATTGCAGCAGTACCAACAACCACAGCAGCACCTGATGATGCGTTTAACGTATAAATTCTGCTTGTGCTGCCCAAAGCGTATAACTGACCGTTTAATGGTCTCATGTCGATACCTAAAATGGTTTCTCCAACTGCAATACCGGTAATTGCCTTTGCAACAATTGTTGGTGTTGTTGCCATTGGGTTAAAAATTAACAACTCGTTGTTAGTAGAAATTGCATAGGCAACTGGTTCTGTAGGAATTGCTAAACCAGTAATGTTTTGTGCAAAATCTCCAATTTTAGAGGCTTTACCAGTGTTTATATCGATAGTAAATAAAGATGATTTACCAGCTACAGACATGGCTGCTAAAGCTGCAGTTCCATCAGGATTGATATCGAAACCACCTGTATTATCTACATCGAAACCTAAAGAACCAACTTCAATTAAGCCACCATCATTTGGCGGATCTTGTCTGTGTAATTTGTTATTTACCACATCAATATCAAACAAAGTTGTTGTTGCTGCACCAGCTCTGTTCATGGTGTAGGCTGCTGATGTTACACTTGCATTGGCTACACCTTTAATTGTGCCATCTACAACTTGTACTGTTCCGTTTTCAGGATTTAAACGTAAATTCTGACCGCTTGATGTTACCAATCTAATTCTATCAACAGTTGGATTAAAATCAAATGCTACACTACCACTTGCTATTGCTGGTGTAAATGGAGTTGCAGAAATTGCTCTCGAAGCACCAGTTCTTGGATTAATTACATAAATTCTGCTTGTGCTACCAACTGCATATAATTCGCCAGTTGATGGACGAAAATCGATACCTAAAATGTTCTCTCCGCTTTGTAAACCCGAAATTGTTACTTGAGATGTAACTGTTGATGGAGTTTTTGCATTTAACATTAACAATCTGTTATCATCTGTTAAGGCATAGAAATTTAAATCTGGTCCAGGAACTAGAACTTCTGGTGTCATTGGCATCCTGTCTTTTCTACAAGAGCTAATTGAAATGGTTAAGGCAATACCTAGTACTGCAACTAATAAGTTGTACTTTTTTAACATACTTAAGATTTTATAGTGAAAAATTGATTAAAGTTCGAATGAAACTTATCCTCTAGGAGGACGGTCTGGAAGACTTTGATATGAATTTGGAAGACTAAACTTTAAAACATAAAGTTTTAAACCTGCCGGGATATATGAAGCAAATATTTTAGCTTTTGCAGTTGGCTGATCTAGGGAGAAAGATTTCTCTTCTACATCCAACTTTTTTTCTGAATCACCAGTCTGCTTGCTCTCACTCGCAAATACTTTGCCTTTCGCTAATGGAGCGGCAAAAACCACATTAGCCGAAAAGCAACAAAGCAGGCCCAAAGTGATTAATATTTTAAAGTAGAGATTTTTCATTTAGCAATTGGCTATCTGTTTACAATCTCACTTACGGTATTTTGCTTCTGATGGTTTTAAATTTTTTCAAAAAAATAAAAAGGTCGGTTTCTTTTAACAGATACCGACCTTTTGATGGAGATTTTATAATTAGCTATGCTGCTTTTTTCTTTTTATTTTCTGTGTAAAAACCAAAGCCTAAGCAAAATACCAAAAGAACCGAACCAGCCAAAGATATTTTCTCGCCAGTGTAATATGATTTTGGTTCAAATTTAAACTCAACTTTGTGGTTACCTGCCACCAACTGTGCTGCTCTTAAAACATAGTCAGCTCTGAAATAAGGCTTTTGTTCTCCATCTATATACATGTTCCAGCCCTTATCGTAATAAACTTCTGAGAAAACTGCAATCACATCTCTTGGAGCGCTGTAAGAGTATTCAATATGATCTGGGTGATATTTCTCCATCTTGATAAATGCAGACGGATCAGCCCCTAAACGGGTTGTATCAATTAAGTTTTTAAATTGCTCATCAACAATAGCTTCTTGTTTAGGGTCGAAACTGCTGATGGCCTTCATTTCTTCGTCTGCATTTTTAACAAACTGAACACCTTTAACCAACCATGCGTTACCTAAAGCAGTATTATTTCTAGACATTTTGTAAGAACCGTTTTGAGGATCTTGTGTAATGAAATATTTGGCATTAAGCATATCTAACACATCTTGGTTTACACTTTTCGAGAATTGATTTTGGATCAACTCATCGTATCTTTTCAGCTTTGCGGCATGGTAACCACCAATGGTTTTATGAAATGATGAAGTACTTGCATCTGAGAATGTGTTTACCGCTTGATCATAAACCCTGAAGTTTGGATCTGTATCTGCTGTAATGAAAGTATCCACATCACGAGGTTGGAAATAATTTGCCAAGGTATTTTTACTCTCGAAATTTGCGTTGTTTAAATAACGACGATCTACTTGCCACATGTCAATTAAAACAGCTAAAGCCAATAAACCAAAGGCTAATTGCGTGTTTAATTTTTTAGTGATAAATGCCCATACAATTCCAAAACCGATAACGATAAATAAGAATGAACGAAATGCATCTGCTCTGGCAATGCTAATACGGTCTTTAATTAAACCATCCATTATTTTTTGCGCCAAACCAGCATTATTACCTGTAGTTTGGGTTAATCCTTGAACAATTTCTAAATGATTTGAAGTTTTGAAACTGAAAAATAAAGTTGGCACCAAGGCCACTAACAAAGCAAAGCCGCCAGTAATACCTGCCGACCAAGTTAATTTTTTAACTAACGTTTTTTGATCGATATTTCCATCTTGTGCTTCTTTAAGCGCTAGGAAAGCTAAAATTGGAACCATTAAACCAACTACTGCTAAAATAGATTCTACCGCTCTAAATTTATTATAGAGGGGGAAATAGTTAAAGAATAAATCTGAAACAAAAGGGAAGTTTTTACCATAAGACAACAACATAAACAAAATGGTTGTTGCTAAAATCCACCATTTTAAGCGGCTTTTAACAATAAATAAGCCAAATACAAAAAGGAAACATACAATTGCTCCGAAATAATACCCACCTGATGTGCCAGGTTTTTCGCCCCAATATTGTTGCATATTTAAACCCGAAGCTAATTGCTGTATGGCTTGTGTAGTTTGTTGTGGATCACCTCCAGTAACTTCGGCTAGTGATTTGTACATGTTACTTTCTGGTTTTACCAATTCATCTATACTAGTTGCTCCACCATATAAATTTGGTATTAGAAACGTAAAACTCTCTCCAACACCTTGGCTCCAGTTGTAAGCATAATCCTTAGTCATGCTTTCTTGTTTGCCCTCTGCATTAGTTAGGTTAGATTTACCTCTATTAGTCTCGGCAGCATATTCTGTGGTTGTCCATAATAAACTAGCGTTTACCATAATTGCCAATACTACTCCCGCAGCTAAAAAACCAATGGCTTTACCTAAAGCTGGTAAAGTTTTGTTTTTGTAAGCTTGAAAAACTTCTATTCCGATAAAAATTAATAAACATAAGAACAAATAATAGGTCATTTGTACGTGGTTAGCTCTTATCTCTAAAGCCAAAAACAAGGCTGTTAAACTTGCGCCTAAAATAAGCTTACCTCTTAATGTTAAAATGATACTGGCTATAATTGGCGCAAAAAAGCCAATTGCCAATGCTTTATTGCCATGGCCTGTGGCAATAAGCACAAAGTTGTATGTAGTAAAAGAGAAAGCTATTGCACCTGCTGCAGCCAGCCAGGGATTTATTTTTAATACGATAAACAAAAAATAAGAGCCAATTAATAATAATAAAACTGTACCAACGGGATTTGGTAGTGCTTTTGTAATTAGCGCAATACCATAAGTAGCTCCATTGTAGGCGTATTGTACCCAAATTTGATAAGCCGGCATCCCACCAAACATCTGATTAGTCCAAAGTGGGCCTTTGCCATCTAAATCTTTGTACTTCATAATCTCAGTCTGCATTGCTTTAGACTGTATTACATCGCTTTGCGCAGGCACTTTACCTTGCAAAACAGGACTGAAATACACGAAACAGATCACTAAAAATGCTGCAATAATGGCTAAGTGAATGCCATTTTTATTAAACCAATTGTTCATTAAGCTATTTTAAAATTTAAACTAAGCCCAAAAATAGAAAATTGATGCAGATTAAGAAGTATTATTTTTTATTACCCAACGCTGAGCGAAAAGCGTTTGGCGATTGGTAACCGAAAATTGATAACTGAAAACTGCTAGCAGAAAACTACTTCACTTCTTCGTAATCTACAAAATCGCCTAATTTATCGGCATTGCCTTTTTTCTCTTTTTTAGGCATATAGTCTATAGAAATTGAACCTTCTGGCTTTTTAGATCTTGGATTAGTTTGTTGATATTGCTGGTTACCACCAGCTTGATTTTGCATGTTGCTGAATGCTTTTTTAAGCACCATAGGGAAAATCAATCGAATTAGTACACGAATAAGCCACAGTACTAAAATAGTAATTATAATAAATTTAACTAGTATCATATCGTTTGTATTAACACAAATATAGACGAGAGATTTAATTTATTGTTACTTCTGAGAGAATTAATTGCACTTTAATTACAATCTAAAACAGTCAATTGTTTTACTAAGCTAATTTGACGATTGTTGTTTTACTCCTCAACAATTTCGCAAACCCTGCCAATTTGCCCATCCTCTAATCTAACTTTTATTCCTCTAGAATGGAAAGCAGATGAGGTTAAGAGCTTTTCAACAATACCATAAGTAACGTTTCCATTTCGTTGGTCTTTTTTAAGGATGATGCCAACTTCTAATCCTGGGTAAATATCTTTTCTGTTTTGTCCTTGCA
This sequence comes from Pedobacter sp. GW456-11-11-14-TSB4, assembly GCF_059424425.1. Classification (NCBI taxonomy): domain Bacteria; kingdom Pseudomonadati; phylum Bacteroidota; class Sphingobacteriia; order Sphingobacteriales; family Sphingobacteriaceae; genus Pedobacter; species Pedobacter sp. GW456-11-11-14-TSB4. Next base: position 720,703 of record NZ_JBWKZK010000001.1, read on the forward strand.
TTTTTTTGAGATATGAGATGTGAGATGTGAGGCTTTAGAACCGATGGAAGTTTGCTATTTAACCATGATTTTTTAAATAAACTTTAACAAAATAAAGGCTAATTGCTTATACTTTTGTCTAAGTAAATTTACTTCCCAAATCGCTCTGCGAAAACTTTTTCTAAAGCATACATTTCATCACGCATACGGGCTGCCATTAAAAAGTCCATTTCTTTAGCTGCTTTTTGCATGTCTTTACGGCTTTTATCTATTGCTTTTTGCATTTCTGGCTTGGTCATGTATTGCACTACCGGATCAGCAGCAATGCTTACTTCATCAATTTCTACATAAGCTTTGTTTCTTGCCTTGCTCTCAGAAAAATCTAATACCGAGCTTTGTTCTATAATTTCTTCACGAGTTTTACCAACCGTTTTAGGTGTTATGCCATGTTCCAAATTATAGGCAACCTGTTTTTCTCTACGCCTGTTGGTTTCATCTATGGTTCTCTCCATCGATTCTGTAATGCTATCGGCATACATAATTACTCTACCTCTATCATTACGAGCAGCACGACCAATGGTTTGTATCAATGCCCTATCCGAACGTAAAAAACCTTCTTTATCAGCGTCCAAAATCGCTACCAAACTCACTTCGGGCAAATCTAATCCTTCACGCAATAAGTTAATTCCTACCAAAACATCAAACTCACCCAAACGCAAACCTCTTAAAATTTCTACTCGTTCTAACGTTTTTACTTCAGAGTGAATATATCGACATTTGATGTTTAATCGATCCATGTACTTGGTTAGTTCTTCTGCCATACGTTTGGTTAAGGTTGTTACCAAAATCCGATCGCCCATTTTTATGGTTTTATCAATCTCATCTAGCAAATCATCAACTTGGTTTATCGCTGGGCGAACTTCTATAATTGGATCTAATAATCCAGTTGGGCGTATCACTTGCTCTATCACCACACCATCAGTTTTCTCCAACTCATAGTCGGCCGGAGTTGCGCTCACATAAATAGTTTGAGGTGCTAGACGTTCAAATTCATCAAAATTTAACGGCCTATTATCTAACGCTGATGGCAAGCGGAAGCCATATTCTACCAAACTCATTTTACGAGATCTATCGCCGCCATACATCGCTCTAATTTGCGGAACGGTAACATGGCTCTCATCAATTACCATTAGATAATCGTCTGGAAAATAATCTAATAAACAGAAAGGTCTCATGCCTGGTGAACGTCCATCAAAAAATCTGGAGTAATTTTCGATACCCGAACAGTAGCCCAATTCTTTCATCATTTCGATATCGAAATTTACTCTCTCTTCTAATCGTTTAGCCTCTAATAATTGTCTATCGTTGATTAATTGGTTTTTACGCAGTTCTAATTCTTCTTGTATGCCCCAAATTGAAGAGTTGAATTTTTCTTTTGGCGTAACGAAAAGATTGGCTGGGTAAAGCGCCATGTCTGCCACTTTCTCCAATGTTTTACCAGAAATGGGATCAATTACAGAAAGCTCTTCGATGTCATCACCAAAAAATGAAATTCGATATGCATTATCTAAATATGCCGGAAAAATATCTACAGTATCTCCTTTTACCCTAAAAGTACCACGCTTAAAATCATTGATAGTTCTAGCATATAAAATTTCAACCAAACTGTGCAAAAATGAGTTCCTACTAATTCTTGTTCCTACCGCAAAGCGGAAAACAGATCTCGAAAAATCTTCGGGATTACCCATACCATAGATACAGGAGATGGAAGAAACAACGATTACATCTCTTCTGCCAGACATTAAGGCTGATGTGGTTCGTAGTCTAAGTTTTTCAATCTCTTCATTGATACTTAAATCTTTTTCGATATAAGTGTTAGTAGTAGGCATGTAAGCCTCTGGCTGATAATAATCGTAATAGGAAACGAAATAGTTGACCGCATTTTCTGGGAAAAATTGTTTAAACTCTCCATAAAGTTGTGCGGCTAAAGTTTTATTGTGACTTAAAATTAGCGTTGGTTTTTGAGTTTGCGCAATAACGTTGGCTACCGTAAATGTTTTACCAGAACCAGTTACACCTAATAAAGTTTGGTAATTCTCATTGGCCTCTACGCCTTGTACCAATTGTTTGATTGCATTCGGTTGATCGCCAGTTGGCTTATACTCTGATACTAATTTGAACTTCATTGTAGGTAAAGATAAGTTTTGAAGCCGAAAGATTAAAGACTAAAGATTAAAGAACAATGATAAATGTTAAAAGTTTAGGGTTTAAGTAGGAACAAAAGACAATAGTTTTTTGAAGGATGAAATTTTTTAGCAAATCAAGTTTGATTTTCGATTTACTAGGTTTAATAAGAATTAAAACTATAGTAAATATCCTCAAGGATAATCTTTGCTATACCTTTGGTAAAAAAAAATTATAGATTCTCATTCCGAGGAACGAGGAATCTACATGGTTAACTTTTTATGAGATCCTTCGCTTCACTCTGGATAACAAAACAACATTATTTAATTCTACTATACTTTCGATAGGCAAGACTTATCATTTTAAATAAAGTTCGCAATGCCTAAACTTTTAAAAGAAAAAACCCGAAGTTTTAAATCCTTCGGGTTTTGTTTATCATTTTAAGTCCTGATACTTGATACTTAAATCTTGATACTACTTACTTTTCTTCTCCAATTGCATTGGGTTGGAGCCAACTGATTGCCCACGAGCTGGTGCACCACCTGCACGCATTTTAAACAACTGAAATTTAGAAGCCTTTGCTTCTCCGCCCCAAACATTATTGCTTTCATCTATATCAGCTGTTTCACGCATTGGATCTATTTTAATTGAAGCAACCTCTTTATCCTGAACATAGAATTTTGAAGTTTTTTGTTCATTTAATCTCCAAATTTGAGCAGGAATTCTATCTACAGATTTTGTACCATCTTTAAATGTAAACTCTACAATAATTGGCATTACTAAACCACCTTTGTTGCTAAAATTTAACTCATAGAAAAATTTATTAGCGTATTTAGCTTTTTCTTCTTCTGTAAATTCTTCTATTGGCAATCTGGCAGGTTGAGTTTGTGGCTTTGCAGCTAATGAAGTATCAATAACAACCATTCCTCTACTGTATTTCCAATAAAAGTCTCTAGCTTCTAAATCTCTATCGGTATAAAATTTAATGCTACTATTTTCGCGATTTCTGATTTTAGAAATATCTTCAAAAGCATTAACAGCTGGCGGATCAACTCTTAAACCACCCGCTCTATTTCCTTGTCTTACTGCTCTATTTGCATCTGCTGCTGTAGCGAAATATGGTTTAGCATACTTTACGCTATCTAATGAAATATCAACAGGATCTGTTCCATAAAACCATCCTCTCCAAAACCAATCTAAATCTTCGCCGCTGGCATCTTCCATTGTTCTAAATAAATCTGCAGGCGTTGGGTGTTTAAAGGCCCATCTTCTCGAGTATTCTTTAAAAGCATAATCAAATAATTCACGCCCCATAATCGTTTCACGTAAAATATTTAACCCCGTAGCTGGTTTAGAATAAGCATTCGGCCCAAAGTTTACAATGTTTTCTGAGTTAGACATAATTGGCTCTAACTGATCTTTTGGTAATTTCATATAGGGCACTATTGTATAAGCTGGCCCTTTTTTACTTGGAAACTTATTGTCCCAAAGTTCTTCTGTTAAATATTCAACAAATGAATTCAAACCTTCATCCATCCAAGTCCATTGGCGTTCGTCACTATTTACAATCATCGGGAAAAAGTTATGTCCCACCTCATGAATTACCACACCTAACATTCCATTTTTCGTACTTTCGCTGTAAGTTCCATCGGCATCTGTACGCCCATAATTGAAACAAATCATTGGATATTCCATTCCGTTTGCAGCCTCTACACTTTGTGCAACTGGGTAAGGATATGGAATGGTAAAATCTGAATAAGTTTTAATGGTATGTGCAACGGCACGAGTAGAGAATTTGCTGTATAAATTGTAAGCTTCCTTACCATAAAAACTCATACACATTACATTTTTACCTGCAATTGGTTGCGCCATAGCATCCCAAACAAACTTACGAGATGATGTCCAAGCAAAATCTCTTACATTATTTGCCTGAAAAACCCAAGTTTTTTTAGCTGTAGATTTTGTTGTTTCCGCAGCTTTCGCTTCCGCTAAAGTTACAATCTCTACTGGGGCCGTAGTGCTAGTTTTAGATTTATTGTAACGAGCCAATTGTGTTGGCGTTAACACAGCACTGTAATTTAAACATTCGCCTGTTGAGCCAACCATGTGATCTGCAGGCACAGTCATTTGCACATTATAATTTCCAAAAGTTAAGGCAAACTCTCCTCTGCCAGTAAATTGATGGTTTTGCCATCCTTGAAAATCGCTGTACACACACAAACGCGGAAACCACTGTGTCATGGTAAATAAATGGTTTCCATCTTCCGGGAAAAACTCGTAACCACCCCGGCCACCGCCAGCAATTCTATCTGTAATTTTATAATTCCAATCGATATTAAATACAAACTGAGCTCCAGATTTTAATGCCGGAACTTCAACTCTCATCATTGTTTTGTTAATGGTGTAAGCTAAGTTTTTACCAGTTGCATCAGTAATTTTGGTTACTTTTATTCCATAACCATTATCTGGCTGAGCGCCAACTTTCATATTATCTAACTGTGCAGATGTTGCTCCATTTGGCATTCTACTGGCAGATTGATAGTTTGCATTGTTTAAATTATTATGCTCATTTTCATCCAACTGAATCCAAATATAAGTTAGTACATCTGGCGAGTTGTTGTAATAAGTAATCGTTTCACTTCCTTTTAGGGTAAGATTTTTCTCATCCAATTCACACTTAATTTTATAATCGGCTCTTTGCTGCCAATATTTTACACCCGGTGCTCCACTAGCGGTGCGCTGCTCATTTGGTGTAGTTAAAATAGTGCCCAACTGCTCAAATTTATTACCGTGGTTACTTCCCGGATTATTTTGAATGTTTTGTGCAAAAACAACCTGACCGATTAAGGTTAACATTGCCAGAGACTTATAAAATTTTCTCATTGTATATTGATTAAAAAGGAATTCGTTCTAAAGCCATTTTTAAAGCCAAGCTAAATACGGCTGCTGATAAAAATATGACCCACTCTCTTCTTCTAATTTTAAAAATAGATAAAGCAAGCCAGGTAAAACATAAAATGATGATCACAAAAACCACCTGACCAACCTCTAAACCTACATTAAAGCCTAATAAACCCCAGCCAATGTTTTGATCTTTTGCTAACATCATCCGTACCGAATTGGCAAAACCCATTCCATGAATTAGACCAAATAATAACGCAAGATAGTAATTTGTATTAACAGCTTTTAGAGAAAAATCTTTTTTAAAGAGATTGCTCAATGCAGTTAAAAATATAGTGCAGGGAATTAGGAACTCAACCCAGCTGCTCGAAAAACGAATAACATCTAATACACTCAGCAACAAGGTAAGCGAATGCCCAATTGTAAATGCGGTTACCAGAATTAATACTTGTTTACTATTCTTTGAAGTGTAAACAGCCACCAAAGCCAAAATGAATAATTGATGATCTAAGGCATCTAAACTTACAATGTGCGACCAGCCTAACTTAAAATAGAATAAAAAATCAGCTAAAGCCATGTATCTATCTGTTATTTAATTTCGTTTGTTACTTTTGATGAGTAAAAATAGGATGTTTTATTCTTTTAAAAGAAACCATGTTGCAAATGACTGTCTACTTTTCTAAATTGTTACTTATATCTTTCATTTTCAGTATTTATTCGCCATCAAGGCTGATGAATGAAAAGAGACACCCACTTCATGTGAGCACTACCGAAGTTAATTTTAACCCAAAAGAAAAAAGTTTAGAGATAAGCTGCAGAATTTTTACCGATGATTTTGAGAACATTTTGGCTAAAAAATTTAAAGCTAAAACCGATTTATCTAAATCAAGCATGCAAAAAGACATGGATGAATTGATCAAAAAATACATCGCAGCTCATTTAAGTTTTAATGTTGATGGAAAAACTAAAAAAGCAAATTACATTGGCTTTGAAATAGATCATGAGGCAACAAATGTGTATATCGAAATTGTAGATGTTAACTTTTTTAAAACTTTGAATGTAAGCAATACCATTCTCTATGATTTGTTTGATGATCAAATGAATATTTTACATGTAGAAAATAGCGGAACTAGAAAAAGTGTTAGAGCAAATTACCCTGCTGCGACCTTAGCAGTTAAATTTTAAGCTCAAAAAATTTACTGCACAACTTGTTTTTTTCGGCTATGCAGATCATAATCTTTTGCTTATCTTTAAGCTATGATCTTCGAACTAAGCAAAACTAACTCCATTGCCAATAACTTTACAGCCGAAATGAGGGATGAATTGATCCAAAAGGATTCGATGCGTTTTCGCAGAAATTTGGAGCGCTTAGGAGAGTTTTTTGCTTATGAGATTAGTAAAACACTAAAATATAACGAGGCTGATATTCAAACACCATTAGGCATAGCCAAATGTAATGTACTCACTGAGCAACCAGTTTTAGCAACAATTTTAAGAGCTGGTTTGCCCATGCAACAAGGAATGTTAAATGTATTCGATAAGGCCGATTGTGCTTTCATCACCGCTTACCGAAAAACAAAAAAAAGCGGTGATTTCATTATCCAAATGGAACATATTTCTGCGCCAGATTTAGAAGGCAAAACGGTAATACTTGTTGATCCAATGTTAGCTACAGGTTTAAGTATGGTGCTGTGCGCAAAAGAACTCATCAATCGTTATAAGGTTGAAAAACTACATCTTGTTGCTGCAATTGCCAGTACAGAAGGGGTAAAACACGTTAAAGCAAACTTACCAAAGGCAAATTTGTGGCTTGGTGCGGTTGATGATGAAATGACCAGCAAATCTTACATCGTGCCAGGCTTAGGTGATGCTGGAGATTTGGCTTTTGGAGTTAAGGTTTAGTAAGTTCAAAAAATTATGAATGTTCTTTTTGTTTGTAGCAGAAATAAATGGAGAAGCGCTACTGCAGAAACTATTTTCCAAAATCATCCGTTTCATCAAGTAAAGTCTGCAGGAACATCAGCTTCTGCTAGAATAAAAATTAACGCAAAAGTTATTGATTGGGCAGACTTGATATTTGTAATGGAGAAAAAACATAAGCAAATACTAGCTGCCAGTTTTATGGATCATTTAAGCAACAAGCAAGTAATTGTTTTAGATATAGCAGATGACTACCAATATATGGATGAAGAATTGATTGCGGAAATTGAAACGAAGGTTGACATGTACCTATAATTGTGACATTATTATTCAAAACATGGTGGTTAACTTTACACGCCTTTGTTTAGCGGCATTTAAACAGTATACCCTTTCAATATAAACTTAATGACCAAACATATCTTTTTCGATTTAGACCACACCATTTGGGATTTTGATCGCAATGCACAAGAAACACTTACCGAATTGTATGACCAGTATTGCTTAAAAGATCTTGGCTTAAAATCATGTTCAGCTTTTATAGAACGCTACACAAGCAACAACCATCGCCTTTGGCAACAATACCATTTAGGAGAAATAAGCAAAGAAAAACTGAGAGAAGAACGTTTCAGAAAAACATTTTTAGAATTAGGTATTAAACCAGAGCATGTGCCACATCAATTTGAAGATGATTATGTCAGGATCAGCCCTACGAAAACCAACCTTTTTGATGGTGCAGAAAGAGTGCTTGCTTATTTGAAAGATAAATACCATTTACATATTATTTCTAACGGATTTAAGGAAACTACGTTAACGAAAATGGATCTATCAGGATTGAATCCATATTTTAAAAATGTAATTATTTCTGAAGACGTAGGCGTAAACAAACCAGACAGCAAAATTTTTGAGCACGCCTTAAACAAAGCATCAGCTACAAAAGCAGAAAGCGTAATGATTGGTGATAGTTTAGAAGCAGATATTCGTGGCGCACAAGCCTATGGTATTAAAGCGATATTTTTTAACCCTTTAAAAGCAGAAAAACCAGAAGACGTAGCACATCAAATTACCCACTTAGAAGAATTGTTGGAGCATTTTTAAATACTTTGATGATACTTTAATAGTTTCTCAAAGTTGACAAAAAACTTTGTTAATCTATAGCACATTGACAAAGTAGCTACAGTTGTACCGCCACTTTGACAATCTTTTTTCTTAGATTGTCAAAGTTTAAAACGCAAATCAAAACAAACTTTGTACGATTTACAAAGTAATAAACGTTTAATAAGCCAGCATGAACACAAACAAGGTTTACCAATCTATTATTAAAATTGTAAATGCTTACCAAGCGAAATTGCGCAACAAGGGCGAGGAAGAGTTTGTGCTTACCCCACCAATTGGCGGTTGGAGTTATAGCGAAGTTTATTCGCACATTTTCGATTCGAGCTTACTTTCATTGATGGCACTTAATAATTGTATTACGGGCGAGGGAAAGGAAAAACCGACGCATTTTATTACCAAGATGATTTTATTTTTTGGAATGCTACCTCCGGGAAAAAAATTTAAAGTACCAAAAAGATTAGCAGATAGAGTTAAAAAAATAAATTTAATGGCGGCTCAGCAATTTATTACTGATTTTGAGTTACAATTAATTAAACTACAACCAGCTGTAGAGCAAGCAAATCCAAAAATTAAAGTTAAACACCCCAGATTGGGCTATTTAAATGCAAAGCAATGGCTTAGGTTTATAGAAATTCATTTAAATCACCATCTTAAACAATTAGTGCGAATCGAAAACAGTTTCAAATAGCCTTTAAATTTTGCATATTTGAACACAAACCTAAATTGATGAAAAATATATTATATATCTTATTGGTTATCAGCATAGCAAGTTGTAACAACAATAAAAAAGTAGAGACTGCTCAAGGCTATGCAGCAACACCAAACGGATTAGCAGATTTGCAAAAATCAACAGCTTCAAACCCTGTTGCAACTACAACTGCCACTACTAATAATTTATTAACCAACCCAGAACATGGACAACCAGGGCATGATTGCAGCATTGCAGTTGGAGCTCCTTTAAAATCCAGCTCAATAGCAAATACGCCAATAGCGCAAACAAGTGCTGTTCAAACTACCGCTCAGCCAACAGCAACTACGCCTACACCAGCAAGTAGTGGAAAATTAAATCCAGCTCACGGACAACCTGGACATGATTGTGCCATTGCAGTTGGCGCACCATTAAATTCAAAATCAGCACAAGTTGCTACAAAAAGTACTCCTCCTAAAATAAATGTTTCTCAACCAGCTTCTAATTCGGCTGTACCTGTGTTAAATGAAAAAGGACAAAGGTTAAATCCAACTCATGGACAACCAGGACATGATTGTGCGGTTGCGGTTGGTGCACCATTAACCTAAATAGAGCGATTTAATTTTGCATCTTTGCACTAAATGAAACTACCAGCAATTAAAGGTTTTGATCAAGATGCGCTAAACAAGTATTTTAAAAATACAGGTTGGTTAATGCTGGGCAGAGTGGGCAGCATGGCGATAAAAATGCTCATCAGTATACAAGTTGCCAACTTTTTATTGCCGACAAAAAATGGAATGCTGGGCACTTCTGTAGCTTATATTTATCTTTTTGCAGCTTTAGCAAGCTTAGGTTTAGATAGCTTTATAGTTAAAGAACTCCATCAATACCCAAAAAACAGAGATACCATCTTAGGTACTTCATTTTTGCTAAAAACATCAGCAGGCTTACTTTGTTTGCCATTAATTTACATGGCTTGGCTGTTATCTCCGCTTTCAGATATCCCCTACTTGTTTATTCTCATTTTATCGTTTGGTGGTGTATTTCAATCGCTTACTATCATTGATGCTTATTTTCAATCGGAGGTAAAATCGAAATATATTATGCAAGTTCAAATTGTGGGTAATTTGCTTTCTGCAATCATCAAGCTGTTGCTTATTTTTTATTTTAAAGCAGCGCTGATTTATTTCATTTACGCATATGTGTTTGATATTTTTTTGGTTTCAATTGGCTATCTAATTGTTTACAAAAATCAAGGACTAAGTTTTTTTGCTTGGAAATTTGATAAAGTTTTAGCCAAAAAACTGTTAAGCTTATCGTGGCCATTAATTATCTCTGGCATCATGGTTTCGGTTTACATGAAGATAGATATGATCATGTTAAATGAAATTCTGGGAGAAGCTGGAGCGGCTGCGTCAGGAGCTTATGCAACCGTTGTAATGTTTAGCGAAGCTTTAAATTTTGTACCTGTAGTAATTGTAAGTTCCCTTTTCCCTGCAATATTAAATGCTCGCCGAGATGACCCTGAACGCTACAAAAAAAGGTTACAGAATTTATTTGATTTAATGGTTTGGCTAAGTTTATCATTTGCTATTGTCATCAGCATTGGCTCACCCATAATTTATAAATTATTTAAGCCAGAATTTGCAGCAGCCGCACCTGTTTTGGCAGTGCATGTTTGGGGCAGTTTATTTGTGTTTCTAGGTGTTGCCAGCAGTCAATTTCTAATAACAGAAGGTTATAACAAACTCACCTTTGTTCGCACAGGCGTTGGTGCTGTTATCAATATCGCATTAAATTTTTTATTAATTCCAACCATGGGGATGATGGGCACAGCCATCGCAACTGTAATTGCCTACTTTTCAGCTACATTTTTAATCTTACTTATACCCAAAACCCGGAGACAAGGAATAATGATGTTAAAATCATTATTTTTGAGGTCTGCATTTCAAAAAATATTTAAACGTTGAGCAAACTTAAAGCATTAGCAACATTAATTGGCAAACCAAAACGGTTAGCAGCACTTTTATCATACGGACATAAAGGTTATCTATCAACTATCGGATGGTTTACCGCATTCGATACCCACCAAGCGGTTGACGAAACAGGCAATCCAATCCCTTGGGTAACTTATTCATTTATCGATTTTATTAAAACTAGGTTGAATAAAAATTTAACCATTTTTGAATATGGCTCTGGCAACTCAACTTTGTTTTATGCCGAACGTGTAAAACGGGTAGTTTCTGTAGAGCACGATGAGGCTTGGTTCAATAAAATTGTAAAAGAGAAAGCGGCAAACGCCGAAATGATATTTACACATTTAGAAACTGGTGGCGAATACAGCAAAAAAGCATCTTTATTAGGAGAAAAATTCGATGTAATTATTGTAGATGGAAGAGATCGAGTAAATTGTTGCAAGCAAAGCGTGGGTGCTTTATCTACAAATGGAGTTTTAGTTTTAGACGATTCTGAAAGAGAAACTTATCAAGAAGCCAGAACATTTTTAACCGCAAAAGGGTTTAAAGAATTACCGTTTACAGGCATATCTCCTGGATTGTTTTACAACAAAGCCACTTCCGTTTTTTACAAGACAGATAACTGTTTAGGGATATAAAATTTATGCAAAACCTTGCTCCTATTGCTTTATTCGTTTACAATCGCCCGCAACATACCGAGCGAACAGTTAAGTTTTTAAAGCAAAATGAATTGGCTGCCGATAGCCGCTTGTTTATATTTTCTGATGGAGCAAAAAGCGAATCAGATGCCGATAAGGTTGCAGAGGTTAGGGAATTCATCAAAAAAATTGACGGATTTAAATCTATTGAAATCGTAGAAAGTAAAACTAATTTGGGCTTGGCTAATTCGGTAATTGCGGGCGTAACGCGTTTAAATGCAGCTTATGGCAAGGTAATCGTTTTTGAAGATGATTTGATTTCATCGCCATACACGCTCACTTATTTTAATGAAGCTTTAAATCGCTATCGCGATGAAGAAAAGGTAATGCATATTGGTGCTTATATGTATGTATTAGCAGATAAAACCTTACCTGATAGCTTTTTTTATAGAGCAGCAACCAGTTGGGGTTGGGCCACTTGGGATAGAGCTTGGCAACATTTCGAGCCAAACATAGAAACATTACTAAAACAGTTTAACCACCAGAAAAAACAAGCATTTTCTATAGAAGGCACCATGAACTTTTGGAAACAGATGCAGGATTTTAAAAAAGGCAAAAACAATTCATGGGCCATTCGCTGGTATGCGTCTATCTTTTTAAAAGGCGGCTTAACTTTAAATCCATCGCAATCTTTGGTAAATAACATTGGTCATGATGGTACAGGAGTTCACTCTGGTCTAAATGACATTTACAACGTAATCATCAATCCGCAACCAATTAAAGATTTTCCAACTGTTGTTGAAGAAAATAAAGCGGCTTATACTGCAATTAAGCATTTCTTAGCTAATAGAAAGGGCTCCATGCTCAGCAGAATAAAAAGATTTGTTAAAGAAAAGATTAATCAGTATTTCTCAAGTTAGCAAATAACAACTCTTCTCTAAAATTTGTAATTTGCATTTACAATTACAGCATCATGAGATTTTTTATCATCCTTTTATTAACGATTAGCTTAAATACTTTAGCGCAAACAGCGCCTAAACCTTACGGTGCTTTACCTACCAAAAGGCAATTGGCCTGGCATGATATAGAAACCTACGGCTTGATTCATTTTACACCAACTACGTTCGAAAACAAAGAATGGGGTTACGGAGATGCCGATCCGAAAACATTTAACCCTTCTAATTTTGATGCAGAACAAATTGTAAAAGCAGCCAAAGCCGGTGGTTTAAAAGGAATTATACTTGTAGCTAAACACCATGATGGTTTCGCCCTATGGCCTACAAAAACTACTGAATATAACATCAGTAAAAGTCCGTTCAGAGATGGTAAAGGAGATTTGGTTAAAGAAATTGAATTGGCTGCCCGTAAAAATGGTTTAAGGTTTGGAGTTTACTGTTCACCTTGGGATAGAAATAATGCAAAATATGGAACAGCCGATTACTTAAAAATTTATCAAGCGCAGCTTAAAGAATTGTATAGCAATTACGGCGAATTATTTATGAGTTGGCACGATGGTGCAAATGGTGGCGATGGTTTTTACGGCGGTGCAAAAGAAAAAAGAAGCATCGATAATACCACTTATTACGATTGGAATAACACATGGCAAATTACAAGAACCATGCAACCAATGGCCAATATTTTTAGTGATGTTGGTTTGGATGTGCGTTGGGTAGGTAATGAATATGGTTTCGCTGCAGATACGAGCTGGGCTACTTTTACGCCAATGCCGCCAAAAGGTGTAAATGTTGCTGTACCCGGACAAGCGAATTACCCTGAAAGCCCAATGGGAATTAGAGATGGCAAATATTGGATGCCCGCAGAATGTGATGTGCCTTTAAGAAAAGGCTGGTTTTATCATGCCAGTGAAAAACCTAAAAGCGTAAATTCATTGATAGATTTGTACTTTAAAAGCGTGGGCAGAGGTGCAGCGTTAGATTTAGGTTTAGCACCAGATACCAGAGGTTTACTACATGAAGATGATGTTGCCAACCTTAAACAATTTGGAGAGATTTTGAGCAAAACCTTTGCGGTAAATTTTGCAAAAGACGCTAGTATTAAGGCTAGCCAAACCAGAGGAAAAACTTATGGAGTGAACTTATTAACCGATAATGATAAAAAAACTTATTGGGCAACTGCCGATGAAATAAATAATGCAGAACTTATTATTGATTTTAGAAAACTAATCAGTTTTGATGTAATTAGTTTACAAGAGTATATCCCGCTCGGACAAAGAATTGATAGTTTTACAGTTGAAATTTTTGAAAAAAACAATTGGAAACTGGTTAATGCTGGTGCAAGTGTAGGCGCAAAGCGATTGATTAGATTAGAGAAACCTGTTAGTGCTAATAAAATAAGAATAAAACTTAAAGCGCCAGTTGCCATTACGCTCAGTGAAATTGGGGTTTATCAATTGGCAGATTAAATTTCGAAAAGCTCTGTAAACAATTAAATATAGTATTAGTCAACCTGAGCGTAGTCGAAGGGTAAATATATTAAACACTAATCAAACAGAGCCTTCGACTACGCTCAGCCTGACAATCCCTATAGCTTCTTTGCCGTTAAAATAATATAAGGCGATAAACTTTTACTCTCGAATGGGATAATTTTTGTGAGTACCTTCCCTGTTATCCAAACCAATTTTTTAAACAATTTTACCCCTGCAGATTTTTCTTTTTCGTTTTCTAACCAAACACTAAATTTTCCAAAATATGCAGATTTGATTTCCTTCAATCCGGCTTTTTCGCAAATTGAAGCTAATAACGCTGGGTTCATGCTATCAATATTATGCTTATCGTAATTCTCCTTATCAAAATTCTTTTGGAACCAACCATTTACTGCAGTAAAATTTGGCAGCGTAATAAATAAAGTGCCGCCTGGCTTTACCAAAGCAATATGGCGATTAATGATATCTTCAGTATCAACAAAATGCTCAATCAAACCGCAAGATAGCACCAAATCGTATTGCTGAGGTGATTGATAGTTGAACAAATCTGCTTCAATTACTTTGATATCATCATCAGCTAAACCATTAGTTTTTAAGAGTTGATGTGTGATGGGAGGATGCACAAAATAATCTAATAGCGTAACATCCAACTTTAAATACTTCTTTAAAAAAACTGCATAATAACCCGGAAAACCACCTAATTCTATTGCTGTTTTTACTTTATTTTCACTTACAATATCCGCCAGTTGGCGATGAAATAAATAATTTGAAGGAATAGTGGCCGATAAATCTGTTTTACTTTCCCAATATTTTACCCAAAAATTTCTGTCGGTTAAAAGGTTTTCCATACGTTTAGCAAAGAAACATAAACTATAGTGAATTTTAAAATTGTTATCTTGTTGGATTGATTTATTGTTAATTTAACACTCTTTAACAATTTGGTTTACTTGAATAAAATGTATTTTTGACTGATTTGAAAATTGTACACCTAAATACCTATGATGGGAATGGAGGAGCTGGAAGAGCTTGCCTTCGTTTAAGCGATGCATTAAACGCAAATGGTGTAGAATCTAAAGTCTTGGTTTTTTATAAGTTTGGAGAAAATCCAAAAATTATAAATTTAAGTAGCGGAGTTTTTGCAAAAATTAGTGCTGTTTTTAATATCATGGCCGAACGTTATTTGGCCAAAATATTTGTTAAGGCAGTTAAAACACCATTTTCTTTACAATGGTTCGGCAAATCATTAATCAACATAAAAGAATTAAAAGATGCAGATATTATTCATTTGCACTGGGTTAATCATGGTTTTTTATCGCCCAAATTTTTAGCAGAACTAGATCTTTTAGACAAGCCAATTGTTTGGACATTTCACGACAGTAATGCATTTACGGGTGGTTGCCATGTACGTTACAGTTGCGAAAACTTCCATAAGCAGTGCGGCAATTGTCCGCTGTTAAAATTTGAAGGCAAAAACGATATCTCTCATAAAAATTGGTTAAGCAAACAAAAAGCCTACTCAGCATTAAATTTCCACATTGTGGCACCAAGCAGTTGGATGGCTAAATCTGTTAAAGAAAGTAGTTTGTTAGGCATGCGGAATGTAGATGTAATACCTAACACAATTGAGGTTGATGTGTTTAAGCCTTATGTAAAAGCAGAGGCGAAAAAAATGCTGAAAATTCCATCAAATCACTTTGTGATTATGAGCGGTTTTATGCCGTCAAAAAACGATAAACATAAAGGCACACAATATTTAATTGAAGCTTTAAATGAGTTAGCCAGCAGATCTGAAATACCTAAAAACGAAATTGAGTTGGTTATTTTTGGGAATAAAGACACCAAGGACATGCCTGAATTTCCGTTTAAGACTACTTTTTTGGGCACGATTAATAAGGATGATCATTTGGCTAAAAGTTACGCAGCAGCGGATGTTTTTGTACTACCATCTTTAGAAGATAATTTACCCAATACCGTAATGGAAAGTTTGGCCTGTGCTACTCCTGTGGTTGCTTTTAAAACTGGCGGCATACCAGATATGGTTAAACATTTGGAGAATGGCTATTTGGCAAAGTATGAATCGGCTACAGATTTAGCTGATGGAATTGAATGGCTATTTTTGCATGAAGATAGAGAAAGCGTACAAAAGGAAGCTCGAAGAACAATTTTAAATCAATTTTCGCCATCAGTTGTTGCTATTAAACACGAAGAACTTTACCAAACCTTGATTAACGCTTTGCCTCAATGACCGTAAATCCAAAACTTAGCGTAATTACCATTGTTTACAACAACGTAAAAGATATTGAGCGAACCATGCTTTCGGTGCTCAATCAAACTTATGCAAACATTGAATACATTTTAATTGATGGCTCATCAACAGATGGAACCAAGGATATTATTTATAAGTATAAAGATCGTTTAGCGCAATTTATTTCTGAGCCAGACAAAGGTATTTACGATGCCATGAATAAAGGTTTGGCTTTAGCCACAGGAGATTATGTATTATTTATGAATTCTGGAGATGAAATTTACGATACAGAAACTGTAGATCATGTTTTTTCTTCGGCGCCATCGGGCGATATTTATTATGGTGAAACCGAAATGTTTGACGAAAACTGGAAGAGTTTAGGACAACGTAGGCACAGAGCACCAGAACATTTTGATTGGCATAGCTTTAAATACGGGATGAATGTGAGCCACCAAGCGATATACATTAAACGCAGTTTAACCGAGCCTTTTAATTTGCAATACAAATACAGTTCAGATATCGACTGGATTATAAAAGCAGCTAAAAAATCGTCTAACGTAGTAAATACGCACATGTATGTTGCCAAATATTTAGTTGGCGGCATGTCTAAACAAAAACATTTAGAGAGTTTAAAAGAACGTTTTAAGATCTTATCTCATTACTACGGCTTGGTTCCAAATCTTATTAATCATGTTTTTATTGCACTAAATTTGGCGCAGTATTTTATTAGGCATAGAAGGACTAATGATTAGAAACTCGACCTAGCGTCATTTCAAACGAGTTCTTTACAAGGAGAAATCTACAAATTTCTTCAACAAAATTAGGCTAGAGATTTCTTGTCGCTGATCTACCTATGTAAAATCGGTACAAGTCCTGTCGAAACAACATGATTTGTTTTTTCTCTAATTTCTACAAACAAAAATTTACCATAACTGTCTTTTAATATATCAATCTATTAAAAACAAAAATTATGGGACAATTAAGTAATCGCACTATTGCAGTGCTTTCAGAAAACGGATTTGAAGAAAGTGAATTAACTGAACCAGTAAAAAGATTAAAAGAAGAAGGCGCAACAGTACATATCATTTCATCTAAAAGTGGCACAATTAAAGGTTGGAGCGATGGAAATTGGTCGGGTGAAGTTAATGTTGATCATACTATAAGTGAAGCGAATGCAGATGATTATAATGGTTTATTAATACCGGGTGGCGCAATCAATCCTGACAAGTTAAGAGCTAATGATGATGCAATTGCATTTGTAAAAGCATTTTTTGAAGCAGGTAAACCTGTTGCTGCAATTTGCCACGGACCACAAGTTTTAATTAATGCTGGAGTAGTTGAGGGAAGAAAATTGACCTCAGTAAAAAATATTTCTCAAGATTTGATCAATGCAGGAGCAGATTGGTCTGATGAGGAAGTTGTTGTAGACCAAGGATTAGTTACAAGTCGTACGCCAGAAGATTTACCGGCTTTTAACGATAAAATTGTAGAGGAATTTGCAGAAGGAGTTCATGACGGGCAGCATGCATAAGTTTTGAACCACCTAAGAAACCTGAGTAATCCTAAGGCTTTTTGGAAAAACTGAGGTGCGCTTTGGTCACTTCTTAGGTGGTGAATTTCTAAAGATTTTTAGAAGGAGTTCATAACGGCAACATGCTTAAATTTTAAATAACCACCTAAGAAACCTGAGTAAACCTAAGGCTTTTTTGAAAAACTGAAGTGCGCTTTGGTCACTTCTTAGGTGGTGAATTTCTAAGGATTTGTAGAAGGAGTTCATAGCGGCAACATGCTTAAATTTTAAAAAACCACCTGAGAAACCTGATTAAACCTAAGGCTTTTTGGAAAAACTGAGGTGCGCTTTGGTCACTTCTTAGGTGGTGAATTTCTAAGGATTTGTAGAAGGAGTTCATAGCGGCAACATGCTTAAAT
>NZ_JBWKZK010000001.1:738818-1078749 GCF_059424425.1 Pedobacter sp. GW456-11-11-14-TSB4
TTTAAAAAACCACCTAAGAAACCTGAGTAAACCTAAGGCTTTTTTGAAAAACTCAAGTGATCTCAGAAATCTTAGGTGGTTAAATTTTTTAAGGATTTGTAGACCAAATACCACTTTCTTTTACAAATACTCTTCTGTTCAATTTCAATTGAGCAATCAATAACTCTGCAAAATCTTCTGGCTGCATTACCTTATCAGGATTACCATCTGTTAACTTTAAATCAATAGCCATATCTGTAGCAACTGTACTTGGCAACATGGTACTCACTCTTATATTGTGTTTTCTCACTTCTTGCATTAATGACTCTGACAAGCCAATTAAGCCGAACTTAGAAGCACTGTAAGCACTTGTTACTGCAGCTCCGTTTTTGCCAGCGGTAGAAGAAACATTAATGATATCCCCAATCTGGCGTTCGATCATTTCTGGTAATACAGCACGAGTTACATAATAAACACCCAATAAATTAATCTCGATAATTTGTTTCCATTTTGTAGGCTCCAACTCCATAAACTTTCCAAAAGCACCAACTCCTGCATTGTTGATTAGAATATCAATTGCACCTAACTCTGCTTTAACACTATCTACAGCAGCATTCACGGCATCTATATCAGATACATCTGCAATAGCAATAGCGGTTTTGATATCATATTGTTTTAGTTCTTCAGCTACACTGATTAAGTCTTTTTCGGTCCTGCCTATTAAGGCTACATTTGCTCGTTCTTGAGCTAATGCGATGGTAATGGCTTTACCCAAACCTTTACCAGCTCCTGTTACTATTGCATTTTTTCCTTGTAATGATTCCATAATATAAATATTGAAATACTAAAGTAGAGAAAAGGTAATTTAAGGAAGTTTGATGGATGTAAAATTTAACAATCAACATTAAGGAATGAAGGAAAATTAAGGTGTAAAAATAATTAGAGATTACTTTAGATCAGTTGCAAGGAAAACCTAAATAGTAGCACAAGCCTTTCAATTCTAAACCTTCTTGAAGCGGTATACTTTTTGGCTGTGATCTGAGCTTGTCGAAGGACAGCAAAAAAGATATAGCGTAAAGAAGGACAAACATTAATCTATGAGAAGGTATTGCTTTCCAAAAACCTCACCCTATCAAAGGTATTGCTATGTGCAACCTACCGCTCTCCCTCTCCTTGAAGAGAGGGATTTAAAGTGCAGTGGTTTATACTAATGCAAAAACTCCCTCACCTCAAGGAGAGGGTTGGGTGAGGTACAAAAAAGCCTGCAAACTTTCGTTTACAGGCTTCAATATTTAAATTCGAATGGAACTTAAAAACTTAGTTTTTACTTCCGTTTGCTTTACGTAGTTGTTCTGTTAAAAAGATTTTACGTAAACGAATACTTTGAGGTGTAACTTCAATATACTCATCAGCTTGGATGTATTCCATACATTCTTCTAAAGAGAATTTAATAGCTGGTGCGATACGTGTATTATCATCGGTACCAGAAGCACGCATGTTAGTTAATGCTTTTCCTTTAACGATGTTAATTACCAAATCATTATCGCGAATGTGCTCACCTAAAATTTGTCCTTCGTAAATATCAACTCCAGGATCTACAAAGAAACGGCCTCTATCTTGCAATTTATCAATAGAATAAGCGGTAGTCATACCTTTATCCATAGAAATTAATACCCCATTTAAACGACCAGGAATTGTACCTTTCCAAGGCTCGTAAGCTTTAAAACGGTGTGCCATAATGGCCTCGCCTGCAGTTGCAGTTAATACGTTGTTACGTAAACCGATAATACCACGAGCTGGGATTTCGAATTCTAAATGTTGTAAATCGCCTTTTGGTTCCATGATTAACAACTCACCTTTACGTTGAGTTACCAATTCAATTACCTTACCAGCAACATCACCCGGAACATCAACAATTAAAGTTTCAATTGGCTCATGTTTTTTACCGTCAATTTCTTTAACAATAACTTGTGGCTGACCAACTTGTAACTCGTAACCTTCACGACGCATGGTTTCGATTAATACTGATAAATGGAGAATACCACGACCATATACTAACCATGAATCTGCACCTTGAGTTTCTACAACTTTTAGAGCTAGGTTTTTCTCCATCTCTTTCATCAAACGATCTTTGATACGTTGAGATGTTACTAATTTACCTTCTTTACCAAAAAATGGAGAGTTGTTAATGGTAAACAACATGTTCATTGTTGGCTCATCAATACTAATTACTGGCAACTGCTCTGGTGCCTCAAAATCAGCAATAGTATCACCAATATCGAAACCATCAATACCAACAACGGCACAAATATCACCAGAACCAACTTCAGTAGTTCTAATTTTACCTAAACCTTCAAAAGTATACAATTCTTTTACTCTAGATTTAACCAATTTACCATCACGTTTAATTAACGTAATAGGTTGGTTTTCTTTAATTGTACCACGGTGTACACGTCCAATTGCAATACGACCCACAAAAGATGAATAATCTAATGAAGTGATTTGCATTTGTAAAGTACCTTCTAACATTGGTGGTGCTGGAATATTAGCAACAACAGCATCCATTAAAGCAAAAATATCTGTAGTAGGTACTTTCCAATCTGTACTCATCCAACCTTGTTTAGATGAACCATAAATTACTGGAAAATCTAATTGGTCTTCTGTAGCTTCTAAGTTAAAGAATAACTCAAAAATTTGTTCGTAAACCTCTTCTGGTCTACAATTTTCTTTATCAACTTTGTTTACAACCACAATTGGTTTTAAACCCAAAGCCAAAGCTTTTTGGGTTACGAAACGCGTTTGAGGCATTGCACCTTCAAAAGCATCGCACAATAACAAAACGCCATCGGCCATTTTCAACACACGCTCTACCTCACCGCCGAAATCCGCGTGACCAGGAGTATCAATGATGTTAATTTTTACGTCTTTGTACTGAACCGAAACGTTTTTAGATACGATCGTGATCCCACGTTCACGCTCTAAATCATTATTGTCTAGTATCAATTCCCCTTTTTGTTCGTTATCACGAAAAACAGAACAAGAGTGTAAAATCTTATCAACCAATGTAGTTTTACCGTGGTCAACGTGTGCTATAATAGCTATATTTCTAATCTTTTGCATAAAATGCGCCTATAAATTTGGCGCAAAGATAGCGTTTTTAATTGAATTTTTTAGGGTTTTAGCTACTATTTCTGTTTAAACATATTTGTTAAATTTTGATAGTCAATAGTTTGCCACTAGTTTTATAAGTAAAGGAGCTCTAACAGCAAGAGCCAGCAATTCAAAAATGCGGAAGTTGTGTTCATTGTAAATATTATCTCAATATTGGTAAAACATTCTGATTTTAATAATTTAATAGCTAGTTGAACCTTGAAAATCTAAATGAATTTGTAACCATAAAATTATTTTACCTTTGCACTAATGAAAAAATTATTGCTACTTACATTACTCTCCATATTTATAAATCCACTTTGGGCACAAAAAAAGTTAATACAAAAGTTATTATCGAACGAGAAAGACACTACTCGTAAAGCCAGTTTTATGCCAATCCCTATCTTAGGGTATGCACAAGAAACAGGCTTTGAATTTGGCTTAGGGGCCTTGTACTCATTTTACATGGATAGAAAAGATAGCACCAACAGAAGTTCAAATTTTTCTGGATTGGCATCCTATTCTACCCAAAAAACTTACAATTTGGCCATTAGGGGCGATGCTTGGACACCAGGCAACAAATATCATTTTATAAGCGAGATAAGGTTTAGAAAAATGCCCTTTAATTTTTACGGCATAGGCAACAATACCAATCAAGCTGATGAGGATAGATTAGTGCAGCAACAGATTAAACTTCAGTTTGATGCTGAAAAAACCTTTGCTAAAAATACCTATACAGGTATATCGGTTGGGTTTGAGAACTACGATTTTACAGACAAAATTTTAGGCGGAATTTATAGCTCATCACCACTTTTATTTGATAGATCTGGTGGTTCGGTGATGTATTTTGGTGTATCGCAAAGCTACGATACTAGAAACTCTAACAATTACCCAACAAAAGGTTTTTTTGGTAGAGTAAGCTATCAGTTTGCACCAGATATTTTTGGCGGCAATGACTTTACAGGAAGTCAGATTAGGGTAAATGTTCGTAATTTTTGGTCGCTAGCACCAAAAGTGGTGTTAGGCGTACAAGGTTTATACCACACTGTACAAGGCAAAGAAACACCATTTTATCTATTGCCGCAATTAGGAAATGATGAGATGATGCGTGGCTATTATAATGGCCGCTACCGCGATGAAAATTTAATGGCCGCACAAGCAGAAATTCGTTATCGCTTCATGAACAGGTTTGGTATAGTTGCTTTTGCGGGCGGAGGTAAGGTTTTTAGCAATGGAAATTTATCTTTTAATGATTTAAAACCCAACTACGGTGTTGGTGGCAGATACTTTTTTGATACGGCTAAAGGTTTAAGCGTTCGCTTAGATTATGGCATTGGCGAGAAAAGACCAAACGAAAAACGCCAGAGTGGAATGTATATTAGTTTGGCAGAGGCGTTTTAAAAAGTATTTGTCATTTCTGAGCCCGCGAAGAATCTCTTTAAAATTTGTAATATGAGGTCCCTCCTTCATCTATCTTTTAGGCAAAAAATATTGAGCTATTTTCCGCTCTTTGCCGCGGGGCATTTTACTTTTGAGGCATCAAAAGTAAACAAAAATGCTTGTCAATCCCTCTATGTGCCTTTTCACAGGCTATTGCTCATCAAAAAACAGTGGCACTTCGTTTTGTTCGTATGTGATAAATTTAAGTATCTGCTAATTCGAACACAAAACCACTGCGTATAAGGTTTGGTAGTGCTTGTTTGTTATTTTGTGCTCCTGTTTTTTGATTTGGCCGGCACTGGGGATTGACGGTCGTTCTTGGGAAAGACTTGTGAATCTATTAACGGAATATAGCAAATCGCCAAAAATACAATCAGCAAAAAGATGTGTACACAAGATAGGAATGTTCGGGATGACAAGGGTTCCAAAAGTTTAATTCGCTGTTCTTAAATAATTTTCACAATTTAGCTTTACTGTATCTTATTTCAAGCTTTGCTAAACTTCACTCTATGAGAAAATTATTCCTACTGCTATTATTTCCACTATCTCTTTTCGCTCAAAAATTTACTTCTACAGAAATTGCCGCTTTTGAAGCCCAGGCTAACAATGTAAATATCATTAGAGATAAATGGGGAATTCCGCATGTTTATGGTAAAAGTGATGCAGATGCAGTTTTCGGACTTTTGTATGCGCAATGCGAAGATGATTTTAAGCGAGTTGAACTAAATTACATTGAAAAATTAGGTAGACTTTCTGAAATAAATGGAGAGAAAGATCTTTTTAACGATTTACAAATTCGCCTATTGATTGACACAGCAGAAGCGAAAGCGGATTATGCCAAATTACAGCCATCTTTTAAAAAATTATTAGAAGCTTATGCTGCCGGAATAAATTTCTATCTCTACAAAAACCCAAAAGTTAAACCCGCCTTAATAACTCACTTTAAGCCTTGGTATGCCTTGTTATGGACAGACGGAAGTATTGGCGCTATTAATACTGCTGATTTAACCCTAGCTGAACTTAGGAAGTTTTATACAGGAGATTATTCACCAACAGCTTACATTCCTGTAATTAAAGATCAACAGAGCGGCTCTAATGGATTTGCCTTTGCACCAAGTATTACCGAATCGGGAAATGCGATTTTATACATCAATCCGCATACTACATTTTACTTTCGACCAGAAGTACAGATGCAAAGCGAAGAAGGCTTAAATGCTTACGGCGCAGTTACTTGGGGACAATTTTTTGTTTACCAAGGCTTTAATGAACACTTAGGTTGGATGCATACCTCTAACAATGTGGACATTGCAGATATGTATGCAGAAAAAATTACCAAAACTGATAAGGGTTTATTTTACGAATACGACAAGAAGAAATATCCTGTAGTACAGAAAAAAATGACTTTTAAATATTTGGATGGAGGTACTTTAAAGAGCAAAACCTTTAACACATATTTTACAAATAAAGGTCCGATAATGGCTATACGCGAGGGTAAATGGATCAGCTTAAAATCGAAAAACAGAAATACAGCTAGCTTAGTACAAAGTTGGATACGCACAAAAGCTAAAAGTTTTGAGGAATACAAAAAAGCGATGGATTTGAAAGCAAATGCATCTAACAATACGGTTTATGCTGATGCAAAGGGGAACATCGCCTATTGGCATGGTAATTTTATTCCAATAAGAGATACCAAATACAATTGGAGCGAAGTTGTTGACGGCTCTACATCAGCCACTGCTTGGAAAGGTTTACATGAGGTAAAAGATATGGTGCATGTATACAATCCTACCAATGGTTGGCTACAAAATTGCAACTCGACTCCTTTTAGTTCGGCTGGCAAAAACAGTCCGATTAAGGCCAATTACCCAACTTACATGGCACCAGATGGAGAAAATTTTAGAGGTGTTGCGGCTAATAGATTATTGGAAAAACCCGCCAAATACAATTTAGATAAAGTAATTGCAACAGGTTACGATACTTATTTACCAGCTTTTGAGGTTTTAATTCCAGCTTTGCTTAGGGTTTACGAAAGATTGCCACAGAGTGATCCTTTACTTAAAGAATTAGAAGCACCAATTGCTTTGTTAAAAGCTTGGGATTACCGCTCGGGTGAAAACTCTGAAGCTACAACTTTGGCTTTTGAATGGGCTCAGAAATTGAACCCAATTATCCAAAAGGTTTATATCAATCCGGGTGAGAAAGATCAAATTGAGAATACTAAAAATTTTGCAGCAAGCGCTAGACCTAACGATTTGTTAGATCCATTAAAAGCAACGATTGCAGATTTAACCAAACGTTTTGGCAAATGGCAAATTGCTTGGGGAGAAATTAACCGCTACCAACGTTTAACTGGCGCCATGAATGAAAAATACGACGATGCTTTACCTAGTTTACCTGTTGGTTTTGGTTCTGCATTGTGGGGGCAGCTTTCATCGTACCGAAGCAACCCTTTTAAAACCAATAAACGTTATGGTTTTAGCGGTAACAGTTTTGTTTGTGCGGTAGAGTTTGGCCCAAAGATTAAAGCTAAATCTATTTTAGCTGGAGGTAATAGTGGCGATCCAAATGCTAAACATTTTAACGACCAAGCTTTAATGTACAGCAAAGGTGAGTTTAAAGATGTTCTATTTTACAAAGAGGATGTTTTAAAAAACGCAGAAAGAAGTTATAAGCCGGGGGAGTAAATTTCGAATAAAAATATCTTTGGTGACTACACCTAATGTAGGAAAATCAATATTAACGAAGTTTATTTTAGATTGCTTATCATCCAGAGTGCAGCGAAGGATCTCTTTCATTGAATTCATAAATAAGATTCCTCGTTCCTCGGAATTGACAAAGCTACAGTTAACAAATGCTTAATAAATAACATCAAACTGAGCATCCCATTTTGATGAAAATCTATGACAATAAATACAATATCTTATTTACTATACAAAGAGCCAGATGGATTTATGATTTTATAGTTTTTTGAAACGATATCGTATTCAATAATATCTCCATTTAGTATTGAGCCATTATTTAACAACACGGATGCTTTGTGTGCTTTTATAATATTTGAATTTGGTTCTGCTTCTAAAACTTTCGCGTTTAAAATGTAATTATCTGCTTCAACTACTACTTTACCTGTTAACATTCTTGGTTGTCCAAAAATATTAACCAAGTTTAAAGAATTATTTTGCGCTTTAAGATTGGTTATAAATTCGGCTCCTCCTGAATTAACTTGAATTTTACTATCAGGTGTGTTATTTGTAATGTAAGAGTTCTTTTTCAAATCATAAATGATATATTTTTCACTCACCAAACTTCCATTTTCCAATTTGAGCTTTCCATTCTTAGCCGTCAGCTTTTCGTTTCTCTTATCATAAGCCATTTCATCAGCTTCCAACTGCTTTTCTCCTATTTTCATCACACCATTTCTAATGTAACTTATATCAGCTTTTGTATCAACTGTTATTGAAGATGATCTTATCAAGATGGGTTTAACAAGATTTTTAACATTGTTGTTTTTAGTAGAAAAGTCATTCAATACTTTCGCTGACGGAGTATTAGTTAATGATATAACTTTACCACTATTTTTTTTATTCCTATTTTTCTGAGCATCATTCTTCCTTTTAATCGTTTTTGCAGACAATTTCGGTTCATTGCCAAACCAAAAAACGTAAGTGTTTTTTATATCCAAAACTGTAGAAATATCATAATCATCTGCTTTGCCAAACCCTCTTTTTTCTGACAAGTTGGAAATAAATTTTTTATCAAACTTTAAGGTTTCTTTTTCTGAATACAATTTTCCATTAACGTAAATGAAAACTTTTGTAGGTTCATCACTAATTGGTTTGTGCTCAATTATAGCTGACGGTATTTTACCACTTATGGTATGTAGTACAAATTTTTCAGTTTTGTATTTCCCATATTTCATAACAACACCTTTTGAAAGAAATGGTTTAATATTTTCATCATATAATACCTTTCCATCCAAGTTTTTCATCATCTTCATTCCGTAACATGGCCCATCTAATGATTTGATTAGATTTTTTTTTGCATCGAAAACTTTGATATCAAGAGTTGTTCCACCATCTAAAGTAATGATAACTTCATCACCTACGCTTACATTAGATTTTGGTAAATTTAACACCCTAATCACGCCTTTATCATATTTAAGGTTGAGCACTTCGCCAACCTCTGTTAGTAAAATACTTTTTACTTTTCCACGGATGGTTTTGTTCCAAAGTGGATCATTCTTTGATTTTTTGACTTGTGAGGCCACGTCACCTTGAATATTTATTTCAGATAATTCAGTATCCTTAGCAACCTCTACAACCTTAAGCGTAAAACCCCATAGCAAGCCCAAACCAATTGGCAAAGCAAGCAAGTACATAAATTTTTTCATATTCTTTGATTTTGAATTAAACAGCATTTTTATCCTATCCTTTATTGGGCTTTTAACAAAGTTGTGCACTAAAGGCATTTCGCTTTTAGCAATTGCTAACCGCAACAATAAGCTGGCATATTGTTCGGCACCAAAGTTTTGTGAAGTTGCTTCATCAGCTTCGTATTCATGCGCTTGCTCTAAAGCCTTATCGTATAAATAAACTACCGGATTAAACCATAAAAAAGCTTTAATGAGCATCATGATAATTTTATCTATAGAATGAAGTTGTTTGGCATGTACTTCTTCGTGTTTTAGCAAAACCTGTAATTCTGCTTCACTCAATTTATCGTCAATAAAAACATAGTTGAAGAACGAGCAATTGGTAAATCCTGCAGGTTTTTGCACAACTATTAACCCGTTTAACTCATGTTTACTTCCTTTTGTATGTTTAAGCAATTGCAATATCCGCCAGGTGGCGATGATTAAAAGAGATAGGACAATCCCAAAATATAAATATGGTAGCAGCGAATAATAATCAAAGCTTTCTTCAATAATTGGCATAGTTTGAATTGCGCTAATGGATGCGATTGGTTCATTGATAAGGCTTTCATTAGCAACTTCACTTTGTGCATAAACCGCTGGTTTTGCTTCAACTTCTCGTTCTATCGTAAAATTTAGAGAGGGTATTACAAAACTTAACAGCAAGGTAGTCAACAGATAAAAACGATTGATTTTAAAGAACGTCAATTTGCGCAAAACCAATAAATAAAAAGCAAAAAACAATACCGTGCATACACTAACTTTTAAAAGGTAGATGATAAGTTCCATATCATGAGTTTTTATTGATGAGCGCTTTTAACTCTTCTATATCTTTGGCACTTAGTTTTTCTTCTTTTACCATAAAAGATAAAAGACTTCTTGGCGAATTATCGAAATAGCCCGAAAACAGTTTTGAGAAAGTAGTTTTGGTATAATCTTCTTTGCTAATGGCCGGAAAATACTCATAGGTTTTGCCATAAGCTTTATAACTTACGTAACCTTTCTTTTCTAAAAGTCTAACTATAGATGATATGGTGTTGTATGGAGGTTTAGGTTCCTCCTCTATTTCATCGATGATATCTTTAACGAATGCTTTTTGCAGTTTCCATAAAACTTGCATAATGCGCTCTTCTGCTTTAGTTAATTCTTCCATAAACTAAAGATATAACTAAGTTTTCAGTTTTACAACTGTTTTTTAGGTTATATAATTGAAAAAGCAGTTTGTTATCCTCAAATAGCTGATTATTAATGATATAATTTTTAATCCTCTTATAGCCACGGTTTAAACCGTGGGCTATAAGGTTAAAATTTGATCTTAAAATGCTCTTTAGCTTGGTCTTTCTTAAAATAAACCAATCCAATCCAAAATAAATCTACTGTAACTGTTACTTGAGGATGATTTTTAATTTCAGTCCAAGCTTCTTTCATCCCCTCACTCCAATATATGTCATCAAATATCAAAAGAGAGCCTTCATGCAGTTTTGGCAAACTCCAATTAAAATAATTTAAAGTTGCCTCTTTGGTATGGTTACCATCAATGTAAACAAAATCCAGTTGCTCAGCTTGGTTAATCGCCTTTGGTAATAAATCGTTAAAATTACCAACCTGCAGCTCTACATTTTCTAAATTAAGCTCCATAAAGTTCTGATGGGCTATTTTTGCAGTCTCAGGGCAACCTTCAATTGTTAATACATCTCCGTCGGGTTGTGCTTTCGCTAAGTAGGCTGTGGTAATGCCTAAACAAGTCCCTAACTCTATCATATTTTTAGGCTGCTGGTAAGCAACCAAACGGTAAATCAGCTTTGCTAAATGTGGCGCTTTTAAGGCATTTTTGGCGATTTCTTTAACCCTTTTTGTACGATTTTTATTGAGATGTGAACCCGCACCTAAATCAGTTACGGTTATCAATCTATCGTCAACCAAAAGTTTTTTTCGCTGTTTTTCAATATCATCGTATACTTTTTTTGCAGAAAAATCGTAAATTACCTCATCTGTTAGCTTATAAACAAAGGGCGAGTGCGTTCCGTGTCTGCTTTTTGCAGTTAAACGATGTTTGATATAATCGATTGCGAATTGAAAAACCATAACCGCAAAAATAGGTAAACAGAAATTTGTAATTTGCATTTTTATGGAAAATCTTGCAGAAATAAACGCTTTAGTTAAATTATTAGATGATCCTGATGAGCAGGTTTACCAACACGTGCACCAACGTTTGTTAGAATATGGTAGCGAAGCAATAACTCATTTAGAAAGTGCTTGGGAGCAGTCTCTCGATACATTATTACACGAGCGTATCGAAAACATTGTACATACCATACAATTTACAAATGTTAAAGAAGACCTTAATTTGTGGTACCAAAGTGGCGCATTCGATTTATTACAAGGTGCTTTAATTATCAATCGCTATCAATATCCAGATTTAGATGAACAGGCCATTATTTTCCAGATAGAAGAAATTAAACGCGAAATTTGGGTCGGTTTGCAATATGAAATGAGTTCTATCGAAAAAATAAAACTCATAAACCATGTTTTTTACAACCAATTTGGCTTTAGTGGCAACACAAAAAACCACCACGACCCACAGAATTCTTACCTTAATCAAGTTTTAGAAAGCAAAAAAGGCAACCAGATTTCTTTGGCAATTATTTACGCAACTTTAGCTCAAAAACTTGATATCCCGGTTTATGGCGTAAACCTACCGCAGCATTTTATTTTAGGATATATTGATGAGAGCAATGCCGAAAAAGAATATGGCGTATTGTTTTACATCAATGCTTTTAATAAGGGCGCCATTTTTGGCAAACATGATGTTGATCAGTTTTTACGTCAATTAAATTTAGAGCCACAGCCTGGCTTTTATGCGCCATGTAGCAATACCGAAATCATTCGACGTATTATCCGCAACCTAATTTCTGCTTATGAAAATTTAGGTGCGACAGAAAAAGTTGATGAATTGAAACAGTTACAAGATATTTTATCTGTTAACTAAGTTCTGTAAAGCAATTGCAGTAATACTTGGTAATGTTAGTCCTGCTTTTTGCTACAATTTTTTTGTGCGCTTCGACTACGCTCAGCATGACACAAAAAAGATTTTCACTGCAATCAGGTTTAGAAAACAAAAGATTGTGCAAGACACACAATTACTTTGACAAACTTTTATGACTTAAAGAAAGCAGTTTTGTAGATGTTTAAAGCTATTTAAACTCTTTATTGCAAGGATGAAAATTTCGCTATGCTATCATTAATCAACTTACTGAGATCATTTAAATTAAGGAATTCCTCCCCCTACCCCCTCCAAAGGGGGACAAGTATGTTTCCGACTTTTTTAATCGCAGAAAAACTTCTTTTACGTTAATTTTTTACGAAATCTATCACCCCCAAAATGACAAGTTGTATTATAACCACTTATTAGCAGTCATCCAAGCTTTAAGCGTATTAAACCAATTTTCAGTAGTAGTTTTATTGTTTAATCCAAAACCATGTCCACCAGATTGGTAAATATGCATCTCAGCAGGCACTTTAAATTTTGCCAAGTTTTCATTATACATTAAACTGTTTTTAACAGGCACAGTTAAATCGTTATTGGCATGTACCAAAAAAGCTGGCGGTGTTTCTGCATTAACATGGTTTTGATTAGAAAAATAAGTTCTTTGAGCCTGTGTAGGTTCATCGCCTAATAATCGTTTTACAGAACCAGCATGTGTAACCGTACCAAAACTAATTACAGGATAAATTAACACAGAGAAATCAGGTCGTAAACTAATATTTTCTTGGTTCTCGATTTTCATATCGTTGTAATGCACACTTAAGCTAGATGCCAAATGTCCACCAGCCGAAAAACCCATTATGCCTATTTTGTTGCTTTGTAATCCCCAAACACTGGCGTTTTTGCGTACCAAGTAAATAGCTTGCAACGCATCTTGCAATGGCGCTAGCTTTTTATCAACCATAATGGTATCATTAGGTAAACGATATTTTAGCACAAAAGCAGTTATACCAATTTCTGCAAATTTTTTAGCAACATCATAACCTTCTTTGCCAATAGCCAAAATACTATAACCACCACCCGGACAAATAATTACCGCTGTTCCGTTTGGTTTGGCAGGTGTAAAAACAGTTAAAGTTGGTTCTGTAACTCTGCTAACTCTCGCCACACCATCACTGCCGGTTATTGTATTTTCCTTAAAATTAGCAGGCGCTGTTTTAGAGCCAGGTATCACTCCTTTATATAACGGAATAACCTCTTGGGCGCTTGAAGAAATACTAAAAAAAAGAATATATATTAAAAAAAGTTTATTTTTCATGGACTAAAAATTATTAGGATTGATAACCTTCAATGTTCTTACTTTTTGAAAGTCCTTATCATTGTCTGCAATAAGAGTGAGCTTATTAACAATACAATTTGCTGCAATAATGGCATCAGGAAGCTTAAGATTATGCGATTTTCTAATTTTGGTTGTCTCTGCTATAACTGCATCATCAATGCCTATAACTATAGAATTGGCAACGAAATCTTTATAAACTATGATATCATCAGGATTTTTAGGATTCCAAACTTGTAGTTCAATCTCAGATATGAACGACAAATTACTTTCTTCATCAACAACCCTATCCATCATTATCAATCCACTATTAACAAGGGAACCATTAAGGTATTTGATAACTACAGAAGTATCAATTAAATATCTCTCTGCCATTCTTCTCTTAGCTTACTTAATTGCTCATCAATAATTTTACCCTCCATCGGAGTTTTAATTTGATTTCTAAGCTTAGATAATTTAGTTTGCTTTTTTATAACTCTTATCAAATGTAATTCCTCTAACTCCTTTAAAAGCTTATATGCTTTTTGATTGGTTAATTCTATTACTAAAGTATCCATTTTATGATAGTTTAAGACGCTTATAGCAAATATACAATATTCTCAGTTTAATTTTGTCATCTATCCGAAAGCAATCACCTTACATTAAAACTCCATCAAATAAGCCTTCAAAAACTCATTGATATCTCCATTTAACACTGCATCTGGGTTAGAAGTTTGGTAATTCGTTCTGTGATCTTTTACCCTTCTATCATCCAAAACATAACTTCTAATTTGCGAACCCCACTCTATTTTCTTTTTATTACCTTCAATTAAAGCAGTCTCTTCATCGCGTTTACGCTGCTCAATTTCATACAACTGCGATTTTAACAACCTTAATGCATTCTCTTTATTTTGCAACTGCGATCTCGATTCCTGATTTTTAATAATAATCCCTGATGGCTTGTGATATAAACGCACCGCAGTTTCCACTTTGTTTACATTTTGTCCGCCAGCGCCACCTGCTCTAAAAGTCTCAAATTCTACATCTGCAGGATTAATATCAATATTTATCGTATCATCTACCAAAGGATAAACATAAACCGAAGCAAAAGAAGTGTGTCTACGAGCATTCGAATCAAAAGGCGAAATACGCACCAAACGATGCACACCATTTTCTCCTTTTAGGTAACCGTAAGCAAATTGGCCAGCAATTTCTATAGTTACCGACTTTATTCCGGCAACCTCACCTTCATTGTAATCTTGCTCGGTAACTTTATATCCATTTTTCTCAGCCCACATTAAATACATGCGCATTAACATATAAGCCCAATCGCAGCTTTCTGTTCCGCCTGCGCCAGCTGTAATCTGTACAACCGCATTAAGTGAATCTTGCTTAGTTTTGAGCATATTTTTTAGCTCCAAATCTTCAACAGCTTTTAAACTCATATCAAATTGCTCTTGCAACTCTTCTTCTGAGGCATCACCACTTTGAAAAAATTCAAAAAGCACTTCAATATCTTCTACAGCAGTATTGGCGTTTTGCCAACCATCCGTCCATACTTTTTTTGCATTAATAGCCGCGATGTGTTTTTCTGCCTTTTTCGGGTCGTCCCAAAAATTAGGGTGCAAGGTCATTTCTTGCTCAATACGAATGTCTTCTAGTTTCTCTTCAACGTCAAAGATACCTCCTCAGCGACGTTACTCTGTCCCTTAAATCCTGAACTTGTTCTTTTGTCATAATAGCAAATATACGTTAATAAGGTTGTAAAGTTGAAATGTTGTAAAGTTGAGCAAGGTGAAATCCATTGCTTCGAGATTGGTGGGCCAAAAATTTTTAAAAGTTAACAGATTAGAAGGTTTTGAAAAGCAGTTACAGTGGTTGTTAGGCGCCGATAGTCCCGTTATTCGCTTTACTTCGGCTTTGCCTACGTGTTCGCTACTACCGGGTTTAACAAACTAAGCCATTCCACAAAATTTTGCAGATTGCATAAGTTAAGGGCATAAAAAATATCTAGCAGCAACTCAATTTAAGGGATTACAAATCCCACGATATCAACTCGACATTACAAATGTCGAATAGCATGCTTTATTTTACCCCGGAGGGAAAACATATCTATAGCATATAACCAAGTGCAAATTCGACCCCAGCTGGGGTCGCACATCATTATTGCATATTACCTATAGATATAAGACATCTTTGATGTCTAAAAATTACTTCTTCATTCCCATATAATCGAAAGTTAAATTACATAACGTTTTTACGCCTAAAGTAAATCCACTTTCATCTAAAAAGAAATCTGGTGTATGGTGCGATGGTGCTTTTAATGGATCTTGATCTTTCGGCATTCCGCCTAAAAAGAAAAACAAACCTGGTACTTTTTCTTGGAAGAAAGAAAAATCTTCAGCACCTGTAACCGGTGGTTTCAATTTCACATTATCCGCCCCTGCGGTATATTGTAAAGATGGGAGCATTTTTTCTGTTAAAGCGATATCATTAAACGTAACCGGATAATGTGCACTATAAGGAATTTTTACTTCAGCGGTTGCACCAGCCGCTTCTGCTGTTTTAGTTACAATTGTTTTAATTCGCTCAATAAACATTTTTTCATCAGCTGCACTTAAATTTCTTATTGTACCCAACATCTCCACTTTTTCTGGAATAATATTAGAACGAACACCTCCATGTATGCTTCCGATAGTTACCACACCTGGGTTTTCGGTAACATTTAAGTTTCTGCTTACTATAGTTTGCAAACTATTGATAATCTGAGCCGAAACCACAATTGGATCTACACTGCTCCATGGGTAAGCGCCATGTGCCTGTTTACCGGTAATGGTAATTTTCATATCATTTACCGCAGCCATTGTGCCGCCTGGCTTATAAACTATTTGCCCAACTGGAGTTTGCGAATTGATATGCAATCCAAAAATCACATCAACTTTAGGGCTTTCCAAAACCCCTTCTTTAACCATCAATTCTGCCCCACCTTCTTGTCCAACAGGCACTCCCTCTTCGGCTGGCTGAAAGATAAATTTCACAGTCCCGGCAATATCCTTTTTCATACCAGCCATTACTTCTGCAACGCCCATCAAAATCGCCATATGGCTATCGTGCCCACAGGCATGCATTACGCCAACTTCTTGATCATTATAGTTAGTTTTCACTTTAGAAGCAAAGGGTAAAGCTACTCTTTCAGTAACTGGCAAACCATCCATGTCGGCACGCAAAGCCACTACCGGACCAGGTTTACCACCAACTAAAATACCTACCACACCTGTTTTGGCTACACCAGTTTTAACTTCTATACCTAATGATTGTAGGTGTTTAGCAATAATATCTGCTGTTCTATTTTCTAAATTGCCCAATTCCGGATGTTCATGAAAATCTCTCCGCCAGTTAATTACCTTTTGCGTAATTGCATCGGCTTTTTTAGCCGCATCACTTTTTAAATTAGTTTGCGCAAAGTTTAAAAATGGAGTAATCAGCAATGCTGATAAGAGAAGTGTTTTCATGTTGATTGGATTAATAGAACAAGATAAAGAAAAAGCAACTAAAAAGCCGAATCCTCAAAAAAGAATTCGGCCTTAAAAACTAGCTTAATTTAGTTAAACAAGCCTTTTAATTTATCCAACATTCCACCACCAGTTTGTTGCCCATTGGCTTGATTTTGGCCACCTGTAAACATGCCCATTACATCAGTTAAATCAAACTTGCCATCAGAACCGCCTGCTAGTTTGCCTAATACATCTTGAATATTGAATGAGCTATCATTAGGATCGTTAGTTTTATTAGCTAATTTACCTAAAACAACAGGGATTAAGGCTGCACCAATACTTTTTGCAGTATCAGCATTAATGCCAAAACCAGCCAATTTCTCAGTTAAACTAGAAGTTGCTTGTTGTACAACCGCGTTACCTTCAGGTGCTTTACCTTGATTAAAAATATCTGCAATTTGCGATAGGTTACCAGATGTTAATTGCGATTTTAATGTATCAAAAATTGAGCTAGATGCTGCTTTTATTGCATTGTCATTTTGCTCATTTGGTACAGCATTATTTTTTACGATCAAATCTTGTGCGTTATCCCTTACTAATTGTTCTAAATTTTCTAACATGATATTTGGTTTAAGTTTGTTTGTTATTTGTATTTTTACAATTTAAATAAACAATTATGCTACCAAAAATAAATTTTACCGATACAGCTGCTTATAAATACCTTGCAGATCATTTTATAGCCATAAGCGAAACAGATATTAAGCATTTATTTGCTCAAGATGGGGAACGTTTTAAAAAATTTTCCATCCTTTTTGATGAGATTTTAGTAGATTTTTCTAAAAATAGAATTGACGACACTACGCTTGCATTGCTAGTTCAATTGGCAAAAGAGTGCAAATTAGATGAGGCAATAAATGCCATGTACAGTGGCGATAGAATTAACCAGACTGAAGATAGACCCGTTTTACACATCGCCTTGCGTAATCAAACTAACAAACCAATTTTGGTTGATGGCAAAGATGTAATGCCTGATGTAAATGCCGTTTTAGCTAAAATGGAAAAATTTAGCAACGCCATTATATCTGAAGAATGGAAAGGTTACACAGGTAAAGCAATAACTGATATCGTAAATATCGGTATCGGAGGTTCTGATTTAGGGCCAGTTATGGTTACTGAAGCTTTAAAATCTTATAAAACGAGACTAAATCTGCATTTTGTTTCTAATATTGATGGTACGCATTTGGCAGAAACGCTAAAAGATGTTGATCCAGAAACTACATTATTTTTGGTTGCTTCTAAAACATTTACTACACAAGAAACCATGACAAATGCACATAGTGCTAGAGAATGGTTTTTGAAAAGTGGAGCAAAAAAAGAAGATATTGCAAAACACTTCGCAGCCTTATCTACCAATGCTAAAGATGTAGCAGAATTTGGTATTGATACCGAAAACATGTTTGAGTTTTGGGATTGGGTTGGTGGTCGTTATTCTTTATGGAGTGCAATTGGTTTATCTATCTCATTAGGAATTGGATTTGATAACTTCAAACAACTTTTGGCTGGTGCACATGCGAGCGATGAGCACTTTAAAAATACTGAATTCGAAAAAAATATACCTGTAATTTTAGGATTATTGGGCATTTGGTATATTAATTTCCATGGAGCTGAAACACAAGCTATATTACCTTACGACCAGTATTTACATCGCTTTGCGGCATATTTTCAGCAGGGAGATATGGAAAGTAACGGCAAACATGTAGATAGAAATGGCAACAATGTTGATTACGAAACTGGACCAGTAATTTGGGGAGAACCAGGTACAAACGGGCAACATGCTTTTTATCAATTGATACATCAAGGTACAAAATTAATCCCTTGTGATTTTATTGCTCCTGCTCAAAGTTTAAACCCACTTGGTGATCATCATCCGATACTTTTGTCTAACTTTTTTGCGCAAACAGAGGCTTTAATGAATGGAAAAAGCGAAGAAGAAGTTATTGCCGAACTGAAAAAAGCAGGAAAGTCAGACAGTCAGATTAAAGAGTTGGCTCCATTTAAAGTTTTTGATGGCAACAGACCAACAAATTCAATATTAATTAAAAAAATTACACCTTATACATTAGGTAGTTTAATTGCGCTTTATGAGCATAAAATCTTCGTGCAAGGAGTAATCTGGAATATATTTAGTTTTGATCAATGGGGAGTTGAATTGGGTAAACAATTGGCTCAAAAAATACAGCCAGAATTAAAAGATGATGCTGAAGTAAATACCCATGACTCATCTACAAACGGGTTAATTAATTTGTATAAAAGCTGGAGATAAGTTATTGTTTATTTGTTGAAATAATTAAGAGAAATGCAGTTACTTAGAATTTTGACTAATGAAGCTAAATCAATGTACAATAATTATTTCTGGTTGAGTTATGGATTCTAATTGATTTGTTAATCATTAATAGAAGTAAGCGCTTATTTAAACTTATTAAATGATTTACTGTTATTAATATATAATACAATGATTATGAATACTATAAAAAAATTAGGACTTGCCATTTTGTGCTTTTTAGCTTTCAATGCAAATGCCCAAACAGACAAAGCAACTACAACAAAAATTTTAAATGAAAAAAACTTCATCTTTGTCGCAACCTCAGCCATACCATTAAACTCAAATGAAGTAAGTAAAATTTTAAATAAAATGGCTGGGCCACCAACTGGTGGCACAATTAACCTGAGTACAGATAATTATGATTTAAGGATAACACCAGACAGTTTGATATCGTACTTGCCATTTTATGGAAGAGCTTTTAATGGAACTGCATATGGCGGAAATAATGATGAAAGTGGTTATAAATTTACAAGTACCAACTTCACTTATCAAACCACAAAAGGAAGAAAAAAAGGGTGGAACATTGCTATACAAACGAAGGATGTAAAAGATAATGTGCAGATGAATTTGAGCGTTTCTGAAGGTGGATATGCTACTTTAAGCGTAGTTAGCATTAATAAGCAGTCAATTACTTTTAATGGTTATTTAAAGGAGGCTAAAAAATCAGCTGCAACAAAATAATTGAAAATTATTATATTATTTAATAGCTCAATATTAATTTATTGAGCTATTTTTATTTGATAAAGCTTTGGCCACTTTTTACCAGTTACAAAAAGTCTTTTGCCGCTCGCATCCCAAGCAATTCCATTCAAAACATTATTATCAACTTCATTTGAAGTTTTAAAGAAGTTTTTTGGCACTAAATCAGTTAAATCTATTTCAGCCTCAACTTCTCCATTTTGTGGATTGATCACAACAATTTTATTGGTTAGATAAACATTGGCGTAAATTTTACCATTAATGTATTCCAATTCGTTAATGCTGTTTAGAGGGCCTTTATTATCATAAACTTCTATAAAACCTTCTTCTTGATAATTCTTCGCATTCATTAACCAAATCTTATTGGTGCCATCGGAGCGAAGAATATTTTTTCCGTCAGATGTTAAACCCCAACCCTCTCTGCTTTGCTGATAAGGAAAAGTACCAATTTGCTCAAATGTTTTAGCGTCAAATACAAACCCTAAATTTTCTTGCCACGTTAACATGATAATCTTATCGCCAATTTTTAAAGATCCCTCGCCAAAATATTGAGGTTCTAATTGTGTTTTTTGCAAGGTCTTGCCAGATTTCAAATCGACATATTTAAGTTGCGAAGCTCCCTTTTCTCCTGTACTTTCTAATAACTTCCCATCAACATATCCTAAACCTTCGGTATATGCACTTGTATCATGAGGAAAAGTGTTTACTACAGTATAACTCAATTTTTTTGGGATGCGCTTGGTGGTTAAAACGATATTGGTATTTGTGGTGTCTTTTACATCACCCTGTGTAACAATAGCCGTAATTAATCTGTAACCTAAAGGTAAGTTAGTTGTTTTAAGCAAAGCTGAATCTGAAGATTTGTTTGTATTTATTAGCTTGCCATCAATAAAGTAAGCAACCGAATTTACATTTACATTATCCGAGATATCTAATTTGAGTTTAACTTCATCGCCTAAATAAAAGTTATCTCCTTGGTTTGGCGAACTGAAATTAATGGTTGTAGGTTCATCTTTGCATGATGCAAAAAACAAAACAAAGCATATTATGAAGTTAATTCTTCCCCAAAGGGATAAAAAAGATTTTTTAAGAGGGCCAAAATGCATCTTCAATGTGTTTTATAGTATGGTTTTGATGTTTATCAAAAAGTACAGAAATGATATCAAATCTGACTTCGCCTTTATGATTCATAATTTCAATATATTCATTTGCAGCTAAATCCATTTGTTTTTGTTTGGCATCACTTACAAAATCTTCGGGTAAACCAAAGGCGATGGATGTTCTGCTTTTAACTTCAACAAAGATCATTTTTTTATCCTGATAAGCAATTAAATCTATTTCGGCTTTGCCATGTATCCAATTTTCATCTAGTATTTCGTAGCCTAATTTCTCTAAATAAACTTTGGCAATTGCTTCACCCCTAAAACCTAAATCGTTATGTTGAGCCATAAATTTAGTATTGAGAAGTGAGATGTGAGTATTGAGACTTATTCATCTATTTTACGATTACAGAACCTAAAAATCTTGAAATTTCTTTTTCTACATTTTTAATAAAAGCATAACGCTGCATTAAAATTTCTTGATTTGTAGCATCAGTTTCTGTTTTTATCTCATGTAATAAATCTAATAAAATTCGATCTACTTTACGTTTTTTTAAATGATACAACCCACCCAAAATTGTTGCTTTTAGGTTTACCGTTTCATCTCTAACATAAATATTATGCTTGTTGTACCAATTTTCACTTAGCGTATATGGCGAGGTTGATAAAGTGATTGCTAAATCTGCAATTGCTCTATCATCGCTTTTAATAAATTGATTAGCAGTTGGCAGCTGACCGTTCTCAATTTCTATTCTATAATGATCTATAATGCGTTTACAGATTGCATTTTCGAAAGTTACATCGGTTAAATTTTGCATAATGAATGAGCCGATGTACATGTTATCAATCTTATCCCAACTTACCAATTCATGCCCAAATGAGAGCAACAAACGAACAATTTCATGTTCTTGTAAATCATCATTAGCAATAACATTTTCTGAAGCAGTTGCTGGTGCAGAAGGCGCATTATCATCAAAAAAATTATCAGGTGGCATATCCTGATATTGAGCTTGCTGTTTACTTTGCGTATTGTTAGCCTTTTTTAATTTGGCGGCACGCATCGTATTAAGCTCAGTGAGCAAAATGCGTTCTTCAATTTGCAACAAACTGCTACATTCTCTAATAAAAACCGAAGCCTTAATGTTATCCGGAATTTTTGCAATACTCTCTACAATATCCCGAATAATGCCCGCTCTTTTAATTGGGTCGTTACCTGCATCGGCTAAAAGAATGTTGGCTTTGTATAAAATAAAATCTTTTCGATTTTCTTCTATGTAAGTTTTAAAAGCACCTGCACCAACTTTGTGCATGTATGAATCTGGGTCATCACCTGCCGGGAAAGAAACAACTTTTACATTTAATCCTTCCTCCAAAATCATATCCAAACCACGTAATGATGCTTTAATACCTGCAGCATCACCGTCGTAAAGTATGGTTACATTTTGCGTAAAACGACCAATTAATCTAATTTGCTCAATTGTTAATGATGTTCCTGAAGAAGCAACAACATTTTCTATATTTGCTTGGTGTACCGATAGTACATCGGCATAACCTTCTACCAAATAGCAATTATCTTGATCTCTAATTGCCTTTTTAGCATGAAATAAACCATATAAAACGTTTGATTTATGGTAGATTTCACTTTCAGGAGAGTTTACATATTTCGGAACATTTTTATCTGTTTTTAGCGTTCTTCCTCCAAAACCAATAACCCTACCTGTAAAGTTATGGATGGGAAACATTACACGACCACGAAAACGATCGTAAAGTTTACCCTTATCATTTCTAATCGCTAAACCTGTTTTTTCTAAATACTCTTCAGCATGTTTATTTTTTACCGCATCTTGTGTTAATGCATCCCAAACATCGGGAGAGTAGCCCAAGTTAAATTTCTTGAGGATATCTTCTCTAAATCCTCGCTCTTTAAAATAACTTAGACCTATAGTTTTACCCTCTTGACTGTTCCACATTTGATCCTCGAAAAAGTTCGCGGCAAATTGCGATACTATGTATAAGCTTTCTCGAGTATTTTGTGCTTCAAGATCTTGAACGGTTTCAACCGTTTCTTCAACCTCAATATTGTATTTATTGGCTAGAAATTTTAATGCTTCGGGATACGAATATTTTTCATGCTCCATAATGAAGCGCACCGAATCGCCAGCAACACCACAGCCAAAGCATTTGTAAATGCCTTTACTTACCGAAACGTGAAAAGAAGGGGTTTTTTCGCCATGAAACGGACAGTTACCAATTAAGCTGGAGCCTCGTTTTTTTAAGTGCACAAAATCCCCTACCACCTCTTCTATACGTGCAGTCTCCTTAATTTTTTCTATCGTTTCTCCTGTAATCATACCCCTAAATCCCCAAAAAGGGACTATATATTTATCGTTAATGTATTTGAGAACCCCACCCCTTTTAGAGTAGCGTTCTACTTCACAAATGGCAGCATTGTATCTGCTACCAATCTATTGCCCACATCATTTAAATGCACTTTATCTGTTGTTAATACACCTTTTTCTTTATCTTCAGTGTTGTTAGCATTTTCATAATCAACAAAAGCTTTTCTTAAATCGCAAAGTGGAAGATTATTTTTAGTTGCTAAACTACGTACACCTTCGGCGTATTTATTTAAATCTGTATCAACTTCATTGGCATTATTTTTCTTTTCGCCAATTACAGTTGGAGTACACAAAACTACCTTACTGCCATTAGCTTGTATTTTGTTAATTAATGCCTGATAAAATTTTAAATATTTATCATAATCGGTACCTGTTTTTGCACCCAATTTATGCCAAACATCATTTATGCCAACGTAAATAAAAACTAAATCTGGTTTTTTGTTTAGCACATCATCTTCCATTCTTAAGTAAAGATCATATACTTTATTTCCTCCAATTCCAGCTCCAATTAATTCAAACTTTGTGGTGTCTATAGCTTTTTTTAATTGATTAATATAGCCGTTTCCTCTTACGCCAGCTTGCGTTATCGAATCGCCAAAGAAAATTACTTTTTTAGGTTTTGGTTTCATCGCCATGCTTAAAATAAAAATTGCTAACGTTGCAATTAAGGTAATTGATTTCGTAATATTTCTCATATCTTATTTGGTTGTTTTAAAATCTAAATCCTGAAAATCGAAGCTAAAATCAGTTAATGGAGAAATAGCTTCCATTTTAAAACCATCGGCTTTGCCCGTATTATTTAAAGTAAAATTAACAAAAGCATCGGCATCTAAGCTTCTATCGTACCATTTTACAATAAAAGTGTTGCCTTTATAATAAGTCATATCACCTTTTAATTTCGGTGAATTCTTTGCCTGAAAATGCATTTTTCCATTCATTTCGCTTATGGTAACCTCACCAAACCAAGCATCTTTAAATGTTCCGTAAAAGTTTTTAAAATCTGGCTTGGTCGAATTAGCTTTTTGAGCTGCCGCGATATCGGCCCAAGTTTTTGCTACAATTTCATCGGCTTGTTTTTCGCTTCGCAAACGGTTATCGTTATAAGTTTTAATTCTATCTAACCCTTTAACATTCAAATAACCATCTTTAATTGAATTGGTTATGGAGTTAAATGCCGCACCAGATTGTTGGTTAGTTAACACGATAATTCCTAATTTTAGCTCTGGTAAAAGCGTTACTTGGGTAACAATTCCCGATAAACCGCCAGTGTGTGTTGCCTGGAATTTACCATTTACATTACTTAAAAACCAACCTAAACCATAACTACTAAAAGTAGATGGATTGCCACCGGCGATGATGGTTTGTGGTGTCCACAGTTCTTTGTGTACAGCATAACTGAATAAGCTCTTATCTAAATTTTCTCCATATTTCCCTTCATTTAGCATCGCAATTACCCATTTGCTCATATCAGTTATACTCGAATAAACTCCGCCAGCTGCGTTGGCAATTTCTCCAAAGCTTAAACCTACTGGCAATAATTTACCTTGGTATGGAGCATGACCATCAATTACATTAGATTTATCTTTTAAGCGATACCATGAAGCTGCAGTTTTATTCATGCCTAAAGGTTGCATAATTCTACTCTCGATAAAGTCTTCATATGTCTTCCCAGAAGCTTTGGCCACAACTTCTCCGGCAACAATGTACAATAAGTTATCATAATCGTATTTAGTACGAAATGAAGAAACTGGCTTTAAGTAGCGAAGGTTATGAATAAGCTCACTCTTTGTAACTGTTGATGAATCTGGCCAAATCATTAAGTCGCCTGCACCTAAACCCAATCCACTTCTGTGTGTGAGCAAATCTCTAACCGTAAATTCATTCGTAACATACGGATCATACATTTTAAATTCAGGAATCACATCCGTTACTTTCGTATCCCAAGTTATCTTTTTTTCATCTACTAACATGCCCAATGCGGCAGCTGTCATTGCTTTGGTATTTGATGCAACGCCAAACAATGTGTTTTCATCAACCTTTAAATTGGTTTTTATAGAGCGAACGCCATAACCTTTTGAATGGATTACTTTTCCATCTTTTATTACTGCAACTGCAATACCCGGAACGTTAAAAGTAGCCAAGGTTTTTTCTGCTACGCTATCAATTTGCTTTGAGGTTAAAACTTGAGCGCTTAAACCCGCGATTGATAGAATTGAACTGATAAAAAAAAGCCCGAATGAACGATAAACTATTTGCATAAATGTGTTTTAAAAGAAAGTAAAGATAATAATCTTTTATTTCCCTTTACCCAGCCTGTAGTCTTTATGAACTACTAAAAAGCTTGCTCGTTCTTCTTTTTTAAATGGATAATCCCAGTTGCCTTGATAGGTGATTTTAGTTGGCAGTTTAACATCATTAAAATAACTCATTTCGATGTTCATTTGCACATCAAAATCAAACAGCATGTTGCTGTATTTCATGTCAACATATCTACCTAAAATTTCGAAAGTTCTTTTATCAAATATGGTAACCAATTCCTTAATCATTAGGCCGTCTTTGGTCCATTTGCTTAAATCTGGTTTTACAGCAACCTTAAATCTGTAAACTGGAATTGAATCTAAATACGTAGCACTATAAAAAGAATAATCGTAATATTGGCGCATATTGGCCGTAAAAATTTCTGTCTTGTTGCCAATAAATGGCAAACCTTTAATTGGCCTACCGGGATTAAAAATTAGGGTTTTTAACTTGTCCTTATAACTCTCATTTGTACCGCCTTTGCCATCACTTGCTGGTGCATTTGGAACAAAATCGGTATTGTAGGCATTCATAAAAATGTAATCGAACATCTCGATAGTATACAATTGATATTTGCCATTCTTTTTGTAAAGGTTACCGCTATTTTCTTTTACCAGATATTCCATTTTATATGGACCATCGTTATTATGTCTAATTTTACGGTAAACCTTGCCATCAACTTTGTTGTTTTTATCGTAAGAAAAAATACGATTTTCAGCTATGAAAGTGTACTTTTTCATATTGCGAAAAGCTTCATAAAAGCTAGTATCGCTAATAATTGCATTGATAAAAGTTTCTATACCAAATTTTTGAGCCGTAATTTTAACAACAGAATCTAATTGAATAGTTTTTATAGTATCTG
Source organism: Pedobacter sp. GW456-11-11-14-TSB4 (assembly GCF_059424425.1). Taxonomy (NCBI): domain Bacteria; kingdom Pseudomonadati; phylum Bacteroidota; class Sphingobacteriia; order Sphingobacteriales; family Sphingobacteriaceae; genus Pedobacter; species Pedobacter sp. GW456-11-11-14-TSB4. The sequence continues at coordinate 765,332 of NZ_JBWKZK010000001.1, forward strand.
GGTTAAAACGTTGAATTTCTTGGCTTTTGGCTTTTAAAACAATAAATGTGAATACAAGTAGGAAGATTATTTTTTTCATTAATATGTTGATTGCAAATACCTTGCCCTAATTTATTTGATGATGCTTACCTGTAAAAATTCAGATCAATTTTACACTGAAGTTTTAATTTCCCAATTGTTTCAATGCAATATACGCCATTAAACCTGTTGAAGTTTTTAAAGCATCTTCATCAATATCGAAATTTGGCGTATGCACAGAATGCATGGTATCTTTAGCTACATTACCGGTTCCTAACCTGTAAAAACAGGCATCAGTTACCTGAGAGTAGTAAGCAAAATCTTCAGCCGCCATCCAAATATCTAAATCTAAAACGTTTGCTGCACCTAAATAGTCTTCTGCATATTTACGTGCGTTAGCTGTTACTTTTTCTTCATTAATTAAAAAAGGATAACCATGATGGATATCAAAATGACAACTTCCACCCATACTTTCTGCAATTCCCTCGGCCATTTTTTTCATTAAAATATGTGCCTGCTTTCTCCAATCTTCATTTAAAGTTCTAAACGTACCTTCTAATTTTACCTCATTTGGGATTACATTAGTTGCACCGTTAGCAATTACTTTTCCAAAAGAAAGTACAGATGGTAAACGAGGATCGGCATTACGGCTAACAATTTGCTGTAAGGCGACAATGATGTGTGCAGTTATTAAAACAGGGTCGATATTTTGATGTGGTTGTGCACCATGGCCACCTTTTCCGGTTACGGTTACGTACAATTCATCGGTTGATGCCATGTAAATACCAGATCTAAAACCTACTTTACCAGATTCGATTAACGGCATTACATGCTGACCAATCATGGCATTAGGTTTAGGATTTTCTAAAACGCCTTCTTTAATCATGATGCTTGCACCACCTGGCAAAATCTCCTCTGCTGGCTGAAAAACCAATTTAATGGTTCCGGCAAATTCATTTTTAAGCTCATTTAAAATGTATGCTGAACCTAATAGCGATGAAGTGTGTACATCATGACCACAAGCATGCATTACACCAGGATTTTTAGATTTGTAAGGCTTGTCATTTGCTTCAACAATAGGCAGTGCATCCATATCTCCACGCAAAGCGATAACCTGATCTGATGGCAAAGCTCCTTTAATTAATCCAACCACACCAGTAATTGCCATCTCCGTAAACTCAATACCCCAACTTGCTAACTTTTCTTTTACAAAAGCTGATGTTTGGAACTCTTTAAAAGACAATTCTGGATTAGCATGCAAATGCTGACGAAAACCAACAACTTCATTAAAAATTTGAGCGGCTAAATCTTGTATTTTTTCTTTCATTGTGTGTGGTTGCTGTAATGTTTAAAAGTTGTAAAGTTAAATGTTAATCGCGATTATATTTTTCTAAGTCAACCGACTAGATAGTTTCAAAAATTTTCAATTTAACAGCTATTGTTCTAAAATTGGCGCATTTATTTTTTCTCTAAAGATGAACAAAGTTGGAAAAGTTCCTCTCAACTCATTTAAAAATGCTTGAGCTTCCATCCGTGTTCTAAAGTCGCCTACTTTTAAATAATAATTAGGTTCTTTATAGGTAATGTAAGTTCTTGTACTAGGATAAAGTGTTTGAAATTTTGTTTGTTCACTAAATGCCACTTTACGATCTGAACCATAAAAAACTTGAACTCTATAGCCCATTCCGTTAAAAATTGCTTTGCTAACCGGATTTGTAGTTGTTGGTTTTACGCTATTCAACGCTATCCGTTTTGCAATTAAACTATCTATTAATGGATCTTTATTTTCAGTTACTACGCCTCTTGTTTGCGCAAAAGATTGATTTGCACAAATCAAAACAACGAATAAAAGAGATATTTTCATCATATTAAATCTGAATAATTGCGGCCGTTGCTTGCTTTAAAAACATATAACAACTAACCAGCTGTATAAAAAGAATGCCGAACTTTTTGCAAAATTCGGCATTCTTATCTTGTATTACAAATTATGCGTTTACACCGTGGCAGTTTTTAAACTTTTTACCACTACCACAAGGGCAAGGCTCATTACGACCAACAGTTGCTTCTTTACGAATTGGTTGTTGTGGTGCTAATTCTCTAGTGTCTTCCATTGGCATATCGCCACCTGTTGCTTGGCCAAACTCTTGTTTAGTAGTTTGCAACTTTGGTTGGCGTTTAGGAGCTTGCGCTTCTCTCACATCATCAACATCTTGCTGAACCGGAATGCCACCTTTATACAAGAAACTTACAACTTCTTTATTTACCACATTTAACATGGTTTTAAATAAATTAAAAGCTTCCATTTTGTAAATAATTAATGGATCTTTTTGTTCGTAAACCGCATTTTGTACAGACTGCTTTAACTCGTCCATTTCACGTAAATGCTCTTTCCAACTGTCATCAATTAAAGCAAGAATAATCGTTTTTTCAAAAGCTTTAGTTACTTCACGACCATTATTTTCGATTGCTTTTTTCAAATTAACAGGAACTTGAATATGTCTAATTCCATCAGTAAAAGGAACTACTACTTGCTCAATCTGCTCACCACGTTCTTCGTAAACTTGTCTCAAAACCTGCATCGATTGGTTAATAATCGCTTCAGATTTACGAGCATAAAATGAAGTTACCTCTTCAAATAATATATCTGTTAAAGTGTGGATATTTTTAGAATTGAATTCTTGTTCGGTAATAGCTGTATCTGATGAGAAGTTTTTAATCACTTCTAATTTAAATCCTTCGTAATTACCTTCTTCTTTGTACTCGGTTACAATATCTTCTGCAACATCGAATACCATGTTGTTCATATCTACATCTAAACGTTCGCCAAATAAAGCATTTTTACGTTTAGCATAAATAACTGTACGTTGCGAGTTCATTACATCGTCATACTCTAACAAACGTTTACGAACACCAAAGTTGTTTTCTTCTACTTTCTTTTGAGCACGCTCAATAGAATTGGTAATCATAGAGTGTTGGATAACTTCACCATCCTCAATACCCATTTTAACCATGATATTAGAAATACGTTCTGAACCGAATAAACGCATCAAGTTGTCTTCTAATGACACGAAAAACTGTGAAGTACCTGGATCACCTTGACGACCAGCACGACCACGTAACTGTCTATCTACACGACGAGACTCATGACGCTCGGTACCAACAATAGCTAAACCACCAGCATCTTTAACGCCTGGGCCTAATTTAATATCCGTACCACGACCAGCCATGTTTGTTGCAATTGTTACCTGTCCAGCCTGTCCAGCTTCTGCAACAATATCTGCCTCTTTTTGGTGCATTTTCGCATTTAACACGTTGTGTTTAATACCACGAAGTTTAAGCATACGACTTAATAATTCAGAAATCTCAACAGATGTTGTACCAACTAAAACTGGGCGACCAGCCTGTGTTAAGGTTACAATCTCTTCGGCTACTGCATTGTATTTTTCGCGAATGGTACGGTAAACATAATCCTGCTCATCTTTACGAGCCATTACACGGTTTGTTGGTATTTCTACCACATCTAATTTATAGATTGACCAAAACTCGCCAGCCTCAGTTGTTGCAGTACCCGTCATACCGCAAAGTTTATGGTACATACGGAAGAAGTTTTGCAAAGTAACAGTTGCATAAGTTTGCGAAGCATCTTCCACTTTCACATTTTCTTTAGCTTCAATTGCCTGGTGCAAACCATCAGAATAACGACGGCCATCCATAATACGGCCAGTTTGCTCATCTACAATTTTAATCTTTCCTTCATCGATGATATACTCTACATCAATTTCGAATAAAGTATAAGCTTTTAACAACTGATTTACCGAATGAATACGTTCTGCTTTTACAGAATAATCACGCATCAAGGCATCTTTTTGAGCAATTTTTTCTTCGCTGCTTAAACTAGATTTCTCAATCTCAGCAATCTCTGTACCCACATCTGGTAATACAAAGAAACTCGCATCTTCACCTTGTTGAGTAATTAATTCAATTCCTTTTTCTGTTAACTCAACTTGGTTGTTTTTTTCATCAATATGGAAAAACAATTCAGAATCTACCTTAGGCATATTTTTAGATTGTTCTGCCATATAATGATTTTCGGTTTTTAACAAGGTTTGTCGAACACTACCCTCACTTAAAAACTTAATTAAAGCTTTGTTTTTAGGCAAACCACGGTGAGCACGTAACAATGCTAAACCACCATCGCCTTCTTCGGTACCAGCATTACCGCTGTTTATTAATTTTTTTGCTTCGTTTAATGCTGATGAAACATAAGCTTTTTGCGCATTTACCAAACGCTCGATACGAGGTTTTAATTCATGAAACTCATGCTGATCGCCAAATGGTACTGGACCAGAAATAATTAAAGGTGTACGGGCATCATCAATTAAAACTGAATCGACCTCATCTACCATTGCAAAATGCAATTTACGTTGCACCAATTGATCTGGTGTTTGCGACATGTTATCACGCAGGTAATCGAAACCAAATTCGTTGTTGGTACCGTAAGTAATATCTGCTAAATAAGCGTTTCTACGTTCTTGAGAGTTTGGCTCGTGTTTATCGATACAATCTACACGTAAACCATGAAACTCGAATAAAGGACCATTCCACTCACTATCTCTACGAGCCAAATAATCATTTACGGTTACAATATGCACACCTTGTCCGGCTAGTGCATTTAAATAAGCAGGCAAAGTACTTACCAAAGTTTTACCCTCACCAGTAGCCATCTCGGCAATTTTACCGCTATTTAAAACCATACCACCAATTAACTGTACATCGTAGTGGACCATGTTCCATACTACTTCTGTACCAGAGGCATCCCATTTATTTGCCCAATATGCTTTATCGCCTACAATCTTTACGTTGCTTTTACGAGCTGCATAATCTCTATCAAATTGTGTTGCAGTAACTTCTAATTGTTCGTTTTCACTTAAACGACGAGAAGTTTCTTTAACTACAGCAAAAGCAGCTGGCATAATTTGCAACAATACTTTCTCCAATTCGGTATCACGCTCTTTACCTAAAGCATCAACTTCATCATATAAAGCAGTTTTTTCTGTAAGAGATAGCTCTTGATTTTCTGCTTTATGTTTAATCTCAGCTACTTTTGCATCGATATTTGCTAATGCATCAGCAATTGTTGCTTTAAATGCTACTGTTTTATTTCGTAATTCATCATTAGTAATTGATGAAAGTTTTGCATATTCTTCATTAATTTGAGTTACTAAAGGTTGTAATACTTTAATATCTCTCTCTGATTTGCTTCCAAATATTTTGGCTAAAAATCCTAACATGTTTTTGTTATTGTTAATTGTAAAATTGTTTGAATTGTTGTAAGGTTGAAATGTTGTAAGATTAAACACGTCTTATATTCATGGCTCGTGCAACTTTATGTTTTTCAACGTTCTAAAATCGAGTTTCAACAACTAAGCCATTGCTTAACGCTAAGTCAACTTGGCAGTTATTTGAATTTTAAAACTCGATAATAGTTAAGGAAATTGGTAAAAACGCTCTAAGGACTATTGTTTTTTGCGTTTTGCCTAATGGTTAAATCGGCTACAATATGATTACGAACTTTATATTCGGCAACTTTAAATGTGGGCTGTATGCCAATTAAAGTTAATTCGCTGTATGATAGAAAGAATGGACTATGATTGTCGTTTTGCTGTGTTACATCCTGAACAACATCCTCATTACCAACCTCTAACCTGTTACAATAACGCTCGGTTATAATTCTTAAGCCATCAACTCTTTGCTCAGCTTTTGCTAAGTGAGTTAGGCTAAAAAATACAAGAGATATGGTAACAATGTGCTTCATTCTGGCGGCAAATCTAATTTTAATCTTTTACATATCGAAATATGAAGTGATTTATTGGCCTTTAGCTCAAAAACCCTTCCAAAAATTCAACAATATTTTTTTTTGAAAATCACTTGCAGTACTATTATTAAGGGCAGTCGGGCTCTCGTTGCAATCTTTTTGCGCCTTGCAGGCTATGCAAAAAGTATTTTCACTAAATCCCGTCTGCCTACCGGAAGGCAGGTTTAAGATACTTCGGTTTGTACTGCTATTTATGTAAATAGCAATAAGCCATAAAAAATACCATTAGTGCCTAGGTATATTGAGGGGGGGAAGAAGCCTCAAAAGAACCTCTCGCTTTGTTTATTAAACCTTTTTGTAGCGAACACGTAGCGGTAACTTTTGGTTACAGCGAAGTAAAGCGGAAAGAAGGGCTGATTAAGCCAAAAGCACCACCATTGTTTTACTAACAATTTATATTTGATGATATTAATAAAAAATCATCCCTATCGGTATAATCATATTATTATCTTTGTTGGTATGAATATTCTATTGTTAGGTTCTGGCGGAAGAGAATGTGCTTTTGCTTGGAAAATGAGCCAATCTGCTCAATGCTCAAAGTTGTTTATTGCGCCAGGTAATGCTGGTACTGGTGCTTATGGCAAAAATGTAAACATCAATCCGAATGATTTTGAGGCCGTTAAAGCTTTTGCATTAAAAGAAGGTATCGAACTTTTAGTTGTTGGCCCAGAAGAACCATTAGTTAATGGTATTCATGATTTTTTTGCTAGTGATGCTTCACTAGAACACATTCCTGTAATTGGGCCCAAAAAAGAAGGTGCAATTTTAGAAGGCAGCAAAGATTTTTCGAAGCAGTTTATGCAGCGCCATGGCATACCTACCGCAGCATCTAAATCTTTTACCAATGAAAACCTAGCCGAAGGATTGGAATATCTTTCTAATCATGCAACGCCAATTGTTTTAAAAGCAGATGGTTTAGCTGCTGGTAAAGGTGTTTTAATTTTAGATAACATTGTTGAAGCTCAAGAAGAACTAAAACTGATGTTAGGCGGCAAATTTGGCAATGCCGGAAGTACCGTTGTAATTGAAGAATTTTTAACTGGTATTGAGCTTTCTGTTTTTGTATTAACGGATGGAAAAAATTATGTGATTTTGCCAGAAGCAAAAGATTATAAAAGAATTGGCCAAGGCGATACAGGTTTAAATACTGGAGGAATGGGTTCTGTTTCTCCTGTACCTTTTGCCGATGAAGCTTTTATGGCGCAAGTTAAAGATGAAATTATACAGCCAACTATTGATGGTTTACAAAAAGACAATATAGATTATACAGGCTTTATCTTTTTTGGCTTAATTAAAGTAGGCGATAAACCTTATGTAATTGAATATAATTGTCGCATGGGCGACCCTGAAACCGAAAGCGTAATACCTCGAATAGAAAGCGATTTAGTTGAATTATTTATCGCATGTGCTGATAAAAAACTAAACAGTTATCAGTTGGCAATTAGCAGTAAAACTGCAGCTACCATTATGTTAGTTGCTGGTGGTTACCCAGGCGATTATGAAAAAGGCAAAGCAATTTCTGGCATCGAAAACCTACGTAGTTCATTAGCATTTCATGCTGGTACAACTTTAGAAGGCGGCATTGTAAAAACAAATGGTGGCAGAGTTTTAGCTATTACTAGCTTGCAAGATGATCAGTTTAATGCTTTGCAACATGCTACCGCAGATGCTGGCAGAATTTACTTTGATGGCAAATATTTTAGAGAAGATATTGGTTTTGATTTGATGTAAGCTTTATCTCGTCATTTCGAACCAGGTTCTTCACCGAGGAGAAATCTGCATAGAACTACCATTTGTATTACAAAACAAAATCTCCTATCGTCGATATGACGAACATATTTATAAACAAGAAAGGCTCGATAAATTATCGAGCCTTTCTTGTTTATGGTAGCTTTAAAATTACTTCGTTTTTTTGCTTAAAAATTCTTCTAGTTTAGTGTGTAAATTTTCACCTCTTAAGCCTTTAGCAACAATTTTACCTGTTGGGTCTACTAAAAAATTAGCAGGAATACTTCTCACGCCCCAAGCTACAGCAACTTCATTACTCCAGCCATTTAAATCAGAAACCTGCGTCCAATTCAACTGATCATCAGCAACAGCTTTTAACCATTCTTCTTTTTTGGTTGATGTTGTACCACCATCTAAAGAAACACCTAAAACGGTGAAATTTTTATCTTTAAATTTATTAAATGCAGCTACTAAATTAGGGTTTTCATCGCGACAAGGACCACACCAAGCAGCCCAAAAATCTATAAGAACATATTTACCTTTAAAATCAGATAATTTTACAGGTTTACCAGCTGCATCATTTTGCGTAAAATCCATTGCCATTACGCCAATTGCAGTTTTTTTACCTGCTTCAAAAACCGCTGTTAACTGCGTTCCAATTTTAGATGATTTGAGCGATGGGTTTAAGTTAGCAAATATAGCTTCTGCATTAGATGCTTGCTCTGGGTCTGCAGCAAAACGAGAAAGGGTTGTTAAAGCAAGATACGAATTTGGGTTATTCTTTGCAAAATCAAGATAAATAGGAGTCATTTCGTTATTAATCTTCATTCCTCTTTCTTGTAACGCACCCATAACTTCCTTATCTTTCTTTTGCTCAGGAGTGAATGCTGCATATTCTTTGTTCAAAACATCCATTTTGTCGTTATATGGCTTTAACTTAGCCATTAACGCTGCATTATCATTATTTGTTGATGTACCCGATACTTTAGAAGATTTAACCGAATCAACAGAGCTGATAACAATGTTCCCTGGCTCAACATAAAATGATGCATAATCCATAAACTTAGTATTTGCGCCTCTTTTATATGGATTTACGTTTTTAAATATATTCGCTGCCGAAGGATCGTTAACCTCTCCTTTAAATTCGAACGAGCCGTTATTTGCCACTACAGAATCAATTACCCTAGAGCCATTGCTAGTGTAAGCTAAGTAAACCTTGTCTCCTGTTTTTAAATTTTTAATGTCTCCTTTAACTGAGAAAGGTTTTTGCGCCAATAGGCTTAATGGTAAAAGGCAAATTGCCGATATTAATATTTTTTTCATGTTAATATTTGAGGTTTAGGGGATTGTATATAAGAACAAATATAAAAAAATGTGTTTTAACAGGAGTTTTTTATTGTAAAAATAAGGTAATGCTTTTTATTTAAAGTAACACTTAAAATTTGAAAATTAAAGTAACAGCTACTCACAACCGCTAGTCCCGCTTTTGCCCATAGCCCTTTCACCTACGAAAACTGAAAGTTTGTGGGTTACACGGGGCTATTTGGCGCAATCTGGTTTAGGCACAACGGTTGTTGCCATAATACACAAACCTAACTTTTTTAGCCCCGACATAAGCGAAAATATTTGGTTACAATCACTGACAAAACGCTTTAACACACACCAAAATTGTAGCATTGGCGGGACCAAACCTAAACTACGAGCACAGGTTTTGCGCTTCAAATAAAATATTTAAGAAAGTTTTTGATACGTACGCCACCATAAATCTGGCATTTCGCCATTTACTGCGGTGTTGTAATCATCGTACCTGCAAGGCACCAAGTGAAACCTTTCGTTTTTAGAAATTCCAGATGGGTAAGGCACTTGCATCCACCAACGGTCTGAGCGTTTGCTTTTCACAAAATTCATTTCGCCAGAGCCATCTTTTAAACTTGTTCGGTAAATAATGTATTGCGATTTTGGAGTAAGTGGAAAATCTTGTTTGCGATTATAATAGCCATCTATAAAATACCAAACCATTTGTGCTAAAAGCATCGCCGTTTGTCCGTTTCTGTCAAAAGCAGGGTTAAATTCGTAAAAACCGATAGAAGTTAACTTATCATTCATGCCTGCGTAGCGAGTAATTCTACAAGCATCTTCGCCGTAAAAACCATTCGGACCAGCATTTACATTTGCGCCAGCATCGGCAGAACGAATAGCGCCCATATCAAAACTAATCATGTTTGCATTGCGCAAAACTGGCTCGGTTAATGAAATATCATGCATAAATTCGCCTAATCTGTGCACGTCAAAGTAAAGCTTATCCATTACTTTTAAACTATCCTGATTTACAAAATAGGTTTGGTAGCCCACATTGCTAAAATTGAATAGGTAATTTGGCTGATGAAGGAAAATTTTACTCAAATAAGAATTTGATGTAGTTGCAACTCCTTCATCTGTGTCTTCATCTAAATCAAATTTCGAATCGATAACTACTAAATCTACTTTTTGCTCTAAATTTTCGTAAGCCATGTATTGCGCATAGGTAATGTCTTGTCCGCCACCTATAATTATTGGCAAAATATTTAGCTTAACCAGCTCTGCAACAGCAGTTTTAACTGCAAAGTAGGTATCAGAAATTTCTCTACCAGCTTTAATATTTCCTAAATCGATTATTTTACTGGTAAAAGCGCCTTCATTTAGGGCATAAAATTGTTCTCTAAAATGATCTGCAGCTAAAGTACAACCATTGTTATTTACCGCACCTCTATCATCATTAACGCCAAAAATGGCCAAATCGTAGGCTTTATCCTCTAATTCTGGAAAACGATCTGTAAAAAATTGAGCCTTTAAACCTAGCTGACTGGTTAAAAATCCTTGCTTGGGACTAAACTTTTCAGGATTAATGGGCGAAAAAAAATCGGATAAAGACATAAATCGGTATAAATGTTTGGCATCAAATATCTATTTTTGACAGCATATTTTAATGAACTACCTAAAAAAAATATAATGATATTGGTAACAGGTGCTACTGGATTTTTAGGCGCAGAGTTAATTCACCAATTAACCTCCCAAAATATACAGGTAAGGGCATTAAAAAGAAAAACATCCAAAATACCCGATCTAATTGCAGCTAACCAGCAAGTTGAATGGTTTGTTGCAGATATTAATGAGCCCGAAGATTTAGCCGATGCTTTTGAAGGTGTAACGCAAGTTTACCATTGTGCTGCATTTATTTCTTTTGATCCGAAAGATAAAAACAAACTGATAAAAATTAATATCGAAGGCACTTCTAACATTGTAAATCTGTGCGTACACCATGGCGCCAGACTTTTACATGTAAGCTCTATTGCCGCTTTAGGCGATGCCAAAAAAGGCGAACTGATTACAGAGGAAGATTTTTGGGAGTATAACCCACATGTTCATTCTTATGCTATTTCTAAGTATGAAGGAGAAATGGAGGTTTGGCGAGGCATAGCCGAAGGTTTGGATGCTGTAATTGTAAATCCGGCAGTAATTATTGGCAAAAATGCTGGCTTTACAGGTAGTGGCGCAATTTTTAAGCTGGTTAAAGATGGCCTAAAATTTTATACCGATGGTGCCACAGGAGTTGTTGATGTAGAAGATGTTGCCAAAGCAATGATTTTGCTGATGAATAGTGATATTAGTGATGAAAGATTTACTCTATCGGCAGATAACTTACACTACAAAGATTTTTTTGCAGCAATAGCTGATGGTTTTGGTATTAAGAGACCAAGCACCGAAGCTAAACCTTGGATGTTGGGCATTGCTTGGCGAGCTGCAAAATTAGCTTCACTTTTTACCGGCAAAGCACCAGCTTTAACAAAAGATGCGGCAAGAAGTAGCTTTAATTTAAGTTACTATAGCAACGAAAAAATTAAAACCGCAATCAATTTTGAATTTAAACCCCTTAACCAAAGCATTGCCGAAGTTTGCGAAGCTTTGAAATAATTTACATGAAAAAGCAGAACTATTACATCATTGATTTCGACAGCACTTTTACACAGGTAGAAGCATTAGATGAACTGGCCCGTATCTCTTTAAACAAACATCCTGATAAGGAAGCTATTTTTAAAAAAATTGAAGATTATACCAATTTAGCCATGGAAGGTAAACTTTCTTTTTCTGAAAGTTTAGCTAAACGTGTACAATTATTGGAGGCTAATGAGGCTCATTTAAAGCAGCTTATTACACGTTTAAAAAAGAAAGTTTCTGCTTCATTTTCTCGCAACGCTGCCTTTTTTAAAAAGCATGCCGATGAGGTTTTAATTGTTTCTGGTGGATTTAAAGAATTTATTACCCCAGTGGTAAGTCAGTACCACATTAAAAAAGAGAATATTTACGCCAACACTTTTGTAACCACAGGTGATGGAAAAATTATTGACTACGACCACGAAAACCCTCTAAGTGAAGAAGGTGGTAAAGTAAAATTGATTGGTAAAATGGCTTTAGAAGGTGAGCTTTACGGCATTGGCGATGGCTATTCAGATTACCAACTTCGGGAAAGCGGATTGATTAAAAAGTTTTATGCTTTTACCGAAAATATTGCCAGAGAAAGTATCGTATCTAAAGCCGACCACGTAACCCCAAGCTTTGATGAGTTTTTGTATGTAAATAATTTGCCAAGGGCGATATCATACCCAAAGAACAGAATTTTATGTTTGGTAATTGGTGATGTACCCGAAGAAACCATCACTCTGTTAAAAAGGGATGGATTTTCTATTCGTCATAAAACTTCTTTTGAAGAAAAATATGTGGCCGATGTGGGAATGATTTTGCTAGGCGATGGAGAAAAAATTGAGCAAGAAAAATTGGAGCGAGCAGTTAAACTTAAAACCATTGGTTATTTGGGGAGCGCAAAAAATAAGTTCTCTTTCCAAACCTGTACCGATATGGGTATTGTAGTTTTTGATGATCCGAAAAGCAATCCTAGAAGTTCAACTTTTATCCCTAAAAGAGTAATTGATTTTATGAATAAGGGCACTACTTATATGAGTAGCAATTTTCCTAATTTACAATTGCCGGCTATTGATAAATCTCATCGTTTAATTCATATCCACAAAAATGTACCAGGCATTATGGCGCAAATTAATACCATTTTTGCTAAGCATAATATCAACATTGTTGGGCAATTTTTAATGACCAACTCAACTTTGGGTTATGCAATTACAGATATCAATGCAGAGTATGATAAACAATTATTTAAATCATTAAAAAAGATAGAAAATACGATTAAATTTAGGGTGTTGTATTAATATCTATAGCCGTCATGCTGAATTTATTTCAGCATCTGCCATACCAAACAGATCCTGACCTGTAACAAAGCGGAAAGATATGAACTAAAATAAATTTAGGATGGCAGAAAGTTAATGATAAAGTTTAAATATAATAAATTGAAGTGTTTATTTTCCATACAGGTTTCGAACTTTACGCTTATTATAGATAGGCCCAGTTAGCTATTGATTAGTAAAACTAAATATTGTTGTAAATCTAATTTGCAACCAATTTTCATTATCATTAATCAAAATTTCATGGATTTCACACCAGATATCATTAACAAAATCAACAAGCTTCAAGAAAAATATGAAGCGATGGGCCAAGACATGGCATCTTATCTTGATGGTTTATTATACGCAGATTTTTTAACCTATTGGGATTACATTCATCTCGATACTTTACTAAGCTTACAAAGTCCAAAAACTCCTTTTCCTGATGAAGAGATCTTCATTATGTACCATCAAATTACAGAATTGTATTTTAAGTTGGTGCTACATGAATGCAGACAAATTGCCGAACATGAAAATTTAACAACTGAGTTTTTTACTGCGAGAGTTAAAAGAATCAACGCTTATTTTAATGCCTTAACAACTTCGTTCGAAGTAATGGTTAATGGCATGGAAAAAGATCAATTTTTAAAATTCCGCATGTCGTTATTACCTGCAAGTGGATTTCAATCTGGCCAATACCGCATGATTGAAATCAGCGCCACAGATTTCACTCAATTGGTTGATAAAAGCAAGCGAGAAGAACTAAAAGATGCAACCATCGAAGAAAAATTTGAATTTTTATACTGGAAATTTGGTGCTACCGAATTGGCGAGTGGCAAGCAAACGCTAACGTTAAAACAATTTATCAAAAAATACGCTGCACAATTTTTAGCATTGGCAAAAGAACGTGAGCACACTAACTTTTCCGCCTTATACCATAAATTACTTTCGCAGGGCGATGATGTAAATGCGCTTGCAGAAGAATTACGCAAACTAGATCTTTATGTAAATGTAGAATGGCCTTTGGCGCATTACAAATCCGCTGTGCGATATTTAGAAAAAGACCCAATTGATGTTGCTGCCACAGGCGGAACCAACTGGCAGAAATATTTGCCTCCACGTTTCCAAAAACGAATTTTTTATCCTTTTTTATGGACCGAAGAACAAATGGATGAATGGGGAAAAGGATGGGTGCTTAGTGTATTACAAACACTTCGAAAATAAGATTAATTTGGGTTTAAGGGCATTTTTTAGTACTTTTGACGCAAATTTAATACTTAAGGCAGTGATAGATACTTTACAAATTAAGGTTACCGAAAACAGCAATCCGAGATTAGCTGATACAGATTTTAAAGACATCCCGTTCGGAAAAACTTTTACCGACCACATGTTTATGGCCGACTATGAAGATGGCGAATGGAAAAATTTACAGATTTTACCATATGGCCCAATTCCAATGAGCCCGGCAATTTCTGCATTACATTACGGTCAGGCAATTTTTGAAGGAATGAAAGCTTATCGTTTGCCAAATGGCGATGTAAGTGTTTTTAGAGCCAACAAAAATTTTGAGCGTTTTAATATCTCTGCAGATAGAATGGCTATGCCAATTATACCTGAAGAAATTTTTATGCAAGCTGTTTCTGCCTTAATTAATATTGATAAAGGTTGGGTACCTACTCAAGAAAATTATTCGCTTTATTTAAGACCAGTAATGTTTGCTACAGATCCATCTTTAGGTGTAAAAGCGAGCGACACTTATAAATTTGTTTTATTGGCTGCCCCAACTGGCCCATACTACACAAAAGCATTAAAAGTAAAAATAGAAACTAAATACACTCGTGCAAACGAAGGCGGTGTTGGTTTTGCAAAAACAGCAGGCAATTATGCTCGTTCTCTGTATCCATTTGCCGAAGCGCAAAAAGAAGGTTTTGATCAATTAATTTGGACTGACTCTGCAACACATACTTTGGTAGAAGAATCGGGAGCTGCAAATGTGATGTTTGTTTTAGATGGAAAATTAATTACAGCAGCTATTGGCGAAACCATTTTAAATGGCGTAACTCGTGATACGATTATCGCTTTGGCAAAAGATAAAGGAATTACAGTTGAAGAAAGAAAAGTTACCGTTGCCGAAATTATTGAAGGCGCCAAAAATGGTAATTTAACAGAAGCTTTTGCAGTTGGTACAGCTGCAACAGTAACTCAGATTGGCGAAATTGGTTTTGAAGGTGAATTATATAAATTAAGCGAAGTAAGTTCTCGTACGGTTTCCACTGGTATTGCGAAAGAGCTAAACGACATTAGAAACGGGATAGCCGAAGATAGATTTGGCTGGAACTGGATCGTGTAATTAGTTTTCGGTTAGCAATTATCAGTTAACAATATTTTTTAAACCGCCTTGCAATAATTGTAAGGCGGTTTTTTATCATCGCTGCTGCCTTTCTCGGCGTTCAATTCTTAACTGCCTACGCTTTCTACGTTCATCTCTATCTTCTTTCATCTGTTCAAACTTTTGTACATGCGCATTAATTTCAGCCTCCTTTTCTGGAGTTACACCAACGCTGTATTTAACTCCCTGAAAAAGTGTTCTCCAAATAAAACTAAAAAATGAAGCCGTTGGCTCTTTCTTGTAATTTATAGTGGCAGAGGTAAATTTACCATCGGCACTTGGGTTGTCTGAATATAAAACCAAAGCATTAGCCAAAATAGAAAGTAAGCCTTTCTTCACTAAACGTTGCCTGCCTTCTTCCTTTTTTAATAATGCTACAGATAAGTCCTTGAAAGCGAAATCTAGCTTTCCTTTTGCTATTTCATGATCTGCTTTAATATCAAATGAGAGCTTTTTAATATCAGCTCTATTAACCTGCACCATCCCTAAAGGTTTGGTAATTTTATTCAACTGTCTGCCATCTAAATTTGTTAGGGCACCTTTGTACTCAAACGCTCCTGTTGGCGAATTTAAATCGAACTTAAAATTGATTGCTAATTTACCTTGCCCCATTACATAACTCACTAAATTTGCTTCCATAAGCGAACTTATTGCTTTAACCTTTGGTGCATTTGTAGCATTGCTGATGATACCCGATGTTTTTTCGAAAGAAATTTTACCAATCTGTTTACTTGTTCTATCAAACTCGGCATAAGTCACATCGATATTGCTGAGCTTTATTATCTTTATGGTAAGCTTTGCATTGAGTTGTTGCAGCAATTGATGAGGAAATGCCCCCTTCTTAATTTTTACCAATTTAGGATAAGAATTATTGTTAAAAACGGCCACGCTGCCATCAGCAATTTGCATCTGATTCGCAATGAGCTCCCTTTTTTGCAAATAAGCCTGTAAATCTATCCCTAAAAGATTAATGTTATTCATTTGGATGCTAAAACGATCACGAGCATAGCCATTTACTTTTGCAAAATTTGCTTCACTATATCTAGGTACCAAACCAAATTTTTTAATGTTAACTCTTCCGCTAGCTGCGTTAAAATCTAATTGATTAATTTTGATATGGTACATACTATCTGGCGTAGCATACGTGTAATTATTCACATAAACATTTACATTTTTTAGCAAATAAAATCTTGTTGTATCTGATGCAGAAAGCGAATCAATTAACCAATCGCTCAATTTTATACTGATGTTGTTTACCGAATCTACTTCTGGTATGATACCATTATTATTGATGTACTTAAACTTCGCATTTCTAAAATCAACTGTTTCTACCCTAATAGATTTAAACAATTTTTTAATATAATCGTATGGAGATTGGCGTGGCCTTGGCGGACGATCATCATTGAAATCGAAGTGTTTGTTTACCATCTTTATCTCTGGTTTATCAAACAGCAACAATTTAACGTCTACTTTTTTATCAAAATAAACCTTCCAAGGTTTAAAATTTTTGATGGAAAGTTTTTTTAACTTAATGTAATACAGGTTGTTTGGGGCGTTCTGCTCTGCTATCAATTGCTTATAAATAGCCGTATCAGGTTCAATATTAATATCAACTAATGTTGCAGAACCTGTAATTAAATTGGTATGAAGATTAGAAAATTCTACCTTATATAAACCTTTGGTTGATTTTAAAACCAACTCTTTTAACTCTTTTTGAATGATGGGTTTAAGTTTTGCACTTAAATACCAGGAAACAGAAACTATAATTAACGTAACAAAAAGCAGAATGCCTAAAATCCATTTATATAAAATCTTTCGGGATGCTTTTTCTGCCATACTAGTTAGTCGTTTCTTTGTTCCTAATATAGTAAAATGATTTATCTTTCAGAGTTTAGACGGATCTTACAGTGAAAATTTAAAGCTAGAGATTCTTCGCAACGCTCCGAATGACAAAAAATCTAATTTTTCGCTCTTTCCGCTCTACGTTCTGCCCTCTTCTGTTGTCGCTCGGTTTTAGCTTTATTTTTTGGCTCTGGCGGAGATTTCATCGGAACGATTCCTAAACCAACAATCTCTCTAATGCCAGTGAAAACACCTTTCCACATGATATTAAAAAACGAAGCCTGTGGTGCTCTACTAAAAGTAATATTTGCTGTTCTAGCTGCTTCGCCTTGAGTTGGATTATCATTTTTAATTAGAACAGTATTTGCCAAGAACGAAAGTAATCCCTTTTTTTCTTTAGTTCCATTATCATTCTCTTTTAGTAAATTAACTTTTAAATCATTATACAAAAACTTAACCGTTCCGCTACTTCCATTTTGGTTTGCAGAGATATTAAAATCAACACTTCTAACATTTCCACTTTCAATAGCAACCAAACCTAGTGATTTAGATAAAGGGTTTAGCACCTTTAAATTAAACGGACCAACATGACCAACGTAACTAAATGCTGAGTTTTTATCTGTTAAATTAAAATCAATCTTAACATTCAATTTTCCGGCACCCATTACGTAGGTTGTTAAATCTGCATATGCATGATTTTTAGTAACCAGCCTTGTTGAATCGTTGGTAATATTTAATATTTGTCCGCTTAAATTATCCAGTTTTAAAGTTCCTCGCTCATTCGTTTTTTCATTATACTCCGTGTAGGCAATATCAACTTTGTTTAAAGTTAACGTATCAACTAAAGTTTGCATCTCTAAACGTTTTAATGCATTATGCGGATAATTTCTTCCTTTATCAAACGCAGGTGGAGGTAATTCTCTATTTAAAAACACAGCCACCTTTGCCGGACCAATGTTTAATCGTTTAGCATGTAAGCTACCATCATTATTTAATCCAATAAAATCTACACCGCTTAAGCTAATCTCATCAAATTTTAAGTCGTAGCGATCTTTACCAACCTTATATTTTCTGCTAAATACCAAGTCTGGATACATTGGGATCATTTGAATGCCCACAATTCTTAATGTTTTGTTACTAATAGAACCTTTAACTGTATCCACCTTAATAGTGTACATTTTATCTGCTGTTAAAGAATTGTAACCACTTAAGTTAAACGCAATATCTTTACTATGAAAAACCCTAGTTGTATCAAATTGAGCCATCGAATCTATTAAAACATCCTTCACATTAATAGACAGATGCTTCACTGCATTTAACTTTTTTAATCCGTTATAATAATCAAAATTGGCATCAATAACTTTGATATCATTTACACGAATTGATTTTAGCGATTTAGAAATCTGTTGATATAAGGTTCTTTCATCTTTAATTGTATCGGTATTTTTTGGCACTTTATGGTAAACCATATCTATAGATGGATGATCTAAAACGATAGAACTTACTTTAACATTTTTATTGAAATAGGCTTTCAAAATACCAACTCCACCAATTTTTAAGTGTGCTAACTTTAATCTAAACAAATGTGTTGGGGCCTTCTTTACTGCTTTTAGTTCATTAAAAACTAGACTATCTGGGTATAAAGAAATGCTATCTAAAACAACAGAGCCCGTAATTAAATTGAGATGAATATCTTTAAAATCGATTTTGTACAAGCGATTAGATCCTTCATAAACACCCTCTTTAATTTTTTCGGTTAATAAAGGCTTCCACTTGGCATTAATATAAATTGAGGCAATGCCGATAATTACAACTAAACCTAATAAAATTCCACCTATCCATTTTGCTAATCGCCTCGACTTCTGATTT
Organism: Pedobacter sp. GW456-11-11-14-TSB4; assembly: GCF_059424425.1. Classification (NCBI taxonomy): domain Bacteria; kingdom Pseudomonadati; phylum Bacteroidota; class Sphingobacteriia; order Sphingobacteriales; family Sphingobacteriaceae; genus Pedobacter; species Pedobacter sp. GW456-11-11-14-TSB4. Next base: position 784,320 of record NZ_JBWKZK010000001.1, read on the forward strand.
TTGAGCATACTTTTATGATTAAACCAATAATACAAACTCCGATAGCTTTTTGTTTGATTAATGTAAGGAGCAATAATTTTGATGCTGACAATTTGTCATTTATAAATATAATTTTGTATTTTTGAACCCCGATAAAAATTGAATAATTGATGATTGAATTAACTTTAGCCGACAAGAAACACGATGAGGAGCGCCAAGGCGAGGCTTTAATTTTAGCAAACACTAAAAGCGACGGCAGAAAACTTTATATTGAAAGTTATGGTTGCCAAATGAATTTTGCTGATAGCGAAATTGTGGCTTCTATTTTAGCAGAAACTGGATTTGAAACCACTGGAGATTACCACCAAGCTGATGTAATTTTCATTAACACTTGCTCAATCAGAGAAAATGCAGAAACTCGTGTTCGCAATCGATTATCACAATTTGGTGTAGAAAAAAGAAGAAATCCTAAATTAATTGTTGGTGTTTTAGGCTGCATGGCCGAGCGTTTAAAAGCTAAGTTTTTAGAAGAAGAGAAATTGGTTGATGTTGTTGTGGGCCCAGATGCTTATCGCGATTTACCGGGCTTAATTAGTCAGGTAGAAGAAGGCCATAAAGCAGTAAACGTAATTTTATCTCGAGAAGAAACTTATGCAGATATTAGTCCGGTACGTTTAAACAGCAACGGCATTACTGCTTTTGTAACCATTATGCGTGGTTGCGATAATATGTGTTCTTTTTGCGTAGTTCCATTTACAAGAGGAAGAGAGCGTAGTCGTGATCCTTTTTCTATCGTAGAAGAGTGTAGGCAATTATTCGAAAATGGCTACCGCGAAGTTACGCTACTTGGGCAAAATGTTGATTCGTATTTATGGAGCCAACCTAAAGCAGAACAAGTGAAAATAGACGACCTAAAGGATGAAATGAACACCTTATCTGGCGATGCTTTATTGGAAGCTTTGGTTAGCAAAAATGAGTTGCCAGAAAAATTAGTTAAAAAAGATGAAGAACTAGATTCAGTAAATTTTGCGCAACTTTTAGAAATGGTTGCAGCTATTAACCCAGATTTACGCATTCGTTTTTCTACATCGCACCCTAAAGACATTACCGATGAGGTTTTATATACCATTGCCAAACACGATAACATTTGTAATTACATTCATTTACCAGTTCAATCTGGCAACAGCAGAATTTTAGCTTTAATGAATCGTACTTACACTCGCGAATGGTACATGAATAGAATTGATGCCATTCGTCGCATTATTCCAGGTTGCGCCATCTCGGCAGATATTATTGCAGGTTTTTGTACCGAAACTGAAGAAGAGCACCAAGACACATTGAGCATTATGGATTATGCCAAATACAATTTTGCTTATACCTTCTCCTACTCAGAACGCCCAGGTACATTAGCTGCCCGTAAATATGTTGATGATATACCTGAAGATGTAAAAGCTCGTCGCTTGGAAGAAATCTTTAAAAAACAACAAGAAGATTCATTAGCATGTTTAGAAGAATTTGTGGGGCAAACCGTTAGAATTTTAATCGAAGGTTTCTCTAAAAAATCTGACAAAGAATTTAGAGGTCGTAATGATCAAAATGCAATGGCTGTTTTTCCGGTAGTAGAAAATGTAAAACCTGGCGAATATGTAAATGTTTATATAGAACGTTGTACATCAGCCACGCTAATTGGTAAAATCGTTTAAAAGTTGAAAGGTTGTAATGTTGAAACGTTTAACCGCTATTCGCATTACGCAAAACGCAAAACCTAAAAATGGATATACAAGATATTAAAAATAGGTTCGGTATAATTGGTGGTTCGCCGCTGTTAAATCGTGCTATAGATACCGCCAGACAAGTAGCCCCTACCGATATGTCGGTTTTAATTACTGGTGAAAGTGGTAGTGGAAAGGAAGTTTTTTCACACATCATCCATCAAATGAGTGCTCGTAAACACGGTGCTTTTATAGCTGTAAACTGTGGCGCTATACCAGAGGGAACAATAGATTCGGAATTATTTGGACACGAAAAAGGTTCATTTACCGGAGCACATGAAGCACGAAAAGGTTACTTTGAAGTTGCCAACGGCGGAACCATATTTTTAGATGAGGTTGCAGAATTGCCTTTAGGCACACAAGCTCGTTTACTGCGGATTTTAGAAAGTGGCGAGTACTTGCGTGTTGGTTCATCTAAAGTTCAAAAAACAGACGTAAGGATTATCGCGGCAACAAATGTTGACGTATACAACCGTGTTAAAAACGGAAAATTTCGTGAAGATTTATATTACAGATTAAATACTGTTCCATTACGAATTCCAGCTTTAAACGAAAGAAAAGAAGATATTTATCTGTTATTTAGAAAATTTGCAGCAGACTTTAGCGATAAATACCGCAGCCCCGGTATACAGTTGGAACCCGAAGCTATACAAATTTTAAGCAATTACAGCTGGCCAGGAAATGTAAGGCAACTAAAAAATATTGCAGAGCAAATTTGCGTTTTAGAGAAAGATAGAAATGTAAATGCCCAAGCTTTGTTAAACTATATCCCAAATGAGCAGGCCAATAATTTGCCAATGGCGATAAATGGCAGCAGCAAAGAAGATTTTTCTGAAAGAGACATTCTATACAAAGTGCTGTTTGATATGAAAAAAGATATGGTTGAACTTAAAAAATTGGTAGCGGAAATTATCCAAAATGGGGGAAATACAGATCATGTTATCGCAGACAATCCTCAATATATCAATCAGTTATACCATGACATTGATTTGCCAAACCAAAATGAGGCAACGCTAACCATTAAGCATCCTACACAAAACAACCCTACAGATTACAATTACGCACATGATGCCGAAGAAGTAGAAGAGTCCTTATCCTTAATTGATAAAGAGTCTGATTTAATTAAAAAAGCACTTAAGAAGCATAAAGGCAAACGCAAATTTGCGGCGCAAGAGTTGGGCATATCAGAACGTACGCTTTACCGTAAAATAAAAGAACTTAACTTATAAGCATGAAACCATCATGGTTTCATCACAATTAAAAAAATTATATACCGATGAAAAAGCTGATCTTCATTTTAACAGTTTTAACTCTAAGCGCTCTAAGCGGTTGTGGCTATAAATTTAATGGCGCTTCTACAACAGGTTTAAAAACCGTTCGCGTGCAGTTATTCGAGAACAATGCACCATTGGTAATCCCAACTTTGAGTAACGTTTTTACTGAAGATTTAAAAGAACGTATTCGCACGCAAAGTCGTTTAACTTTAACCCAAAACGAGGCCGATGTAGTTTTTGAAGGCCGAATTACCGGTTATGACATTAAGCCAATTGCCATACAAGACAACAGTGCACCAATTGCTGGCGCAAACAGGCTAACTATAACTGTTGCAGTAAAATACACCAACAATACCGAGTTTAAGGAGAGCAAAAGTTTCGAATCGACCTTTAGTGCTTTCGAAGATTTTTCTTTAGCCGGACAAAGCTTAGAAGCCCAACAGGCAAGGTTAATTAAAGCGGTAAATTTTAAACTTACCGAAAATATATTTAACCAAGCTTTTGCACAATGGTAATAAATTTGAACTTTCAATTATTAACTTAGCGGCATGGAGCTCGATTTACAAACCAAACAACAGCTGGCAAATTTACTTGCAAAACCATTATTGGTTACACAAGAACATGCTGGTATGTTGCAAAATCTTGTAAATAAATATCCATATTACCAACCTTTGCATTTGCTATTGGCTAAAGCTAGTTTTAATGGCAAAACTCAAAACCACAAGTTGGCAACCGCGGCTCTTTACAATAATGGCGGCTTATTGCATCAGGTTATCCACGCTCCTGCAAGTTTAATTCAAAAGCCATATCATTTAATTTCATTTGGCGCCATCAAGGCGGATGAATTGGAAGTAGCAGAAAAAACAGCAATTGACTTAGCTGATGATCAAGAAGTTTTTGAAGAAATTAACGAGTTAGGTATTGCGCAAAACACGCATTACGAATTTGAAGAAGACGAGGTTTTTGAAGAAATTAACGAAGTTAGTTCGGTTCAAACTTCAAACATTCCTTTAACTGATGAGCAAGAAACTTTTGATGAAATTATTGAGCTGAATGCATCGTCATACATCCCTACAGAAGAGTTAAAACCTGCACCGGTTTTTGAAGAAGAGGAAAAATCAGCAGAAGAAACACTACCAGATGAATTTGCGATTGAAAGTATTGTAGCCTCAGATTTTTTCGCTTTCGAAAAAAGTTTTAGTGCAGACCAAATTACTATTGATGATCAAAAACCTGTCATCCCTTTGGTAGAAGAATACGACCAAGAAGCCGAAGCACAAACGGTTAGCAAATACGACGACGATAAATTACCTTATACTTTTTTATGGTGGTTAGCAAAAACGCGTAAAGAGCATGAGCAGATTTTTCAGCCTTATGTAACACCAAAAAAAACCAGCAATCCTAACCCTAGCGAGCTGCAACAGCAATATGTAGAGCATATATTTCATCTGCAAACGCCTTTTAATGTTGCTGATGAAGCGAGTAAAGGACCAATTAATAAACAAATAGCCCATAAAGGAGCCGATATTATTGAATCTTTTATTAAAAACGAGCCACAAATTAGACCACCAAAGGCAGAGCAAATTAATACAGAGAATAAAGCGAAGAAAAGTGCCGAAGATCATAACGATCTTGTTTCTGAAACCTTGGCTTCAATTTATATAGAGCAAATGCTTTACCACAAGGCAATAGACACTTATGAAAAATTAAGTTTGAAGTTTCCAGAAAAAAGCCGTTACTTTGCCGACCTTATTCAATCTTTAGAAAAGAAAATTTAACAACATATTATACATGGTAACCTTATTAGTCATTTTATTAATTATTTTTTGCGTTGCATTAGGTTTATTCGTTTTAATACAAAACCCTAAAGGTGGCGGTTTAGCAACGGGCGGTTCGGGCAGTAACATGTTTGGCGTACAACGTACAGGCGATGTTTTAGAAAAAGGAACTTGGGTATTGTTAACTTTAATTGTTATCGCTTCATTGGCTATTACAACTATTGGCAAATCTGGTGCTGGTGTTTCTACTGGCGCAGCTGGTAAAGCCGATGAGTTAATCAATAAAGCAGCAACTCCATCTGTTATTGGAGGTGGCACACAACAAAATGCTACTCCAGCAACAACACCTGCTGATACAACTAAGAAATAATTTTTAGCGCAAAGTATAGATAGCTCTCTAGTTTAATGACTAGGGAGTTTTTTTGTTTATTAGGGATGCGCCATTGCCAACTCGATTTGCAATCGTAATGCGAAAGAAATGCTATTGCTGTTAACAATTGTTTTATACAACCAAACTAGCCTTTCATACAACGTACATGCCAGTTGGTACAATAAATTTGTGATAATTTTTTTTTATAATTATTATTATAGAAATAATTAACGCAATCATGAATACACTTTTTACCCCCCCTTAAAAAATTTAACCTTAGCTTAATTTTGGGCTTTGCCATGCTGTTGTTTGTAATTAATTCTTGTAAGAAAGATCTGAGAATGGCTCCACAAGCCCCAAGCGCAGCCCTGTTAAGTAAAGCAAAACAATTTTACGCCGAAAAAATTAGCATCGAAAATGAAAAAAATAGAAAAATCTCATCTGCTAACAGTGCTAAGGGCAAAACAAAACAGATAGCTAGATTCCCACCTTTATGGGAGAGCGCTTCCACCAGTGTCAATGCAGCTGGCCAGCATATCCTCAGTGTGCCACTTGCCAAATATTTGATAGACAATAAGGAAATAGATTACGAGAGAAGCGTTGTTTTTGAGGAGAACAATGGAGCAATTGTATCGGGTGGCATAACAGAGGTATTAGGCACTCCCCAGTCCATTAGCGAAAATGGATTGCTCCTTGCTACTGGAAGTATAAATGCCAAAGAGATCAACTTCACTGGTTATATCATCAACTATGACCTAAATTACAAGCAGACAAATGGCAGGCAATTTAAGGATGGTAAACAGACCGCTGGCGAAGTTACCATAACCCAATTACCAGATAACCAACTGGATAAAAAAGGGCTGAACAGCATCAAAACATTGGGGAATAAAACGACTAACAGACAAAACTCATCCGCAAATCCAAAAAATCCAATCAGCAGTTTCGAACCAGAGATAGAGGGAGGACAAACCTGTGACAATGTTTACCTTGCCTATATTGAAAAGGATGAATGGGGAAACATTACCTACATAGAGATCATTCGTTTCTTGTATCCTGTATGTACTGGATACCCAGTAGGCCAGCAGCCACCAGGAGGTAAAGATGTTTATGAAGATTGTGCAGGCGAGCCAAATGGAACAGCTTCTGATTCTGCATGCGGATGCATTGGTGGGAATACGGGGATAACGGAGTGCCCGTCAAATGAACAACAACTAAAAGATCAAATTAAAAACAAACCATTTGCACTATTTGGTGATATTGATTGTGAAACTTTAAAAAAATGGTTAGCTGTTGCTAAGTTTATGCCCCCTCAAATAGTAATAGATAATTTGGATCACTTAACTGCTTTAGCGACAAATCAAGGGTTTTATATTTTAAAGAAGGCTAATATCCAAAAATTGGACGATGCTCACAGTACAATCGTAAATATGGATTATTTCCCCATTACCATAACTCAGCTCCCAATAGTTAATGGACAACGATTATCTCCAGGTCAATTTTTGAAATATATACGCATCAATATTAATTCTTTTACCGGTGGCACTAAACAGTTTAACCCATATAATGCTAATGGATTGGATGACAGAGATAAATGGGCGTCAACAAACCCTTTAGGGGCTATTATTGGAATTGATTTACCTGCTGATGATGGTTCCGTTATCACCTCTTTTTCATCAGCAGATAGGTGGACATTTACCACCATCCACGAACCGATGTATGGCGATCATCCTGTTAGTGGTAATAGGGATTTTGGGTATATAGTTAACTCTAATGGGTCATATACTTTTTACACCCGAGGTGTAGATAGATTAACAAGTTGGGCGGGAACAACTTTGCAAGAGTTTACCAACATACCATTTAATGAAGCTGATGCACTTTGGACTACTTTTCAAAATTCTATAGATAATTTTGTGAAAACTAACGGTGGAAATTCTAATATCAGTAGTACTGAGATTTTTCGTCCGCAATGGGATTTGGTAAAAGAAGTTATGGAAGGTAAAAAACCACTGAGCACATTGTCGAAAAATTGTCCAGATTAGTAACCTTTAATAAAAAAACCTAAAAATGAAAAGTAGAATTATCATAAATTTAATATTAGCTTTTATTCTATTGCCAATTATCAAATTAATTCATGATTACATCAGCATAGAGATCAATAAGAATTACTCACAATTTTCAGGTTCATTCTTAGAATATGAAAAAATTATTGCTCTAACCGTATTTGTAATCATTCCAATTATATTTTTAATATTTGTTTTACTACCCTACAACATAATAATCCTAAAAAAAAAACTTGCTCTTTTAAACAAGGTAATATTATTCTTCGCGATTGTAATAATTAATTTCTGCTTATTGGGAACATTTATGAATATATGGGTTTATCCTTATTGGAGAAATCTTAACTATTTATTTTATCTTATTCCTTATAGCTTTTTATTTGCCGGTTTAATACACCTGTCTGTTGACACCAAAGCAGTCAGAGAATAGATTTTTAGATCCCTCAATCTGGTTTAAGTGTTCGCTTTTTCAGCAGTCACTTAAATCCATATTGAAAACGAAGACTTTGTCTGGAAATATAACACACAAAACAAATGAAAAACTGGAATGGCAACACGATTTAGATTTGGAGATGATGGCATACCACATTTTATAACCTTTGGAAAGGCGTGGGCTCGTGCCGATAATATTTATGTAGAATTATATCTCGATCTGGAGACCTGGGTTTTCAGAATAAATTTAAGTCGCCCTACGGAAGACTTAAACCAAACGGGGGAAAATGGTCCTGATCCTACTAGCGGGCTAGGTCAATCTTCAATCATCAGGTTTAATGAGAAAATGTTACAAAATAGTTCGCAACTATTAATTGCAGCTACGGTTATTCATGAAACGCTCCATGCCTACATTAAATATAATATTGAAACAGCACAGTATAATTATGGCAGCTATAATGAAGATAATTGGATGTTGGCTTTAAACAATTTTTATTTAATGAATAATTTGCCAGCTAATTATTCTAATCATACCATGATGTTAGAAGATTATTTCGAGAAATCTATTGCTGTTTTAGAGGCTTGGAATGCAAAACAAGGTTTTATTTATTCAATGAAAGAAATGAGAATGGCTATGTTATACGGTCTTGATAGTTATGAGCTAGGCACTTCACAAGCGCAGATAAATACTATTAATGCTGCGTTTCAAGCTGTAAAAACAAAACATAGTATAACCACATCTGATTTAACCACATTCAATAGAGCAAATTTAATTGCTACCACAAATAAGCTTCCAACAACAGGCTGTAATTAAATAAATATATTATGAAATATTCATTCATTATAGGAACATTATTTTTATTGCTTTTTAACCTACAAAAAGTAAGTGCTCAAGTTAAAACTGATAACATTTATTACCTATTGGATACTGCAAATGTGCCTATTAAAGATAGAATGTTTCGTGTTGAAATCGAGAATCCTTTTATGTTTTATACGTTAGAATGTAAATGTTTTCCCTATGGGTACGGAATTGGTTTTTACTATCCAATTGTCAATAAAAAAGAGAATAAGGTTAGTGTTCAAGAATTTAGAAAGCTTAAGACGGTATCAATTACGCAGTTAATAGATTTAGCTCTTAAATGCTTAGCACCAGATAATAGAAGTAAATATCAATTTATAATTGCTGAACCGAAAGGAGACAACATTATACTAACAGAGATGAAAGTTTGGATACCTTCAAAGCCCCGTAATAATAGCACAGTTACAACAATTGAACCAATGAAAAATTAATTTAGGCTCTGTTTAGTATTACCCAGCTGTTCGAGGTGTTCTGAAAGGCATCTCGAACTTTTATCTAAGGGATTTGTAATCCCCATCTGGTTTAAGTGTTCGCTTTTTCAGCGGTCACTTAAATCCATATTGAAAACGAAGACTTTGTCTGGAAATATAACACACAAAACAAATGAAAAACTGGAATGGCAACACGATTTAGATTTGGAGATGATGGCATACCACATTTTATAACCTTTGGAAAGGCGTGGGCTCGTGCCGATAATATTTATGTAGAATTATATCTCGATCTGGAGACCTGGGTTTTCAGAATAAATTTAAGTCGCCCTACGGAAGACTTAAACCAAACGGGGGAAAATGGTCCTGATCCTACTAGCGGGCTAGGTCAATCTTCAATCATCAGGTTTAATGAGAAAATGTTACAAAATAGTTCGCAACTATTAATTGCAGCTACAGTTATTCATGAAACGCTCCATGCCTACATTAAATATAATATTGAAACAGCACAGTATAATTATGGCAGCTATAATGAAGATAATTGGATGTTGGCTTTAAACAATTTTTATTTAATGAATAATTTGCCAGCTAATTATTCTAATCATACCATGATGTTAGAAGATTATTTCGAGAAATCTATTGCTGTTTTAGAGGCCTGGAATGCAAAACAAGGTTTTATTTATTCAATGAAAGAAATGAGAATGGCTATGTTATACGGTCTTGATAGTTATGAGCCAGGCACTTCACAAGCGCAGATAAATACTATTAATGCTGCGTTTCAAGCTGTAAAAACAAAACATAGTATAACCACATCTGATTTAACCACATTCAATAGAGCAAATTTAATTGCTACCACAAATAAGCTTCCAACAACAGGCTGTAATTAAATAAATATATTATGAAATATTCATTCATTATAGGAATAATGTCTTTATTACTTTTTAACCCACAAAAAGTAAATGCTCAAGTAAAAATTGATACCATTTATTATCTGCTGGATACTGCGAAGGTGCCCATTAAAGACAGAATGTTTCGCATTGAAAGAGAAGGTCCTGCAATGTGTTATATTCTAGAGTGTAAGTGTTTTCCATATTCAAGAGGCATCACTTTTTTATTTGACATTGCTAATAAAAAACAAAAGGAGATTAGTCTTCAAGAATTTAAGCAGCTCAAAACTGTTTCAATCACGCAATTAATAGGTTTGGCTCTCAAATGCTTACCACCTGGCCATAAAGGTTTGTACAAATTTGTATTTGCTGAACCAGCCGGAAATCATATTCGACTTACCGATATGACATTGTGGACACATTATGACCCGCGTACAACTAATACTATCGAAAAAATTGAGCCAATTAAAAATTAGTTTTTTTATCTGTATCGTACAAAGTACGTTGAACTTCCAGCTGTTCCCCTCCGTGGTCTGTGGCACACAGAACACCATAAAGTAAATATTCTGTGTGCCACAGACCATGGCAAAGGAATGCTACTAAAGAATATATTCTTATAACCATGTTATCATGAGGCTTTACATGCATATTTGGCATTTAAGAGAGCGGAATTAGGGCCAACTGAATTCAGCTGTTCGAGATGTTCTATTAGGCATCTCGAACTTACTTATCTAAGGGATTTGTAATCCCATTAATGCTCATGCCTCGGTAAAGAAATTTGCATTTGATTACTTCGTGGAAACAGGAACCATGGCGCAGTTAAAATAATCATCATACATTTCTACGTTAATTGCAAATTTTCTGTTAACTAGCCCCGACAGCAATGAAAAGCCCGCAAGCGACTGGCCAATGGACAGAGGAGCGGCTTGTAATGTATGGCGGGACTTGCAGGAGATAGCAGCACTACACTTGCGCTTCTAAAATATAATCGCTTTCTTCTACTCTGACAGTCTGACACCTCCATTTAAACTCTAAAAAGTATAAACTGACAGCAAATGCAAATTTGACAAGCAAAACAAGCTTGGCATAAAAACTGATTAACCCTAAGCATCGTATAAGATTACGAATTAATTCAATTACAAAAACTAAAAATAAAAGTATTTATGGCTTTAAACTTTAAACCTTATGCAGACAGAGTAGTTGTTGAAACTGCTGCGGCAGAAGAAAAAACAGCTTCTGGTATCTACATCCCTGATACCGCTAAAGAAAAACCACAACAAGGTGTTGTAGTTGCAGTTGGACCTGGCAGATTTGCTGACCAAACCGGAACTCTAATTCCTTTAACTGTAAAAGTTGGCGATCAAGTTTTATACAGCAAATATGGTGGTACTGAAGTTACGATCGAAGGTAAAGAGTATTTGATCATGAGAGAATCTGATATTTTAGGATCATTATAAAAAATGATTGAATCACTGAATTTAAAATGATTGAATTCAGCATAAACTAAAAAATATAATACGTTGAGGGTTTTTTAATCATTCTCTCAATCAATCATTCAAAATTTAAAAAAGAAATGGCAAAACAAGTAAAATATAACGTTGAAGCACGTGACGCCCTGAAAAGAGGTGTTGACATTTTAGCAAATGCAGTAAAAGTAACTTTAGGCCCTAAAGGTCGTAACGTAATTATCGATAAAAAATTCGGTTCACCAGCAATTACCAAAGATGGTGTAACTGTAGCTAAAGAAATTGAATTGAAAGACCCAATTGAAAACATGGGTGCTCAAATGGTTAAAGAAGTGGCTTCTAAAACTGCAGATATTGCTGGTGATGGAACTACAACTGCTACTGTTTTAGCGCAAGCTATTGTAACTGCAGGTATTAAAAACGTAGCTGCTGGTGCAAACCCAATGGATTTGAAACGTGGTATTGATAAAGCTGTTGCTGCGGTTGTTGAGAATTTGAAAAAACAATCTCAAGCGGTTGGCGATGACAATAACAAAATTAAACAAGTTGCATCTATCTCTGCAAACAACGATGAGGTAATTGGTTCTCTAATTGCAGAAGCAATGCAAAAAGTTGGTAAAGATGGTGTAATTACTGTTGAAGAAGCAAAAGGTACTGAAACTGAAGTAAAAACTGTAGAAGGTATGCAATTTGACAGAGGTTATTTATCTCCGTATTTTGTAACTAATGCAGATAAAATGGAAGCTGAATTAGATTCTCCTTACATTTTAATTTACGACAAGAAAATTAGCAACATGAAAGAATTGTTGCCAGTATTGGAAAAAACTGTTCAAACTGGTAAACCACTTTTAATTATTGCTGAAGATTTAGATGGCGAAGCTTTAGCTACTTTGGTAGTAAACAAAATTCGTGGATCACTGAAAGTTGCTGCTGTTAAAGCTCCAGGTTTTGGCGATAGAAGAAAAGCAATGTTAGAAGACATCGCTATTTTAACTGGCGGTATCGTTATTTCTGAAGAAAGAGGTTATAAATTAGAAAATGCTGATTTAACTTATTTAGGTACTGCAGAAAAAGTAGTAATTGACAAGGACAACACTACTGTAATTAACGGTGCTGGCCAATCTGAAGATATTAAGGCTCGCGTTGGACAAATTAAAGCTCAAATCGAAACTACTACTTCTGATTACGATAAAGAAAAATTACAAGAGCGTTTAGCTAAACTTTCTGGTGGTGTTGCTGTACTTTACGTAGGTGCTGCTTCTGAAGTAGAAATGAAAGAGAAAAAAGACCGTGTTGATGATGCTTTACATGCAACTCGTGCAGCTGTAGAAGAAGGTATTGTTGCTGGTGGTGGTGTTGCTTTCATCCGTGCGGTAGAATCACTTTCAGAATTAAAAGGTGCTAACGAAGATGAAACTACTGGTATCGCTATCGTAAAACGTGCAATTGAAGAACCATTACGTCAGATCTGTGAAAACGCAGGTATTGAAGGTTCTATCGTAGTACAAAAAGTAAAAGAAGGTACTGCAGATTTCGGTTATAACGCTCGTACTGATGTTTACGAAAACTTAATTGGTGCAGGTGTTATTGATCCTACTAAAGTTTCTCGTGTAGCATTAGAAAATGCAGCATCTATTGCAGCGATGTTGTTAACAACAGAAGTTGTTTTAGCTGATGAGCCAGAAGAAGCTGGTGCAGCAGGTGCTCATCCACCAATGGGTGGCGGCGGCATGGGCGGCATGATGTAAACCTTTAAATCCTTTAAAGAGGACTTGATATAAAATCCCTCAAAACTTAATTGTTTTGGGGGATTTTTATTTTAAATATAATTTAACAACCACGAGAATAATTATCTTGATAATTGACTATATTTACTTATCCTATAGTATTATTGTGAAATTCATCTCCCTGTTGTTCTTGAGCATATTGTGTGCTTTAGCTATGCCTTCGTTTGCGCAGCTAAATATGGGTACAGTAGACGTTGGTCCATACACCCCAGGAAGTACAATTGCAGCTACCTTTACCATAGATGCAAACGCGTGCTTAAATCAAAACAATACTTTTGAGCTATGGTTATCAGATGCGAATGGAAATTTTGCGCCAGAAACCAGGATCGGAACTTTTACTGGCTTTTACTCTACCTTTGTAAATGGAATAATTCCGCCAGGCACACCGTTAGGTACAGGCTACCGAGTTAGAATTAAATCAACAAGCCCAGCAAATGTAAGTGCGCCATCTTCGGCATTTGAAATTAAGGGAGGATTTGCAATAGAAGCAAAACTTACATCTACCAATCAATTGACAGGCCCAAACCCAGATGTTTTTGGTTTGTGTAACGGCGTACCAAACAATCAGTTCTTTTTTACTAATGGATCAACAGCAACAAGTACTGTTACGGCTAGCATAAAAAATGAGCTAAGCGGTACTTCATCAGCACTTAATTTTACCTCTTCAATACAATCGTTTAATGCTCAATTAGCACACTACACTGTTTTTACCAAAGCAGTAATGCCTGATTTAACAGTTGCTACAAAAGCCTATCAGGTAATTAACAATGTAGTAAATACCCCATTTGGCACTTCTGGGAACAATGTTGTTTGTTTGCCGTTGGGGTTTTTAGAATTTAATGTTATTGTTGATGGCAGCGCTGGTATTAAACAAAATTATCCTGGAAATATTTATACCGTAAACTGGGGAGATGGGTCAGTAACAACGCATACCATTTGTGATATCATCCAAAATAATGAAAAAGTTAGGCATGTTTATTCAAAATCGTCTTGCGGTGTAGTTGGTACTGGCGGCACTAACAATGCGTTTGATGTAATCATCAGAGCTTCAAATCCATATTGTGGAAATATTGGAACTGCAGTTTCATCTACAGCAAAAGTGGTTGTTAAACCCGTAAACTCCTTTTCATTTACTCCAAATGCCTGTACCAACACCAAAGTATTTTTTACCAATACTTCAATTTTAGGAGAAAATCCGAATACTACGACCCCTGGATGTGAACCCAATAATATGTTATATAATTGGTTTGTGGATGGGGTAGCAATTGCAGTTGGCAGACCTAGAAATTTCGTTTTTGAGTATGTATTTACTACAAATGGCAAACATACTGTTAAACTAACGTCCTCATCAGCAGGAACCTGTACTGCGGAGGATGTAGAACAAGAAATTTGCGTGCAAAACGCACCGATACCCCAATTTAGTTTTAACCAAAACACAGTTTGTGGCCCAATCACTTTAAAACCTAGCAACACTTCGATAATTGACCAGACCTGTAATGCAGGGAACTCCTACGTATGGACGGTTACTCCGTCGGTTACTTTTGCTAATGGAACCAACGCAACAAGTGTTGAACCAGATTTTAATTTTACCTCAGGTGTTTATAGGGTTATTTTATCAGTAACCACACCATCTTGCGGAACCATTTCATCGGCACCACAAACGATAGTTGTAAATGCTACACCCACAGCTACATTATCACCAGATATTACGCTGTGTAATTTAGCTACTTATGATTTTAACAATACTACATCTGGCCCAACCAGAACAAATTTACAAGGCACTTCTTTAGACTTATCAGACACCTACACGTGGACACTAGCTAGTACAGGAACATATAACTTTACCGATGGCACAAATCTAAATTCAAAATATCCTAAAATTCAATTTTTAAACTACACGGAATATACCATTACGGTTGTGCACAAAAACAATTGCGGAACGGCAACAGCCACCCAAAAAATTACTTTTACTGCTGCACCAGAGGTAAAAGCCGGACCAGACCAAACGATTTGTTTTAATGAAACAACTGTTAAGTTAAACGGAAGCATCACTGGAAGCACATTAACCCAAACTTGGCTAGGTGGAAATGGTACTTTTACTCCGAATAGAAATGATTTAAACGCAACTTATGAGCCAACCTTGGCAGAAAAACTGAGCGGTAGTTTGACCTTAACTTTACGCGTAACAACGGCATTACCTAGCCCTTGCAATGATATTCCTGATGATATTATTATTAACATTAAACCAGCGGTAACTTTAAGCAGCCTTGCCTCTAAAACCATATGCACTGGGCAAAGTGTAAACTATATTCCAACTTCGGCAACTGCCGGAACAACTTATACATGGACAGCCACTGGTTCTGCAAATGCCAATGGATTTTCTGTAAATGGTTCGGGAAATATAAACGATGTTATAGTTAATACAGATCCATTAGTTAATGCAACTGTAACATACTTAATTACACCTACAGGAAATGGATGTATTGGAGATCCTTTTACATTTACCGTAACCATAACCCCAAATCCGGTTGCAACCGCTACTGCAACAAATGCTACCATTTGTAGTGGGCAAAATGCAAGCATTGCTTTAACATCAAACTTAACAGGTACAAGATATACTTGGACAAGTACAAAAAGTGCAGGCATAACTGGCAATAGTGCAAATACATCACCCATTCTTACTACCTCTATTAATGATGTATTGGTGAATAGTGCTGCTACCCTAGGAACCGTAACTTACACCATCACTCCTGTTTCTGCTAATGGATGTTTAGGTACGCCTGTTGTAATAAGTATAGATGTAAGCCCACAAACTACTTTAGCCAACGCAGGTTTAGATGAAAGTATTTGTAACGCCACAAGTTTTACTTTTAAAGGTAATACTGCAACCGTTGGCACAGGTTTATGGACACAGGTAAGTAATTTTACAGATGTTACAATTAACGACGGAGATCAGCCTAACGCAACGGCTTTTGGCTTAAAACCTGGAAATACTTATATTTTTAGATGGACGATTACAGGCACTAATGGATGTAATACCAATAGCGATGATGTTAGTATCACAGTTAATCCTTTATCTGAGGGCGGCACTACCAGTGGTTCTGCTCCAGTTTGTACAGGCAGTAGTAACGGACAAATTATTTTAACTGGTAATGTTGGGAATGTGATCAGGTGGGAAAGTTCTATAGATGGAGTCAGCTATCCGACGGTGATAAATAATACCACAAATACATTGAATTATGTGAACCTAACCACAACAACATATTATCGTGCCGTAGTGCAAAGTGGGGTGTGTGCTCCTGCATTCTCAACCCCTTCTGTAATAACTGTAAATGCAGGCACGGTAGCTGCTAATGCTGGTGCAGATCAAATTTTATGCAATGAAACCTCAACTACACTTGCAGGAAATAATCCGGGAGTAAACACAGGTTTGTGGACTGTAATACCGGCAAATCCAGCAATAATATTTACAGATGCTACACAATATAACACATCAGTGAGTGGCTTAGTTGGTGGGCAGATTTATAGTTTTAGATGGACAATTACGGGTTTAGCTCCATGTGCACCAAGTACCGATGAGGTAATCGTTAATAATTTATCAGCTCTACTTAACAATACAATTAGCACCCCAAACACTACTAATTGTACCGGCCAAGTTATTACTTTAACAGGTGTTACGCCAACTGGCGGAAACAATACTTACACCTACATTTGGCAAACTAGTTCAACTGGGGCGGCGCCATGGATAACTATTGCCGGACAAACCAATGCTAATTTAAATGTAACTGTAAATACCAGCCAATCTTACCGTAGAATTGCTAATAGTGGTGTTTGTAATAGCATTAGTAACATCATCATCATTACAGCTTTACCACCTATTGCTAATAATACCATAACTGCTAACCAAACTATTTGTTTAACCACCACGCCAACTCCAATATCAGGCTCAACACCTACAGGTGGTAATGGCATTAATTACACTTACAGCTGGGAGCAAAGTATTGATAATGGTGTTACCTGGGCCATAATTCCAAATGAATTTGCAGCCAATTATAACCCGCCTGCTATAGTACAAAATACATCATATCGAAGGTTAGTGAGTAGCGGTATATGTTCTGGCTCAGCACAAAGTATAAGTAATGCAGTAAACATAAATGTAAACTTAAATGCTAAAGCAGAATTTACCTATGTTAGCGATATAGGTTGTATCCCTTATAATTTAGATGCTAACAACATTAAAGCTATTGCCTATCCTGCCAGAAATGCCACTTACACCTGGTATGCAGATAATGTTTTAATTGGCAGTGGCATCACCTTTCCAGGATATACCATAGCTACAGACAATGCCAATGTTACCATTAAATTAGTTACCACGAGCAGTTTAGGATGTTTGCCTGATGAGATGAGCCATACGTTTAGCACAAGGCAAAATATTGTTGCATCATTTACCCAATCTGCCACTTCTGGTTGCGGACCGCTTTCTGTTTTATTTAACAATACTACTACCGCTTTAACAGGCGTTTCTTTTGAATGGAGTATCGATAATAATGTCATCTCTACTGCCTCAAATCCGGGCACATTAGTATTTTTAGCAGATCCAGCTGGCGAAGACAAAATCTATACAGTAGGACTAAAAGTTACTACACCATGTGGATCAACAAATGCTAGTTCTACCGTTACGGTAAAAGCAAATCCTATTGCTGCATTTTTACCTAACAAAACGAGTGGTTGTTCGCCGCTAACAGTGGTGTTCACCAATACGTCGCCTGGTAATTCTAATGTTTACAGTTACGATTTCGACGACGGAACGACATCTCCTGCTACTACCAACAAAGGAACGGTTACCCATACTTTTATTACCGATATAGTGAGAGATTATGAGGTAAAAATGACCGCCACAAATGAATGTGGCACAGATACAAG
Organism: Pedobacter sp. GW456-11-11-14-TSB4; assembly: GCF_059424425.1. Lineage (NCBI taxonomy): Bacteria > Pseudomonadati > Bacteroidota > Sphingobacteriia > Sphingobacteriales > Sphingobacteriaceae > Pedobacter > Pedobacter sp. GW456-11-11-14-TSB4. The sequence goes on from NZ_JBWKZK010000001.1 coordinate 802,332, forward strand.
AGCAGTAATTATTAGAGTTTCCCCAAACACAATTACACCAGCATTAATTGTAAATGGCAACCAAATGAGAGGTTGCGCACCATTTACAGTAAACTTTATCAACAACACCAAAGGGGCTAGTAAATTTACATATACTTTTGAACCAGGAGTAACCGTAACATCAAACACTTTTTTACCAGAAACCAGACCATATACATTCACTAAACCAGGCACTTATTCCGTAAATTTATTAGCCGAAAATAGTTGCTCAACTGCATCTGCCCAAGTAACTATTGTCGTAGATCCACAACCAACTGTAGCTTTTACAGCAGCAAGTGTTACAGGTTGCCAAGGTTTAAGCGTTAAATTTACAAATACAACTATCGATGCGGTAAGTTACACCTGGAATTTCGGCGATGGGCAAACCTCTAACGAAGTTAATCCAACGCATATTTATAACTCGCCACCTGGTTTGTACACGGTTAGTTTAACTGCGGTAAATAGTTTAGGATGCCCAACAACATTTGCAATTCCAAATTACATTCGTATTGTACCACCACCAACCGCAGATTTTAGTGTTGCTCCTGCTTCCATTATTAGCATTCCAGATTATACTTTCAAATTTACAGACGCTAGTACAAATGGTGCTCAAACCTACAAATGGTCTTTTGGCGATGGAGTTGAATCTACGCTAAAAGACCCTACGCACAAATATACAGATACAGGCAAATACTTGGTAACGATGCGCACTTACAATGAATTTGGATGTGTTGATAGTTTGCAAAAAACCGTACAAATTGTTGGCGTGCCGGGCTATGTTTACTTGCCAAATTCATTTATCCCTGGTGGCACAAGTTCTCCTTTACAAAAATTTATGGCAGTTGGCTCAGGTATAAAATCGTGGCGAATGCAAATTTTTAATAAATGGGGACAAGTTGTTTGGGAAACCACACAGCTAGATGATGGAAAACCTGTTGAAGGCTGGGATGGAACCTACAAAGGTGTGCCACAACCACAAGGTATTTACTTCTGGAAACTAGATGTAGAGCTCATTAATGGTACCGAATGGAAAGGGATGACATACGATAGTAAAGCACCAAAACGAACTGGAGAGATATATTTAATTAGATGATGAAAAGGATTTTTGTAGCGGTAATCTGTTTAATGTTAAGTTTTGTAACCAGCAAAGCTCAAGACCAGCTATTTTCTCAATTTTTTAATGCGCCTATTTATCTAAACCCATCTTTAACAGGCCAATTTGAAGGAGATTTAAGATTAGGCATGATCTACCGAAACCAATGGAGCGCTCTTGGCGGCGATTTATCTTATGTAAACGCATCAGCTGATATTTACGTGCCTAAACTTTCTGGCGGATTAGGCTTATCATTTAACCGCAGCAGTGAAGGTGTGGCCTACTTAGTTAAAAATAATATTGCCGCAAGCTATTCTTACAGCGTTGGTGATGATGATTTTACTGCAAATTTCGGCTTGCAAGCTGGTTTTACTAACCGAACAATAGATTGGTCGAAACTCGTTTTTGGAGATCAGTTAGACCGCAGACTAGGTTACATTCCAGGTAGTATTTCATCAGCACAATTACCAGAAATATCTAGCAAATACTTTTTTGACCCCGCAGCTGGTGTAAATTTCATTTATCGCAACGCCATGGTTGGCGCATCTATTTATCATATTAACAGACCAGACGAATCTTTTAGTGGCACACAATCACGTTTGCCTATGCGGTTGGCAATTAATGCAAGCATGAAAATACCTTTGAGCTTCAGCTATGACTATTTAGATCAAGATGGCGCTTTTGTAATCCCGTCAATTGTTTATTACAAACAAGGTAATGTGAGTTCCATAAGCGCAGGTGCCCAATTCAAATACAAAGGTTTTAATACTGGGGTTTGGTACCGTACCAACCAAAATTCAGACTCAGATGCCTTTGTTGTTTCCCTAATTTTCGATGTATTTTTAAAACGCCGCGACACCGAAAAAATACGATTAGGCATTAGTCACGATGCTACAACTTCTAAACTAAACTACACCAATACAGCAGGTACAAGCGAAGTAAGTGTGGGATACGAAAAATATTGGCCAAACAGTACCCGAACAAAAATGTACAATGGACTAAGATGTTCTAGTTTTTATTAATAGTTGCTCAGCTTATTTTTAGAAAGTTTACGGTCCCGTTTTCATAGCTGTAACAATCCCGCCATACGTTACAATCTTTTTCTAGTTCACAATCGCCATCCTATGAATATTTCGACTTTGCTAGCATTCACCGGATAAGTATTAGCAAAACAAAAAAGATTTTCACTGCTGTCGGGCTTAATTAACAAAGTCTGGCTACAAAAAAAGCGTATCGTTTCAATGTTATTTTAGTTCTTCTCTGCTCTTCCAGATTTGCAATCTGGAAGCTCTATCGTAAGATTTGCAATCCTTTTCAGATAAATTTAAAAATGAATAAGCACAACGGCTTCCATAGTTATTTTTCTAATTATCAGATAAATTTTCGAAATTGCCCTTATTCATTTTACCAGCTATGAACGATATTTTAGACAGCAATTATTTTTTAACCCAAAGTGAGGTAAATAAATTTTTATTTGCCACCTTACTTTGCGGCTTAATTGGTTTAGAACGAGAATTTAGAAGTAAACAAGCAGGGTTAAAAACCATGATCATGATTGGTTTGGGAGCAACTTTGTTTACCGTTTTATCTGTAAAAATAGGTTTAGGCAGTGCCGACAGAATTGCTTCGAATATTGTAACAGGTATTGGCTTTTTAGGCGCTGGTGTAATTTTTAAAGAAGACAATCAGGTTAAAGGTTTAACCACAGCCTGTGTAATTTGGATTGTTGCCGCCATTGGCATGGCTATTGGCGCAGGCTATTTTGAGCAAGCTTTTGGTGTTACCGTAGTAGTTTTGCTGGCATTATTAATATTCCCTTTTGTAGAAAATTTTGTTGAGAGACGTTTTACAAAAAGAACATACCGAATCGTTAAAAAGTATGAAAACGAAAGCTTAGACAGATATGAAGAATCCATCCGTACCTCTCGATTAAAATTACATCGTGGCAAACAAGAATTAGCCAATGGAATAATAAGTGGTACTTGGGTAGCAATAGGCAGCCCTCGCAACCACAAAAAATTTGTAGATAAAATGCTTAGAGATACAAAAATTATTGCTTTTGATTTCTAAGGTCATCAAAAAAAGCTTCTTTTCTATTCATCAAGTCTAATTTTTTTTCATCAACTACTAAGGTACTCGAAACGCTATCGTGCCATGGGTTAGGCGGATTGCCCAATGCGCTTAATGCATTAAAAGGCACTGCTCTCATAAAATTTCTTATCAATAAATTCTGCACACTAATGTCTTCGCCGTTCTTACTTACTGCCCTAGTTCCAGTAATAAATTTACCTAAAGTTTTACCCTGAAAAGCAGTTTCAATTAAGAACATCACTACTCCGTACAGAAAAATAGTTATCAACCTATCTTCAATTGGGCCTAAGTTCAATTCAGATACACTTCCTGGAAATAGGATTTCTGCTACAAAAGCAATAAACATCAATATGATATAAAATGCTACAAAATCAATTAAGTAGTTGGCAAATCGTTTCATAGAATTTGCCCTACAATATGCTAAGTTTTCGTGAGGTTCTGGTTGATATTCCATTTAATATTTAATTTAATAGTTGTCAATTATCTTACATTAAACCTAATTGGGATATTGTATTTAACCCTAACTGGTAAACCACGCTGCGTTCCAGGGATCCATTTCGGCGAGTCATTCATTACCCTTAACGCTTCTTCGTCAATTGACGGATAAACTCGCTTATCAATCTTCACATCAGCAACTTGCCCATCTTTTTCAACTACAAAACTCATATAAACACTGCCTCCTATTCCGCTTTTGTAAGCTTCTGTAGGGTATTTTATTGATCGGCTTAAGTATTTATAAAATTCATTAATGCCTCCTTTAAATTGAGGTGGCGATCCAAGATCTGTATACTCGTAAGTTTTATCACCCACTGTATTTACACCAGATACCAATTTGCTCAAACTATAAGTCTCTGTATAACTAGATTTTCCTGATAGATATTTTCCAGTCCATACGCCATCTTTATAACCATCTTTATAATCGCCCTCTTCCACCAGCACTTCTTTACCCATTTTTGTTTCTTCAATTAAATGTCCGTTGCCATCTTGTACAAAAATTTTCCCTAATGAATCTACTTGATAAATGAGTTTAAATTTCGCATCCAAACTCTTAATGCCAGCCCTTTTTTCAATCGGATCTTCTTCAATATATTCTAATCTCTTCTTTACTTTTCCATCTGCAAAAAAATAATAAGCGGTGCCTGTAATTACATTCTTCTTATAATTAATGGTACTTTTCTTTTGTCCGTTTGGATAATAACTCACAAAAAGCCCTTCATTAATTAACTTAGGATCAAACGAAGAAACCTTACCGATTGATTTTGGGCTTCCATCTTTGTAATATTCTTTTAAATTGAAATATATTTCGCCCGAGTCTGGCTCTTCGATTATTCTTACAAAGTCGGCACTATCTCTAATGTTAACCACTTTGCCATTATTTTTCACTAGATATACATTTTGTTTTTTTTGTGCATTTGCGTAAAAAAACAGCAGCATTACGAAGCTAAGGAGAACGATTTTTTTCATTTTAATTTTTAATACTTACTAATATAACGCTATAAAATTAATAACAAAACTATTGTAAATTTGCACTTATGCCAAATGAACAAATTTCAGTTTTTGATATCTTTAAAATAGGGATTGGACCATCAAGTTCTCATACTTTAGGGCCATGGAGAGCTGCCCAACAATTTACAACAGCCTTAGCTAAAGAAGGTTTATTAGACCAAGTTGAGCAGGTAAAAATTTTGTTATACGGCTCATTGGCAAAAACGGGCAAAGGCCACGGTACTGACATTGCTATTTTATTAGGCTTGGCTGGAGGCGATCCGGTTACGTTTGAAGTAAATGCAATTGACAGCACAGTTGCAGAAATTAAAGAGACCCAAAAATTAAATCTTGGCGCAAGTAACATCATCAACTTCTCTTATAATGATGATTTAATTTTCTTGTTTGCCGAAAGTTTACCTTTCCATCCCAATGCGGTTACTTTTCAGGCATTTTTAAATACTGGCAAAGCATTTTCAGAAACCTACTATTCTATTGGTGGTGGTTTTGTGGTTAAAGAAGGTGAAAACGGTAGCGAAAAAGAACAAGTAGATTTGCCATTTCCGGTTGAAAAAGCGAGTGAATTATTACATTGGTGTTTATCAACTGGCTTAAAAGTGAGCGAGGTGGTAATGGAAAACGAAGCTGCTTGGCGATCAGAAGCTGAAACAAAAAAAGGCATTCTACAACATTTTCAAGTAATTAAAGAGTGTATTTATCGTGGCTCACATACAGGTGGTTTTTTACCTGGCGGATTAGATGTTGCCCGTAGAGCTCAAAAATTAAATCAGCGTTTAATTAACGGCCAAAATTATACAGATTATGATAGCTGGATTTTAGCTATTAGAAATGGCGGGAATGGCTTCAATTATATTTTAGATTGGGTAAGTTGTTTCGCCTTAGCTGTAAATGAAGAGAATGCCGCATTTGGCAGAGTAGTTACCGCACCTACCAATGGCGCAGCTGGTGTAATTCCGGCGGTTTTGCAATATTTTATCACTTTTTGCGATGGTTATAACGAAGATAAAATTATCCAATTTATAGCCTGCGCTTCTGAAGTTGGAAGTATCTTTAAAAAAGGTGCTACAATATCAGCGGCTATGGGCGGCTGTCAGGCAGAAATTGGTGTATCATCTGCAATGGCTGCAGCAGCTTTAACAGAAGTTTTAGGCGGCTCACAGCGACAAGTTTTAATGGCTGCAGAAATTGCCATGGAACATCATTTAGGTTTAACCTGCGACCCAATTGGCGGCCTGGTTCAAATTCCATGCATTGAGCGTAACACCATGGGCGCTATAAAAGCAATTACTGCTAGTCAGCTTGCGTTACAAAGTAATCCTGACAAGGCAAAAGTTAGTTTAGATGCAGTAGTAAATACGATGTGGGAAACCGCTTTAGACATGAACTCGAAATACAAAGAAACATCTGATGGTGGTTTGGCTACCAACATCCCATTGAGTTTGCCAGAATGCTAAAGTAAATTTGAGCATTACGATATTGAGGCATTAGATTAGTATTTAATATTTGAAGCGCAGGGACATTACAAAAATTTAAGTCAGTCCTGCTTTTCGTTGCTGCCTATTCTTTTAATCCCGACTTCATCGGGAAAGAATTGGCATTCACTGCAATCAGGGCTATAAACAAAAGATTTTACTACTATTTAGGTTTAAGCACCCAGCAAACTGCATTAGTTTTACAGCACTGAGTTCAATAAACGGGATAGAATGAAAATCCTTTTTGTATAATGCTGAGCGTAGTCGAAGCATACAAAAAGATTGGAGTGATAGCCCGACTAACATTAATAAAAGCTACTGTAATTGATTTTCAAAAGGTTTAGCTACCAACATCCCTTTGAGTTTGCCAGAATGCTAAAATAAATTTGAGCATTAAGATTTGAGGCAATAAATGAGTATTTAATATTTGAAGCGCAGAGACATCACAAAAATTTAAGTCAGTCCTGCTTTTCGTTGCTGCCTATTCTTTTAATCCCGACTTCATCGGGAAAGAATCGGCATTCACTGCAATCAGGGCTATAAACGTAGGATTTTACAACTATTTAGGTTTAAGCGCCCAGCAACCTGCAATATAATGACGGCCTTTATTGACACAAAGCCAGAAAATAGGGGTTTAAGCACTTTGCGGTACGGCATCAGCGAATTAGCGTTAAGAAAATCAATTTGTAGGATTGCAAGAAATGAAAGCTGTTTGAGCGAAGCGAGTTCTTTCATTTCCAATCCGAAAATTTGATTTTTAGCTAATTTCGGTGCAGCCTTGATTTTTTGTTTCTTTTTTATCAAGAAAAAAGAAAGAGCCACTCGGTGGCGGCGAACCGAGGCAAGCTTTAGCGAGGGCTAAAAACTATTTACCAACTTAAAACAATCTCGAATAAGTTAAAAACAACCACCAAAAACCCGTAGTAATGAATGATAAAACTATCCCAATTCCAATAACCAGATTTGCTACTTTTTGGTTAACCAGATGAGCTAGAATGTAATTACAACCTAATTGCCACAAATCCAATAACTAGTGATTAAGCGGTTTGAGATACGGCCTCAGCGAATTAGCGTTAAGAAAATCAATTTGTAGGATTGCAAGAAATGAAAGCTGTTTGAGCGAAGCGAGTTCTTTCATTTCCAATCCGAAAATTTGATTTTTAGCTAATTTCGGTGCAGCCTTGATTTTTTGTTTCTTTTTTATCAAGAAAAAAGAAAGAGCCACTCGGTGGCGGCGAACCGAGGCAAGCTTTAGCGAGGGCTAAAAACTATTTAGCAACTTAAAACAATCCCGAATAAGTTAAAAACAACCACCAAAAACCCGAGGTAATGAATGATAAAACTATCCCAATTCCAATAACCAGATTTGCAACTTTCGGGTTTAAATTATACTGATCGGCTACGATACCTGATGTAAGTAAAGTTGGCATGGCCATTTCAAATATGGTAATTTTTGCAACTGTACCTGTAATGCCCAATGCAATAACAATTAAAGAGATTGCTAAAGGCGCTAAAACCAATTTATAAATTAAGGCAATGCTGATGTGTTTAATTTCTGAATACCAGCCACCAAATTTCAATTGCAATCCGATTGAGAATAAAGCCAATGGCCCAACGGTATTGGCTAATTTATCAAATAAAGAATCTAGGCTAGATAAATTTAAAAACCTAGGTAAAATCAAAGCCAAAACACATGCAATAAACGGCGGAAAAGTAAACACTTTTTTAACTACCATTCTAACATCCAATTTTTGATTTTGAGAAGATCTGATAGCAGTAATTACACCTAATGTAGCTAAAATTGTAAATGTAACCTGATCACAAATTATGGCAATTGCTAATTCTTTTTCAGAAAAATAAGCCATTATTAACGGAAAACCAATAAAAGAGGTATTGCTTAACGAGCTGGCTAATTTTAAACCTCCGGCAGTTGCCAAACTTATTTTAGGATTTAATTTTTGGTAAAAAGTAATGTAAAGCCAACCCAACAGCCAAACAAAAATTGGTGCTAGTGCTGGCAAAAGTAACTCTTTTGTAAATGTAATGTGTGGCAAATATTTAAACGAAACTGCAGGCAAAGCAATGTAAATGATCCACGCATTGATGCCTTTGTGTGCATCTTTTGGTAAGGTTTTAGTCTTTCTAAAAAGAATACCAGCTACAATACATAAAGCAATGATGATGAAATTTGCCATTGTTGCAAAGATATTGATAATTGGTTTCGTGTTTACATAAAATGATGGTGTCAAAATTTCTCATTGAAATCCTTCTCCGCCGTGGCGGATCTGGATGACAAAAACAAACCTTCCCTCCTTCAGCCTTCGTCCTTAATTTAAATCTGCTGCTTGGCCTTAATGGCCAAATATCTATTTACCACATTTACGGTTAAATTTTGCGGTGTAGTTAACAAACTTAAAATACCGTGTTTGGTCAACTCCTTAATCATCAGTTTCTTTTCAAAAGCAAACTTTTCGGCAATAGTTTTAATGTAAATTCCTTCTACATCTTTTGCAGGCACTTCACTTAAAGTTTTTAAAGTGGTGTTTTCGAAAAATACAACCAAAAGCAAATGAAATTTGGCAATTCTCTTTAAAAATGGCAATTGCCTTTCTAAGGCAGACATGCTTTCGAAATTGGTAAAAAACAGTACCAAACTTCGCTGCTTTAAAGTAGCTCTTACACTAATGTACAAGGCTTCCATATCTGTTTCCAAATAGCGGGTTTTTTCTTTGTACAACACTTCCATTATTTTATTGAGTTGCGTTGGGCGGCGATCAGCCGGTACAATACTTCCTATTTTTTGCGCAACTGTGATCAGCCCTGCTTTATCTTGTTTTACTAATGCTACACTACTTAAAATTAAACTTGCATTAATGGCGTAATCGAGCAAACTCAAACCTTCGAAAGGCATTTTCATAGCTCTAGATTTATCGATGATGCAATAAATGTGCTGAGCTTTTTCATCGGTGTAAGAGTTTACCATTAAATCGCCCTTTCGAGCAGTTGCTTTCCAGTTAACAGTTCTATAATCATCGCCAGCAACATAATTTTTCACTTGATCAAACTCCATGCTATGACCAATTCTTCTCATTTTTTTTATCCCGATATCGGTTAAACGATTAGAAATAGCCATTAATTCATATTGCCTTAGCTTTAAAAAAGATGGATAAACTGGCACCATTTTATCGGCACCAATATTAAACCTCCTACTTAACAAACCCAACGGCGATTGTACATATAACCTCGATATCCCAAATTCGTACTCGCCACGTTTAGTTGGGCGTAAATTATAGCTTATTATTTTTTGTTCGCGGGGCGATAATTTGGTATCAAACCAGATGTCTCGTTTTTGAAACTGAAAAGGAATTTCATCAATAATTCCTATGGTAACTTCAAATGGATAAAAGTTTTCTAGATAAATTTTAATTTCGTTTTCATCGCCATTACTTAAACGATCGGGTACTTCTCTACTTAAAAAAACAGTTCTTTCTGAGCGAAAAAGCAGCGCTAAATCAACAACTATTAGAACAATTAAAGCGCCAAAAAAGAAGTAAGGAATATCACCTAAAAAAGATAAAAAGAAAGAAAAAAGAAACAAAGCTACGCTTAGGCCAAGTGCGATGAAGAGCCTCTTGCCTAAAAATAAATCGGTATAGAATTTTTGAAATAGTTGTTTCATTCTTATTAATCAATTCGTCATATTTAGATAGCGCAGCGACGAGATAGCTGTTCTTAAATTTTGTTGTTATCCGTTAACGGAGCCTAATGATGATTGAGATTTCTCCTCACAAAAGCTCGTTCGAAATGACGGTTTAACAATTACCTCGGCACTTCTATTTTTTTAATGATCTGCGCTACAATATCTGCTGCCGTTAAACCTTCCATTTCCTTTTCTGGGCTTAACATAATTCTGTGCGATAAAACTGGAGTAGCAACTTTTATAATATCATCAGGAGTTACAAAATCTCTGCCTCCCATTGCTGCAATTGCTTTCGCACCGTTTATCATAGCTAAAGATGCTCTTGGCGAAGCGCCCAAATACAATGATTTGTTGTTACGTGTTTCATGCGTAATTTGCGCTACGTAAGCCAACAATTTAGGCTCAACAAATAAAGATTTTATAGTTGTCCTTAATGATTTGATTTCATCTACCGATAAAACTGCTGTAATTTCTGCCAATTGATCAACCGTTTTTTGCTGATGTTGATTTTCTAAAATGGTAATTTCTTCTTCTAAAGTTGGATATTTAACCTCAACTTTAAATAAAAAACGATCTAATTGTGCTTCTGGTAAACGATAAGTTCCCTCTTGCTCAATCGGATTTTGAGTAGCCAAAACCATAAAAGGCTCTTCTAAAACATAGGTGTTTCCATCAACAGTAATTTGGCGTTCTTCCATTGCCTCAAACAAAGCTGATTGTGTTTTGGCTGGTGCACGGTTAATTTCATCAACCAAAATAATATTACCAAAAATAGGGCCTTGCCTAAACTGAAACTCTGCTGTTTTCGGACTAAAAACTGCTGTACCCAACACATCAGATGGCATTAAATCTGGTGTAAATTGTATCCTCGAAAACGTAGCCGAAATACATCTAGCAACAAGCTTTGCACTTAAAGTTTTAGCTACTCCGGGTACACCTTCTAATAAAATATGTCCATCCGCCAGTAAACCAGCAATCAATAAATCAATTGTATCTTTTTGCCCAACAATAACCTTACCTAGCGATTGTTTAATTTTTGCAACTGCCTCACTTAAAGCTGTTAAATCTGTTCTTTGGTTAAACATTTCCTGTTCCATAATATCTATGTGTCTATGTGGTAATTAATTATTGGTCTTGTCTATAAAATTCTTCTATATTTTTATTAAGGCGAATGAGTTGATCATCTCTTACCATCTGACCTGCTTTTATAAATTTAATCTGATCTAAAATTTCCTCAATTACATCTGCTGTTGCGCCAGATTTATTGATCAATGTTTCTCTAAATTCTTGATTGAGATCTATGGTTTTTAAGCGATATTTATTTCTAATGTATTCTAACAAATACGTAATTTTTTTCTCTGCAATATCTCTGTTGTTTCGTTGTTGGTAATAAACTCTACCAACTACATTTACAAATTCTACCGATGAATTTTTTGGCCTTTCTATTACAGGTATTATTCTCTGGCGGCGTTTAATTTCATATAACACAAAAACAATTAAACTAAGCAAAGCGATGTAATAAGCCCAGCGCAATTGTTCGTATTTAAAAAGAACTCTGAGGACAGAACTATCATTGCCAGTTTTTCTGGTGTAATGTTCGTCCCACAATAAGGTTTCTGCCTTTGGCAAATAAGAAAATACTTTGGCTGCATAATCTGCGCCATCTTCTCTGAGCAAACTGTAATTGGTTAATAATTGAGGGTTGGGCAAAATCATTAACGAACCCTTACCAAATTTGTACTGAATAAAGTTAGATTTAGCGTTTTGTTTTTTCCCTAAAACTATTGCTTTTGAGGTGTCTAATTCATTAAAATACTGGTCGCTAATCCCTTTATCAAAATAGTAATCTAACTCTCTTTTTAAATTAGGGTTAACAAAGTTGATAGGATATTTTCTTTTGCTTTGAAAATTAAAATCTGATGTAATTTCGAGTTTCAAAGTATCTGCCAAAACACCTCTAATTTGATAAGCAGCAATTAAAATATGGTTTCCTGCTTCCATGTATTTTACCATTTGCTGGTAATCTAACTTGTCTACAGTAACCGTTGAACCGATAATGAAATAATTAGACTTGCCAGCTGGGCGCTCCTTTAGGTTATTATAAACTGCAGCCTTTACGGTTTTTACCGCTGTACCGGGTAAAACATCTGTAATCCGTTGGCGCAAAATGTAAGTTCCAAAAGGAATTTTATCTTCGGCCAAATAAGTTGGGCTCCAATTGGTGGGCTTTGGTTTAAAATATTGAGCAAGTAAGTATGCAGCAATTAAAACACTTCCAATGATGATGTATTTCTTTAATCCACTCATGCCGTTTGCTGGTTAAAATCTTTAAAAGATTGATGAATGGATTCGAAAGTAGGTTGATCGATATAAAACTCACCATACCAAATGTATTCGAATTGATAAGTAAGATCTACAAATTGCTGATGATAAGATTGATTGGACAATTCTGAAACATAAGTTTGGTTGGTTTTTTCTGGCTGCCAATCTATTAAACGTTTATCGGTTAGTTGCTTTAAGGTTTTTAGATATAACAAACGCACCACCAATCGGTAGTTTTTATTTTGCATGGCGATGGCTAATTGTTCGTCAAAATCAATCTCATGAATGTTTTCTAAACTCTCGTCGAAAGGTACATCAACATTTTTAGATTTACCAGTTAGTAATTTAAAATCGATGCCAATTAACTTAATTACCAAATAAACAACCAGTGCAACAACAACAGCTATCAATACATATTTTATAATTGAGCCAGACAACTTGCCATCAAATAACTCATTAATCATACTCCAAATCCATCGCCAAAAGCGATCCCAAATTGACATTGTTTTTGGAGCAACATCATCATAAGTAAAGTCTTTCTGTTTACTGTAATTAGAAATAGCTTCGTCGCTAAATTTACGAGCAGCTATTTTACTGCTATCTAACTTTTCTATCAACGGCTTTTTTACTATCACAACTTTATTATCTGCATTATTTTTTTGCAAAGCAGTTGCATTGGCACTAAAAGTGCCAGTAAAAAGAAAGATGATGAAAAGCAGTAAACGCATTCTAATATTCTTCTTGTACAGTTTGATCTATTCCCGGGTTTTGACCTAAGCTATCCATTCTTTGAAAAAGGCCTAAGTTTTCTTTTCGCTCAACCAAATTAAAGTAAATAAGCGATGAGCAAATGATTGGGATGATCATGAAGATATAAGAAATTTGCTGAGATATGGATGAAATTACAGCATAAACATTGGTAATTGTTCTTTCGCCTTGCGTAAATGCACCAACCATCATAATGATAATTGCTGGCAATTGTACTATGGTGCTAAAAGCATAGAATATTAAATTAATTACTAAAATAACCGCAGCTGTAATCCACCATTCGTTTTTTAACAACTTGAATGACCTATCAAATGAATGGGAAAAACTTCCATTTTCTAAAATCATTATTGGCGCAAATATGGTAAGTGCCGGATAAACATACATACCAGGTAAAACACATAGTATCAAACACAGCATAAAAAAAATAACAAGCAATACTCCACTACCCATCATTCTAAAAAAGTAGTATTTAAAGTATGCCCAAACCTCGTCAACTGTGGGCGCAATATTTCCCTTTTCTATATATAAAGCAATAAAACTTAATACAGAAACATACATGGAAGTATAAGTTAACAGCATAAAAACCATTGATAGAAAATAAGTAAAGCCTACGTTATAAATCATGTTTCGCGGACTATCATCGTAAGTTGTTCCAGCAGCTTGTGAAATACCTACCAATTGCAATTGAGCAATCATCGAACTAACAATTCCTCCTACAATAAATATTCCTGTTAAGGCAAAAAATGATTTCATTAATGGTTTAAAATTTTGTTTAAGAAACAAAAATGTATCACCAATTAATTCTCCGAATTCGCGTAGTTTTCTAAATTCTACTTTTTCTTTCATGTTAAAGATTTTGAGTGCGTTTGTGTAATTGCATAGGGTAAAGTATCACATACCAAACCATAAAAATAAACGAACTTGCCAATATGCTAATACTTAACCAAACTGGCATCCCGGTGTGGCGTGTAATATATCCTTCAGAAAATGCTGCCAATAATAAAATAGGCACAATGCCTAAAGCAATTTTGGTGGCATCCTTTGCGCTATTTTTAAAGGCAACTAAACGGGTATACGTTTTAGGAAACAACAAACCATGTCCTAATACCAAACCTGCTCCGCCAGCAACAACGATGGTTAAAATTTCTAAAGTTCCGTGTATCCAAATCACCAAAATAGATTGAGCGCCTAAACCTTTACTAAAAAAATAGTATTCGAAAGCGCCTATCATAATGCCGTTTCTTAACAGGAAAAAAACTGGACCAATAGAAAATAATGCACCGCTAATTATCATTACAAATGATACCCAAATATTGTTGGTTGCAATTTGAAAAAACATTGCAAACTCTCCACTTTGTTTGTAAACACCAAATGGATCGCCTTTGGCAATGTTTTCATTTGTCATGTTTACATAAGCATCACCTAAAATTAAGCGAACAAAACGATCATCATACTTGGCAGATAGTGCACCTATGCTGCAAAAAACAAAGAAAAAAATAAATGAATATAAAAGCTGCTTGCGGTATTTGAAGAACAATAAAGGCAACTCGTATTTCCAAAACCGAATAAAACGACCTCTTTCTTCTTTTTTGTTTTTATAGATAGCTTGATGTAAAAGTGATGCTATTCCATTTAAATATGCAGTAGTTTTTGATTTGGGGTAGAATGTTTTGGCGTAAGCCAAATCGTTGGTAATATCTATAAACCTTTTAGCCAATTCATCTGGATTATCCGTTTGCAAAGTCTCGTAGCTTTTCCACTTATCAGAATTCTGCTTTACAAACAAGGCTTCTCTCATAAAGATGTGTGAGGATTAATTTTCCGTTAAAATAAAACAAAATTTTAATTAGTCAATAAAAAATAAAAATCATATTATTGAACCAATGGAAACCGTTAAAGTAAATACCAGTCAGCATGTAGATATAGATTACCCTGTTGCAGGCTTAGGCGAGCGTGTGGCTGCTCGTTTAATAGATTTTGGCTTGTTTTTAGTCGTCTTTTTTATTTTTCTAATTCTATTTTCCTTAATGGGGATTTTAAACAGCGGAGGACTGGTAATAACCCTAATGGTTGGTATTTATGCCGCCGGCTTTGTTTTTTACGATTTGATTTGCGAGATTTTTATGAACGGACAGAGCATTGGTAAGCGATTAATGAAAATTAAAGTCATCAGCCTTGATGGCTCACAAGCAACTTTGGGGCAATATTTTATACGCTGGGTTTTTAGGATAGTAGATTTTACCTTAACACAATGGCTAGGTGCCTTAATTTCTGTAGCCGTAACCGAAAACAAACAACGTATTGGAGATATTGTTGCAGGTACAACGCTAATTAAGACTATACCAAGAACCCAATTTCAACACATTGCTTTTCACCCTGTGGTAGAAGATTATGAACCGGTTTTTAGCAATGTTAGCGTGATGACTGATAGAGATATAGAATTGATACATGAAGTTTTAACCACCTATCAGAAGACATTTAACCACGATTTAATTTATAAGATGGCGGCAAGAGTATCCAACCATTTAAGCGTGCAAATACCAGAAGGTATGAACGAGTTAGATTTCTTGAAAACTGTAATTATGGATTATAACCAAACCACATCTAAAGCGGTTTAATATGACGCTTTAACCGCAGCAGCTACTTTTGCCGCCCATTCGGCATACATTTTACCAGAGGGATGTAAACCATCTTTGGCAACCAATGACAAGTCTGTAGCCGCATTTCTAGAAGCTAGAGTAATTTCGGTATAACTTACACCTGCTGCTAAGGTTTCTTCTTTTTTAATGGCATTAAAAGCATCAATTTCTGAGCCAATTGTTTGTATATCTTTGCCACTACTTTTACCAAAAGGAGTTACGCCCCAATCTGGTATAGAAACTACGAAAACACGTTTTTTATTTTTGCCAGCAAAGCTGAGGGCTGTATTTAACAGTTCCCTAAATTCTTTACGATACGTGTCTTGCGAATATCCTCTGTATTGATTATTTACGCCAATTAACAGCGTTACAAAATCATAGTTTTGCGTAATATTTTCTGCTTTAATTGCGGTTTGGAGCTCATCGGTTGTCCACCCGGTTTTGGCAATAACTTTAGGTTTAGCAACAGCAATATTGTTTGTTTTTAATTGTGTTACCAATTGATAAGGAAATGATTCTTGCTGAGGAACTGCCTCGCCAATGGTGTAAGAATCTCCTAAAGCTAAATAAGTTAAAGCTGTTCCGTTTTGTGGCATATCGATAATGGCTTGTTCGGTTTTTTTATTACAGGCCAATAATAAGCAAAAAGAAAATATTACGATGTAAAACCTCATGCCTTAAGTTACGGAGAAATTATAGGAAAAGATTTAAACCAATTCCATTTTAAAAAGATCAGCAATATGATTTTTGAGTTTACCTTTCACTTCTTCCATATCTAACTGATGACCTAACTCTCTTTGCATTGAGGTTACATCTTTATCGTCTATACCACAAGGCACAATATTTTTAAAATAATCTAAATTGGCATTTACATTAAAGGCAAACCCATGCATGGTTACCCAACGAGAACAACGAACGCCCATGGCGCAAATTTTACGTGCTTTTTCATTGTCGGCATCTAACCAAACTCCGGTAAAACCCGGATATCTTCCAGCCTCAATACGATAATCGGCCAAAGTTAAAATTACCGCTTCTTCTAAAGTGCGTAGGTATAAATGGATATCAGTAAAAAAATTATCTAAATCTAGTATCGGATAACCTACAATTTGACCTGGACCATGGTATGTAATATCTCCGCCTCGGTTAATTTTGTAATAGGTAGCTTGTTTTTCTGCTAAACCTTGCTCATCAAGCAATAAGTTTTCGGGCTTACCGCTTTTGCCTAAAGTGTAAACGTGTTGGTGTTCGTTAAAAATGAGGAAATTTGGCGTTTCAAGTTGCGTATTTTCAGTTCGATTTTTAGTTTTTAGGGCAACGGTTTGATTAAAAATCTCCTCCTGCCTATCCCAAGCATCTTGATAATCGGTTAAACCCCAATCGATAAATTTAACAACTTTGTTCATCTTGTCTTATTAAAATTAACTATTACATTGGCAAGGATTCCAATGAGGAATTAAACTTTTTATCTATTGAAAATTATGCAACAACATAACCCAACATGTAACCATCTTTAGTTTTAAAATAGTTAACCGTTAATTCTTTCAAACCGCCAGGCAACTCTACTAAAGCTTGTAGTGAACCTTCATCTTTTAACTTAAAAGGCTTAATATGAATGTGTTGTTTAAACTCCAATCCTTTTTTGCCGTTCCACTTGTAAATCGCCTCTTTTGCGCACCATGCCACGTATAAACCATTGGTATTGTCGCCAATTTGCTTTTGTGCTAGCTCAACATCCGATAAAAATTTATGCTTAATGCTTTTAATTTTCATCTTTATCAATTCTATATCTACTCCAACTTGTTTACCCTTGCTAATAATTACCGCAGCATAATCGTAAGAGTGGCTTAATGAAATATGGGTATCAGAATTTACCAAATATGGTTTGCCATGTTCATCCATTTGGCAATCGATATAATCTGCTGTATTGAGCATCGTTCTGAGTAAAACTCGTGTTGCTAACCAATGCAAAGCTCTTTTACCGGCACTTAATGAGTTAATTAAATCAAGTTCGTGTTGCTTAAGTTGAAGGCTCGATAAAAGCGCTTCTTCTGTTTCTTCTATTTTCCATACCGCTAGTACGGATTGATCATCAATATCTTTATTAAAAACTACTGGCATCTCTTATTTCGAAAATCAGTACAAAAGTATCTTAAATTAATCATAATTTAGCCCTAAATACTTAAAAATGATACTCTCTGACAAACACATCCTCGAAGAAATAGATAAAGGCACTATAATTATTGAACCATTTAAGCCTGAATGCTTAGGCACAAACTCTTACGATGTGCACTTGGGAAAGTACTTAGCTACCTATAAAGATCGTGTTTTAGACGCAAAAGCACACAACAAAATTGATCATTTTGAAATTCCTAAAGATGGTTTTGTATTACAACCAGGCACTTTATATTTAGGAGTTACACTAGAATACACCGAAACGCATGCACATGTGCCATTTTTAGAAGGCAAAAGTAGTACTGGCAGATTGGGAATAGATATACATGCAACTGCAGGTAAAGGTGATGTGGGTTTTTGTAACACTTGGACATTAGAAATCTCATGTGCCCAACCAGTTCGCATTTATGCTGGCATGCCAATCGGACAACTCATCTACTTTGTTGTAGATGGAAACATAGGTAACATGTATAATACAAAAAACGATGCAAAGTATAATAACAAAACCACAAAGCCTGTTGAGAGCATGATGTGGAAGAATAAATTCTAAAATCAACTAATCTTTTAATTGATTTATTATATTTAAGCCTTAGGTTTTTGTAACTTAAGGCTTTATTATTTTATGATCCATGAAAAGATTCCTTCTTGTTTTATCAATCGCCATAATTAGCATATTCAGTTTCTCAGCATTTATTAATGATGATGATCCCTTTGCTGCATTATTAAAAAAGTTAGAAGAATTTACAAAGAAATATCCTCAAGAAAAAATCTATTTGCATTTAGATAAACCTTATTATGCCATAGGCGATGACATTTGGTTTAAAGCTTATGTAATCAATAGTGCAAACTCGGCTCCATCTACCATTAGCAATATTCTGTATGTTGAGTTGATAAATGAGCGAGACTCTATAAAAAAGCAAATTAAGCTACAAATGCAAAGTGGTATTACTTGGGGCGATTTTAAATTAGCAGATTCTTTAACCGAAGGAAATTACCGGATAAGAGCTTACACGCAATGGATGCGGAATGCTGGTCCTGAATTCTTCTTTGATAAAACTATAAAAATCGGTAACTCTTGGGCCAACAAAGTATTTATTACTACAACCAATCAATTGATTACAGATGACAAGGGAGAGAAAGTAGCTAGCACAATTAAATTTTTAGATAAAGCAGGGAAACCTTACGCCGATAGAGAGGTAAGCTATGAAGTTCAATTAAGTAATAGAAATATAAGTAGAGGAAAAGCGGTTACCAATAGCAATGGCGAAGTGGTGATAAACTATACCAATAATCAACCAACTATTTATAAATCTGGTAACATTACCACAACGCTTACTATGCCAGATCAGCAAAAAGTGGTTAAGGTAGTGCCAATTAAAAGCACTTCTAATACTGTTGATGTTCAGTTTTTTCCAGAAGGAGGTAGTTTAGTAAACGGATTGCCAAGCAAAGTTGCCATAAAAGCCATAAACAGCAACGGATTAGGCGAAAATGTAAGCGGCAAAGTATTAGACAATGAAAATACTGAGATCTTAAGTTTCGAAACCAAATACCTTGGTATGGGCAACATGATTTTAAATCCGATTGCAGGAAAGACATACAAAGCTATTGTAAAAATGAAAGATGGTTCAGAAAAAACCATTTCGTTACCCAAAGCAGAAGCAAGCGGCTATGTAATTGGTATAAATAATGTTGATAGTGAAAAGATGGCCATCAAGGTTATGTTAACGGAAGATTTGATGAACAAAGGCGATTTAAATCTAGTAGCTACCAATAACGGCATCGTATATTTTACAGCCAAAATACCAACCTCAAAACAATTAGCTTCACTATCATTACCTAAAAGTGATTTTCCATCGGGCATTACCCAAATTACTTTATTTTCACCAAGTAATCAGCCTGTATGCGAACGCTTAACTTTTGTAAATAACACAGTTGATAAAATTAAAATAGATAGTGAAAATTTAAAGACAACTTACGGTAAAAAAGAAAATGTAATCTTTAATCTAAGTGCCACTGCTGCCAACAAACCAACTCAAGGCAGTTTTTCTGTAGCCATAACCAATGCAGATATTGTTACGCCAGATTTAGAAAATGAGAGCAACATCTTAACTAGTTTACTTCTTACTTCAGATTTAGTTGGCTATGTAGAAAAACCAAATCATTACTTTTTAAATGATGATGCAAAAACCAGAGCAGAATTAGATAACTTGTTACTTACTCAAGGCTGGAGAAAAATTAATTGGAAAAACTTCATTAACAACCAAAATCCTCCTATCTTATTTCAGCCAGAAAAAAGCATGAAAATAAGTGGTCGTATAACTAAAGGTGGCAAACCAGTTGTTAAAGGCAAAGTTTCTTTATTTTCTTCATCTGGCGGATTTTTCGCAACCGATACTTTGAGCGATTCAGAAGGCCGATTTAATTTCAATGATATTGCTTTTGGCGATAGCACAAGGTTTATCGTACAGGCTAGAACAGATAAAGAAAATAAAAATGTACAGATTGATTTAGACATGACATCAAATCAAATCGTTACGGCCAATAAAAACAGCGGCGATATTGAAATTAATGTCAACACATCATTAATGCCTTACTTAAATCAAAGCGATAAATACTTTGATGAGCAAATGAGAAGAGGTTTTCTAAGTAGAACCATCATGCTAAGAGAAGTGAAGATTGTAGAAAAGAAAAATCCGGCGCCTAATTCTGCAAATTTAAATGGAGCCGGCAGCGCCGATAAAGTAATTACTGCCAAAGATTTAGAGACTGCATTTTCGCTTTCTCAATTTTTGCAGGGCAGAGTTGCCGGAATAAATGTTGTAAACGGCAGAGCAGTGATGATGAGAAGTATGGGATTAGGTGGAGCAAGACCAATGGCAATAGTTTTAGATGGAATGAATATGGGGGAGGATTTTGGTCTTGATGATATTAATTTAAATGACATTGAAAGTGTTGAGATTTTAAAAAACATAGGAAACACTGCAATTTATGGTAGTCAAGGTGCAAATGGAGTTATTGTTATTACTACCAAAAGAGGTGCAGGAACAGAAAATAATTATGCAAGATATTCACCAGGTATTGTTACCTATACGCCAAAGGGATATCATGCAGTTAGACAGTTTTATTCACCAAAATATACCGCAACTCCAGACAATAAACCAGATTTAAGAACAACGGTTTACTGGAACCCACACTTAGTAACAGACCCAACTGGTAAAGCGCAAATAAACTATTTTAATACCGATCAAACTGGCAACTATAGAGTTGTTGTAGAGGGAATTGATGCTTTCGGTAATATCGGCAGAAATGTATTTACCTATCAAGTTAATTAATATGAAATTAAAATTATTCGCTTTCTACATCTCCGTACTTAGTTTATTCAGCCTTTGTGCATTTACAATTGACAATGATCCATTTACGGCATTGCTTAAAAAACTAGAAGAATTTACGAAGCAAAATTCTCAAGAAAAGGTTTATCTACACCTTGATAAACCTTACTATGCTATTGGCGACAATATTTGGTTTAAAGCCTATGTAACTGATAGCAAAACGTCTCTTCCATCTAGCAAAAGCAACATTTTATATGTTGAGCTTATAACAGAAAGAGACTCAATTGCTAGAAAGATCAAAATACCAATGCAAAGTGGCATAACATGGGGAGATTTTAAATTATCCGATTCACTAACGGAAGGTAATTATCGAATTAGAGCTTACACTCAATGGATGCGAAATGCTGGCCCTGATTTTTTCTTCGACAAAACGATTAAAATTGGAAACGGCTGGACAAATAAAGTCTACACAAAAACCAATTTTCAGTATCGTGTAGAAAACGGAAAAGAGCATGTGGCTACTACTATTAAGTTTTTAAATGGATCATCAATACCTTACGCAAATGCCCAAGTAAACTATCATATTGTACTTGGTTCAAAAAAATCACCAATTAGTAAAGCTGTTACAAATACCAATGGCGAGCTCAATGTAAACGTTACGAATACTGCTGTCGACAAATTTAAAGGTGGCTATATCGTAGCAACGCTTACCTTGCCAGATGGTGTAAAAACTACAAAACAAATTCCTATCAAAACTACAACCAACAAAGTTGATGTTCAATTTTTTCCGGAAGGAGGAAGTTTAGTTGAGGGTTTGCCCTGTAAGGTTGCCGTAAAAGCAGTAAATGGAAATGGATTAGGTGAAGCTATAAATGGTATTGTTATAGATAATGAAGGAGTTGAAATTCTTACATTCGAAACAGCGTTATTGGGCATGAGCTCTTTTGCTATTAATCCAATGGCTGGTAAAACATACACTGCAAAAATTAAATTTAAGGATGGCTCAGAACAAACAATCGCTCTCCCAAAGGCTGCAAACAGTGGTTATGTATTAGCAGCAAACAACATTGATAGTGCAAAAATGACGGTTAAAGTTATGCTTAGCTCTGATCTTGTAAATAAAGGAGAGCTCAATTTATTACTGCAACATAACGGACAAGTTCTTTTTACTGCGAAAGTACCAACTGCAAAACAAATTGCAAATATTGTTGTGCCTAAAACATCTTTTCCCTCTGGTATTGCTACATTAACGTTGTTTAATCAACAAAATATGCCAGTAGCCGAGCGACTTACTTTTATCAATAATATCAGTGATAAAATTGAATTAACTCCGCAAGATTTAAAGTCAACATATGAGAAAAAAGGAGCCGTTAATGCTACAATTATTGCTACAAACAATAATAAACCAATCCAAGGTAGTTTTTCTGTTTCGGTTACCAACACAACCGTTGTAAAACCAGATCCTGAAAATGAAAGTAACATTTTGACCAGCTTATTACTAACTTCAGATTTAGTGGGTTATGTAGAAAAGCCAAATCGCTATTTTATAAAAAATGATGTGGAGACAAAAATAGACCTTGATCATTTATTACTTACGCAAGGTTGGCGGAAAATAAGTTGGTCTAATATAGCAAATAACCAATTTCCTACTATTAGTTATCCGGCAGAAAAAGCAATGAAAATTAGTGGCATAGTAACCAATAACGGCAAGCCTGTTGTAAAAGGAAAGGTTTCTCTTATGTCATCATCTGCTGGTATTTTTGCTACCGAAACAGAAACAGATCAAAATGGCAGGTTTGTTTTTGACCAGATTGCTTTTAATGAAGGCAATAAATTTGCTATTAAAGCTGTTACTAATACCGATCACAAAGGTGTTAAAATTACCATGGATGATTTACCAGCACAACTTGCACTGGCAAATAACAATTTAGGTGATGTAGAAAGCGATGTAAATGAAAGTCTAAAATCATACTTAAAGCTAAGTTCTGAATATTTTAACGACCAAGAGTCAAAAGGTTTTTTAACAAGAGTTAATCAGTTAAAAACAGTAGAGATAGTTGCAAGGGCCAATAAGGCAGCGCCTTCGTCGGCAAATTTAAATGGCGCAGGAAACGCGGATTATGTTTTTAGTGCTGATGAAATGAAAAATTCTACTTCGCTTTCTCACTTTCTTTCTGGCAGATTAGTTGGCATGAGGGTAGAAAACGGCTATGTTAAATCTACAAGAACTGATGGGATAACAACCGTAATTGTTGATGGGGTAACATTTATTGATGGACAAGGAGGAGATGCGCTAGGAGCAACTCCTGTTTCGCTCGAAGAGCTTAACATTTTAGATATTGAAAGTATAGAAGTGTTAAAAAATGTAGCAACCACAACTATTTATGGACATGCAGGCCAAAATGGTGTTATTGTTATTACTACAAAAAGTGGGCAAGGCCGCACTACTTTTAACACAAGAGCTCCGGGAATGTTGGCATACCAACCATTGGGTTTTTATTTAGTAAAACAGTTTTATTCGCCCAAATATGACACTAAACAAGATGCAAATCCAGATTTTCGTCCAACAGTTTTTTGGGAGCCAAATTTAATAACAGACAATTCAGGCAAAGGCACCATCAGTTTCTACAACACTGATCAAACTGGAGATTATCGAATGGTAATTGAAGGTATAGATGCTGATGGAAACTTAGCTAGAAAAGTACTCACATACACAGTCAAATAAAAAACATGAACACAATAGCAGTAACCATAAAAGATAAATTAGCAATAATTTCACTCAATAGGCCTAAATCTAATTCTATAAACCGAGAAATGGTTGTAGAGTTAACAGATATGTTAGCCAATATTTCTACTGATGAAAATATTGGTGGAGCAATTATCACTGGCAAAGATCACTTCTTCTCTGCCGGATTAGACCTGATGGAGCTTTACAATTACAACGAACAAGAAGCCAAAGATTTTTGGCACTTGTTTCTAAACTTTACAGCTAAAATTACAGCTTTTAAAAACCCATTAATTGCTGCAATTAACGGTCATAGTCCTGCAGGTGGCTGCGTTATTGCTCTTGCTTGTGATGCTCGCGTAATGGCCGAAGGAAAATATATTATCGGTTTAAATGAAGTTCCAGTTGGTATCATTGTACCAAATAGTATTTTCGAGCTCTATTCTTTTTGGCTTGGCAAGGCCGATGCAACCCGCAGTTTATTAGAAGGAAAATTGTTTCAACCTGAGGAAGCTTTAGCCATTGGGTTAGTTGATGAAGTGGTAAAACCAGAAAGTATTTTAACTGCAGCTGAGAGAAAAGCACGAAAATACATGGCTTACGAAAGAAACACTTGGTCGCAGAGTAAATTGAATATCCGTAAGGATTTAATCGCAATAACCAGCTCAGATCAATCGGCTGATTTGGAAATTATGCTTAAACAATGGTGGTCGCCGAGTACAAGAGCAATATTAAAATCAATTATTGACAGCTTACAGAAGAAAACCCCAAACCCCTAAAGGGGCTTTAGTTTAAGACAAAATATTCTCAAATCTAATATCTCACTTCTCATATCTATAAAAAATGTACAATCAACCAATGTTAAGAGACGATGCTTTAAAAGGCAAAACAATAGTAGTTACCGGTGGTGGTACCGGATTAGGCAAAGCCATGGGGACTTACTTTTTAAAACTTGGGGCAAATTTGGTAATTACCAGTCGCAAGTTAGAAGTGTTACAAAAAACTGCCGATGAAATGGCAGCAGAAACGGGTGGGCAAGTTTTAGCCGTACAATGCGATGTAAGAGATTATGAACAGGTAGAAAATGTATTGGCAAAAACTATCGAAAAATTTGGTAAAGTTGATGGCTTACTTAACAACGCTGCTGGTAATTTTATTTCTCCAACAGAACGATTATCAGCCAATGCTTTCTCTAGCATAATTGATATCGTTTTAAAAGGAACAGTGAATTGTACCCTGGCTTTTGGCAAACATTGGATTGCAGCAAAACAACCTGCTACAGTTTTAAATATTGTGACTACTTATGCCTTTACAGGTTCTGCTTATGTAGTTCCATCGGCTTGCGCTAAAGGCGGTGTTTTAGCCATGACAAGGTCTTTAGCAGTAGAATGGGGCAAATATGGTATCCGTACAAATGCAATTGCACCCGGTCCATTCCCTACAAAGGGTGCATGGGATAGACTTTTACCTGGAGATTTAGCAGAAAAATTCGACTTTAAAAATCGTGTTCCGCTTAAAAGAGTGGGTGATAATCAAGAACTTGCCAATTTAGCAGCGTTTTTAATGAGTGATTTTTCGGGCTATATTAATGGCGAAGTAATTACGATTGATGGTGGCGAATGGCTGCAAGGTGCCGGACAAATGAACGGCTTAGAAGCAATTCCTTCAGAAATGTGGGATATGTTAGAGCAAATGACTAGATCTGCTAAGGGAAGTTAATTTTTTTCTTAAAATTTATACTATCAGCTGGTGAGACACCAGCCGATATTGCAATGAATCATATTGCCTCAAAATCTCCAATTTTTGGCAAATTTCAACACACAACAGTGAGATGTTTTTGTAAGGGAAATATACCTATTATCACTTGAGGCAATTTGGACTTTCAAGTCAATCATTCTTATAAAATTTCGTAATAGGAAACATAAATAACTAATAATTAATTAGTTACTAAAAAACTAATAATTTGTGTAAAAAATTTTCAGTTTAAAATTATTGTTTCTAAATTAAAAAAATTAAACGCTTTTTATGGAAAAACAATACACATTTACCACCCCCCTTACAAAAATTAGCCAAAACTATTTAATCTTACTTGTGGGCATTTTTTTTATTATAGGCTCTTGTAAAAAGGAATATAAAAATTCACTGGCGCCCAGCTCAATTAATATTGAAAAAGTTAAGAACTGGTATCTCAGTCAAAAAAGTGAAGTTAAAGACTCTGGCTTTGTAAACTCTTTAATACCACGCTGGGATAGTTACTCACAAACAGAGCAGGATGGCATTATCATTTTTGAGGTACCATGCCAAAACCCCAATAAGTTAATGAACGTTTTTGGTAATTTAGATTTAGATGATGGCAAAAAAGAAGCTGAACTTGCCAGAACCACTATAAAGCTATTATTGTTTATAGATGCCAATGATAATAAGTGTGCGGGCTTTATGCTTACTAATGGCAATACCACCAACGCCAACCAATTACATTACAGGAAGTTGCAAGATTTTAGTGGTAGTGTAATGTACTATTCACTTGGCAGTAAATTTACCAATGGATGGTTATATAACAATGGCAAGGTGGTGCAAATAATAAGCATTACAAAAAATGAGACTAATAATGCAGGTAATTTTTTACAGCTTAACCCACTAGATGAAGCCAAAGGAAGCCGTAATAATGGAAAAACAATGAGTATTGGTTCAAACTGTACAACAAACCCAAACTTTGTTTACTATCAAGAATGTATCACTGCTGGCCCGATACTCCAGTCTAACTTACCAACTGGCACTGGGAGTAATAAACTAAGTTTTGCAATAGCCACAACCGGCTCTACAACCTGCACTTGGCACAGCCGCGTAGAGTGGGTTACGGTGTGCAGTGGTGGGGGTGATGGTGGTTACACTCCTCTTGCTACATTGCCGTTTAGTGTTGAAACGGATAATGCAAATCTAACGAAAATAGATATTTCACTTCTTGATAGAATTAGGTATCCAACATTAGCTAAAATAATTGATGGATTATATATGAAAGTTAAAAATGACCCAAAGCTTATGGCGGCTTTGATAAAATTCACTCATCTTTCAAAAGAGAAAATCTTAAGCAATTTAAAATCAGGTTTTGGACCAAAAATAATTGTGAAAGAATTATCTAATATAGCTGATCATTATAACTCTACTACTAATACAATAGAAATTGGAAGTCATCTATTAACTTCAAATAATTTTTTATATAAAGATTACGCTACAGCATTAGAGTTTTATATCGCAGTAAGTATTTTGCATGAATTTATACATTTTGGAGAAAATTACACTCAAATTTTCTTGCCATATGAGAATGCTTTAAATGACGCGGGATTTCAGTTTGAAAATGAAATGTATGGTGGAAGGGTTTGGTTTAATTACGCAACAGGTTCAATTACTTATGAAAAAATTTAATTCGAGTAGGCGCCTAATGTTAAATTTAATATTAATCGCATTTGGAATAGTATTTTTTTCATGCCAACACAAAACAGATGAAACAACTAAAAAAGATTTAATTATAAAAGATTTTTTAGCCTATTATATAAAGTATGTTTTAAAAAATGATAGTGTTGTATTGTTAGCAACTACACCAGTGCACAATGCAAAAGATTGCTTTTTTAAAATTACTTTCGAAAAAGAGTTTAATTTATTTGATGAAACTGATATGTCAACCATCATGAAAAAAGATGGTGTAATTTGGGATCAAACAAAAATTCAAAACGCAATATTTATTTCAAATACAGCATTGCCAGATATAAATAGCCAGAAAGCGTGGGTTTATTTTAGAAAAAAATTTGGAGAAGGATATTATAGTTTTTCATCACCTTTAGTTAGTAAGGATTTAAAATATATACTTTTTTATGCCGAATATAATTGTGGACCGAGATGTGGATATAGCAATCTTGGACTATATGCTAAAACAAAAGTTGGATGGAAATTAGTAAAAAAATATTGTGTCAGGATTAGTTAGTAAAAAACTTTAAAGCTTAGCTAAATAATTAGCTGAACCTTAAATATACTTCATGTGGTATAACAAAACTAAATAAGAAGAAATGTCCTAAAACAAATGAAAACAAAAGCAATATTTTTTATACTTCTATTAATAACTATCAGTATAAACGCCCTAAGCCAAGAAATTAGAAACGATACTGTAGTAATTATTTTACCCAAAGGAAGTAAGAAGGTCAACAAACCTCAAATGATTTATAACCCAAAAGATGGTACTGTAGATATATTTAAAGGCGGGGAATATGAATACGAAGGAATGTTTATGAGTTACCACTTTGGAAAAATTAATGGAGATAAAAATTTACTTTAGGAAATCAAAAATTCTCAAGAAAATAGAAGAAATAGATTAAAACTTAGCAACAAAAATTATGAAAATAGTTTAGGGACGATTCATAAAAATTTTGTTTTTATTTACAATGACGAGTATACTGATTTTTATTATTATGGTTTTTATGTAGTTAATAAAAATTATACATACGCTGTAAGCGGTTCAATAAATTATGACGTAGGAGAAAAGCAAAAAGCTAAAAAAGCTTTAGATATCATTTTAAAGAACATAACTTTTTTAAAGTAAATAAAAAACTTCAAGCAGAAAATTGTAGCGAATTGCTTAGAAGCAATCCCTTCAGAAATGTGGGATATGTTGGAGCAAATGACAAGATCTGCAAAAGGAAGTTAATATTTTCCATTAAAAAAATTCGGCTGGTGAGACACCAGCCGATAGTATAAACCTATAATTTTATTTGGCAAAAATTAAACTTTAAAAACTACCTCTGTAGCGCCAAAGCCAAATTTCTCTTTCCTTGCATCTAAAAAAGTACGCACCTGCGGATGTTTACTTATCGTTTTATGAATGTGATGCCTTAAAGTACCATTGCCAACTCCATGTATAAAAACAATGGATGGCATTTGATGAACAATTGCCGCATCCAGCATTTGCTGAAAATAATTTAATTGGATATCAACAATTTCAGATTGATTGAGAAACTGATGGTCGTCTCTTATTTTTTCGATATGTAAATCGATCTCAGTTTTTGGTTGCGCAACTTTTGGTTTTTCAGTTGGGGCTTTAAAAAAGCTTTCCTTTAGTTTTTGGGCATCAATTAATTTAACAGGCTCGTCTAACTGTATCAGCCATGCGTATTTATTAATTTCTGGCACTTGTTTTTTTGCCCCACTAAAATCTTTTGCTTTAAATTTTCTAGTAATATTTAGTGGTGCAACAGGTTTAATATTTGCGGTAGAAAAATACAAAATCTGAAAAGTAAACTCTGGCCAAACTTCTAAATCGGCAAGGTTAGCACTATACAACTGCGTACTTGTTTTAGGTTGTATAGCACTTGCAAATTCTCCTTTGTACACTCCTTTTTTATCAGTTTTTAAACTTAGCAAAAGCTGATAAGAAGTATTGTTAATCAATGTAAAATGGGCAACGGCACTTGCTTTAGAATCTTCCGCAACTGCGAGAAAAATACCAATCTCTTTGAATTCATCATCAACAATAACTGGAGCTTGTTTATCGCCCTGCTTATTTGGTGTAGATTGGTGACCATGCACATGGGTAAGATTACTTATTGCTACCGGAATTTCAAATCCATCGGTATCGGTAACACCCAACGTTTGCGCATCAATTATCCGCGTAACATATCCTTCTCTCTTTTCGTCTACAAAACGAACAAAATCACCTAGTTTAAACATATTTTATTTTTTAGTTCGAAAGTCGGATTTCCGAAGTCCGGAAGATATAATTTCTTATCACGACCAAATATAAAAAGCTTGATAGACTTCATTATCCTACTTTTTTATGGTGGTAAGTAATCATAATTCGTCAATCTAAACTCGTAAATTGAACTACCACCTGATCAATGCACTCGCCCAAGTAAAACCTGAGCCAAACGCTGCCAAACATACTAAATCGCCTTCTTTAATTTTACCAGCTTCCCAAGCTTCGCATAGAGCAATTGGTACCGAAGCTGCAGTAGTATTACCGTATTTTTGTATGTTATTAAAAACTTGATCATCGCGTAAGCCCAACAATTGCTGCACATACTGACTAATACGCAAATTTGCTTGATGTGGCACCAACATGTCAATATCTTGAGGCGTTAAATTATTGGCAGCCAAAGCTTCTTTAATTACCTCCGGAAATTTAACCACCGCTTTTTTAAATACTGCGGGTCCATCCATGTAAGGTAATGCAGCACCACTTTCCAATTGCTCTGTAGTCATAAACAAGCCACCTAACTCTTGCTCTGGGTAACCTGGCTTTTCTGGCAACCATTTATTTGCTGCAGCACCAGGATAAAACATCGCTAAGATTTCTGCATCAGCACCATCACTATGTAAATGTGTACTTAAAATTCCTTGTCCTTCTTTTTGTGTTGGTTGCAGCACAACTGCTCCTGCCCCGTCGCCAAAAATTACCGAAACATTTCTGCTTCTTGTTTCAAAATCCATCGCAAATGAATGCTTTTCGCTGCCTACAACTAATATGTTTTTATACATTCCAGTTTTAATGAACTGATCGGCTATGGATAATGCATACAAAAACCCTGAGCATTGGTTACGAACATCTAATGCACCAATTTCTTTCATTTTCATTTCGCGTTGCAACAAAACGCCGCATCCTGGAAAATAATAATCGGGACTTAGTGTAGCGAAGATGATAAAATCAACATCTTGGGCAGTTATCCCTGCTCGTTCAATGGCAATTTTAGCAGCCTCAACGCCCATTGTAGTAGTAGTTTCACCTAATCTATCAGCAAAGCGACGTTCTTTTATCCCTGTACGTTCTTGGATCCATTCATCATTGGTTTCCATAAAACGAGATAAATCATCATTGGTGTATACATTTTTTGGAACGTAATAACCGATACCGGCGATTTTTGAACTTTGCATTTGGTTTTAATTTGGTTTGCAAAGGTAATGATTTTGCTTAGACATGAGAGATGAGATATGGTAATTGAATTAATCTTGATACTAGATACTAACTACTTGCTACTTTTGCTTATTTTTGCACTATGGCGGCTACTGAAACCAAGGAGGAAACCTTTACACTCGAAGAAATTTTAACATCATTAAAAACGGTACATCGTTTAATATTATGGAATGATGATGTAAATACTTTTGAGCATGTAATTTGGTGCATGATGAAATACCTTGATTATAGCGAAACACAAGCAGAAAAAATTGCCTGGGAAGTGCACAACAAAGGTAAGTGTGCGGTTTTAGAAGGTTCTTTTACCGAAATGGAAGTTTACCGTAAAATTTTACAGCAAGAGGGTTTAACTGTTTCGGTTGATTAAAATGAAACCTTTACTGCTTTCTTTATTATTTTTAAGCTATTTTAATGCTAGTTTTTCACAGCAGCCAATTGATAGTTTACTCAAAATAAATAAAGTTGCAGGAGCCCAAATTACTTTTGTAAACAAAGAAAAAACAGCTCATTCTTTTATCGGGTTTGCAGATCTAGATGAAAAATTAAAAGTAAATGAGCATACTATTTTTCAAGCAGCTTCATTAAGCAAAGTCGTTTTGGCTTACATCTGTTTAGAAATGAGAAGTAAAAACCTAATCGATTTAGATAAACCACTATTAAATTATTTCGATTATAATCGTTTAAAAAACGATACTTCTGCTTCAAAAATAACAGCTAGAAAGGTATTAATGCATACTTCTGGTTTACCAAATTGGGCCGAGAACCCATTGTCAAAAGCTTGGGGAACTTCAGTGTTAAAAACCCATTTTGAGCCAGGCACTAAATGGCAATATGCCGGTGAGGGATTTGTTTTTTTACAACTCGCGATACAACAAATTCTTAAAAAAGACTTACAACAAATTGCAGATGAATGGGTTTTTAAGCCATTAGCAATGAAAAACTCTTCGTTTATTTGGCAAAACAGATTTACCGATGTTGCAGCCTTTGGATACAACAATAAAGGAGAAATGACAGATAGGAGTGAGTTTTTTTTGCCAAATGCAGCATTCTCTTTGTATACTACTTCTGCTGATTATGCCAAATTTTTATCAGCTATGCTTAAAAAGCATATTCAATTATTATCCTCAAATTCTATAAGTGTTAATAACCCAGCTAAACCAAAAACCAATGCCGAAAACATATTTTGGTCTTTAGGAATAGGGGTGCAAAAAAATGAGTTAGGCACAGCATTTTGGCATTGGGGAGACAATGGTGACTTTAAATCATTCTTTATGATTTATCCTGAACAGCAAAAAATTTTAGTGTGCTTTACTAACAGTAATAATGGTTTAACTTTAATGCAACCCCTATTTAATCAATACTTCGGAAAAGCAACATGGCATGTTAAAAATTGGCTAGAACTTTAACTTAGTTTCCTCAAAACCTCGGTTAACTCTGCTTGTGTGGCTAGCGTTTTGTCTTTTGCATACCAACCATGTAATCGCTCTGCTAAAACCATCATTTCACTTGTTTCACGTTTCCACTCGGCCAACAAATTTTGCAAAACTGCTGGTCGCGGACCCCATTTTGGCAAAACAAGCTCATTATTTTCATCTAAAATTAAAAGTACAGGAATTGCTCTTCCCCCGTTGGTTAAATGTGCATCAATTAAAGGTAAATTCTGATCCCTTAACACCAATTTAAGACTAAATTTATCTGGCGTAGCCGAAACTATTTGATTGATAACCGGCACAATTTGAGCGGCATCTCCGCACCAACCTTCGGTAATTACCAAAAATTTATAGGTTTTTTTAATGTTTGCAATGGCAGATAAAACATCAGCATTTAAAACGGTGGTTTTCTCTACCCTATTCATTCGCTGTTTGTTCGTTTTGGTATAATGCAACATTGCCTCTGATGAATCTTCGCCTGTTGTTTTACCTGCTAAAAGTAGCGAATGAACCAATTCACGATAGGAAGAATAATTCATTCCGCTATCAAAAATATTACTGTAATTAAGCATAAAATGGCTGTAATAAAATAGTTACGCCTCTTTTTTTAAACCTTTAACGGCGACCTTTGTCCTTTTAACATACAAACACGAAACCTAAAGATTTTAGATGAGACACATTATTAACAAAGTTCTACTATTTACACTAACATTCTGTATTATAACCGTAAAAATTTCTGCACAAACTACCGGAGAAGGTAAAATTAGCGGCAGAATTCTTGATGCACAAACCAACGAAACTATTCCTTTTGCTTCTGCTTTATTATTAGATAGAAAAACCAAAGCCAACGTTAAAATTATTCAAAGTGATGTTAATGGTGCTTTTACCATAACAAATATCCCCAATGGGGTTTACACTTTTAAAGCTAGTTATGTAGGTTTTCAAACCATGGTTAGAGATTCGGTATCAATTTCAAACACAGTTAAAACTGTAAATTTTGGCGATATTAAAATGAAACTATCCAAAGGAAATTTACTAAATGAAGTAACCATTAATGCGCCTAAAGCTACCATGCAACTGGGTATAGATAAAAAAGTATTTTCTGTTGATCAAAGTATTGTGAGTGAAGGCGGATCTGCAACAGATTTACTACAAAATGTACCGTCAGTACAAACTGATATTGAGGGTAACGTAAGCCTACGTGGTTCATCTGGTGTTAGGGTTTTGATTGATGGTAAACCATCATTAATTGGTGGTGGTAACGTTGCCCAAATACTACAATCTATACCGGCAAGCTCAATTGAAAGTGTAGAGCTAATTACAAATCCGTCTGCAAAGTACGATGCTGAAGGGCAATCAGGTATCATCAACATTGTTTTAAAGAAAAATAAAAAACTAGGGTTTAATGGCTCTTTAGCCTTAACTGGCGGAAATAGAGAAAATTATAATGCAAATACTAGTTTAAGCTTTCAAAACAGTAAAGTGAACCTTTTTGGTAATTATAGTTATCGTCATGGATACAGAATTGGGAATGGTTTTAACAATATTACCTATTTATCTCCAACTACAACGGGCTTAGCTTTTACCAACCAAAATAATGATTCGAGAGATTTAAACATGGGCCACAATATAAAAGCTGGCTTAGATTATTACTTGGCAGAAAAAACGACAATTAGCTTTGCCGCTGGCTATAACAACAGAACCGGCGATGAAAGTGAATTGTTAAACATTAATCAGTTAGGGATAAATTTAAATCCAATCTCATTAAGTAACCGAACTAATGATGAAACACAAAAAAACAACAGCTACGATTTAAACTTAGATTTTTCTCAAAAATTTAAAAATCCGAAAGAAGAAATTACGGCTAACTTTAGTTTTTCTGAAGGAAATAACGATAATTACCAAATTTACAACACCAATTTTTTTAACAGCAACGGCAATGCCATTAACGATTTAGATATACAACGTACCGATCGCGATAGCTATAACAAAAACTACACTGCCCAAGTTGACTATATCAAACCACTTGGTGAATTTGGAAGATTAGAAGCGGGCTATAGAAGTCAGGTTAGGATATCTGAAAGTTACACATTTGCAGATCAATTGAGCCCGGTAGATGGCAATTTTAACTTTAACTATGCATTAAGCAATGATTTTAATAATAAAGATCAAGTTCATGCCGTATATGCAAACTATCAAAACCAGATTAAAAACTTTGGTTATCAGCTTGGTTTAAGAGCAGAAGACGCATTGTTAGAGACGCAATTAGGCGCTTATGATATTAATTCTAACATCAATTTCACCCCCGGTAAAGTAGCTTATACCAGAATTTATCCGAGTATTTTCTTAACCCAGAAATTTAAAGGCGAACAGCAAATACAAGCAAGTTATAGCCGTAGAGTGAACAGACCGCGTGGATGGGATACCAATCCATTTTTAGATGTTTCTGACCCGTTTAACTATCGTCAGGGTAACCCAAACTTACAACCAGAAGATGTGCATGCATTTGAGTTAAGCTACAGCAAATTTTGGGATAAGTTCTCAGTAATTTCTTCTGCATACTTGCGCCAAACTAATGATGTGATCCAAAGAATTAGAACAGAACCAGATCAAAACGGTATAACCATTACTACGCCACAAAACTTAACTCGCAATATTGCAAGCGGTTTAGAGTTAATTGGTAAGTTCGATTTATTTAAAAAATGGAACTTTACTGCAAACATTAACCTTTACCAAAGCAAAATACAAGGTGTACCTGCTTTCGGTATTTTAGAAAACTCTGGCTTTAGTTATAATGCCAATTTAACCAATAACTTTACCTTACCTTACGGAATAACTTTACAAATTAGAGGCGATTACCGAGCAAGAGAAGTGATGGCGCAAGGTATTCGCAGAGCGATGTACGGACTTGATGGTGGTGCAAAATACGATATCAATAAAAAAGCAAGTTTGAGCTTGAACATTAGAGATATTTTTGCCAGCAGAAGATGGCAAATGGAAACAACAGGTACAACATCTGTAGTAGATTTTAGCAGATTATGGGGTGGTACACAGGCTAACTTAACTTTTTCATATCGTTTTGGAAAAACTGATTTTATGCCAAAAAAAACCAAAAAACCAGATGAGCAGAACAATAGACCAGATGAAGAAACTTTTTAATATTTTTTAATTACCAATTGAAAACGCTACTCCACTATTTTTTTTCATTAATGCTGGTTTTGTTTACAGCAATAAATGGCTATGCTGCCGAAAAAGGTATTATTAGAGGTAAAATTGTTGAAGAGGTTGGCGGATTAGCAATTCCTTTTGCAGTGGTTTCGGTTTTTGAGGCAACTGCAGAGCAACCTTTGCAAACCATCCAAACAGATGAGTCTGGCATTTTTAAATTCATCAACCTAAAACCTGGCATTTACAAAGTAAAGGTGAGTTACATCGGTTTTACTTCTTTATTTGTTGATGATGTTACCATAACGCCAAAAGATTTGGACAAAAATTTAGGCAATTTAAAACTAGCCAGCGAACAAAGTAACCTTAACGAAGTGGTGATAACCGCCCAAAAACCCGTGGTAGAGTTTGGTGCAGATATGATTACCTACAATGTTGGCGCTTCTGTTTTAGCCGAAGGTAGCACCGCAACCGATGTACTTAAAAACGTGCCTATGGTTACGGTTGATATTGATGGAAAAGCAAGCATTGCTGGCAAAAGAAGTACTCGTGTTTTTATAGATGGAAAACCGTCTGAGTACATGACAGCTAACATTGCTGACTTGCTCAATGTGTTACCTTCTGATGCGATTGATAAAATAGAGGTGATGACAAATCCACCGGCAAAATACTCTGGCGATGGAGAAGGCATTTTAAACATTGTAATGAAAAAAGGCTTTAAAGTGGGTTTTAATGGCAATGTTGGTGTTAACGTTGGCACCCAGGGCAATACCAACGCAAACGGAAATGCATCTTACAAAGGCAAAAACTATAATTTAAGTGGCAGTGCGGCTTATCGCCATAATATTGGCAATGGCAATAGCGAAAGTTTTAGAACTAACTTTTTCCCCGATACCACTTTTTATTACAACCAATTCAACAATTTCGACAACACCAATAATGGAGGTAATTTTAGGCTAGGCTTCGACTGGGACATCAATCCAAAACAAAATTTACGGATATCTACAAACTATAATGCCAACAGCAGCGATCGTCAATCGGGTAATCAATTTTACTACCTTAATGAAGATTATATAGAAACCCGCTTACGTAACCAATCTAATTTGGGCAATGGCAACAACAAAAATTTCGTTTTTAATTCAGATTATAGTTTACAAACCGATACTAGCGGTGGCAAATTGCAAATTGGGATTACTTTAAACACCAACTCAAATAACGATTTTTCCTCATTTAATCGAGCTTTTGCTTTTCCGGCTAATTTAAATCCTACTTTACAACAAAACCAAAATGAAATTGCGAATGATGGATTAACATTTAATTTAGATTACGATAAACCTGTTTTTAAAAAACGCGATCGCATTGAGTTTGGTGTAGCTTACAATTACCGCAAAAACGAAAACGATTTATTTGTAGAAAATTTCAATTTTGCAACCCAACAATTTGTAACCAATCAAAAACTAAGTAATAAATTCTTTTTCAAAGAAAATATTTTAGCAAGCTACGCATCATATAATTACCGCAAAGAAGGTTGGAGTTTAAAAGGCGGTTTAAGGGCAGAATATACAAATGTAAACTTCGACCTTTCTACTGGCCAACAATACAATGTAAATCCATATTTAAGTTTATTTCCTAACGTTTCCATCAATCGTTTCTTTAAAAAGCGTTACAACTTGGGCGCAACTTATAGCGTTCGTATCAATAGACCGAGAGAAAACGCCTTAAATCCGCAAATTAACAATGCCGATTCGCTAAATATCTCTTACGGTAATCCGAACCTCGATCCTAATTATACGCACCAAATGGATGTAAGTTTTGGCGCATTTGGGCAAAAGTGGTCTTTTACACCACGTATTTCTTATTCTATTAGTAGCGGCGTTATCGAAAGATATAGAATTGTAAATGCAAACGGAATTTCTGAAAGCACTTTTGATAACGTGGGTTCAAACACCAGAATTGCACTTTGGTTAAACGGAAATTTTAGACCTACCAATAAAATAACGGCCAACGGAAGCTTTAATATTGTACAAGGTAAATATTCATCAACTTTAAATTCATCGCTAAACCGAGATGGATTGAGTTATGGCGCAACTTTAGGTTTATCAATGCAATTGCCGTATAAAACTGCCTTCGAATCGAACATCAATTACGCCAACAACATTAACGCACAAGGTCGCAACAAAGGCTCAATCATTAGCAGTTTTGGTGCCCGTAAAAGCTTTTTCAAAAACACTTGGTCGGTTCGCGTAAGCACCAGCGATCCTTTTGGCCGTAGAAATAACAACTCCGTAAGCCAAGGGTTAAATTTTATTTCTCAAAACTTTTCTACCAACAACTCTAGCAATTTAAACCTTAGCTTAAACTATCGTTTTACCAAAATTAAATCTACTAAACCAACCATACCGCCCCCGCCTAGCAAACAATAATTAGAAAAGCAATGCCTGTAGCGTTTGGGAAATTTCAGTCCGGCTCTGCGCTATATCCCCGATAATCCTGTAAGAAAAGGAAAGCAAACCATATTTAAATCGGGGTATGCCGCTGCAATCCGGTTTATTAAATCAAATACAGAAGAAGAAACAATCATTTCTAACAAACGCACATAAAAACTGGGTAAGTATCTGTGTTCATCCATTTCATCTGTGGTTAATGTATTGAGCAAACAAAGCATAAAAATTGCCCGTCGAACCGAGGCAAGCCCTAGCGATAGGAACAAAACTTTAGCAATTCTTAACCATACTGAATGACAAAAACTTCTAATAATTAAAAAATTCATCAAACCTCCGTATCTTGCACACATGAGCGAAAGCAACCCTTGGCAAGTTTTAAACAGTAAAGAAATTTACGACAACAATTGGATTAAACTCACCGAGCATCAGGTGATAAATCCATCTGGTGGCAAAGGCATTTATGGCGAAGTTCACTTTAAAAACATCGCCATTGGCATTTTACCATTAGACGAAGCTTATAACACTTGGCTAGTCGGGCAATACCGTTTTCCTACCAAAAATTACAGCTGGGAAATTGTTGAAGGAGGTGGGCCGGTTGGCAGCAATCCTTTAGAAAGTGCAAAAAGAGAACTTGCTGAAGAAACTGGCTTAACTGCTAACCATTTTATAGAAATACAACGCATGCATCTTTCTAACTCAGTAAGTGATGAACTGGCAATTATTTACATTGCAAAACATTTGCAGTTTGGCGAAGCAACACCAGAAGAAACTGAACAATTGATAGTTAAAAAGCTACCATTTACCGAAGCCTACCAAATGGTTATAGATGGTTTAATTACCGACAGCATAAGTGTAGCTGCCATTTTAAAAACAAAAATATTAATACAAGAAGGAAAAATTTAAACACGATGAGCAAATTTTTTGGGTACATATTTACACCTTTATTTTACCTCTTATTTTTTGGTTTTTTATGCATCTTCCATCCTATACAATGGATATGTTTTAAATTTTTTGGCTACAAAGCACACAAATCATCAGTAGATGTGCTGAACTTTTTTTTAACGTATACCAATTGGTCGTTATTTAATTCGGTTACGTTTGTCAATCAGCAAAATCTACCTGCTAACCAGCCAATTATTTTTGTGGCCAATCACCAAAGTATGTACGATATACCTGGCATGATTTGGTTTTTACGCAAGCATCACCCTAAATTCATTTCAAAAATTGAGTTAACTAAAAACATTCCATCCATTTCTTATAATTTACGTGTAGGCGGTGGAGCAAACATCGATAGAAAAGACAGTAAACAAGCTGTTGCGGAACTGATTAAACTCGGCAGAAGGATGAAAGAAAATAACTGGAGCACCGTTATTTTTGCAGAAGGAACTAGGGCCAAAGATGGTAAACTAAAACCATTTCAGGTTGGTGGTATTGCCACGCTTTTAAAAGTTGTACCAGATGCGCTATTGGTTCCTATAGCTATTGAAAATTCATGGAAGATTGTACGTTTTGGAATGTTCCCGTTAACAGTTGGCAACCCTATTAAATGGACAGTTTTAAACCCAATAGATAAAACAGATAAAAATGCCGAAGAAATTGTTTTAGCAGCAGAGAATGCAATAAGAGAAAAATTAAATCAACCAAAAATTATTGATTAACAAACTGTTGGGAGAGACGGCTTCAGAAGAAAATATATAGATATGTCACGCTGAGCGTAGTCGAAGCGCAACTATAGGTCTTCAACTACGCTCAGACTGACTAAATTTTGAAAGATTAACATTAAATCTTTAGACAAACGTTGGCGAGGACGCTAACGTGAGAACCTAACCACCAATAACGCATCCCTTGTTGGCATACAACAGTAGCAAACGAAACACCATGAAATTATTTCCACACATTTTCATCTTCTTTTTAAGTTTTTCCTTATCGGCCAATGCCCAAAAGAAAAACCCAAACAACACTTTACTTTGGGAAATTTCTGGCAAAGAATTAACTAAACCATCATACCTTTTTGGCACTTACCATTTTGCTGATAAAGGCTTTGTAGACACAATGAAAGTGGTAAAGCAGAAATTAACGGCTGCCGAAACAATTGTTGGCGAACTTATTATAGACCAAACATTAGGTATGAAATTAATGCCTTTTATGTTGATGAATAACAATACATTAGATAAATTACTGAATGAAAAAGAATATCAATTGGTTGATAATTATTTGAAAAAACTTGGTAAGTACAATATTAAAATGTTCAATAATTTTAGTCCGATGGCTTTGCAAACATTAATCTTGCAACTTACATCTCCTAAAACATTTACTGCCACAAACCCTGCTATAGATCAATACTTTCAAGATTATGGAAAAGAAAATAAAAAAGAATTAATTGGTTTAGAAACTGTAGAAGAGCAAGGAGCAGTTTTGTTTGGCAGTAGTTTACAAAGGCAAAAAGAAATGCTGGTTAAATATGTAAAGCAGGAGAAGAAGAATAAAAAAGTAGCTGAAAAGTTGTATAAAGATTACATCAAACAAAACTTAACAGCAACCGAAAAAACCTTTACCAAATTAGATGATTTTACGCCTGAAGAAGCTGACCGTTTATTAAAAAATCGAAATGTAAAATGGCTAGAGAAACTACCATCAATTATGCAAAACAAGAGTTTATTTATTGCCGTTGGTGCCGGACATTTGGTGGGTAAAGATGGTTTAATTAATGGTTTTAGAGCAAAAGGTTATATCGTTAAACCCATTGCTACAAATTAATAAAGTTCTTTATCATTCCTCTCTACAGCGGCAGAAAGGAATGAAAAAGTTTGCAACAGTCTGCCCCTTCGGCAAGATTTAGAGGGGGATTATATATTCTTTCCGTCTATCAATCTAAAAAACACATCTCTATAAGTATCCCCTACCGGGATGATCTTACCTGCAATTGCAATTCTACTACGTTCAATGCTTTCAATTTTATCTAAGGCAATGATATAAGATTTATGCACACGAATGAAATCACCTTTTGGTAAAGTTTCTTCCATTTTTTTCATGTTTTGTAAGGTAATCACTCGCTCTGTTTTGGTAAATATAGAAATATAGTCTTTAAGCCCTTCGATGTATAAAATATCATCAAGCTGTATTTTCTGAATTTTATGCTCTGTTTTAACAAAAATAAAATCTTGTACCTGTTGTGGCGCAGGTGCAGATACAAAACTTTGTATTTGTGGTGGTTCTGGAGCTGCTGCAGGCTCGGCCTTTTGCATTTGGTTATGTACTTTTTCTACCGCTTTGTAAAAACGATCAAATGCAATTGGCTTTAATAAATAATCAGAAACATTTAAATCATAACTCTCTAAAGCATACTGAGAATAAGCCGTTGTTAAAATGTAATTGGCTTTACCACTAGCAATTTTTAAGAACTGGATACCAGTTAAATCTGGCATTTGGATATCTAAAAATACCAAATCTATGCCACCAGCTTGCACTAACTGTAAAGCTTCAATAGCATTTTCGGTACGTTTTACCAGTTCTAAAAATGGAACTTTCGAAACATAATCTTCAATTATATCAAGCGCTAAAGGCTCATCGTCAACGGCAATACATTTTAAAATCATAAGTCTAGCATCAATTCTGTAGTGTAATGGGTAGCCGAATTTACAATATTTAATTTATACCTTTCGGGATATAATAATTGTAATCTTCGTTCTACGTTATTTAGGCCAACCCCGCCCATGGCATCTTTATTGGTTTTGCTTTTTTTATTGCTTACACTAAAGTGTAGTATTTTTTGGTTGGCTATTATGTTAATTTTTATCGGATCATTTGCATCATTTGCCACACCGTGTTTAAATGCATTTTCTACAAAAGAAATTAAAATCAGTGGAACAATTTTTTGTCCATCAATCTCACCATTTATGGTAATATTAACTGCAGCACCATCTTTAAACCTCAATTTTTGTAACTCTACAAAACTGGTTACATATTCAACTTCTTTACTTAAATCTACCCAACTGTCATTACTCTCATAAATCATATATCGCATAATTTCTGAGAGCTTTAAAATGGCATCGGCGGTTTTTTCTGATTTTTGGTAAGCTAAAGAATAAATATTATTTAAAGAGTTGAATAAAAAATGTGGGTTCAATTGCGATTTTAAAAACTGTAATTCCATGTCTTTTTTCTCACTTTCTAACTTACGTTGTATCCGCTCATTCGAAAACCAATCTGCTGCAAACTTTAATAAAGAACTAATTACGATAAAAAATCCGCTCATAAAAAGCGCTTGCAACATATACACGTTATAGCTTTTTACTTGCAAACTATTTCCAGACTTATACTCTAAAATGACTTCTGGATATAGCACTGCTATGCCTAACTTTATAAATACGCTAACGCAGAGTAAGCTGATAATGGCAACTAGAAATAGCCATGCCTTTTGCTTAATCTTAATAAGATTTGGTATCAAAATAAAATAATTGATATAAAATAACGATACGTTAATTAAGCCATAGAAACCAAATTCTACGCAAAGCTCAAACCAATTGAGTTTATTCGGTGCCATGGATACTCCAGTTACGATAACTGCAAGAATTAACAGCCAAAAAATCACGTTTAAGATAATTTCACCTTTACTTTTCATCAATTTAAATTTTTACGATAACCGTCTAATTGGTACACAAAGTAAATATTTCATTTATTTTTAGGGCTTACTTTCGACGAACGGGCATTTTTTTTCTACCAACCGACCAATAAATACAACCATCTACAAAACTACCTTTTTTGGCTGTTTATCTATAATAAAATGCACTTGGTCTAAAAGAT
Organism: Pedobacter sp. GW456-11-11-14-TSB4; assembly: GCF_059424425.1. Classification (NCBI taxonomy): domain Bacteria; kingdom Pseudomonadati; phylum Bacteroidota; class Sphingobacteriia; order Sphingobacteriales; family Sphingobacteriaceae; genus Pedobacter; species Pedobacter sp. GW456-11-11-14-TSB4. The sequence goes on from NZ_JBWKZK010000001.1 coordinate 844,967, forward strand.
TTTAGCAGGTTTTAATTAATTATTCTATTTGTTCAACAAAACAAAACAACTATAATAAACCTAAATAAAAAGATCATGAAAAAGTTATCAAACGTATCGCCTTTCTTACTTTTATTGTTTCCTGTATTTATTATGATGGTATTAGCTTTTGCTACTAGCACTGCTAACATTCAAGATGAAGAAGTTATGGCTAAAACCTCAACTCCTACAAACACAATTGTTAAAGCTACAACTGCTATTTTAAAATAAGCATGAGCAACTACGCAATAGAAACGGTAGGCTTAAACTATAACTTCGGTGCACAAGCTGTTGTTAAAAACCTTTCGCTACAAGTACCAAAAGGTAGCATTTATGGTTTTTTAGGCCCAAATGGAGCTGGTAAAACCACTACCATTAAAATTCTATTAAATCTACTTCAATCTCCAACCGATCAGGTATTTATTTTTGGCAAAGAGATTAACAGTAATCGTATTGCAAGCCTAAAAAGAATGGGCTCATTAGTAGAGCAACCTGCTATTTATGGCCACTTAACGGGAAAAGAGAATTTATTAAACCGTTGCATCCTTTTAGGAATAAAAAAAAGCAAATGTGCCGAAATGCTAAGTTTAGTTGGCTTAACAGATGCAGCCAATAAAAAAGCTGGCAAATATTCTTTAGGGATGAAACAGCGTTTAGGAATTGCTTTAGCCTTAATATCAGATCCAGAATTGTTATTGCTAGATGAACCAACTAATGGTTTAGATCCTAACGGGATTATAGAAATTAGAAACCTAATGATTGACTTAACTGCTAAGCATGGTAAAACCATATTGGTATCTAGTCATTTACTAGCAGAAATAGAAAGAACCGCCACACACGTTGGCATAATTAATAAAGGCGAGTTGTTGTTTCAAGGCACAATTGGTGCTTTACAAGATTTAAGCAAACCAGCTATTAAAATAGAAGCAGATAATCAAGAAAAAGCAATTAGCCTATTAAAAGCTGAAGGTATTGAAACCATTCATCATGATGAATCAACATTGTCAGTTGCCTATAGTGATAAAGTAGCCATGGGAAAAATTAATAGTTTATTGGTAAATAATGGTGTTTCGGTTTATAGCATTTCAAAAGAAAGAAAAGACTTAGAAAATCTATTCTTAGATATCACATCTAAAAATTAAGGCTCATGCGTTCATTATACATCTCATATATTTCAGAATTTTACAAATCTCGTAAAACACTTGCTTTTTGGGCAGCTATTATTTTACCATTAATAATATGTGGTTTGGTAGCATTCGGTTTTTACTCTGGTTCAGATAAAGTATTAAAACAAGGTTATCAAGGCATGATATTGTGGGGTCGTTTTAGTGGTGCGGCTTTAAATGTTATGGGTATGCTTATTCTTCCATTTTATGTAATGTTTATGGCCTTTTCGGTTAACAACATAGAACATAAAAACGATACTTGGAAAACACTTTTTGCCCAACCACTAAATAAGTTTTCTATATATGCAGCTAAATTTCTATATGCAGTAATGCTATTGTTAATCTGCTTAGTATTATTTGCTGTTTTAACTTATGCTAGCGGATATTTGCTGCAAGTGTTAGTGCCAAAATACGCTTTTACAGACTATAATCCGATGGTAATTTTAACCAAGTTTTACACAAAACTATTTTTGGCTTCTTTAGGCATATTGGCCATTCAATTTGTTTTGAGTTTAATATGGTCTGATTTTTTAAAACCAATGGGAATTGGTTTTATTGGAACCATTGCAGGCATTATAACAGCAAATGTTGGGTGGGAGTATGCATACCTTATTCCATATAGCGACCCAACTTTGGCGCTTAGAGTTACCAATGTTGCCACAAGCAAAAGCCCAGAAGACTTCCCAATTTTTACACAAGAAATTTGGGTAAGCTTAGCAATTGCAGCAGCAATGTTTATAATCGGTTACTTCATTTTATTGAAAAGAAATATCAAATAAAGATTTTAGTTTAGTTTTTAGTTAATAAGGGTGGTGGATGCTGCCCTTTTTTGTGAAATTTACTTTGACAAAATTTTATACATTTTGCCCGTGTTTGTCAAAGTTAATAATGCATAAAAAAATTTAGAGTAATTTCTTTGCGCTCTTCGGTTTCTTAGCGGTAAGTCTTAAAAACCTTGACAAACTACATGCACTAAGCTTACAAGTTTGTCAAAGTATCTTACCTACCCGGTCTTGGTGTAACAACTAAACTCTCATGCCCGTTTTCATCTACAGATTGTACACCGAAATAATAATTATCTTTTGAGTAAGCTATTGAAGCTGAGGTCTCTTTAACAAAAATTTTCTTCTCCCAAAACGGACTAGTTGTTTCTCTCATTAAAACATAATAACCTGCCGGAGATTTTCCCTTTGGAGCATCCCATTTTAATGCCGTTTTATTGGTTAAACCAGAAGTTAAAACCACTACATTTTCTGGCTCCTGAGCAGACCAAGCTAAATTTGCCATCACCGCTAAATTCATACGTGTTACTTTTTGCAAATAATTATAATCAACATATTCTGGTAAATCGCCAAACTTAAATCCGTTCTCTGTTCTGATATCCTGATGTTGTCTGTTAAAATCTTCATTCATTTCGGTAATCCGCACTGCGGCAAAACCTTGTTGAGAGAATGGAGTATGATCTCCACCACGTAGAAAACGATCTCTCCTGTAAATCAGTTTCACATCCAGCTGATCTACATATCGCTCTGCAACTTCTTTAATATACCTTGCTGCTTGACGAGCTTTACCATCATTGTCTGTACCCGCAGATTGCCTAGCTGCTACTTGGGCTAGCGTTTCTAAAGGAGATACACCTTCACTAAAAACACGAACACTTTTATTGTCCTTAATGTCAGTTTCCATACCATAAGAGTTACCAACAATATCGTTATTCATCAACAAGTGAACATTCCAACCTTCTTCTTTAGCTCTTTTTGCCAAATTGGTTGCACCATATAAACCTTGTTCTTCGCCAACCATGGCAACAAAAACAATTGTGCAATTATATTTTTGCTTACTCATGATACGAGCCATTTCCATAACTGCTGCCACACCAGATGCATCATCATTTGCTCCAGGGGCGAAATCTTTTGCATTCATCACATCGGTTACTCTCGAATCATAATGACCAGAAAGCATTAACATCCTTTTATCATTAGGATCTGTGCCTGGCAAAATTGCCATCACATTTTTAAGCACAACCGGAGCGGTAATTCTTCTACCATCGGCGGCTTGCGTAAAAGTATCAAACGAAACCTGCAAACGGCTCCCACTTTCTTTGCTGTATTTTTCAAACTCACTTTTAATCCAGTTTCTGGCAGCACCTATACCCGTGGTTTTACTCAATGTATCGCTTAACGTATGGCGAGTTTGAAAGGAAACCAATTTATTTACAATGTTTTTTAAATTTACTTCAGAAACCTCACTAACTTGATTAGATATATTGATATCTCGAAATATGGTTTGTTGAGCATTTGCCCGACTAAAAAATAATGCTATAAACAAGCAAGAAAAACTAATATATTTCATTATTGGAGATTTTTATAACTGTAAAAATATGAATAGAAAGGTACAATTATTTATCATTAACTGTAAATTCACCAACAATAATGATACAATTGTGTAATTAATTAAACCAAACTCACCCCTCAACTAAAAATTGTTTTCGCAAAACCAAAAAATTAGCTGCGTAATACAGTTTAAGTTCAAAAAACGGATTAAAACTATGATGAAAAAATTTACTTTTAGTGCATTCGCTTTAGGCTTATGCTTATCTGGCTTTGCCCAAGAGCCTGTAAACTCTGCTGCTGTAGCAAAAATTAGAGCAGAAGGTTTAGATAAATCAAAGGCTTATGACATTGCTTACCAAATTACCGATGTGGCTGGCCCGCGTTTATCTAACTCGCCTGGTTTAAAACGAGCTCAAGATTGGGCAGTTAAGTATTTTAACGAAATGGGTTTAAAAAATGTTCACCTAGAAGCTTGGGGTGAATTTGGTAAAGGTTGGCAGGTTGATAAATATTATGCAGCTACAACTGCTCCTTTTTATCGCCCAATAATTGCCTCACCAAAAGCTTGGACTCCAGGCACAAAAGGTGCAATTAAATCTGATGTGATTTTAATTGTTGCCGATACCATTACCGATTTAGCTAAATACAAAGGAAAGTTAAAAGGTAAAATTGTAATGATTGAATCTCCTTTGGTACAACCATTAAAGAATTCTTACAAAGCTGATGCAGTTCGTTATACAGATGAAGATTTAGCGAAAATGGCAGCTGCTACTCCTCCAACTGTTGGTGGTAACCGTCAAGGTGGTGGTGGACCTGCAAATAACCAAAGAGCAATGATGATGCGTATGATGGGCATGAGAGCTGCAATTGACAGTGTTTTAATGGCTGAGGGAATTAGATTAAAATTAACTTACGCTCGTGGTAACCATGGTACATTCTTTACAAGTAATGGCGCCTCATATAAATTAGATGCCAAACCTGTTAATCCAGAACTAGAAGTAAGCAGCGAAGATTACTTACACATTTTACGTTTATTACGTGGTGGAGAAAAAGTAGAACTAGAAGCTGAGGTGAAAACTTCATTTTATGACAAAGATCCTAAAGGTTACAATGTAATTGCCGAAATACCAGGAACAGACCCTAAACTAAAAGACGAGATTGTAATGTTAGGCGGCCATTACGACTCATGGCATGCAGGTACAGGAGCTACAGATAACGCTGCCGGTTCTGCAGTAATGATTGAAGCCATGCGTATTTTAAAAGCAATTGATTTTAAACCAAAACGTACCATCCGCATTGCATTATGGAGCTCAGAAGAGCAAGGTTTGTTCGGCTCAAGAGGTTATGTGAAAGAACATTTTGCTGATCCAGCTGATATGAAACCAAAAGCAGAACACGAAAAATTATCAGCTTATTATAATTTAGATAATGGAACAGGAACCATTCGTGGTGTTTATTTGCAAGGCAATGCCGCTGTGAAAGATATTTTCCAAAGCTGGTTAACTCCTTTTGAAGATTTAGGTGCAAAAACAATTACCATTAGCAATACAGGTGGAACAGATCATCAAGCTTATGATGGTGTTGGTTTGCCGGGTTTCCAATTTATACAAGACCCAATGGATTACAATACACGTACCCACCACTCTAACCAAGATACTTTTGATCGTTTAGATATGGATGATTTGAAAAAATCTGCAACTATTGTAGCTTCTTTCGTTTATCATACTTCTGAAAGAGCAGAGAAACTACCGCGTAAAGAAATGCCTAAACCGGCTGCTCCAAGGCAATAATAAAAAATCATCCGATGAATATTTGAATAAATCGATATTCATCGGATGACTAATAAAACAAATAAAGCCCTGACGAAATTCTTTAATCATATTAAGGATTGTCAGGGCTTTATTTTTATAACTCAAATTCTTGATGCCTGTCAGGAATTTCTACCTGATTAAATCCTTTTTCCTTCAGCTTTGCTGCAAAAATTTGCTGTACATCATGCTCACCATGTACTAAAAATACTTTTTTAACCTTAGCAGGATCTTGGCATGACATGAACCGCAGCAAATCTTCATAATCACCATGTGCACTCATAGATTGTATGCATTGCACTTCTGCAACAACCTGGTATTGCTACCCGTAAATATGAACTACTTGTGCTCCGTTTTTTAACTGGCCACCCAATGAGCGTGGTTCACAATAGCCAACCATTAAAATGGTATTTTTCTTGTCGCCTATATTGTTTTTAATGTGATGTTTTACCCTGCCAGCTTCGGCCATGCCAGATGCTGATATGATGATACAAGGCTCTGGTTTATTATTTAAAGCTTTAGATTCTTCTCCATCTGCTACGTAATGTAATCCTTTAAAGTTAAATGGATTGTCATCAATTTTCATGATATCTAAAACCTCATCATTATAACCTTCTGCATGCTCTTCAATAATTTTTGTGGCTTTGGCCGATAAAGGACTATCAACATAAACTTTTATATCTGGAAGTTTGCCATCAAGATCTAGGTTATTTAAAATGTACAATAACTCTTGAGTTCTGCCCACACTAAATGCCGGTATAATTACTTTCCCTTTCTTTTCTACACAAGTTTTTAAAATAACCTGTAAAAAAGCTTCCTCTGTGGGTTGAGCATCATTATGCAATTTATCTCCATAGGTAGATTCTAACAAAACATAATCTGCCTGAGGAAACTCTTGAGGCGATCTAAGCAATAAATCTCCATACTGACCAACATCGCCACTAAAACTTAATCGAGTTATTTTACCATCTTCTTTGATAGTTAAATGAACTGATGCACTGCCAATAATATGACCAGCATCGATGAATTCTACAGTTACGTCATCAGTTAAACGTGTCGGATTATGGTAATCTACAGCAATAAAATATTCCATTGCCTGTATCACATCATCTTCATCATATATTGCCTTTAACAAATGCTGGCCACGTTGTTGTCTTTTTTTGTTCTCGTATTTTAAATCTCCTGCTTGTATTTTTGCAGAATCTAGCAGTAAAATTTTGCAAAGTTCTTTTGTGGCTTGGGTGCCAAAAATTACACCCTTAAAACCTTTTGCAATTAACAGCGGAACTAAACCGCTGTGATCTATATGGGCATGAGAAAGCACTAAAATATCAACTGCTGAGGCATCAAATCCAAATTCTTCATTCAAGTCATCTGTTTCTTGACCCATGCCTTGAAACATGCCACAATCTAATAATATTTTGGTTCCGTTATTTAAGGTAAGCAAATGCTTGCTGCCGGTTACATTTCTTGCAGCGCCGTGAAAGGCAATTTTCATAAGTATCTAAGTATTTTTTATAATGATAGAAAATAAATGCGAAAAAATTTTGTAAACTAAAATATTAGTTTTAAGTTTATGGTAGATATATCACTGAAGGTGAGGAGCAATACCTTAATTTTAAAAAAATGCTCATTTTGTACAAAACAGCAATAACCATGGATATTAAAGATTTAACTAAGGCAGAGGAACAAATCATGCAAATTGTGTGGCAACTTGAAAATTCTTTCGTAAAAGAAGTTATGGATTATTTACCTGAGCCAAAACCAGCGTACAATACCGTATCTACTATTATTAGAATTTTAGAAGTGAAGGGCTTTATTGGCCATAAAGCGTTTGGAAAGGCACACAAATACTACCCATTAATTAGCAAAGAAGAATACAAACGCCATGCAACCGAAAAATTATTAGGCAATTATTTCGAAAATTCGGTAGAAAGCATGTTTTCATTCTTTGTTAAGGAAGAGAAATTAGACGTAAGCGATGTAGATGAAATTTTAAAAATGATCAACAAATTTAAAAATAAACCGAAATGAGTTGGGCGCACTACCTCTTACAAGTAAATATTTACTTGGTTATATTTTATTGCTTTTACAAGCTACTTTTAGACAAGGAAACTTATTTTGTTTTAAATAGGATTTATCTTGTTGCTTCTGGATTTTTCTCTTTAGCCATTCCATTTATGCGCTTCGAGTTATTTAGTAAAAAAGTAGTAAGCGATGAATTATATATCAGTGTAAGTGAGTTAAACAATGTGGTAAGTAATTATGCAATTATGCCGCAAACCCAAGAGCAGTACGACTGGGGACGCCTTATTGTGATTATTTATTTAGTTGGTGCATTTGTATTTTTATTACATTTCTTATTTCAATTATTTAAAATTAACCAATTATTTAGCAAGGCTGATGAGAATGATGCCTTTTCATTTTTAAACAGAAAAACCGTAGCAAGCCATTTACCCGAAAGAGCCACGGTAGATTTACATGAGGATATACATATTAAGCAGCTACACACATTAGATGTAATCTTTTTTGAGGTTTTAGCAATCATAACCTGGTTTAACCCTATCATTTATTTTTATAAAAAAGCTGTTAAAAATATTCATGAGTATTTAGCTGATGAGGCTGCAGCAAATTTTCAGGGCGATAAAGAGCAATATTCACTTCTATTGTTAAGCCATGCTTTTGGTGTTAAACCTAACAACTTAACAAACGGCTTTTTAACCAAATCAATGATTAAAAAGCGTATTTATATGCTGCATAAACAACGTTCTACCAAAGTGGCTGTATTAAAATATGGGTTGTTTGTACCATTATTTGCATTAACGCTAATTTTATCATCTGCTACAATTCGCAAAAACCAGCGAATTTTAGAAGTTGCAGAAAGCATTCCACTTAACAATGCAAATGAATTTGTTAACGAAGCTATTGAATCGCCACTAAGTGTTGTAAATCTTGCACCACCTCCGGCTCCGATGCAAAAAGTAGAGGTAATCACTAACGCTACAACAGAAAGTTCTGCTGCCACTAATCAAACTTCAGATACGGAATATGCAGATAAAGCTGCTTTATGGAACAATTTCTACAAACACTTAGGTCAAAATATTAAATACCCATCAAATGCGGTTAAAAGCAGTTTGCAAGGTAACACTGTAATTAATTTCACTTTAAAATCTGGCAAAATCATGAATGCTTATGCACAAAATGAATTAGGCGAAGGTTGCGATGATGAAGTGATTAATGCCATATCAAACTATGATGATTTTTTTGGCATGGACGGAAATTACAGTATTAAAGTAACATTTAAACTAGAGGGAGCAGAAACCAGTGTTAAAAACCAACAGGTAAATACGACCGATAATTACACAGATTTAAGCAATATAGTAATCACGAGTTTTGTACCTAAAAAAGAAGAGGTTTCAGACCAAACCATTTACAACTTTGTTTCTATGTCATCACCACCAAACTACCCCGGTGGCGTATATAAATTTTATGAATATTTAGGCAAAAACATTAAATACCCTACAATGGCTGCTGATAATGAAGTTGAGGGAAATGTTTTTGTATCATTTGTAGTTGAAAAAGATGGCTCATTAACAGACATTAAAGTTGATAGAAAATTAGGCTATGGCACAGATGAAGAAGCCTTACGCGTACTTAAACTAAGCAAACGCTGGAACCCAGGCATGCAAAATGGCCGACCTGTTAGAGTTAAATACAACATTCCTATCAAATTTTCTTTAAATGGAGAAAAAACAGAAAGTAAAACTAGTGTTGTTTCAAACATTAAAATTAAAGGTTTCAACGATTCTAAAGATGCTCCATTAGTTATTTTAGATGGAGAAGTTAAAGATTATAGCATCATGAAAGATCTAGATTCTAAAACCATAGAATCAATCAATGTAGTGAAATCATCAAATGCAACTTCGTTATATGGAAAAAAGGCAGATAAAGGTGCAATTATTATTACTAGTAAAAAATCATTACAACCATCACTAACCCTATTAAATAGAAACTAAATCAGAACCTATGAAAATCTATAAATCCATTACAGTTATTGTTTTTACAATTATAAGCTTATCCAGCTTTGCTCAAACAGACAGCACAAAAACTATTTTTTTACGATCGAATATTACAGAAAAAAGTGCCGAACCCTTGGTTATTATCGACGGTAATAAGCAATACATTCGAGGCTCTGCAGCATTTAATGGAATTGATCCAGCAAATATTGAATCAGTTAGTATTTTTAAAGGCAATAATGCAGTTGAAAAATATGGTATAGATGGTAATGACGGTGTAATCTCTATTAAAACTAAGTCTGGAAATTTAAAACCAATTACTACAAAAGACAATGTTTCTTTATTTTTCAACGGCACTAACAAATCACTAAACACACCACTTTATATACTTGACGGAAATATCATTAAAGAAACTGAAGCAAAACTGATCAAGCCAGAAACCATATCAAGTGTTAATGTATTGAATGGTATAAAAGCTACCTCATTGTATGGCACAGGTGGCAATAACGGCGTAATTATCATCACTACTAAAATTAAACCTTAATTCGAAATCATGAAAAAATTAATCTTCCCTGCAGTAGTGACCATCATTATGCTCTCATCATTTGGTAATAAAATAATTAATGATTTAGAAAAATTCTACAGCCATCTTGGTAAAAACATTAAATATCCATCTACAGCTTCAGGAGTAAATTTACAGGGTAACACACAAATTTTATTTGCTGTTAACGATGGTAAATTAAATGGCTTAAAGATCGAAAAAGAACTTGGAGGCAACTGCGATATAGAAGTTGTTAACCAGATCTTGGCTTTTAACGATTATAAATCACTTAAAAATGGTAAGTACGCTTTGAAAGTTACATTTAAATTAGAAGGTGCAAAATCAGAGCTTAAAAACTTAAACCTTGAAACCCCTACTGATTATACTCCAATGGAAATAGTGATCGTTGGTTATGCACCAAACAAATTGAACAAGTAAAATTTGCTATAAACCCCTGTTAAAACCTAAAAAATAACCTTAAAAAAATCCTGATGAAAAAATTAATTTACTCATCGCTATGTGCGGTGTTACTGCTAGGCTTTTGCCAAAAAAAAGCTTTAGCGCAAGATGATCAAACTGTTTACAACTTTGTTGCAATGGAAACTCCACCAAGCTATCCGGGCGGAATGGTAAGCTTTTATAAATTTTTAGGAGAAAATGTAAAGTATCCGAAACAAGCTAAAGACGAAAATATACAAGGAAATGTATTTGTTTCATTTACAATAGAAAAAGATGGCTCTTTAAACGATATCAAAGTAAATAAATCGCTTGGTGGAGGTACAGACGAAGAAGCGGTTCGTGTACTTAAATTGAGCAAAAAATGGAACCCAGGCGTACAAAATGGAAAAGTGGTAAGGGTTAAATATAACTTACCCATCAGATTTAAAATTCCAGGTAAAGCGCCAATTACAACCGGCATGAGCACTACAGTTACGCCGAGTGTTGTTGCAGCTAATGACACAACTATCTACAACTTTGTAAGAGTAGAAAACCCTCCTACGTTTCCGGGCGGAATGGAAGAATTTTATAAATTTTTAAGCGAAAATATAAAATATCCAGAACTAGCTAAGGAAAACAAAGTTTACGGAAATGTATTTTTATCTTTTGTGGTTGAAAAAGACGGGGCTATAAGCAATATAAAAGTAGATAGAAAATTAGGCTCAGGTACAGATGAAGAAGCGGTAAGAGTATTAGAGTTAAGCCCAAGATGGTTTCCTGGAATGATTAATAAAACTCCAATAAGAGTGAAGTACAATATTCCGGTTAGATTTAACTTAACTAAATAATTTCGAAGCGCAATGCTTTTACAATTATCAATGTTAGTCCTACTTTTCGCTAAATCTTTACACCTATGCCTTTGGCATAGGTGTAAAGTATATCGCTACAATTAGGGCTATAAAACATTAGCCTGTGCACCATAAACCCCTCATACTAGCACAAGCTTTGGTATAATAAGCCTGATGGTAGTGAGCACGAACCCGATTTTTCATCGGGTGAGTAAAACGGACAGCAGGACTGACTTTAATTGAAATACTGTATTTGCCTTTCTAAAAACACAAAATATTAATAGCGCAATCAACCGGTTAATAAAGCCAAATAACAGAAAAACCCCAGCCAAATGGCCGGGGTTTTAGTTTTGTAGTCTCCTTTGTCTCGATATTTAAATCTAGCGATTTAATAGTATTAAAACAAATTAATTTTTAGGTAAACATTTGTAAGTTTGGTTATTAACTCAAAACTGCAAACTAATACTTGAATTATCCTTCTTGTTCGCTTACAAATTTAGCAGAGTAATAATCTCTGTTCATGCGAGCAATGTTTTCTAAAGATATCCCTTTAGGGCATTCTGCCTCGCAAGCTCCGGTGTTTGTACAGTTACCAAAACCTTCTGCATCCATTTGTGCAACCATGTTTTGTACACGCTTGTAACGCTCTGGCTGACCTTGTGGTAACAAGGCCAATTGAGAAATTTTTGCTGATACAAATAACATTGCTGATGCATTTTTACAAGTTGCTACGCATGCGCCGCAACCAATACAAGCTGCTGCTTCGAAAGCGGCATCTGCTTGCGCTTTTGGTATTGGTAAAGCGTTTGCATCTTGTGCATTACCTGTATTAACAGAGATAAATCCACCTGCTGCAATTACACGGTCAAATGCAGATCTATCTACAGCTAAATCTTTAATTACCGGAAATGCTTTTGCTCTCCATGGTTCAACTACAATGGTATCGCCATCTTTAAAAGAACGCATGTGCAATTGACAAGTAGTTACAGCATCTTTAGGGCCATGCGGACGACCATTGATAAACATTGAACACATACCGCAAATTCCTTCTCTACAATCGTGATCAAACACGATTGGATCGTCACCCTTGGTAATTAAGTCTTCGTTTAAAACATCAAACATTTCTAAAAAAGACATATCTGGCGAAATGTTAGACACTTTATAGTCTACCATTTTACCGGTATCTTTTGTGTTTTTCTGACGCCAAACTTTTAGCGTTAAGTTCATATTTCCTGTACTCATTGTATAGAGATTTATGTATCGAGTAGCAAGTATCAAGTAACAAGATTAGTTCAAACATCTTGATACATGATACTCACATCTTGCTACTATTTATAACTTCTTTGTGCTATTTTAATATTTTCGAATTTCAATTCTTCTTTATGAAGCTCGAATGTTCCGTCGCCTTTATTTTCCCAAGCAGCAACGTATGCGTAGTTTTCATCATCACGTAAAGCTTCACCTTCTTCTGTTTGGTACTCTTCGCGGAAGTGACCACCACAACTTTCGTTACGGTTTAATGCATCTAAACACATCAACTCACCTAATTCGATAAAATCTGCAACTCTACCTGCTTTTTCTAATTCTGGATTATACTCATCTGCCGAACCTGGTACACGAACGTCACTCCAAAACTCTTTCTTCAATTTTTGGATTTCAGCAACTGCCCATTTTAAGCCTTCTTCGCTACGAGCCATTCCGCATTTATCCCACATAATTAAACCTAATCTTTTGTGGAAATGATCTACAGATTTAGTTCCTTTAATGTTAATCAAAGTATCTAAAACTCCTTTTGCTCTAGCTTCTGCTTCAGCAAATGCTGGATGATCTGTTGGAATTGCTTTAACAGAAATTTCTTTCGATAAATAAGCTCCAATGGTGTAAGGTAAAACGAAATAACCATCTGCTAAACCTTGCATTAATGCAGATGCACCTAAACGATTTGCGCCATGATCTGAGAAGTTAGCTTCACCAGTACAGTACAAGCCTGGTACGGTTGTCATTAAGTTATAATCTACCCATAAACCACCCATTGTATAATGTACTGCTGGATAGATACGCATTGGCGTTTCATATGGATTTTCGCCAGTAATTTGCGCATACATATCAAATAGGTTACCGTATTTTTCTTTTACTACGGCTGTTCCTAAACGCATACATGTTTCCTTATCCGGATTATGGATACCAGCTTTAGATGCTTCTATCCTACCATAACGCTCCGTATTTGCTTTAAAATCTAGGTAAACAGCTAATTTAGAAGCACCTACACCGTAACCAGCATCACATCTTTCTTTTGCAGCACGAGAAGCCACATCACGGGGTACTAAGTTACCAAAAGCAGGATAACGACGCTCTAAATAATAATCTCTTTCATCCTCAGGAATATCTGTTGGCTTACGGTTATCATCTTTCTTTTTAGGCACCCAAATACGACCATCGTTACGTAACGACTCAGACATTAAGGTTAATTTAGATTGATGATCGCCAGAAACTGGGATACATGTTGGGTGAATTTGAGTATAGCAAGGATTTGCGAAATAAGCACCTTGTTTATTTGCTTTCCAAGCGGCAGTCACGTTACTTCCCATTGCATTTGTAGACAAATAGAATACGTTTCCGTAACCACCTGTTCCTAATACTACGGCATGGCCGAAATGACGCTCTAGCTCGCCAGTTAGTAAGTTACGAGCAATAATACCACGAGCTTTGCCATCAATTTTAACAACTTCAAGCATTTCGTGACGGGTAAACATTTCTACTTTACCCATTCCAATTTGGCGCTCTAATGCAGAATATGCACCCAACAATAACTGTTGACCAGTTTGGCCAGCGGCGTAAAAAGTACGTTGAACTTGCGTACCACCGAATGAACGGTTATCTAACAAACCACCATATTCACGAGCTAATGGCACGCCTTGTGCCACACACTGGTCGATGATGTTTGCACTTACTTCTGCTAAACGATGTACGTTTGCTTCACGGGCACGATAATCGCCCCCTTTAATGGTATCATAAAATAAACGATAAGTACTATCGCCATCATTTTGATAATTTTTTGCGGCATTGATGCCTCCTTGAGCAGCAATAGAGTGAGCTCTACGCGGAGAATCTTGAAAGCAGAAACATTTTACTTTGTAGCCCATTTCTGCTAATGTTGCCGCTGCTGATGCACCCGCCAAACCAGAACCTACTACAATTACTTCTAAACTTCTTTTGTTTGAAGGATTTACCAAAGGCACAGACGACTTAAATTTCGTCCACTTATTGGTTAAATCTCCTTCTGGTATATTTGAATTTAATGCTGACATTATATATAGCTTTATTCGTTCAAAATTATTTTAAAAACCCCAACCAAAATAGATGGCAATTGGCATTAAGGCAAAAAGCAATGGAATTACAATAGAAAAAGCAACACCTAAAGATTTAATAATCGGTGTATATTTTTTATGGTTCCAACCCATTGTTTGGAAAGTTGATGCAAAACCGTGCAATAGGTGATATGCTAAAGATACCATAGCCAAAACGTATAATACTACACGCCATGGCTGACTAAATTTAACAAACATCACTGCATATAAATCTTCGTGTCCATTAGCATCAAGTGGTGTACCACCGTTAAATGCCTCAATGCCAGTAAAACGAGATACCCACCAAAAATCTGTTAAGTGAACAATCAAGAAAATCAACAACAAAGTACCTAATAAACCCATAGAACGAGAATACCATTTACTGTTAGATTTGCCATCATGGTAGGCATATTTTACTGGTCTAGCTGCCTGATTTTCGAATGTTAAACGAGCTCCTTGAACTATATGTAACAATAGTCCTAGCATTAAAACCACTTCCATTGCTCTAATTAACCAATTAGTTGCCATAAAGTGAGCTCCTTCGTTAAACAAAACACCTGTGTTATCAAAAAAGACAAAACAGTTTAAAAAACAGTGTACTACTAAAAAAGAGATTAGAAAAAGGCCTGTAAGCCCCATTATTAATTTTTTCCCGATCGATGAGGAAAAAGCATTTGCAATACTACCCATTAGCTTTTATTTTTTTATTCAGTTGGTACAAAAGTATTTAAAATATGATTTAGATAAGAAGTGGCAGCAACAAAAACGAAAGAAATAATCTATTTAGAAACATTCTAAAAAAAGGAGGCAATTAATGATTTTTTCTTGATCACTAATTTATTGATTTACTAAAGTTTAAAGCAAAAAAAAGGGAACCAGCAATGGTTCCCTTTTTATGTTAAAAGTTTTGTTTAATTACCGTTAATGATGGTAAATGAACCGTTTTCTGTTACACCTTCAATTTTAATGTTTCCATCTGTAGATGTTGGCAAAGCTTTTTCTACATCTGCAGCACTATTTACAGGTTTACCGTTAATTTTAGTAATTAAGGTACCTTTTGAAATATCAACATTATAAAAAAGCTTATTAGGCAACACATTAGTTACCACAACACCATTGGCAACTTTAAATTTAGATTTAATTGCCGCAGTTGCCGGAGCAAAACTTGCACCTAATTTACCTACGCTAGCTCCAGTAGATTTGGCCGCATTAGATGCTAAACTCACATTACTTTCTGGTTTTAAAATAACATTTAAATTTTTGGTTGAACCTTCTTTTGTTAAAACAGTTAATGCAACTTTATCACCAGGACGCATGCGGCCGACTTTCTCTTGCAAATCTGGCGCATCGTATATTTCTACACCACCAATTTTTTTAATGATATCACCTTCTTTAATACCTGCTGCTGCTGCACCACCATTTGGCACAACGCTGTTAACATATAAACCATTGATGTCTTTCACATTTAATTTTTCAGCTACATCAGCATCTAAAGCTTGGAAACTAACTCCAATATATCCACGTTTAACAACGCCAAATTCTTTAAAATCTTCTAAAATCTTTTTAGCCAAATTAACCGGAATTGCAAAACCATATCCTTCATTCATTCCGCTTTGCGAAGCGATAGCCGCATTGATACCAATTAACTCTCCATTTGCATTTACTAATGCCCCACCGCTATTGCCTCTGTTAATTGCTGCATCGGTTTGGATAAATGATTCTATTGAAGAACTTGCTGGGCGATCTGGTAAAACACCAGTTCTTTGGTATTCTTCATACTCTTCTCTGGTTGGTTGCTGACTTTGGTTTCTATCTAAAATACCAATTTTACGAGCTTTTGCGCTTACAATACCTGCAGTAACTGTAGTTTGTAAATCTAACGGAAAACCAACTGCTAAAACCCACTCACCAATTTGTACGTTATCTGAGTTACCCATTTTTACAAAAGGCAAATCATTTACATCAACCTTAATTAAGGCTAAATCTGTATTGGCATCTTTACCAATTACTTTTGCAATTACCTTACGTTTGTTAGATAAAACAACTTCAATTTTATCTGCATTATCTACCACATGGTTATTGGTAACAATGTAGCCATCTGGGGTTAAAATTACACCAGATCCAGAAGCTGCTCTAGGTATATTTTGTCTTCTACCGCCGCCGCCTCTAAAAAATTGCTCAAACATATCTTCTATGCCACCGCTACCAGAAACTTCGTCTGATGATTTGCCGCCATAAGTTGTTTTAATATGAACTACAGCAGGAGAAACCGCAGCTGCAGCTTGTACAAAATCTACCGAACCAGCTGATGACACTTTAAGTGGATTATTAGCAAACATCATATTTTGCTTCTCTTCCAAAGTATAACCATCACTGTTGCGCTCTAATAGTTTATAAGCGCCAATTGCAACTGCACCTCCTAAAAATGCAGCCAACACTATTAATCCTATTCTTTTCATTGTCTATTTGTTTTACTTTAATTAAGTAGCTTTATCCCAAATGTCTATTTTTACAAAGAGTTAATCAAATTTAATACCATATAAACGATATTTGTATACGTAACATGCCTAGTTTTGTGTTAAAAAATGTTAAATCAAATTTAACAATGTCAATTACACAAAATAAGGCAAAACGATTTAGCTTAATAAAATAAGAAATGGCCATAAAATTTTCAAAATATCAAGGTGCTGGTAACGATTTCATTTTAATTGATTACCGCGAAAGCGAGCTTAAAACCATTGATAATGCGCTTGTAGCGCAACTTTGCGATCGCCGTTTTGGCATTGGAGCCGATGGTTTAATGTTACTAAAACAACATGATAGCTTTGATTTTGAGATGGTTTATTACAACGCAGATGGAAACTTGGGTAGCATGTGTGGTAACGGAGGAAGATGCATAGTTGCTTTTGCCAAACATTTGGGAATAATTGACAGCGAGACTAATTTTTTGGCAGTTGACGGACCGCATTATGCCAAAATTACAGCAGAAGGAAATTGGATTGAACTACAAATGATTGATGTTGATACGATTGACAAAGATGGAGAAGCCTTTGTTTTAAATACTGGCTCACCTCATTATGTAAAACAAGTGAATAATTTAGATGTGTTTAACGTTTTTGAAAACGGTAAACAAATTAGAAATAACGAAACTTATAAGGCAAAAGGCATCAACGTAAATTTTGTGGAAGATAAAGGCGATCATTTATTTGTACGCACTTTTGAACGTGGCGTTGAAGATGAAACTTTTGCCTGTGGCACTGGCGTAACAGCAGTTGCAATGGCCATGGCACAACAAAAACAACCTGGCCATATCGAAACTCCTGTAAAGGTTTTGGGGGGTAAACTTCAAATCAATTTTGATTACGATGGACATAAATTTACCAATGTATTTTTATGCGGCCCTGCAGAGAAAGTTTTTGAGGGAACGGTTCTTAACTAACTAATCCAGGTTTATATTTTTGAATTGCTTTTTTTGATTAGAAAAGCATGGTTAAGCGATTTTTTTAACGTTAGTCGGGCTTTTATGCTAAATCTTTTTCGATTGTTGTTACTGCCTTAATTAACAATGGTGCTTAATGGTGACAATCGAAAAAGGATACCGCATCAATCCCGTTTAAGGCACAACAGTTTATGCTACTATGCAGGGCTGCAGCACGCCAAAAACCACCAACTTTGTACAATAAACCCGATTGAAGTGGAAACCAAATTCTTTATTTGGTTGTAACAGAAAGCGGGGCTGAAATTGCCAAAAATTACTGCCCTAGTTTTTCAAAAGCGGCAAATGAAATTGCTCCTAAAAATTTGTAATAACTTACTAATTGCCTTCGGCCAGATGAGCTGCTATACCGATTTTAATTTCACCAAAACCATAGCTTTTACCCAAGGCATCTCTCACTTCATTTAATTTAACAGATTTTAGCTTGGCAATTGTTTGCATAATTTCGTTTAGGCGATTAGTAGGTACAATGTCTGATGCTTTTACTTCTTGTTTTGCAACAAAATGCGCCATGTGCCCTTCTATTGTGCCAATTGTCATTTTTCGCTCTGCCGCAATTTGAGTTATATTTTTCCCTTCTTTAAATAAATTTAAAGTAATTTCTTTGGTATCCTCTTTTGGTGGCTTTGGTGTTTTATCTTTTTTAGCGGCTCTAATTCTGCTATAAACATCTTCGCCTGGTGGTCTAAATTCTTCTTTATTAGCCATCGTATAGGCAGCCTTAATTTGTTCTTCGCGTTTGGCGCTCGTGTACAATGCCATTACTTCTTCTTTAGTAAGCTCACGTTGCTGGTTTGCAGCTTCGAGCATGGCTTTGGCTTTTTTAATTTTTTTAAACTGCTCAAAAAACATCACCTCCATATCTATCAGCTCTGCTAAAAATTCTTTGGTTTGTTTTTGCGTTTTAACCACTTCAATTAAGTCAAATATGGCATTACTCATGGCTTGCAATTGCGGGTTAAAATAGTTCTCAGCGGCAGTTGTTCGTTCTAATAATAAAGCTAAACTTTCGGCATGGTCTACAATAAATAAGCGTTCTATTTGTTTCAAAAACTTATCGGCATTAACTTTAAGCGCCATTAAATCTTGCTGTAGCTTTACTGCCCAGGGCAAATGGGTTTGTTTGGTAGATCTTTTTTCGTCTTTTGTATAGCTAAAAACATGTTCGTAAACATAATTATCAAGCACCGTAAAATTAAAGCTTTGCAATAACGAGTGTTTTAAAAACGCATCACTTTCTTTTTTAATTTGTACCGATAAATCTTCTTGCAACTCTTTTGTACGGGCAAAAAAAGTAACATTTTGATCTTGTCTTATGCCTCTATTAGAGATTAACGAAGTTAACACCAAACCGTTCATTGATCTTAAACGAGAAAGTGCTACATAAATTTGTCCGGGAGCAAAAGCATCGCCAATATCAACAATTGCCTTATCGAACGTTAAACCCTGACTTTTATGCACCGTTATTGCCCAAGCTAATTTTAAAGGAAATTGGGTAAATGTTCCCACAATTTCTTCTTCTATTTCGTTAGTGGTTTTATTTGCTGTGTATTTAATGTTTTTCCAAGTGTATTTTTCTAGGGTTAAATTATACTTGGCACCATCGGGCAAAACCTCTATCACATCATCACTCAGTTTTTTTACCACTGCAATTTTGCCGTTAAAAAATCGCTGCTCGCCTGTTGGATCGTTTTTGATGAACATTACTTGTGCACCAACTTTAAGCTCTAGAGTTTTTTCTGCGGGAAAAGCACTTTCAGCGAATTCTTTATCGATAACTGCTTTGTAGAAATAAGACTTACCCTGCAATTCATCTAAGCTTTTTTTGTTGAGCGTATCTGCTTTGTTATTGTGCGTGGTTAAAGTGATGTAATTATCGGTTAAAATAGGTTTGTAATTCTCTTTATAAAACGTTTTTAGCAAAGCGATATCTTGCTCAGTAACCTGATTATTTCTTAAATTATTTAGCAAATGAATAAAGGTTTCATCTGCTTGGCGGTAAATTTTTTCTAGCTCAATATATACTGGCGGATTTTTCTCTAAAGCAACCGCATCAAAGAAAAAAGCACTTTTATAGATTGCACTTAATAAATTCCACTCATCGTTTTTAACAACGGGTGGCAACTGATGCAAATCGCCGATGAACAACAATTGCACTCCACCGAAATTTGCATTGCTTTTTCTAATGTAACGTAAAACTGTGTCAATGGCATCCAATAAATCTGCCCTTAGCATACTTACTTCATCAATAATCAGCAATTCTAAATCTAACAAAATGCGCCTTTTAGTTGCGTTCATGCTCAAATGCCTAATGATAGATTTTGGCGTGTGATAGTGCTGGTAATCTTTTACATCGCTAGTTGGCAAAACTTTAGGCAAAAAAGTACCAAACGGCAATTGAAACAGAGAATGAATGGTAACCCCGGCTGCGTTAATAGCCGCAATACCTGTTGGGGCAACGATTACCGCTTTTTTGTGTGTTAATGAGATTAAATTTCTAAGAAAAGTTGTTTTACCAGTACCTGCTTTACCAGTTAAAAAAATATGCCTCGAAGTTAAATTGATAAACTTTGCGGCAAGCTGAGCAGGTTGAGCGATTTCTTGAGATTGTAACATTTTTATTTTATTCACAGGTTGAACAAGATACGCTTTTTAGTTAACTCCTAAAACAAAATGGCAGTTTAAACCACAAAAGAAGCAAATTAATTGCCTTTTTACACCCCTAAACTTTGTGAAATGCTGGTCAATTTTAAATGTTAAATAATGTTATTAAATGTTAAATCCAATCAACTAAATTTTTAGTATTAAAGATTTAGTTATACCTTGTGTTACCCTAACAAACAAAATAAATGAAAATTATAAGCCTGGCTACCCTGCTATCCTTATGCTTTTTTAGCGCTCTCCATGCTCAAAATCCCTACACTGTAAAAGGGGTTGTTGCAGATACCGCTAACAACAGCAAGTTGCATAATGCAACCATCAGCATCTTAAATGCGAAAGACTCTACCTTAGTTAAATTTGCTAGATCAGCACAAAATGGAAGTTTCTCACTTTCACCCTTAAAAAAAGGACCTTTTTTAATGTTAATCACGTATCCAGAATATGTAGATTATGTTATTCCTTTTAGTTTAGATTCTTCAAAACGAGAGATTGATTTCAAGCAAATTAACATGAAAACAAAAGCTCGATTGTTAAATGAAGTAATCATTAAAGGGCAAGCTGCTGCCATTAAAATTAATGGAGATACCACAGAATTTAATGCTGGTAGTTACACCATACAACCAAACGATAAAGTTGAAGATTTGCTTAAGAAGTTTCCTGGTATACAAGTAGATAACGATGGTAAAATTACTGCTCAGGGTAAAACTGTATCGAAAGTACTTGTTGATGGTGAAGAGTTTTTTGGTGATGACCCAACTTTAGTTACTAAAAATTTGCGGGCTGATATGGTTGATAAAGTACAGCTTTTCGAAAAATCTAGTGACCAAGCTGCATTTACAGGCGTTGATGATGGACAAAAGGCCACCACACTTAATATTAAACTTAAAGAAGATTCGAAAAATGGATACTTTGGTAAAGTAGATATTGGCGGCGCAACAGACGATTTTTACGCTGCACAAATTTTATTTAACAAGTTTAGAGGTAAAGAAAAAATATCATTGTATGGAACAAGCAGTAATACTGGCAAAACTGGTTTAAGTTGGGAAGATAGCGACAAATATGGTGGCAGCGGTAGTGGCGGAATAGAAATTATTGATGGCGGCATGATGATAATGGGTGGACAAGATGATATCGACTCTTTTGGTGGCAGATATTATGGTGAAGGTATTCCGCTGGCGTACAATGGCGGGGCCCATTACGAAAACAAGTGGAATAAGGACAAAGAATCTATCAACACCAATTATAAAATTGGCTCATTAAAAGTTGATATCAATAAAAATGTATTAAGTCAGCAAAATATACCGGGCAACATTGTTAATCGTAATAACGATCAATTGACTGAGAATTATATTTTTAGACAAAAGTTAGATGCAACCTATCAGATTAAATTAGATAGCACCAGTAATTTAAAGATTGTAGCTGATGGAACACTTAAAAATAACGATACACAAAGTGAATTTACTACAATTGGTACCAGAGGTGATAACAGTTTATTAAATACTGAGTTAAGGACCAATAATAACGAAGGTGATGAGCAAATTTTTAATTTATCGGGCTTGTACACCAAACGTTTAAAAAAATTGGGCAGAAATTATTCTCTTAGCGTTAATGGTAACATTAATGAGAAAAATAGCGAAGGCTTTCTATACTCTTTAAACGAAGCTTTTAATACAGATGGCTCATTAAGAGAAAGCGTTTTAACTGATCAATTTAAAACCAATAAGATTAAGAGCAGCTTATTTGCAACAAATGCAACCTTTACCGAGCCAATAAGCAAAAAGCTTTCTTTAGTAATGAACTACGGGTTGAGTTTTAACAATGCCATTGCAGATCGTAAATCGTTTAACACGTCTACTACAGGAAATTATAACGTTTTAGATAATGAATTTAGTAACTATTTTGAAACCGATCAACTATCAAACCAAGGTGGTGCAATATTAAGTTACAAGGGAAGCAAAACGGTTTTAAATGGAGGCTTAAAGGTAAACAACATCACGTTTGACCAATATGATCAGTTCAATGACATTAGGTATAACAGAAGTTTTTTTAATTGGATGCCACAAGCAAGGTATCAGTACAAGTTTACACAGTATAAATCGTTTAGTATTTCTTATAACGGCCGTACAAATCAGCCAAGCGTAACTCAATTACAACCAGTTAGGGTAAATGATGATTTACTAAATATTCCGATTGGTAATCCCAATTTAAAGCCATCATTTAATAATAATTTTGGTATTAATTACAACTCATACAAAGTAATTTCAGACCAATACATATATGCCTATGCAAGTGTTAACTTCATCAACAATCAAATTGTAAACAATACCACATTTGATAACAATACGGGTAGATCTGAATATCAATTTATTAATTTAAAAGAGAAAACTCCTTATAATTTTTACTCGAATATAAGTTATTCTAGAAAGATTAAAGCCATTGAAACTAACGTTGACATAAACGCAAATGTCAACAACAGCATATCTTATAACTACGTAAATGATGTTTTAAATGAAACTCAAAGTAGCAGTTATGGCTTCATGCTGGGCTTAAGTAAGTATAAAGAAAAGAAATTTAGCTTTAATGTGAGGTTTGGTCCGAACTACCAAAAACAACAATCATCATTAAATAAAGAAATTAACAGTAATGGATTAGGTACAAGTGGCTACGGTTCATTTAGGGTGTTTTTACCTGCTAAATTTCAAATTAGTGCCGATGCAAATTATACTTATAATGCTGGTACTGCAACTTTTGATGAGAGCTTTGAACAAACCATTATCAACACAAGTATTATAAAAACCTTTTTAAAGGGTGATAATTTAAGATTCACACTTTCTGGCAATGATATTTTAAACCAAAATAGAGGCTTTAGAAGATTTGCTGGTGGCAATACCATTACACAAACTACATTTAACAACATTAGACGCTATTTTATGTTCGCAGTTAGCTGGGACTTCAATAAAATGGGTGCTTCAAAAAAATAATGATCAAAAGATGAAAATAAAACTAATTACGATTGCTTGTTTGTTGCTGGTTGCAAAAACAAGTATTGCTCAAAATGCCCGTTTTGCAACACAGGGTGTAATAGAATTTGAGAAAAGAGTAAACATGTATGCGCTTATAAAAGATCAAGTAAAGAGAAACCCAAATGTTAGTTATTACGCACAAGCTCAAGAAGATTATCAGAAGAAAAATCCGCAATTTAAAACTTTAAAAAGCTCATTAACTTTTTCAAAAGATCAAACCTTGTATCAGCCAACAAGCGAAGAGTTAATTACCAACAGTTTTTTTGATTTTGAGAGTTCCAATCAGAATAACATTATAGCTACCAATACAGCTGCTGGTACTAGTGTAGCGCAGAAAAAAGTATTTGATGAAACTTATCTATTATCAGACAGCACTCGTAAAATTAATTGGAAGATAACTAACGAATTTAGAAACATTGCAGGTTACGATTGCAGAAGAGCGAATGCCCTAATTATGGATTCTGTTTATGTGGTAGCTTTTTATACAGATGAAATTCCGCTTTCTGGCGGCCCTGAAACATTTACCGGTTTACCCGGAATGATTTTAGGCGTTGCTTTGCCTTATGAACATATTACTTGGTTTGCCACAGCCGTAACCGACGCACCAGTTACCGATGTAAAGCAACTTAAAGCGCCTAGCAAAGGCAAGCCTGTAAATAGTAAACAACTTACCACCATATTAAAAGGCGCTACAAAAGATTGGGGTGAATGGGCTCAAGATGCTTTGAAAGCTTTTCTATTGTAAGCAAAAAATAAGCTCTCTATAAAAACTCGTGTCGCACAGCACGAGTTTTTTTATGCTTGTTAAACCGTTAACTGAAAGTAGCCAAAAGCCAACTGAAATTAGTTTACCAGTAACTTATAACCTTTGCCGTGTACGTTCAAAATTTCAACCTTAGGATCTTCTTTTAAGTATTTTCTAAGCTTGCTTAAAAAAACATCCATACTACGCCCGTTAAAATAATTATCATCGTGCCAAATGCTTAACAAAGCCTCTTCTCTAGTTAAAACAGTGTTTTTCTTTAAACAAAGCAATTGCAAAAGTTCAGCTTCTTTTGTAGAAAGCTTCTGTTGCTTGTCTTCAAAATGAATTAATTGTGTAGTATAATCAAAAGTATATTTACCGATTTGAAATTGAGTTTGAGCAGGCTCATTTTGCGTAACATCATTACTTGTAACACGCTTAAGCAAAGCATTTATTCTTAGCAGCAACTCTTCAATTCTAAAAGGCTTGGTAATGTAATCGTCTCCGCCCAAGTCATAGGCAGAGGCTTTATCTTCCATCATGGCTTTTGCTGTTGCAAAAATAATGGGTACATTTTGATTCACCTTTCGTATGTCTTTGCCTAAAGTAAAGCCATCTTTTTTAGGCATCATTACATCTAAAATACAAATGTCGAAAGCCTGCTTGCTAAAAGCTCTCAAACCTTCTTCGCCATCGGTACACAAAACCACATCAAACTTACCTTTTAACTGCAGATAATCTTGCAATAATAAACCCAAATTCGGATCGTCTTCAACTAATAAAATCTTCTTCATAAATTAATTATTGGTGTGTTTAATGGGCAAGCTAATCTCAAATGTAGTTCCTTTATCTTTCTCGCTATTTACCTTTATTGTACCATCCATTTCGGCAACAATATCGCGAACATAATTTAAACCTAAGCCAAAACCTTTAACATCGTGTAAATTACCTGTAGGTACACGGTAAAACTGATCAAAAATTCTTTTGGTTTGGTCTTTTGTCATTCCAATACCTTTATCAGCCACCTCAATAATTAGGTTTTTACCTCTATTGCTCGTTGCAATATCTATTTGCGGCGAATCTAAACTGTATTTGTTGGCGTTATCTATTAAGTTGTAAATCACGTTAGACAAGTGTAATTCATCTGCCATAATCATATCTTGAGTAGCACCTAAATTTAATGTTATTGCGGCATTTCGCTTTTGTAACTGTAAGCCCATGCTATCCACAACTGCGGTAACTAAATCATTTACATTAACTGGCGCAAATTCTAACTTAATTTCTTTACGTTCTAATCTTGCAACGCTTAGAACTCTTTCTATATGATTTCCTAGGCGAACATTTTCATCGTAAATAATGTTAGCCAAACGGCCGATCCTATTTTTATCTTCCACAACTTCTGGGTCCTTCAACGCTTCACTGGCAATCATAATGGTTGCTACCGGCGTTTTAAATTCATGTGTCATGTTATTGATAAAATCCGTTTTCATTTCAGAAAGTTTTTTCTGGCGGATGATAGCATAAATGGTATAAGCAAAAATTGAAATCAATACTAAAAGTAAACCTATAGACGATGCCAAGTTTACGAACATATTGCTAAAAATAGCTGCATTTTTATTTGGCAAACGCAAATAGATCATTCCAGGATCTTTAGCTGCAACATCATTGCTAAATAGCACATGAGCATAGGTGTTTTCTGCAATTGGATCTATATTGGTATTAGAAACCCTTCTATAAATCACGTTATTGGTGTTTTTTACAGATGTAATTAAAAAATCGTAGGCTAACGTTATTCCCCTACTTAGCAATTCTGCCCTAATTAAGGTATCTAAACTTTCTATATCAGGCACCCTTTTAGATAGTGGCAAATCACTATTGTCCATTTCTTTTGCCACATCTCTAATTAAATTTAAACTCTCGCTTTGTACAGCAATAGTATCTGCATACAAGCGGCTCAATTCCATCTCGTACCTAAGTTTAGCTTTCGCATCTTCTACCTTAAATTTTGAAATTAAATCTGGCTCTGTACTTGGCAATGAGATAAATAATGGCATACCATCAACCATACTATAAACTAAATACCTAATGGTATCTGGTAAATTATTCATCTGCAACTGTGGCTGAGGTGTTTTTACCCTTCTCGGATTAACACGTCTATCCAACAATTTTCCTGTAATTGGATCTCTCACATCCACAACATCTAAAGTTGGTTTACTTGCTTTGTCTGCATTTGCATTGTTGTAAAGCTTGTAAGTTTCTTCAGAAATTATTTGGGGTAGTAAGTAATTACTTCTGATAATACTATCTTGTGAGTTTAGGTAATTGATAATTTGCTGTTGCTGCTTAAACTTTCGTAAGTTCTCATTTTCTTTAAACTTTACCCTAAAAGCAACAATGGTATCCATTTGGCTGCGTATCCCATTTTCCTTTCTCGCCTTAAATTCATCATCTTTTTTATTGATATGAATAGCTACATTTCGTTTTTGGACTTTGTTAACTACCGCATTTAAAGCCTGGTTAACGTTTTGCTCAAAAAGTTGAGATTTTAGTTTATAAGATTCCTTGATGTAATACAACTGCATTACAAAAACACCCAGCAAAGCAAGTGTCATTAAGGCGGTAATTAACCAAAGGCTTTTCTTTTTCATTATAAACTATTCAAAAATAAACCTTTATTAAGCAACAAGATGTTGTTTTAACACTTTTTAACACAGTATTGCACAATTGTTTAAGCACAAAAAAGCCGTCCCGATATTTCAGGACGGCTTTATTAAAATTTGTTTTGTCTTAAAAAAAGATCTTAGAAAGGAAGATCGTCTTCCTCACCTGCTGGTGTATTTAAATCTACCGGTGCAGCGTAAGCTGGTGTAGCAGGCGTTGCTACGTTAGTTAATTGGGTTAATCTCCAAACTACTAAACTATTAAAATATGATGTAACACCTTCCTTGTTTGTCCATGGTCTACCGCGTAAATTAAAAGAAACTTCAACTTCATCGCCAGGTTTTAAAACATCAAACAAAGCTGTTTTATCTTGTAAAGCCTCAAATCTAATATATTCAGGATATGTAGGGTTTTCTGCATATTCTATAATCAAATCACGTTTTTTAAACGTTTCACTCACCTGTTGTAATGCACCTATTTCGTGTACCTTGCCTTTAATTTCCATTTCAATGCTAATATTAGTTACTCATTCAAATTTCTAAAATATAATTCGTTTTTTCTGCATGTAAAAACATCAAGTTTTCCACACAGCTAATAGTTAAGCAATTATAATTAAACGAAAATTTCTAATTTTTGAAAACATAAGTGCATCACATTTGGCATTCTGCAGCCCTGCTTTTGGCTATATCTTTTTGTTAAAGCCTCAGTAAGTTATGAAAATGGTTGCAACAAAAAGGATAATGCCGCAATCAGGTTTAGATTTAACGGTGGGTTCTACTTGGCAAAACAGCACAAGTTTTAGTTATTAGCCCCTGGTGTAGCGATACCCTGCAGCAAGTTGCGTAGCTACGCAGCGAAGCGTACAAGCGTAACAAAGGAACAAACGTAGTAATTTGTACCAGTTTTGCGCTGCTAAAAAACAAATATTTAAGTGCAAATAAATGGTAACTTTGCGGTTAATATGATGCAAGTTTTCGAAACCAAAAGCAAGGTAATTATTACCTGCAATAAAAGGCTATCGCCTTATTTACAAGATGAAGTTACGGCTTTAGGCTATGATATTGTTAGGGCTTTTCCAACAGGTGTTGAGTTAAATATAACATTAACTGAGTGTATAAAATTAAACCTAAATTTGAGGTGTGCTAGTCAGATTTTATACTGCATTAACAGCTTTAAAGCCAACACTCCAGATGAGCTATATAACAATTTAGTGGCCATGGAATGGGAAGAATTGATAGATTTTGCAGGTTACTTTTCGGTTACTTCTAACGTAGATAACCCAACCATTACCACACCACTTTTTGCCAATTTAA
The DNA here is from genome assembly GCF_059424425.1 of Pedobacter sp. GW456-11-11-14-TSB4. Lineage (NCBI taxonomy): Bacteria > Pseudomonadati > Bacteroidota > Sphingobacteriia > Sphingobacteriales > Sphingobacteriaceae > Pedobacter > Pedobacter sp. GW456-11-11-14-TSB4. Next base: position 873,381 of record NZ_JBWKZK010000001.1, read on the forward strand.
AGGTAAAAGATGCAATTGTAGATCGGTTTAGAGAAAAGAAAAACATTAGACCAAACTCTGGCTCTGATGCCAACAAAACCGTAGTGCATTTATATTGGAAAGACGATGAAGCTGATGTATTTTTAGATACCAGCGGTGAAACGTTAGCGAAACATGGTTACCGTAAAATACCTGGTAAAGCGCCAATGTTAGAGGCTTTGGCTACCAGCACAATTATGGCTACACAATGGGATCAGAAATCGCCTTTTGTAAACCCAATGTGCGGTTCTGGAACTTTAGCCATTGAAGCTGCTTTATTAGCTACCAATCGCCGACCAGGTTTATACCGTATGAATTATGGTTTTATGCATATTTTAGGTTATGATGAAGAAGTGTTTTTTGCAGAAAGAAGAATACTGAAAGACCAAGTAATTAAAAATGTGGATTTACAGATTATTGCTTCAGATATTAGTGAAGATGCTGTTGATGTAACCCGTAGAAACGCTAAAACTGCCGGTGTTGATACCTTAATTACTTTTGAAGTTTGCGATTTTGAAGAAACACCAGTGCCAGAAGGCGGTAAAGGTGTAGTTGTCTTTAATCCAGAATATGGAGAGCGTTTAGGTGTGCACAGCAAGTTAGAGCTTACTTACAAGCGCATTGGCGATTTTATGAAAAAAAACTGCAAAGGTTATTTCGGCTATATTTTTACCGGAAACCCAGATTTAGCCAAAAAAATTGGCTTAAAAGCAGATAAAAAAGTTGAGTTTTATAATGGCAAGTTAGATTGTAGGCTTTTAGAATACGAATTGTATGATGGCACTAGAAGAGCAGAGGAGGATCGACCAAGACCTAGAGATTAAATGAAAGATTTTGATGACATGGACCACATGCCAAGCTGGGATCGTTTTGATTTTTTAAGAAACGAGGAAGAAGATGGCGAACAATGGAAGAACAATCCGAAAATTGCAAGGGCCAAAGATTTATATGAACAAGCAAGGCAAGTTTATAAATATTCAGCACTGTTCTGCGAAACTTTAACTGGCGAAATGGCCGACATGACCAAAGAGCTAATTATGCAAAATGCCATGATGCTTTGTCCTAAGATTGTTGGCGCTGAAGGCGGAGATCTGTACATTTTAAGAATGGAAAATGCATCAATTATTAGAACCAATGCAAGAGAACTAGAAACTCAGGTTAAAGCATCAGCGTTGTATGAAACCTGTAGAGAAACAGATGCAGCTATTATTGTTAAGGAGATAGACAAGTTTAAAGAGCTGTTTAAGGTTTGGGTAAGCCATTTTGAAAAAGATGATTTTGAAGATGAGTGGGGTCTTTATTAACTAATAATTAAAGTATTTAATTAAACAACATAACTAGTTAACAATACGTTAAAACCTTTCGGCCTTAAATTTCGTTTATAGAATCAGAAATCAACCTATGATTCAATGAAAGAAAAATTAAAATTGGAGATGAAGGAGGTAGCCTCCAATATCAGAAAAGTGAGGGAGTTTAGAAATTATACGCAAGATTATCTGGCTGCAAAATTAGAAATCTCCCAGAATGCCTACAGTAAAATAGAGCTTGGTTACAGTAAAATAACATTAGACCGGTTATTTCATATTGCTCTTATTTTAGAAGTACAGGTAATGGAATTACTTTATTTCGATAAAAATAATTTCGCAAGTAAGCTGGGCACAAGCGCCTAGCTTACTTTTCAACAAAACATAATTTCTATCTATTTTCGAGATACCTTGCAGCATTAAATTTATTGTATGCAAAACATCATCGACCAAACCATCAACTTTGTTAAAATAACACTTGCCAATGCCGAAACCGGGCACGATTGGTTTCATATTGAGCGTGTATATAAAACTGCGCAAACTATAAATGCGATAGAGAAGGGTGATGAATTGATTGTGGCTTTAGCTGCACTTTTACACGATATTGCAGATAGTAAATTTAACAATGGGGATGAAGAAATTGGCCCTAAAAAGGCAGGAGATTTTTTAAAAAGCATCAACGTAGGAGATGAAATTATTCATCAAGTTCAAGAAATTATTAGAAATTTATCTTACAAGGCAAGTTTAGGTGTAATTACATTTAGAGCTAAAGAATTAGATATTGTACAAGATGCAGATCGATTAGATGCCATTGGCGCTATAGGCATTGCAAGAGCTTTTACATATGGCGGTTATAAAAATAGGGTTTTGTACGACCCTGCTATTCCTGTAAACCTTAACATGAGCAAAGAGGAGTATAAAAATACAACTGCCCCAACCTTAAATCATTTTTACGAAAAACTATTATTGCTTAAAGATTTAATGAAAACTGAAGCTGGAAAAAAAATGGCAACCCAACGCCATCAGTTTATGGTAGATTATTTAGACCAGTTTTATGCCGAGTGGAACGGGGTAAAATAAATTCTACACTCTTAAAAGCTTTAACTTTAAATTAAATACAGCTAATTTTTTTAGTTTTATTTACTATTTTTGTTAGTAAATAAATAGCTATGTCTGAGCGATTAAGAGAAAAATTAAATATCCTAGCCGATGCTGCAAAGTATGATGTTTCCTGCTCATCGAGCGGTAGCGATAGAAAAAACACAAACAAAGGTGTTGGAAATGGACATTCATCGGGTATTTGCCATACTTACACGGAAGATGGTCGTTGCGTGTCTCTCCTAAAAATTCTTTTAACCAACCATTGTATTTTCGATTGTGCGTATTGTGTTTCGAGAAAAAGCAATGATATTGAGCGAGCTGCTTTTACGGTTGATGAGGTGGTAGAGCTGACCATGAACTTTTACCGTAGAAATTATATAGAAGGTCTGTTCTTAAGTTCGGGGATTTTTAAAAATGCCGATTTTACCATGGAAAGGCTTTTGCGAGTAGTAAAAAAACTTCGTTTAGAAGAAAAATACAATGGCTACATCCATTTAAAAACTATCCCTGGTGCTAGCGATGAATTGATTAAAGAAGCTGGATTATATGCCGATAGAATGAGCATTAATTTAGAGATGCCAACCGAAAGTGGTTTAAAGCTGTTAGCTCCAGAAAAAACACATGGCGAAGTTATTCGATCTTTAGATTACGTTCAAAATCAAGTGGTGCAATTTAAGGATGAGAAAAAACTGATTAAAAGCGTACCTAAATTTGTACCAGCCGGACAAAGCACCCAAATGGTTATCGGCGCAACGCCAGAAACTGATAAAGACATTATGTATACTGCAGATCGTTTTTATAAAAGTTTTGCCTTGAGAAGAGTTTACTATTCTGGCTATATACCTATTAGCAACGATACAAGAATGCCTGTTTTAGGTACGCAGCCACCACTTTTAAGAGAAAACAGATTGTACCAAACCGATTGGTTAATGCGTTTTTATGGATTTAATGTTCGTGAGATTTTAAATGACGCCAATCCGCATTTAGATATAGATATTGATCCGAAATTAAGTTGGGCTTTGAGAAATCTGCAGCATTTTCCTATTGATATTAATACTGCCGATTATAGGATGATTTTGCGTGTGCCGGGAATAGGCGTTGGCTCTGCAAACAAAATTGTGCAAGCCCGTAAGTTTGGCAAACTGCATATTTATCAGTTAAAAAATATCGGCATTGCTTACAACAAAGCCAAGCATTTTATTAAATGTGCAGATACTCCATTTCAGTTGAGAGATTATCAAGCTACCCAAATTAAAGGCTTTATTTTAGCAGAAAGCAAAAGCAAGTACTTAAAAACCGACACCAACCAATTGATCCTTTTTAAATGATCTACATTTTTGACGGAAGTTTAGAAGGCCTATTAACAGCTGTTTTCGAATATTTTGAGCGAAAACCAAAGTCTGTTATCCTACAAACAGAAAAAATATTTCAGCCAGATGCTTTTACAGAAAGTTTAAAGATTGTAAACAATAGAACAAAAGCAGACAGAGTTTGGAATGGATTGCAAAAACGTTTAGATAAACAATGGCGTAGAAGATTTTATTGTGCCTACTTATCCGAACTTCCGGAGATTTTTAATGCGCTGTTTCATTTCTCCAATTACATTTTCAGTCATCCCGCAGGTGCGGAAAAAAACTTTGGAAATGAATATGTTTTAGCCATTTCTCAAATCGCTACTAAGGTTGAAAGAGAAAAACATAGAATGGAAGCGTTTATCCGTTTTCAGCATACCGCTGATGGCTTGTTTTATTGTGGCATTGACCCAGATTTTAATGTTTTGCCTTTAATTGTAAAACATTTTAAAGACAGATATGCCGATCAACAATGGATTATTTACGATCTAAAAAGGCGCTACGGTTTGTTTTATGATTTGCTTTCTGTGGAAGAAATCACCATTGAAATGAATGTAAAAAACTTAAAACAGCCTTCTATACAGCAACTCAGTGGCACAGAAGAATTGTATGCTAACTTGTGGAAGGATTATTTTAAAAGCACTAATATCGAATCAAGAAAAAATACAAAGTTGCATGTGCAACACGTACCGAAACGATACTGGAAGTATTTAACTGAAAAACAGTTAAGTTAGCTTTTCCAAATTTAAATAGCTTAACAATTTCTTAACTTAGAAATTGTAAATTAGCTTCATGAAGCTTAGTGTACTCGTTTTAATTACCGCACTTGCCGTAGCCCTGTCTATTGGCATAGTAAATTTCTATTTCCAGCATAGCTGGTATTATCTGCTGGTTTCATTTGGTATTTCTTTTATCACCAGTTTTTTGGTCTTCTACTATCTTTTTGAAAAATACATTTACACTAAAATCAAGCTGATTTACAAGCTAATACATAATTTAAAATTAGGTAAAGATTTAAAAGAGGCTTTAGGGGAATATGTTAGTTCTGACCCAATTAATGATGTAGAACAAGAAGTTAAAGAATGGGCTGGAGCGAAAAAGAAAGAAATTGACTTGCTGAAAAAACAAGAGCAATTTAGACGCGAATTTCTTTCAAATGTGTCTCACGAGTTTAAAACACCTCTTTTTGCCATCCAAGGCTATATAGAAACTTTGCAAGATTGTATTGTTGACGACCCAGATATGGCGGTTAAATTCTTAAAGAAAGCTGCAAACAACGTAGAAAGATTAAGTTATTTAATTAACGATTTAGATGCGATATCTAAATTAGAAACAGGGGAAATGCCAATTAATTTTGAGCGTTTTGATTTTGTTTTACTTGCTAAAGAGGTGATGGAGAATTTAGAAGACAGAGCGGCAAGCAATAAAATTAAATTATCATTTAAAGATAAATACACTGCGCCAACTTTTGTTTCTGCAGATAGGGAAAAGATCAGGCAGATTATGATCAACTTAATGCAGAACTCTATTAAATATGGCAATGAAAATGGTTCTACCGCGATTAAAATTTTCGAACTGCATGATCAATTTTTAATTGAGGTAACTGATGATGGAATTGGAATTGAGGAAAAACATTTACCAAGGCTTTTTGAGCGTTTTTACAGAATTGATTCGCACAGAAGCAGGCAAGAAGGTGGCACTGGTTTAGGTTTAGCAATTGTTAAACACATATTAGAAGCACACGAACAAACCATTTCTGTGCGTAGTACACCAAATATTGGCACAACTTTCGCCTTTACTCTGCAAAAAAGTAACTAATTTATTTTTACGTAGATCAAGCAAATGTATTAACCCACTGTTGTTATTTCAATTAAAAACACAACAGCACCCATTTATTAAATTGTATTTCGCTTTGCATATGTTAGCCAATCTTTTACCTTAAAATCATAAGCTAAAAATTTAGGTACATTGTTGCTGTCAACTTGCTTCCAATTCAAAAGCTCGTCTTTAAACAATGCTGGCTCAAACCCAGAACTTATGCATGCTTGGCTGTAAAATGCTTTTTTAGAAGGATGATCTGGCGTAACACCATGGTAAACTTTGCCAAATGCTTTTTGATTTATAATCGCTTGTGTTAATCCTAAACAATCATCTAAATGAATTAAATTTATTGGTGCATTTCCATTTGGAATGGCCGTTTTACCCGCAAAATGCTTAGCTAAATTTCTATTTGGCCCAATTAATCCCGCAAAGCGGATGATTGTACTGCCGAAAGCCTTATTATTTTGAAGAACTGCTTCAGCCTCCTTTAATGCTATGCCTGATGGTGTGTTGGGTTGAGGTTCAACAGTTTCATCAACTAAAAAATTTCCATCCTCATAGCTTCCAGTAGAACTGATGAGTAAGATTTGTTTCACCCCAGCATTTTGTGCAGCGGTAGTTATGTTTTTAATCTTAACAGGATATGGTAATTGCTCAGAATTTACTTTTGGTGGAATACTGATGATCAGCAAATCGCATTCGAAAAATTCTTCATTAAAACTTTCTTTTTCTGTGTCTATCAAAAAAGATTGTATACCTGCATCTCTTAAAACCCCTAATTTATCTTCTGTAGTTGTACTTCCTTTTAGGTGGTAACCATTTTTAATTAATGATTTGGCCATCGGCAAGCCATACCAACCGCAACCCAAAATACTTATCGTTTTAATATCTATTTGATGCTCCATTCTATCGACAAGATAATTCAAATTCTAAACGCAATTAAGCTTTTATTTTTTCTTTACAATGATTTGAAATATGAAGCAGCCATCTGTAAAACCTAATGTCTAATTTTGAGCTACAAAAACAAAAAAAATGAGATCAACATTGAAAAGTATTTGCCTGATGCTAATTGCTTTAGGCTTAAATAGCGCTGTAAATGCACAAATTACGCCACAGCCAAGTTCTACTCAAACCATTATTCAAGATTTTGGCTTAGGAAAAATTACTGTTAACTACTCTCGCCCTAGCATGAAGGGTAGAAAAGTATTCGGTGCGTTAGAACCATTTGATAAAGTTTGGCGTACAGGAGCTAATTCAGCAACTGTATTAACTTTTACTGATGCTGTAAATTTTGGCGGAACTGAAATCCCGGCAGGAGAATATGGTTTATTTACCATTCCAAATAAAACAGAATGGACCGTTATTTTAAGCAAGACGGCAAAACAATGGGGAGCTTACACTTATAATGAAAAAGATGACATTTTGCGCATTAAAGTTAAACCAACAACTTTGAAAGATAAGGTAGAAACTTTTACCATTCAATTTGCAAATGTATTACCAACAGCCGCTCAGTTACAATTAAGCTGGGAAAATACGTTAGTTACTGTTAGCTTATCAACTGATATAGATGCAAAAGTTATGGCCAGAATTGATGAGGCAATGAAAGGCGATAAAAAACCTTATTTCCCAGCTGCTATTTATTATTTAGAGAATGGTAAAGATTTAAATCAAGCTTTAACTTGGGTTAACGAAGCAGAGAAAGCTATGCCAAAAGCTCCTTATGTAAAACTTTGGAAAGGAAAAATTCAATTGAAAATGGGTGATAAAGCAGGCGCTCAAGCTTCGGCATTGGCCGGAATTGATTTGGCAAAAGCCGAAAATAATGAAGAATATATTCGTTTAAACACTCAGCTTTTGGAAACCGCTAAGAAGTAATAGCTATTCAACAAACATAAAAAACCCGTTCCAATTATTGAGAACGGGTTTTTTTATATAAATTTTTTATTTAACTGATATTGGAACTGAAATTTTATCCCATTCTAAAGCAAAACCTTTATTGTCTATTTTGTAAACCAAACGTTCCTGAGTTTCTTTTAAGGCTTTAGTTTTCACATCAACTCTTAATTGATCTTGTGCTTCTTTATAATTGAAAGGGTTGGTGTTTGCAACTTCCTTATTAAAAATTGCAGTCCAAGTACCGCTTTCTTTAGGTATTAAGAAGAAATTATATTTACCTGCAGGCAATTTTTGTCCTTGAACGGTGATGTCTTTATCTGTTTCGAAAGTTGTTGTTTTATTTGCACCTGCACGCCAAACTTCATTAAACTTTTGCAATCCACCCCAAATGGTACGGCCTTTTACTGCAGGGCTACTGTAATTAATAGTTAGTGTTGCAGCGCCAACTTTACCAGTTGCTGTTGCTGGTGGACTAGCAGGAGCGGGTTTAGCATCTTGAGCAGCTGCATTTAAAGAAATAGTTGCTACAAATAATAGCGCAACAATAGATTTCATTTTACTTTTCATCATGTTTTATATTTAGGTTACAGAATTGATTTTTACGAATTTATAGTTTTTAGGTTATAATTTATTAAACAACTAATTGATCATCTGGTTTTTTACTTTGAAATAACTGAATAAGATAGGCAAAAACGATAACCAGCAAACATCCCGCTACATTTAACCATAAGTAAGCAATTATTTCATTAAAGCCTAAATAACACACAATGGCCTCAGCCAATAGCGCAGCACAAAAAACAGCTTTACCTTTAACGGATTTGAAGTAGAACGCCACAACAAATACACCGAGGATAGTACCATAAATAAAAGAGCCTAAAATATTAACAGCCTCTAATAAATTGCCAATTTTGCTGGCAAATAAAGCCATCACAATGCAAACTATGCCCCAAATTATGGTACTCCAACGAGATGCTTTTACATATTCGCTATCTGTTGCTTCTTTGTTAATTAATCTTTTATAAATATCAACCACACTTGTTGAGGCTAAAGAATTTAATGCACTAGCGGTTGAACCCATTGATGCTAAAAAAATAATGGCAATCAACAAGCCAATTAATCCCTTTGGGAGATATTGCGTTACAAAGCTTAAAAAAATGTAATTGTTATCATTAATATTGGCTTTTTCATCATTCTTAGTCATTAAATCGGTCAGCTCCTTACGGATGCTTTTCGTCTCTTCATCTGCTTTTTTAACTGCAATTCTTTGCGTATTGATTAACTGCTCATCGTTTGCATCTAAAGCTTTGTCTAACTTTTCAACCTCAACTTTTTTACTTTCAAAAGCTTGATTATAATTCCCCTTAATCTGATCTAGGTCTGCTTTATATTGGCTTTTTTCTAGCTTGTTTAACTCATAAGAATTGAAAAATAATGGTGCTTTATTGTATTGATAAAATGTAAAAACCAGTACCCCAATTAACAAGATTAAAAATTGCATGGGTATTTTTACCAAACCATTCATCAACAGCGCTAATCGGCTTTGTGCTACAGATGAGCCACTTAAATAACGTCCAACCTGACTTTGGTCGGTACCAAAATAAGAGAGTTGTAGAAAGAAACCTCCAATAATTCCACTCCAAATATTATACGGATTTTTCCAATCGAAATTAAAATCTATTGCATTTGTACGACCCATTTTTCCAGCAATGCTGATGGCTTTTTCGAAACCTACATTTCCTGGTAAAAGGTGTACAACCATAATTCCGGCTGCAAACATACCGCAAAAAATAATGCTCATTTGCAACAATTGCGTATAGGAAACTGCCTTGGTACCACCATAAACGGTATAAAAAATAACCAAGCTACCAATAAACAAAGTGGTAATTGTGGTATTGATATTTAAGATGGTTGATAAAATAATTGATGGTGCATATATGGTAATACCGGTAGATAGGCCTCTTGAAACTAAGAAAAGAAATGCGGTTAAAGCTCTTGTGTTTAAATCGAAACGTTGCTCTAAATATTCGTAGGCTGTAAAAACTTTTAAGCGATGGAAAATTGGTACAAAAGCGATACACAAAACAATCATCGCCAATGGCAAACCAAAATAAAACTGCACAAAGCTCATACCCGATGTGTAAGCTAAACCCGGTGCAGAAAGAAAGGTAATTGCACTTGCCTGAGTTGCCATAACAGATAAGCAAACCGTATACCAAGGTAAACTTTGATTACCCAAAAAATAGGCATCCATGCTTTGGGAACCCCTACTTTTGTAAACGCCATAACCCACAATAGCAAATAGGGTTGTCATTAAAACGGCCCAATCTATATAGCTCATTCGAAATATTTGGTAAATGCGTAAAACAACAATATCAATAAAACTAACCAAAAGACGAGTAAAATATAAAACTGTTTCCAGGTTTTAACAAATGGAGGGAGCTCACTTTTATTTTGGTTTTCTTCCATATTTAAGGTTGCTTTGGTGCCAATAAATTTGCGAATAAACGATAAGCGCCAGGCACTCCAGCAGGTAACTCCCTGAAGAAAACTAATGAAGTGTAAACAAACTTTCCTTTGCCATAATCGGTGATAAGTAACGAACCATCACTTGCAGGTTCGCCAGTATCATTCATGCTAAAAACTGTGCTGTATCTTGGATCGATATCTGTTGCAAAATACAAGCCTCGCTCTTGCACCCAACCCTCAAAATCTTTTGCTGTAATTTTATTTGGATAATTTAAAGCTGGATGATTTGGAGCTAAAAAATTCACTTTTGCATCTTCTTCCGTTACACGCTTATTAGCTAATTTAAATGGATAAGGGCCGATATTTGGAGTTTTTAACCCGTTATTTACGTTATATTGGATAAGCAATGTTCCACCATCTTCTACATACTTTAAAAATTTTGGTTGTATCAACTTAACATCCGCATTAATGTTATATAACCGAACCCCTGTTACAATTGCATCGTATTTAGACAAGTCTGCAATTAATATTTGTGAAGTGTTTAATTTGGTAACAGCATAACCCATTTCTTTAAGAGCCTCTGGAACTAAGTCTCCTGCGCCATCAATATAAGCAATATTTTTACCTGTAATTTTTAAATCTATTTTCTCCAATCGGGCAATTGCTTGAGGAAAAATTGTAATGTTTGGAATATGAGCATAGCTGATGGTTTTGAAACCCTTATCATCGGTTTTGCCATCAACCGAAACTTGCAAACTTAAGTTGCCGCTCGGCTCGGTTCCTGGAGTAATTGTAAAAGAAACTATTTGTTCATCGCCCTTATTTGGTAAGCTGAAATCAATTTTATCCGAAGAACTTTTCCATCCCTTTGGTAATTTTAGAGAGACAGACCCAACTGCATTGTTTTTAAAACTCTTTAAAATAGCGGTAATGGCTTTTGGTGTATTGCCGCTAAAAACATATGCTTTCTCGCTTAAAGTTGCTGTAACTGCTGGAGCGATAACCAAAGGTTGATAACGTTCGCCAATAATTGGATCAGTAGATTTAAAAACCACAGGGCTACTTAATTCTATTGGCTGATTATCGATTATGACTTTAAGTTTAACAGCCAATTGGTTTGGATTTTCTGGGTTGCCAACTAACTGTTGATTATTGATTAGGTATTGTCCAATCGGATGACTCTCTTGCAGCCAATAAGGCTGAGTTGTATTTTCAGCCGCCAACTTTAGGTCTGATGAGCTTAATTTGTTTGGTTCCAAAATAATTGTCTTATCTGATGCAGATACAGAAACAGGTAATTTTGTTCTTGCTATTGCTTGTAATCTTACAGGAATCATATCGCCTATGGCATACACATTTTCTGTTGTATTAGCTTCTATCCATATTCCGGCACAGGCCAAAATTAATTCATCTAAAAGTTGATGGTTAAAATCTGTGCTTTGTGTTGCCTTTTTAAGTTTCAATAAACCTGGCAAAGCTAATTCTGGCTGCTTAACGTCAAATTTTTGCCTAATTTCAGTTAAAATCGATTGAATATTTTTGTCGCCTATTGAAGTATTAATCCCATCAAAAATGGAGTTTTTAGCTGGTTCGCCAGCTGCATGACTAAAAAATTCAAAAGCTTCGCCACGTTGCAAAGTAGAGCCGAAACCTTGGCTTTTATGGTTTGTTCTACTAATAGCCGCAATTTCTCCGTAGCCTTTGCCAACCAATGGATTGTACAAACCCACATCAATTTTTAACTGATCAGGAGCTGTTGTATTTGTGCCACCAAAGTTAAAAGTATTCCAAAGTATTCTTTTTGCCTGCCAAACTTTTACATATTTAAGTTGCTCCGGAAAACGATTTGCATCAGCTGCTGCTGTAAAGGCTTCTCGAGCTAAAATTCCAGAACCAGCGTGGTGCCCATGACCGGCTCTTGCATCTTCTGGAAAACGAGTAATAATTACATCTGGCCTAAATTTCCTAATCACCCAAACTACATCTGCCAAAATTTGCTCTTTACCCCAAATTTTAAAACTTTCATCAGCAGTTTTCGAAAAACCAAAATCATTTGCTCTGGTAAAAAACTGTTCAGCGCCATCAACTTTTCTGGCTGCCAATAATTCTTGTGTCCTAATTAAACCTAAAAGTTCAGCCTGTTCATTTCCAATTAAATTTTGTCCGCCATCACCCCTGGTTAAAGACAAATAGCCTGCCCTTACTTTGGCTTCCTTTGCTAAATAAGCTAAAAGTCGGGTATTTTCATCATCTGGGTGCGCAGCAATGTAGAGTACGCTGCCTTTTACATTTAATTTCTCTATGCCTAAAGCTATCTCTGCAGCATTAAGTTGCTGCATTTGGGCATTTAAAAAAACGGGAGAAAGAATAATAAGTAGAAGGTAGTAATAGCGGTTCATACGGTTATTTAAATCACTAAATTAACTAAATTTAGCAGAAGAAAGGTATGGTACTGTTTCAATAAAGTAACATTTTAAAAACTTAAAAATGTTTTGGTATTAAAGTTGAGTATACCTTTGTGTTTAATTAATCGTTATAACGTGATGAACAAAATAATTTTAGGTTTGCTAGTAGTTTTAGGCTTGTCTTCTTGTGGTGTAAATAAACAGGCGCAACAAATTAAAGCTTTAGAGCAATGCGATTATAAATTGTTAAATGCTACAAATATTACTGTAGCAGGCACCAATGTCGAGAAACTAATTAAAGGAAATAACATTGATTTAACCGGCTTACCATCATTAGCATTGGGTTATTTAAGAAAAGATATTCCGTTAAGAGCAAATTTAAATTTAGCAATTAGCAATCCATCCTCAACCTTGGCTGCCATCAATAATTTCGATTATATCATCCTAATAAATAAGCAAGAAATTGCAAATGGCACCGTAGATCAAAGGGTAAGCATAGAACCGGGACAGACAACAAACGTTCCTGTTCAATTGAATGCCAACATTTATAAATTTTTGGCCGATGGTAGTGTTTTAACAGATATCACTGATTTTGTTAAAGGAGCTAATTCTGGCACAGAAAAAAAAGGTATGGTTACTTTAAAAATTCGCCCATCTATTATGGTTGGCGGCGGATTAGTTAAATATCCAGGCTATATCACAATAGATAAAGAGGTGAGTAGTAAAATTTTGTTGTAAATTTCGCAAAGCGGATGATTTAGAACAAGCCTTGCAAAATAGGATCATTGTAATCTTTAACGAAGGCGATGATGTTTTTATACGTTGAAAATTCTTCTTTTTCATGCATGGTTGTTAAAACTACGCAAGGCATATTTGCATTTTCAGCAGCTTCTACACCTTTAGGTGCGTCTTCAAAAACGATACATTCTGCAGGTGCAATACCTAATATGGAGGCAGCTTTTACAAATGTTTCTGGATCTGGCTTGCTTATCTGTACATCATCTGCACTCACAATCGCGTCCATATAATGCCTAATATTTAATCCATCTAAAACAAAGTTGATGTTAAAAGGAATAGCTGCCGAACCAATCGCCATTTTAATTTGTTGTGTTTTAGCCTTTATTAAAAATTCATTTAAACCATCAATTAGGCATAGGCTTGATGCATATTCTTTCTGATAACGGCGCTCTTTTTCTATTGACAACTCATCCTCATATTCTGGTGTAAAACGCTCACCTCCAAAAATTCGATGTAATAACTCTCTGTTTTTGCCATACATTTCTCTTTTCACATCAGCGTAGCTTAAACCTGCATTCAAATCTCCATTAAGTATAGAAAACCATGCTCTAGCATGAAATTCCATATCATCAATCATAGTACCATTTAAATCGAAAAGAAAAGCTTTAGGTTTAGTTGTCATTGTATTTGAGTTATCGGACTAAGATAATTAAAATGAGCAATTCATTTTCAAATCTGCTTAATTCGTTTAGGAATAAAATATAAAATAATGCCTTTAAAGTTGGCTAATGCATCCCATAATTTGCGGTTGCTATCTAACTTACTTTCTCCGCAATCAATAATATCACTTCGTTTTAATATAAAATCTGCTAGCTTTTCAATTGGTTTAATTTTAATCAGAACTTTCATCGCCCTTGCGAAATAACTGGCAAAAACATGAGCCCAAATCTCAATAATCAATGATTTATTGCTAACATTCAACTCCTTTCCAAACATTAAAAAATAATCTTGCTTAATATAGTTCACAAATACTTCTGATCTATTTTTAATATCTGATGATAGAAATTGTTTAAGGTGGTGTGGTTTTTTAATTTGTATTAACCGGTCTCTAAAAACTACAAGGAGCTTATGCCCACTTAGCTCATAATTTTTTTCCATTGACATAGGCTTTTTTCAAGTAACCAAATACTTCTTCATTCAAATCTTCGGGCAACATAATTTTTAAGTGATAATTATAATTATCTGTTCCAGGCACAAGAGCAATCTTTTTAAAACATAAATTAGCTGCAAAAAGTTCTTTAAAAGGTAAAACAAAAACTATCAAAAGCGCTATTGCTGTAAAAAGGTTTTTGGTAAGCCATCTTAAATTCCGATTTCTAGACACTCAAACTTATTTAAGGTTAGCTTCTTGAGCCAAATCTTTATCACTAGTCAAACGTTTGTGTGATGTTATTATAGCTTAAAAATATCAAAATTTCTATCTTACAGCATATTAATGATTTTATAACTATCGACAAACCAAATGGAAAGAAGAAATTTTATCAAATCTGGGGCTTTAGCAGCTGCTGGTTTTACTATTTTACCTACCGGAACCTTATTTGCAAAAGAAACTAAAAAAGTTAGGCTTGGTTATATTGGCGTTGGCGCCAGAGGAATGAGCCATATCAGTGAAGGTTGTTTAAGGGACGATGTAGAAATTGTTGCCATTTGTGATACACAAGAAAGTTCACTAAAAATCTGCAGAGAATTTATCGCAAAAAAAGGCAAGCCCGCTGCTAAGGAATATACTGGTAGCACCGAGGCTTATAAGGAGATGATAGCCAGAAAAGATCTTGATGCGATTATCATTTCTACACCTTGGCAGTTTCACCATGCACAAGCTATCGATTCGATGAATGCAGGTAAATATGTAGGTTGCGAAGTAATTGCTGGTTTAACGGTAAAAGAGCATTGGGATATTGTAAACACTTCAGAAAAAACCGGAATGCCTTACATGACTTTAGAAAACGTATGTTACCGTAGAGATGTTATGGCTGCATTAAACATGGTTAGACAGGGTTTATTCGGCGAACTTATTCATTTAGAAGGAGGCTACCAACATGATTTACGTGAGGTATTGTTTAACAATGGTAAACAGTATTATGGAGGTGGAGTTGAGTATGGCCCTAAAGCCTTGAGTGAAGCACAATGGAGAACGCAATTTAACATTGATCAGGATGGAGATTTGTACCCTACACACGGCGCTGGCCCAATTATGCAATATGCAGATATTAACAGAGGAAACCGCTTTACCAACTTAGTTTCATTTAGTTCTAAAGCCAAAGGTTTAGCAAACTATGTAGAAAGCAAATCTCCAGGGCATCCAAATGCAAAGCTTAATTATAAAAATGGCGATGTAACTACTACATTAATTAATTGTGCCAATGGCGAAACAGTAATGTTGTCTCATGATGTTCATTTGCCTCGCCCATATTCTTTAGGCTTTAGGGTGCAGGGTACAAACGGATTATGGATGGATGTAAATAAATCGGTTCATATTGAGGGTAAAACTAAAGCTCATGCTTGGGATCCGGCTAAAGAGTGGTTCGAAAAATATGATCATCCACTTTGGAAAAAATTTGAAAAAGAAGCGGTTGGTGCTGGCCATGGTGGCATGGATTGGTTTGTTTTTAATGCTTTTGTCTCTGCAGTAAAAGATAAAAAACAAACTCCTATTGATGTTTATGATTCTGTAACCATGAGTGTAATTACACCACTTTCTACAAAATCGTTGAAAGAAGGAAATAAGCCTCAAGAGTTTCCAGATTTTACAAAAGGAAGATGGAAAGATAGAAAAAATACTTTTGCACTAGATGATAGTGGATATTAAGATTTGTTTTGTTTGAAAATGTGCCGATTTATCGGCCATTTTTGTTTTTAAGCAATTTGGAGCTGAAAAAATTTAATTCTATTTAGGAACAATAGATAAATCAAACGTTTGTGCAAAAAAAATGGCGCTTTAACTAAGCGCCATTTTTTTTAACTGAAAAGTTCTTGTTCACTTCTTTCAGCAACGGGAATTTTCTTTAAAAAGTCATCAAATGCTGATCCTAAATTATCAGAATAAATACCGTATGCATCCATCATATAACCCATGTCGCCATCTTTATCAATCGTAATATATACTACAGAGCTATCTGCAGGATCAGACATTCCTTCAAAACGATAAGTTTTTACTATTGTTAAATCTTCTGGTTTGTAAATTTTATTTAAAGTTGCCGATTGCATTTTTCCATGATCGGTTAGTTTAATTTCGTTATCTTTTCCTTTAAGTCTTAATTTTTCTAAAATCTGACTTAAAGTATTCATTTCTATTGGCTGTTCCATAATATTAAAGGTTTATGTATTAAAAACAATCGCCAATTAAATTGGTTTTTAATTTCGTTTTAATATTGATGAAACATTTAAAAACTAATGGTTTATAATGTTGTTGTTTTACTGAACAAAAAAATTAATGATATGAAAAAATACTTAATGTTTACCGGATTAGGTTTGGCGATTGCATTTGCTTCTTGTACTAGCTCAACCGCCGACAAAGAAGTTGCAAAAGCTTCATTAAATGCAACTGAAAACAATGCTTCAATTGGTACTGTTAAATTTTACAATTTAGCAGATGGCAAAATGAAAATGGATTTAGAAATTGAATATGCAGCAAAAGCTGATAGTACTGTTGCTGTTCATTTTCACGAGCACGGAGATTGTGGCAATATGGGCGAGAATGCGCATGGACACTGGAACCCAACCAATGAACCACATGGTAAATGGGGTAGTGCAAATTACCATTCTGGTGATATTGGCAACATTCAGTTAGACAATAAAGGTAAGGCTACTTTAAGCGTAACAACCGATAGATGGAATATTATTGATGGCGATGCTAAAAGCATAATTGGAAGAGGAATTATTGTACACGGTGGTACTGATGATTATACTACACAACCAACAGGTAACTCTGGACCAAGAGTTGGCTGCGGTGTTATCGAAGCTTCAAAATAGATCTTTACAACCGAAAACCACGGGGATTGTCAGCTACAGCTGGTCAATCCCTTTTTTATGCAATTTGAATTAAAAGTGCATCATGTTTAAAAAACCTAAACAAGATGGCAACACTTAACATTCCTCAGAGCGGCAAGGCTGCAAAAGCAAGAACCAGAAGACCAATTGCTGGTGTAGATTTAACTGCAATGGTTGATCTAGCATTTCTACTCATCACTTTTTTTATGCTAACTACGTCATTGGCAAAAATGAAAGCCATGGATATTGCGAAGCCAGTTCCTATAGAAGATGACGCAGACCTTCGTCCTTATCCCGCCTCCAGAACCATGACCATCCTTTTAGGCAAAAACAACCAAGCGGTTTATTACATGGGCGAAACCGAGAAAGCTACAATGAAAATAGTGGATTTGAAAACTATAAAAAGCCAAATATTAGCAAATAAGTTGGTTGTTGAAAAAACACATACAATGCCAAAAGACAAACAAATGTTGGTTGTGATTAAACCTACATCAACATCAAAATATAAAAACTTTGTGGATGTGCTTGATGAAATGAATATCGCCAATATACAATCTTACGCGATTGATGATAAATATATTAACAATAAGGAAAAGGAGTTTATGAAAGAAAAAGGGATTTGAAATTGAATTTAACAAAAAACCTCCTAAGCTTTCGCTCAGGAGGTTTCAAATATTTTTTGAAAAATGTTAACCCAATATAGGATTCAATATCCAATATACAATAGCAGCCAGCAAAGCTGATACCGGAATGGTTAAAACCCAAGCCCAAATTAACTTAACGGTTACACCCCATTTTACCGCAGAAACACCTTTGGTTAAACCAGAACCAATAATTGAACCTGTAATGGTATGTGTTGTACTTACCGGAATTTTTAAATGCTCTGTAAAATATAAAGTTAAAGCACCAGCAGTTTCTGCAGTTACACCTTCAAAAGGAGTTACTTTGGTAATTTTTGAGCCCATGGTTTTTACAATCTTCCAACCACCACTTAACGTACCAGCCGCAATAGCACTGTAACATGCTAAAGGTATCCAGCTAGGCATCTGACCAGCAATCTCTTCGCCACTTGCTGTTTTTGATGGTAAAACTACATGCAACCAGCTTGGCAGCGATTCCATATTAACACCGCTTGTATGTATATAAACAACTACCGCAGCAGCAATAATACCCATTACCTTTTGCGAATCGTTACCACCATGTCCTAAACTAAATGATGCAGATGATAAAAGCTGCATTTTTCTAAGCCATTGGGTAGATTGTGATAAATTTAAACTGCTAAAAATTAAACAGAAGAAACTAATTGATAAAATGATAAATGCTACTAAAAACCATTTAATATTATGCGATTCTAGTAGTACGCTTAAAAAATGCGATTCGAAACGTGGTTTAGCAATCTCATCATAAAAAAGCATGTTTTCTGTAACAAACCAAACAGTACCAATAATTAACAAAGATGTAAAAACCTTTGGCCAAATACTTTTTTTAGAGGAGTGCAGAAGCCAAATAGATATCCCATATGATACAATTGCACCAATAAAAGGTGCCAATACAATAAAACCAACAATAACCAAAACTCCAGTAGGCATTTCGCCAGCTTTACCTTCTTTGTACCAGTTTACCACATTAAAACCAGCATGTGCAATTGCTGCGCCAGCAAAACCACCAATTAGGGTGTGCGAAGAACTAGACGGAATACCAAACCACCAGGTTAATAAGTTCCAGGCAATTGCAGCAATAATACCAGCCAAAATTACCGTTAAATTTATTTCCATGGTGTTAGCAGTTTTTGCAACTGTATCTGCAACACCAAAACCAAAAACCCAATAGGCTAAAAAGTTAAAAAATGCTGCCCAAACCACAGCCTGAAAAGGAGTTAAAACCTTAGTGGCTACAATGGTAGCAATGGCATTAGCTGCATCATGAAAACCATTAATGTAATCAAAAACTAAAGCTAATCCTATAATAACAAGAAGTAAAGTCATGTGTTAAGCTTAAGCGTTTTTAACCAAAATAGATTCTAAAACATTCGCTGCATCCTCACATTTGTCGGTAGCAATTTCTAACGTTTGTAAAACCTCTTTTTGTTTAATCAATTCTATAGCGTTGGTTTCAAATTCAAATAAACGAGCAATAGCTAAATTACAAACGTAATCAGCTTGGTTTTCTGCGCTGTTAATTCTTACACAGGCATCAGCAATTACTCTTATATTTTTAAAGCTTCTCAATTCTTTAATTGCTTTCTCCAAATCGCTACACATTTCTACCAATAGCTCGGCTAATTTTACCATAGCATCACCAATATTGGTTACTTGGTAAAGCTCAATATTACCTGCCGATGCGTGAATATAATCTGCAATATCATCAATTGCAGCTGCTAAGGTGTGTATGTCCTCTCTATCAAAAGGAGTAATAAAATTCTTACTTAATTCAATAAAAATGGTGTGTGTAATATCATCGCCAACATGCTCAAGGCGCTCAACTTCTTTAATCGCTTCTTTTCTGCGTTCTAAATCCGTAGTGGTAACAACAACCAACAAAGCCTCGGCAATTTTTAAAACATTGCTTCCAGCCTGCTCAAACAAAGGTTGAAATTTTTTATCTTTAGGTGTAAAGAAGGTAAATATACTATTCATCTTAAATTTAAATATACTGCAAAGCTACAATCTCAATGTTAAGTTAATGTTAACTTCTAAATATAAAAGCAGAACTTAATAACATCGCTATTTATTTTAAGAAAAACAATGTCAGCATTTTATGGCTCAATCAGTCCCGCCATTTATTACAATCTTTTTGCTTGTTTATGTTAGTCAGCTGTTGAATATTATACCACAGCTAATATCATTCGAATGCCCATTGTGGCAAAACAAAAAGTATTTTCATCATGTCGGGTTTATGAGTTAAAGTCCACTACTTTTGGCTACATCAATCATGTGCCAAAAACTTAAGTCGTACTTAGATAAAAGTATAAACTTCATACCTTTGTCTTGTCAAAGTTAAACCTTTAAAGACTTCGACAAACTATTTTATGATGAAAGATAAAGTTTGTTAAGTAGAATTTTCTGGTAGAGTATAAATTTAACTTCATAAAAAAACTTCGATAGACTAACCTCAAATTGAGGTCATTCTATCGAAGTTAAATATCGATTTTAACAAAGCTTTAAATTAACTTACGCCATTGCTAACTTAGCAACGTTGCGGTATGGGAATGCGTTAAAAATGTGTCTTCTAGCAAATCTACCAGGCGAATCTGCATTTACCAGTTTAATGTACATTGCTCTTGGCACATCAAAATATTCATAAGCACTACCGTCAAAAAAGTCAATTCTTAAAACTGCATCCTTAAACTGAAAATCTTGAATATTTGATAAAGTAGTAGTTTGTATATATTCATCTTTTGCATGCTCCAAAGTTTCTGGCGCTATGCTTAACAAAAAGTTATAAGCCTCAATAATTTCCTTGCTTTTTTCTTCTGCTTCTGCATGCTTTTCAGCATCAGCACTAAATTTATCTGGGTGCCAATCTTTCATCAAGCCTCTGTAAATCGTTTTGATTTCTTTTAGCTCAGTTGCTTTAGTTACACCTAATGTCTTTCTGTAGTCTCCAACTTTTTTCATAAACGTATTGATATGTTATTGTTTATGAAACGTTTGCAAAATTTTAAAGCAGGTAACAGGGAAACAAATATTTTTTGCAAAGGTACAATTAATAAAGTAAAAATATAAGCAGGCTTTATTTATTAATTTTAGCTTAACTATTGCTTTATCCAAGCGGCAATATCTTTCACCACATTTTCGGCAACATTAACCATTATTTGGTATTGTGAGCTATTACCCTTTTCTAGTTGCGCACTCAATAAATGATTAATCTCAGGGTAAAATTTAAATGTTGCATTGGTTTTTCCAGCTAGTCCAGCTTTCCACAAATTAAAATCTGTTTCTGATACCTGAAAATCATTTCCACCTTGAATAACTAATACCTTTTTTAAAGAAGCCTTTGCAGCTGTAACTTGATTATAATTGTTTAAATCTACCCAATATGAGGCCGGCAAGCCGATAATTACAGAATCTGCTTTTAAAGTTGGGCTTAGTTTAGTAATTCTACTTTCTTCAATTAATTTAAGTGCTTCATCTAAATATTTCTGCGCCTGCCCGGTAGTATCTTTAGCTTGTGCCACAATGTATTTATTCTGCTCTACAATAACATCAGTTAATTTTCTTGCTGGCGCAGCTGCTATAATCATTCCTTTTAAATCTGGTGCTAAACTAGCAATACGTGGCGCTAGCATCCCACCTAAGCTATGCCCAAACACATAAATGTTTTTCAAATCTGCACCCTTAACTGTTTTAGCCAATGCAATGGCAGCTACGGCATCATCAACAACTTCTTCCTTAACGGTAAAAGCTTTTGAGAATTCTGTCGGATAAATTACGGTACGCTTTACATAACGCACAGATCCAATTCCATTTGAGGCTAAACCAGTAGCAATATCTTTTAATGGCTTATTCGGACCTACAGTACCATCCATATCTGAGGGGCCAGAACCATGAACTAAAACAACAATCGGAAAATTTGTAGCATTTTTAGGAACAGTTATAACCGCAGCTAATTGATGTCCTGGCGATTGTAAATAAACAGAACTTTCAGTGTACAAATCTGTATTAACGTAAAAAGGCTTGGTGTAAGCAATCGCTTTAGGCGGCATAAGCAAACCCACTAACTTTTCAGATTTATTAAACATTACTACGAATGTTTTAACATCCCTTTCAAATTTGGCTTCAACAGTTACTGCAAAAAATTCATCTTGCGTTTTACTCTGTATTGGATCAATATATTCTACATCTCCCAACTGGCTCTTTAAACCCTGCCAAAGCTCCTGGAGCTTTTGTGGTGTAACTTTAGCTTGCTCAGCTTCTGTGAAATACATATGTGCAGTATCATACTTGCCAGCTTCTAAATAATTAAAAAATTCACTTGCTTTACCAAATAAACTTATTACGTTTTGAGAAAAGGCAAAAGTACTTACAAATAGCAGAGCGAATAATAAAAAGGCTTTCTTCATGTTTTTTTGGTTATCCCATACTTATGGAAACCAAAGTTAATAAATAATAAACACCTTAATTGTTAAAAACTGTGAAATAAAAATGCCATTCTAATTAATTAAAATGGCATTTAGTTATGGGTAATTATATCTTAAAATAATTCTGCTTCGATAGTTATTGTTGCATTTAGCAATTTTGAAATAGGGCAGTTTGCTTTTGCATCAGCTACTAATTCATCAAATTTCTCTTTTGATAAACCATCAGCTTTTACTTTCACTTCTAAATGTACACCTACAATTTCACCCTTTTCTGGATTTAAATCTACTATTGCTTTGGTATTTATTTCTTCGGGGGTAATATTTTCTGCAGAAATATTGAAACTCAATTTCATGCTAAAACAACCAGCATGCGCAGCGGCTACAAGTTCCTCAGGGTTAGTGCCCACTCCTTCTTCAAATCTGCTTTTAAAAGAATACTGGGTGTCTTTTAAAGTTGTACTTTGGGTTGTTAATGTACCTTTACCATCTTTTCCTGTACCGTTCCAAACGGCAGTTGCATTTCTTTTCATATCTTAAAATTTTTTTATATTAAACCTTTATTTGTATTATTTGTTTGCGTAAAAAAGCTCACAATAAATTTACAAGTAAATTTCTAATAAATTATTTAGTTTCGAATATCAATACAATAAATATCTTTGTAAAATATAAAAGTTAGAACACATTGGCAAAAAACGCTAAAACCTATAAAAATATATTAGTTATTGAAGACAATCATGCCATTTTAGATGTGATAACTTTAATATTACAGAGTGAAGCTTACAAAGTAACGGGCCTTAATAAAAGTGCAGATATGATGGGCCACATTCAAGCCTTTAATCCAGATTTAATGATTTTGGATATCATGCTGCCCGATGGAGACGGGAGAGAATTGCTTACCCAACTTAGAACCAATAAAAAAACTGCCAATATTCCTGTGTTAATGATTTCTGCAAAATACACAGCCGCTACAATTAAACACGGAGAACATAAACCTAACGGTTTTTTAGCCAAACCATTTGATATAGATGACCTTTTAGATAAAATTGAAGGCATTCTCGCTGGTAAAACTTACTAATTTTTATTTGCTAATTTCGGTTGCTATTGTTAAATTCATTTCATTATGAATACCAACGAACAACTGATTAATCATTTTTATACTTGCTTTAAAAACAAAGATTTTAAAGGCATGCAGGCTTGTTATGCTGATAATGCTACTTTTAGTGATGCTATTTTTAACAACCTCAACGCAGACCAGGTTAAAGCAATGTGGCAAATGCTGATCTCAAAAAGCAAAGACATGCGTATTGAATTTGACCAAATATCTGCAAACGAAAAAACTGGGAAAGCACATTGGGATGCTTATTACACTTTTTCATCGACGGGTAAAAAAGTAATCAATAAAATTGATGCAAGCTTTGAATTTGAAAATGGAAAAATAGTTAAACACACTGATGATTTTAACTTTTACACCTGGGCAAAACAAGCTTTAGGCACAACAGGTTTTTTATTAGGGTGGACAGGTTTTTTAAAAAATAAAATACAAACTACTGCGATGCAAAACTTGGAGAAGTTTATGGATAACAAAACAGCATTATGAAAGATAATTTTTCTACACAATCCACTCAATACGCTAAATTTAGACCAACATATCCACAAGCGCTTTATGATTTTTTATTTTGCCATGTTAAGGATACTAAACTAGCTTGGGATTGTGCAACAGGAAATGGACAAGTTGCCTCGGAGCTCGCAAAGCGATTTGATAAAGTTTACGCAACCGACATTAGTAAAAATCAGCTAGCTAATGCCACACAACTTCCCAATATCATCTACAAATTAGAGCAGGCCGAGCATACCAATTTTTCTGATCATTCTTTCGATCTTATCACTGTTGCCCAAGCTATCCATTGGTTTAACTTTGATGAATTTTATGCTGAAGTAAAGCGGACGCTAAAACCCGATGGTATTTTTGCCGCCATTGGTTATGGCATTATGCAAATTACACCAGGAATAGACGAGGTTGTTCATTACTTGTATAAAGATATTTTAGGCAACTATTGGGACGAAGAGCGTAAATATATTGAAGATAATTATCTAAATATTCCTTTCCCCTTCAAAGAAATAGCAAGTCCGGGTTTTAAAATGACTACCGAATGGAGCTTTGATCAATTAATTGGTTATCTAGAAACTTGGTCGGCATTGCAACATTACCTTAAAGCAAACGGACAAAACCCAATAAAACTAGTTTATGATAAATTAAAACAAGCATGGGGAGATGCACAAACAAGGGAAATCTATTATCCTTTACTACTAAAAGTTGGCTGTTTGTAGCTACAATAAAAACTTAATAATTGCTTCAAGATCAAGTTTTTCTTGCTCCCCGCTTTCCATGTTTTTGATGGTTAATAAGCCACTTTCCATTTCATCTCCACCAATTAAAATTACATAAGGGATATTTTTACCATCGGCATAGCTCATTTGCTTTTTTAGCTTCGCTGATGATGGATAAAGTTCTGCTGCAATACCTTTGTTGCGTAACTTTTGTAAAATTGGCAAAGCAAACAATTCTGCTGCTTCATCAAAATTACTGATTAACACTTTTGTACCTTGAGCTGCAGATTTAGGGAACAAATTAAGTTCTTCCAAAACATCGTAAATTCTATCGGCACCAAAAGAAATCCCAACACCGGTTAAATCTTTTAAGCCAAACATTCCGGTTAAATCATCGTACCTACCGCCGCCGCCAATACTACCCATGGCTACTTCATTGGTTTTTACCTCGAAAATACATCCGGTATAATAATTTAAGCCACGAGCTAGCGTAATATCTAAATCGATTTGAGATTTGAGATTTGAGATTTGAGAACCAAGTTTAGAAACATATTCGAATACTTTTTCAATTTCTTCAACTCCTTTTAAACCGATTGCTGACGTTGCTAGAACGGCTTTCAAACTTTCTAACTTTTCAATATTAGAACCTTGCAATAAGATTACTGGTTTTAATTGCTCGATATCAGCATCGGTAAATCCTCGTTCTAAAAGTTCTTTTGTTACGCCTTCAAAACCAATTTTATCTAGTTTATCAATTGCAACTGTCATGTCTACAATCAGTTCTGGCTTACCAATAATTTCGGCAATGCCGGATAAGATTTTTCGGTTATTAATTTTGATATCAAAATCTTTTAAACCTAAATTGGTTAAGGCTTCATGGTAGATTAAAATAAACTCTGCCTCGTTTAACAAAGACTGAGAACCTACCACATCTGCATCACATTGGTAA
The DNA here is from genome assembly GCF_059424425.1 of Pedobacter sp. GW456-11-11-14-TSB4. Lineage (NCBI taxonomy): Bacteria > Pseudomonadati > Bacteroidota > Sphingobacteriia > Sphingobacteriales > Sphingobacteriaceae > Pedobacter > Pedobacter sp. GW456-11-11-14-TSB4. The sequence goes on from NZ_JBWKZK010000001.1 coordinate 898,889, forward strand.
AATTCGCGATAACGTCCTTTTTGCGGTCTATCTGCTCGCCAAACTGGTTGCACCTGGAAACGTTTAAAAGGAAAAGAAATTTCACTTTGGTGCATCACTACAAAGCGAGCAAAAGGAACGGTTAAGTCGTAACGAAGTGCTTTTTCGGAGATTAAACTTACCAATTTATTGCTATTGTCATCCTGATTAAAGTCGAAGGATTTCTTTTTAGGTTCGTTTAAATACTCACCCGAATTTAAAATTTTAAAAATCAGTTTATCGCCTTCATCACCATATTTACCAGTTAAGGTTTGCAGATTTTCCATGCTTGGCGTTTGGATCTCAGCATAACCATATTTCTTGAAAACCGTTTTAATGGTATCGTATATATAATTGCGTTTCACCATTTCAATTGGCGAAAAATCTCTTGTTCCTTTTGGTAAACTTGGCTTGGTAATAGACATGCCGCAAAAGTACAAAAAAAGGCGGAAGGTTAAAGGTTTGAAGACGATACACTTTTCCGTCATTGCGAGGAACGAAGCAATCCTAAAGCAATTTATTTACTGATGTTGTAAGATTGCTTCGTGCCTTGCAATGACGACAGCTGTACAGGTTTTGCCTTCTAAACCCGATTGTAGTGAAAATCCTTTTTGCTGCTGTCATCCTGAGCGTAGTCGAAGGATTGTGTGTTTATTGCAAAGGCGCTTCGACAAGCTCAGCGTGACAATTGTAGCATATTCGTTCGCAAAAAGATTGTAACGAAAAGCGGGACGAACATTGATAGCTGCAGCAATAAGCTTTTCTAAAAATAAAAAAGCTTCCCGATAATCAGGAAGCTTTAAAAATATTTATGAGATCCTTCGCCTACGCTCAGGATGACAGATCATTATGCCAACAATCTAATAGGCTCTTCTAATAATCCTTTTAAGGTTTGTAAGAATTGTGCTCCAGTTGCGCCATCAACCACACGGTGATCACATCCTAAAGTTAATTTCATTACGTTACCTGGAACTACAGCACCATTTTTAACCACTGGAATTGCTTGTATAGCACCAACAGATAAAATTGCGCCATCAGGTGAGTTAATGATTGATGTAAACTCATCAATACCAAACATACCCAAGTTAGAAACGGTAAAAGTTGAACCTTCCCAATCTGCTGGTTGTAGTTTTTTAGCTTTTGCTTTAGCACCAAATTCTTTAACTTCTGCAGAGATGTGTGATAATGATTTACCATCTGCAAAGCGAACAACTGGCACCAATAAACCATCTTCAACGGCCATAGCTACACCAATGTTGGTATGCTCATTGAAACGTATTTTATCTCCACCCCATGATGAATTTACAGCTGGGTGTTTTTTCAAAGCGATAGCAACTGCTTTAATTACAATATCGTTGAAAGATACTTTTACCGGAGCAACTGCATTAATTGCCGTACGAGCAGCCATTGCGCCATCCATATCTATACTTACAGTTAGGTAGAAATGAGGTGCGGTAAATAAACTTTCGGCCAAACGTTTTGCAATTACCTTACGCATTTGCGAAACTGGTTGTTCTGTGAATTTAACTTCACCAGCATAAGTTGGAATAACTGGAGCTGCTGCTGCAGTTTCTTTCGGGCTTTCTGCTTTTGCACTTTCCGACTTCGCTGCAGGTGTAAAGTTTTCTACATCTTTTTTAATGATACGGCCACCTTCTGCACTACCAGCAACCTGCGATAAGTCAATTCCTTTATCTTTTGCAATTTTTTTAGCCAAAGGCGATGCAATAATACGACCACCGTTAGCATTTGAAACTACTTGTGCTTTTTCTTCTTCTTTTGGCGCTTCCTCTTTCGGACTATCTGCTCCTTGATTTTCAGCTTTCGGACTTTCTGACTTCGGAATTCCCGACTCTGATCCGCCAGCTAAAATACCACTTACATCAGTTCCTTCTGGGCCAACGATTGCAATAATGCCGTTTACTTTGGCAGCTTCACCTTTTTGTACACCAACGTGTAATAAAGTTCCTGTTGCGTAACCCATCACTTCCATAGTTGCCTTATCGGTTTCTACATCAGCTAAAATGTCATCATCTTTTACTTTATCGCCAACTTTTTTATGCCATTCGGCGATAACGCCTTCTGTCATGGTATCACTTAATAAAGGCATACGAATTACTGTAACGCCTTTTTTAGCTAATTCCTCTTCGCTTGAGCCACCACCTTGAACTGGTGCTTCTGCTTTTGTTTCTTCTTTTTTCTCTTCAGCTTTAGACGCTTCCTCTTTCGGACTTTCGGTCTTCTCCTGACTTCCCGACTCAGCTTCTAAAGCTGCTTTATAATCTTCGCCTTCTTTACCAATTACGGCAATAACAGCATCAACCGGAACAGCTTTACCTTCTTCAACGCCAATAAACAATAACGTTCCATCCCAATAAGATTCCAAATCCATGGTTGCTTTATCAGTTTCTACTTCTGCTAAAACATCGCCGCTTTTAACTTTATCGCCTACTTTCTTATGCCACTTCGCCATCACCCCTTCGGTCATGGTATCGCTCATTTTGGGCATTTTTACTATATCAGCCATTTATATATATCTATTGAAAAGAGTTTCTATTAAATTTCTTGGTAAGGATAATCAGACTGTACATATACATCTTTGTATAACTCTGATGGATCTGGCCATGCAGACTCTTCAGCGAATTTTACTGATTCATCTACAATACCTTTTACTTTTTCTTCAATTGAAGTAATCCAATCCTCGTCTGCATATTTCTCTTTTAAAATTACTTCTCTAACTTGCTCAATCGGATCTTTAGCTTTATACTCTTCTAATTCTTCTTTAGTACGGTATTTTGCAGGATCTGACATTGAATGACCTCTGTAACGGTAAGTTCTCATTTCTAAGAAAGTTGGGCCTTCGCCATTACGAGCACGCTGAATTGCTTCATCCATTGCATTGTGAACAGCAACAGGATCCATTCCATCAACAGGCGCACATGGCATATCAAAACCTAAACCAATTTTATAAATATCAGACATGTTGGTAGTACGTTCTACAGAAGTACCCATTGCATAACCATTGTTTTCGCAAACAAAAATTACTGGCAATTTCCACAACATAGCCATGTTAAATGATTCGTTTAATGCACCTTGACGCACAGCGCCATCGCCCATGTAGCAAATATTTACATTTTTAGTGCCTTTGTATTTTTCTGCGAAAGCAATACCAGCACCTAAAGGCATTTGTCCACCTACAATACCGTGGCCGCCATAAAAATGATGCTCTTTACTAAAAATGTGCATAGAACCACCTTTACCTTTAGAGCAACCTGTGATTTTACCATACATTTCTGCCATGATGCTATTTGCGCTCATGCCTAAAGCTAAACCATGCGCATGATCTCTGTAAGATGTGATCATAGAATCTTCTGGGCCCATTGCCGAAATTGCACCAGCAACCACTGCTTCTTGACCGATATATAAATGACAAAAACCACGAATTTTTTGCTGTCCGTATAATTGTCCAGTTTTTTCTTCGAATTTGCGCATCAGCAACATCGACTCAAACCACTTCAAATAGGTATCCTTATTAATTTCTACTGCACTCATGTTGAGGTATTGATTTTTTTGTTTGTGGAGCAAATTTAATTTTTTTTCTGGTAATTTAAGCTATTGTTAAGTGTAAAATCATCAATAGATAGGGATAGAATATTGAAATACAAGAGTTTTAAGCTTAAATACAATCCACATTAATAAATCAAACATTTTTTAGTTGTTAAACATCAACCTTTTTAATCATTTCATTTGATTTACAACTAAAATTTAATTTTGTAATTAGGTGGTTTGCCACAATCAATCAACTAAAAAATTGTTAAATTTTACACCCTCAATTAGTTAATAAAATCTTAAAAAAAAATTTATTTTAGGACGCTGAGATGATAAAATGTTAATAACTTTTACTTTTAAACATTTAACATTTGGATAACATTTGTAAATAGCATACTTTTGCTACCCTAACAATAAGCCCTTAGTGGTGTACGTTTAAGTGTAAGTGTCATTTACCCAAACTTAACAGTATAACATGAATAAAAAGTTTTTGTTTTCTACCTTAATCGTTCTTTGCAGCTTTTCAGCTTCATTTGCTCAGAACAAAACAAAAGAAACCAATAAATTAGAAGACCCAGATAACTTAGCCTCGCAATATTTTTCGCAGGTAATGGGTGTGGCTGTAGATGCAACCTCTAACTTAAAATTGTATAAATTTATTTACGAGTGGATTGGAACCCCTTACCGTTTTGGAGGAAATACCAAAAATGGTATCGATTGTTCGGCCTTTGCAAAGACCATTTACCAAAAAGTTTTTAACACTACTATTTTACGTAACTCACGTGATATTTTTAGTATGGTAGATCCTTTGGGTAAAGATGAATTGAAAGAAGGAGATTTAGTTTTCTTCAAAATTAAAAGCCGTAGCATTTCTCATGTTGGTGTTTATTTAGGCGATAACCGCTTTGCTCATTCTAGCTCTGGTGGTGTAAAAATTAGCAACTTAAATGAGCCTTATTACAGCCGCTATTTTTACAAAGGTGGAAGAATTTTAGATGACGCCAAAAAAGATTTTGTTGAAGAATAACCTAATTTACGATTTTAGAATTACGATTTTAGATCGAAAAATACATAGTCCTTCCCATACTTGGGAGGGATTTTTTTATACCTAAATATGAAGAAATTTTTAAGCCTTTTAGTGATTATTTGCGGGCTAGCTTATTTTTTAATGAGCTGCCAGAATAAAACGACTACAAATGATAATGCAGTTAAGATTGATACTCCGAAGTTGAGGAAGATTAAAGACACCATTAACATTGCTGCCGTTGGCGATATGATGCTCGGTTCTGCTTTTCCGAGCAAAACAAATCTTCCGCCAGATGACGGGGTAAATAGTTTTTTAAATGTAGCTGAATATTTAAAAGGAGATATAGTATTTGGTAACCTCGAAGGATGTTTCTTAAACTCTGGAAACTCTTCAAAATGTATTGGCTCAAACCCAAATAGCTGTTACGCATTTAGAATGCCTGATAGATATGGTGCTATTTTTAAAAATGCCGGTTTTAATGTTTTAAGTATTGCCAATAACCATGTAGGCGATTTTGATGCTAGAGGAAGAAAAAACACTGCAAAGATTTTAGATTCGCTGCAAATTAACTACGCTGGTCAGCTAAACAAACCCTTTGATATCTTCGAAATTGATAGTGTTAAGTATGCTTTTTGTGCATTCGCACCTAATGAAAATACGGTTTCTATCAAAAATATTGACAGCGCTAAAAAGCTTGTTTCTAGTTTAAAACAACAAGTTGATATTGTTATTGTATCTTTCCATGGTGGCGGAGAAGGTGCTAAATTTGAGCATGTAACGCGTAAAACAGAAATATTTTATAAAGAAAATCGAGGCAATGTTTATGCATTTGCACATGGAGTAATAGATGCCGGTGCGGATGTGGTATTAGGTCACGGCCCTCATGTTACACGCGCTGTAGAGGTTTACAAAAATAAATTTATCGCTTATAGCTTAGGTAATTTTTGTACTTACGGCATGTTCAGCTTAAAAGGGCCGAATGGTTTTGCACCTCTCTTACAGTTAAAACTAAATGCCAAAGGCGATTTTTTATTGGCTGATGTAGTTTCTGTGAAGCAGAATAAAATTAATAGATTGACTGTCGATACAGCACAAACTGCCTTTAAAAAAATACAAACTTTAACCAATTTCGATTTCCCGGAAAATCAGTTAAAGTTTGAGGATAATAGGATTACTTTGAAAAATTAGTAAATGTTTTTGCTAGCAATAAACAGGTTCCAAGATTTTAAGCATGGGCTTATTTTTGGCTTAGGTTTAGCATTTATAATCCTTGCAGTTATTTATTTATATAAAAAATAGCTAAAGAAGAAAAACTAGGCTTCGTCTTTTGTATTTCTTACCAAGCCAATACCAGACATAAAGAAGATTATGCCAATAATACCAACCACAATTAATTCTCTAGTACCTGTGCTGTGTTGCACAAAGCCCCAACCAGCATAAATAAGACCTATAATACCCAATATGGTAAGTACAGTTCCAAAAGTTCTTTTAACGTTCATAAGTTTAGATTTAATAGCTCTATAACATAAAATTTTCCTTTTTGTTTTTTTAGAAGTGGGAAGAATTCAATTACCTCAATCTTTAGGTTTAAAGCATAAAAAAACCCGCTAAATTTTAGCGGGTTTTAAAATAATTTTAAAATCTATTTGTTAAATGTAGGAGAATTTACAGCTGTTTTTGCTCCTTCTGTTATTTTCATTAAATCGACCATAATTTTTAAGCTTTCATCTTGTACAAAATCAAAAGCTTCTTCCTTAATTGTTTTATCGCCTTTTTTAACTGGTGCTAATCCTCTTGATGCTCTTAATTTATTTAAACGTTCAAAAGATTTAGCTTCTAAGTCATCACGTTCTTTTTTAAGTTTAGCTTCATTTAACGTAATTGAAGTTTCACCCTCACGCTTTTTAGATTCTAGAATATCTTCTTGTAAAATTTTATAATCAACTGAACTTGCCATTCTCTCATTATGCATTTTTAAGAGATTAGCTTTTACATCCGTTAGATTAGCAACGCTCTGGTAGTTTGATGGTTTAATTACATCAAAAGGCAAAGCCGATGGTTCTGTATCTTCGCCTATTTTATCTAATGGATAAATTGAAGGGAAACTAAAATCAGGAACTACTCCTTTGTGTTGCGTACTTGATCCATTAATACGGTAAAATTTACCCATTGTTAAATTCAACTGACCTAATTGCGGAACGCCGTTTTTATCAACTATGGTAACAGTGCTTCCATCTTTTTCAGGCACATGTGTAGTTTTTGTTTTACCTTTTGTAGCCGCAATAGCAGACATCATTCTCTGTAAAATAGAAGAATCTAACATGTCATTTAACGAAATTACACGTTGTACAGTACCTTTACCATAAGTTTGCGTACCCATAACAACACCACGGCCGTAATCTTGTATCGCACCTGCAAAAATCTCAGAAGCTGATGCGCTCAATCTATCAATCATAACGCCCATCGGACCAGTCCAAACAGCACCAGGATCTTTATCAGAATTCACACTAATTTCTTTGTTATATTCCCTAACCTGTACAACCGGCCCTTTGTCTATAAATAAACCTGTTAAATCAATCGCTTCAGGTAAAGAACCTCCACCATTTGCTCTTAAATCCACTACAATTGCATCTACTTTGTCAATATTTTTTAAAGTATCGATTAGCAATCTAACATCACGGGTTGTACTCTTGTAATTTTTATCGCCAGCTCTAGCAGCTTCCCAATCTGCATAAAAACCAGGTACATCAATAATTCCTATTTTATATGGTTTACCTTCAGATTGAACAGTTTTTACAGTTTTCTTTGCCGATTGATCTGCTAAAATGACTTTCTCTCTAACCAATGTGATAATTACTGGTTTGGTGGACATATCTTGTCCCACAGGGATAATTTTTAAACGAACAGTAGTTCCTTTTGGTCCTTTAATTTTTGCAACTGCATTATCAATTCTCCATCCAATAATATCTTCAAACTCGCCATTTGCTCCTTGTGCAACAGCAACAATTCTATCACCAGCGTTAATTTGCTTGCTTTTAAATGCTGGACCGCCTGGTACTACCGAAACAATTTTGGTTACTTCATTATCAAGTTGCAATGTTGCACCAATACCTTCAATAGAGCGAGACATTTCCTGATTAAATGCTTCGGCATTACGTGGATTGAAATAGTTGGTATGTGGATCAATAGCTTCAGTAAACGAATCCATCAGAATTTGAAAAACATCTTGATTGTTAAACTTAGCTGCTTGAGTTTTTAAACCTTGGTAACGTTTAGTTAAAGTTTCAATGTTTTTAGTAGCATCTGAACCAGTAATTTTTAAATTAACTAGTTCATATTTTACTCTCTTCTTCCAAATATCATCCAATGCAGTTGAAGAACTTACCCAAGGCATTTTTTCTCTGTCGTAAACATAAGTATCGTTCTGATTGAAATCGTACTTAGCTTTTATTTGTGCTAAAGAATAATCGATACGATTGTTATATCTCTTTAAATAAACATTGAAAATATAAAAAGGAGCACTCAAATCACCATTTTTAAAATCATCATCTAAGGATGTTCTGTATTGCTCAAATTCTTTAATATCACTTTCTAAAAAATAATACTTAGAAGGATCTAAAGCTTTAATATATCGATCTAAAATTATAGAGGAAATTGAATCATCAATTTTGATTTGCTTATAATTATAGTTTTCTATCAGTCCTACAACTTGCCTTAAAGCCAAACTTTGTTGATCATCTGGTTTAATATTCTGAACACCATCAACCAATTTTTGGTCTTTCGGCGAAGCACTGCAAGCTAAAGCCGCAGCGGTAAATGTTATCATCAATATTCTTCTCAACATCTCTTTAACTTTTTTAAGTTCCATTTCTAATAAAATCGTTATCCAATATGATACCAATTTTTTAAATAAACAAAAAAGATACAGTAAAATTCTGTATCTTTTTTGTAAAGTTTAATCGGTAAATTTAAAATTTTAGTATAATTTCTATTTTTTTGCCGCTTGCTTTTCAGCAATGATAGATCTATTTGCTTTAATTTGTTGGTTAAACTGTGTTATTTTTGATGTTTTAGCTAACAACTCTGCCCTATTTAAATCTCTAGAAGCCAAGGTATATTCACGCTTTTTTATCTTTACCAAGGCAAGCCCAATTACCGAATCGATGTATGAAGTATTGTTGCCTAATTGGCGTGCAAGTATACCTTGTTGTGTATAAAACCACATCGATTGTGTGAATTTATTGGCAGCTAAATATATTTTTCCTAATTGATTGTATGAAGCCATTTGTCCGGCTCTGCTGCCAATTTTAGAGTATGTTTTTAAGGCTGCGTTTAAAACAACCTGCTCCGCTTCTGTATAACGGGTAAGCAACAGGTGGATGTTACTCATTCTTAACAAAGTTGCGCCGTATCTGCTAAATTTTCTATCGTTGTTGTATTCAAATGCAGCCTTACCAAATAAGGTTAACGCTTCATTTAAATCTCCTCTTTTTTCGTTCCGCTCTGCGTCTTCAAAAAATTCATCAGCCTGATTTTCATCATTTTGGGCAACTGCAATATTTATTGCAGAACCTACTTGGGGTGCATCTTGAGGACCAGAATTAATATTTTGGGCACTAACTTGAATAACCACCAATAAGAATGAAAACGTTAAACAGATTTTCTTCATTCTACGAAGATATAGAAATTTTAGCTAAACAACTGTAAACTACCATCAAAAGATGCCCATACCATGTAAGGATGTGAATCGCAATGGTAAACTTCGCCTTCGGCCGAAATACCAATAACACCAGCAAAACCATCAAAAGCTTGCAATTCTAGAAAAGATTTATTGCAAGCATCTTTAAGAGAAAATCCATCGCTTACGCGGGTTACTATTTTGGCGGCCAAAGCACCACTCACAATATCTTCGCCAACACCAGTGCATGATATGCCTGCAAATTCATTAGCAAAATTGCCTGCCACGGTTGCCGAATCGCTAACCCTGCAAGGAATTTCGAAACCCTTTCCACCGGTTGATGTTGCCGCAGCAATATTTCTTTCTGCATCTATTGCAACGCAACCAACTGTGCCTTTTTTATTTTGTTGATTTAATTTCTCTTGATATTCCTTTTGTCTTTGCACGGTAATAGGATTAAAATATTCGAATCCTTTGCTACGAGCAAATTCCAAAGCTCCATCGCCGCTTAAAACTCGATCATCGTATGCCAACAATTCCTTGGCAACTTCAATAGGGTTTTTTACATCCTCTAAATTAATTACACCACTAAATTTTTGGCTTTTGCCATCCATTAATGAAGCGCTTAACCTTACCTTGCCATCACTTTGTATTTGTGAACCTATTCCTGCATTAAATAATTCATTGTCTTCTAACAGAGCAACTGCATAAACAACGGTTTCTAAGGCTGTATGAGAGCTAAGAAATTGATACGATTTTTCGACAATTTCAGCTAATGCATCTTGCTTTGCTTTTTTCGTTTCTTGGTTGGTAGCTGATTCACTGAAAAATCCGCCATGTATAATCACTTTCATTTTTAGGCAATAAGTATCGAGATTTTAGTATCAAGATCCGAGTATCAAGTATCAAGACTTGTAAGTTTATATAGTACAAGCTAAATATAAACCAGAATTAATCTACCGGTACAGTTTTAGGATGATGAATAACCAATTGGTGTGTAGATAAATCATAAACATCAGTATCGCACATTACGTGTACCACCATATTTTTAATTGATACTGGCTGTCCCATCTCCACATCAGTTAAATTGGTATCAGACATTTGTCTACCATCAACCAAAATTACCATTCCAGAGCCAATTGCCTCCATGGTATTTCCTTGTATGTATAAACCAGTATCTTCTCCTAAGCCAATTCCTAAAATGCCAGGGTTACTAGCAGCTGCATATAACAAACGCCCAATTCTACCTCTTTGTACAAAGTGAGTGTCAACTATTACATCATCAATAAAACCTAATCCGCCAGTAATTTTTACTTCACCTTTTAGCAAAGCATCTTTACTACTTCCTTGATAAATCATATTTTTTGAACTTGCTGCAGCACCTGCTGATGTACCAGCTATAACAATCTCAGTATTTTGATATTTATCTAACAAAACGCGATGAATTTCAGTACCTCCAAATATTGATGACAATCTTAGCTGGTCGCCGCCAGTAAAAATAATAACATCTGCTTGCTTTATTCTTTCGGCATAGGCCGGATTATTAGCTTCTTCTCTACTTGCAATATTTAAAACTCCAACATTATGTACATCTAATTGAGCAAAGGCCTTGATATATTCTTCACCAACCTTTTCTGGAATTAGAGAAGCGGTGGTCATGATTTCAAACCTTGATTCAGTATCTTTAGCAGACTCAGTAGTTATTCTCTTTAAAATTCCACGCTCAAAAAAGTTCATGTTTTGGGGCAATCCGAACTGTGTTTCGGCAAAACTTCCTGTATTAATTGCGCCACCAATTATTATTAATTTCCCTTTTGGAGCCATGTTTATTCTTTTGATTTTCGCTAAAATGCCAATTTTATATGCATTAGCCTAATATTTAACATATTTTTTATCAATATTATACTTTTAATTAACATTTTGGAGATTTGAGTACATATAATTTAACTATTATTTAAAATTAATGGCGCTTAAAATCTTTTATTTTTGTTATTCATTAAATTGAAAAAAAATTTATACTTTAAATCTTTCTTTGAGACATGAATCTCATTTGAGTAAACGCTCTAAACCACCAATTTAACAATACAAGTAAATGAAGATATTAGGCATACAGGTACTAAGAGGACCAAATATTTGGTCAATTAACAGAAAAAAATTAATTCAGATGAGATTGGATTTGGAAGACATGGAGCAACGTCCGACAAATTTGATTGATGGTTTTAGAGAAAGAATTGAAAAATTGATTCCTTCTTTATACTCTCATCGTTGTAGTAAAAGCGCACCTGGTGGTTTTTTGTTGCGTGTTGAAGAAGGAACTTGGATGGGCCATGTAATTGAGCACATTGCCTTAGAAATACAAACTTTGTCCGGTATGGATACAGGTTTTGGCCGAACTAGACAAACCAAAACAGATGGGATTTACAATGTTGTTTTTAGTTATACCGAGGAAAAAGCTGGAGTTTTTGCAGCAGAATCTGCTGTTCGCATAGCGGAAGCATTAATTGATAATAAAGAATACGACTTAGAGCACGACATACAAAAGATGCGTGAATTAAGAGAATCTGAACGTTTAGGACCAAGTACAGGTTCTATTGTTGATGAAGCTATTGCAAGAGACATCCCTTGGATAAGGTTAAACAAAAGTTCATTGGTGCAGTTGGGTTATGGAAAAAACCAAGTTCGTTTTAGAGCAACAATGACAGAAAGAACCAGCAGCATTGCGGTTGATATTGCTGGCAATAAAGATGAAACTAAACGTTTACTTGGCGATGCAGCTATTCCTGTTGCAAAAGGTGTAACCGCATCAACTTTAGAAGATGTTTATGATGCAATTAAAAAAGTTGGTTTTCCGTTGGTATTTAAACCGCTAGATGGCAACCATGGAAAAGGCGCAACCATAAACGTAAAAAACGAGGAAGAAGCAATTGCAGCATTTAACTATGCTAAAGAATACTCTAGAAGAATTATCGTTGAACGTTTTATAACTGGCCATGACTTTAGAGTTTTGGTAATTGATCATAAAATGGTAGCGGCTGCTTTACGTGTACCTGCTCATATAAAAGGTGATGGATCAAGTACTATCCAACAATTAATAGATAAAGAAAACGCAGATCCACGAAGAGGTTATGGCCATGAAAATGTACTAACTGAAATTACTATAGATAGAGATACAGAAGATTTATTAGAGAAAAAAGGCTATACACTAGAAACAGTTGCGCCAATAGGTGAAATTGTTTACTTAAAATCTACAGCTAATTTAAGTACTGGTGGAACATCTATTGATGTTACAGATCAAGTTCACCCACAAAATGTTTTTAATTGTGAGCGTATATCTAGAATAGTGGGTTTAGATATTTGCGGAATTGACATTATGGCGCAAAACCTTACCGAGCCTTTAACAGAAAATGGTGGCGTAGTGTTAGAAGTAAATGCAGCACCCGGTTTTAGAATGCATTTGGCACCTAGCGAAGGTTTACCAAGAAACGTTGCCGCTCCGGTAATTGATATGCTTTATCCGCCAGGGAAATCTGCTCGTATTCCAATTATTGCAGTTACTGGTACAAATGGCAAAACTACAACAACACGTTTAATTTCGCACATTGTAAAAAACAATGGCAGCAGGGTTGGCTTTACAACATCAGACGGTATATATGTACAGAATACCCTTTTAATGAAAGGCGATACAACTGGCCCATTTAGTGCAGAATTTATTTTAAAAGACCCAACTGTTGAGGTTGCTGTTTTAGAAACCGCAAGGGGAGGGATTTTACGTGCAGGATTAGGTTTTAATAAATGCGATATCGGTGTAGTGACGAATATTCAAGAAGATCACTTAGGCATTTCAGATATTAATAATTTAGATGATTTAACCCGCGTAAAATCTGTAATTATAGGGGCAGTAAAAAGAAGTGGTTGGGCTGTATTGAATGCAGATAATCCTTATTGTTTAAAAATTGCACAAAGCGCCGATTGTAATATAGCTTATTTTAGTATGGATGAAAAAAATCCGACTATTAAAGAGCACAGCAAAAAAGGTGGAATTTCTGCGATCTACGAAAACGGTTACATCACGATTAAAAAAGGAGATTGGAAAATAAGGGTTGAAAAAGCAACACACATTCCGCTGACCTTTAACGGTTCTGTTTCATTTATGATCCAAAATGTTTTGGCTGCTACCTTAACTACATTTTTATACGGATGTAAAACTGAGGATATTAAACTTTCGTTAGAAACATTCATTCCATCTGCAGCGCATACTCCCGGTAGGATGAATGTATTTAAATTTAAAGATTTTAAAATTCTGGTAGATTTTGCGCACAACCCAGATGGATTTAATGGAATAAAAGATTATTTAGCAACAGTAGATGCAACCGAACATGTTGGCGTAATTTCTGGAACTGGTGACAGAAGAAATGAAGATATTATTGAAACAGCTCGTATTGCAGCGCAGATGTTTGATAAAGTAGTGATTTGCCAAGAGAAATATCTTAGAGGTAGAACTCAACAAGAATTAATTGATCTCTTAATTAAAGGATTGACTGAGGTGAAGCCTGATATTAACATTGAAATAAATAACAATGGTGAAGATTGCATGAGAAATTTAGTTACACATGCCAAATCAGGTTCATTTATTACCATTTTAAGTGATACGATAGATAATGCCATACAAAAGGCAACCTACTATCTAGATAAAGAATTAGAAAGTAAATAGCTAATGCTTTATAAGCAAGAAAGCCATCTCGATAATTCGGATGGCTTTTTTGCTTTTTGGGAGTTTTATTTATTGAGCGTCTCTCAATGCTTTAATCTCATCGTGAGAAACTCTTAAATCAGCTTTTTGTTCGGTAATTAAACTTCTTAAATCTGCTGACAAACCTTCTTCTTCTAATGCCATTTTATATGCTTTCTGAGCTGCATCTTCTCCAAACTCACAGTTATTTAAAACGGTTTTACGATCGTGTCCAGAAAAAATAGCTTTTACATCCATCCAGGCTCTGTAAATTTTACCAGAGTTTGTAGTTCCGCTTTCTGCCTCTTCGCCTAAAGCTTGTACTTCTGTAGCTAAAGCCATTTTATGTTTGTGACTTTCGCCGATCATTTTTACGAATAAAGTTTTTAAATCAGCATCTTCAGATTTTAATTCCTCGATTGCTTTTTCATATCCTGCAACCCTATCATTATTAATTTGAATTAGGTCGTTTAAAATTTCTGCATTTACAGTTCTAGTTTCCATGTTTTTTATAGTTTTGATGTGCTTAAAGAACATAGAACATTGGCAAATGTTTATATGAATTTAGCACATTTAGGAATATAGAATGTTATCAACTTTAAATCTTAGACAAAGGCAAGTACCCTAAAAATATTTCATCTTCAGCCATTTCCTCTGCAGGTGTGAATTTTAAAGCGTATTTACTTTTTGTTTCTTTCGATAAGATATCTTTTATCTCAAATATATCATCTACATCAACCCCAAATTTATCATCGATATGCGATGTGGCTCCTTTGAAACCAACGTGTTTGTAAAAAGCGCTTTCCTTAGCTTCTTTTATTGCTAATGCTTTTTGATCAGAAACTGCTAACATTTTGTAATGCAGTTCTTCAAATTCATCACGTTTGTAACCGCCCAAATTCATAAAAAACAAACTCCTAATTTCACTTTTGTTCTCCTCTGCTTTAGCAATAACCTCTACTTTATAATTACCAACTTTTTTAACAATTCTGTAGGCATCTACATGTATTTTACCTTTGGCTTCAGGCCAAAAAGCAATCATTTCTGGTAATAAATCCTTAACTGAATTTCCTATTCCGAAAAAAATATCGTGTTGTTCTATGTTTCTTCCTTTAGGTGTAGCACCCAATAAAATCATGTATAATTGTGGTAGTTGCATTAAATAATTTTTGTTGTGATTGATAAATTTAATTTAAAACATTTAAAATAGCCTTTACGTTTTAAAAGAAATTTTATATTTATGTTGAGTGCTCAAAATCCGCCAGATGGTGGCACAATTTACACTGAAACCAATTTACAACATCTTTTTCCAGAACCTTTAAACGCAATAACTTCCTGCTTTTTTTTAGCTATTGCAATTTATTGGACTATCAAATTGTTCAATGACAATCAATCTCATCCCTTCTTAACCTATTGTTTGATTTTACTTTACATAGGCGGAATTGGCGGCACAACATATCACGCTTTAAGACAATGGCCAATTTTTATAATGATGGATTGGATGCCAATTATGATTTTATGTATATCTGCCGGTGTTTATTTCTTAGCAAAGCTGATAAAATGGTATTATGCATTGTTATTGGTAGCTGTATATATTGGGTTTCAATTTTTGTTTAGAAACTATATGGCTACAAATATGAATCTGTTTGTAAACATTAACTATGCAATGATGGCTGCACTGGTTTTATTACCGGTATTGGGCTTCCTTATTAAAACAAAATGGAAAAATGGGAAATGGGTTGGTATAGCCTTGCTATCATTTATTGTAGCATTAACCTTTCGCATTGCGGATAAATGGGAAATTGTAAGTTTCGGAACTCACTTCTTATGGCATACATTTGGCGCATTAGCTTCCTTTTGTATGTTCCAATTCATTTATTTATCAGGAGCTAAAAAAACTAACTTCTAAACTCTTCTATTAACGCTTTACATCTAGCTTCCACCTGTTTAAAAACGGGTTCAAACAATTGATGATCGTGATATGGATCAGTGACATTAGCTTCATTTGGCAAAAAGAACTGCACTTTGTTTCGTTGCTCATCGTTTTTGGCTAAACTTAATACATCTCTATAGTTATTTTTATCCATCACTAATATATGATCAAACTCATCAAAGGCTTTTGCAGTAAATAACCTCGCTCGTTGGTTAGAGATGTCGTATCCATAACTTTTAGCTACAGCAATACTTCTTTTGTCGGGTGCACAACCGATATGCCAATCACCAGTACCTGCTGAAGCAACCTGCCATCCTAAATTTTGCTCATCAATTAAATGTCGCATTACTCCTTCTGCCAAAGGCGAGCGACAAATATTACCCAAGCAAACCATTAAAATCTTCATCCTATTTTTTTTCTGCCCTATATGTAGAAACTATTGTGTGCGTTGAACCATTCATAATAATATTTGATGTTTGAATCAAAGCGTTCCCACTAATTGTAAGCGTAGCAGAAGATGGGCCGTATCCATAATCCAATGTAATTTGATCACCCGCTTTACTCCATTTTTGTTGATCGGAGTTTGCAACCATATCACAAAGCGCACCGTTTGAGCTTACTGCAAAAATACCATTTTCATAAAATGTAAATGCGAAGTTCTTCGAACATCCCTCAGGGTTTTGTAAGCTCAAATAATCTGCTGATGTTTTACCATTTATTGTTACAGCGGGACTAGCCACTTGCGCTTTTAATACCCAATGGTATGCTGTAATATTTTCTGCTGCGTCGTCTTTTTTACAAGAAAAGCTCAATAAAACTAATAGTGCAAATAAAAAATTTGTCATGGTTTTTTTAATTTATATGGCTAATACGATGTTCGCAATAGAAACGCTACAACAAATTCAAAATCATTAAACTTAAAACCTATTTGTAAATTTTATTTAAAATTCCTGCCAAACGAACACCACCTTTTAACAACTGCTCGTTAACTGTTCCAATCCAATCGAAATTGTATCGGTAACTTAGTTTATCATCATTTTTAATACCAGTTGCATAAATTTTATTACAAATAGTATAAGATTCATAAACGCAATCTTTTAAGCTAGCTTTTTGCAAGGTTGCTAATTGCTGTGCTGTTGTAAAATTAATGGCTTTTGTAAATTCTGTAAAACTCAATTGCTGAAAATCAATTAAACCTTCATCCCATACTCTATGTAAGTTAGATTTTTCTCCGAACCATAATAACTGAATTCTATTTCCTCCCAAATCTTCTTTTCTGGCGGTGTGCATTGGCTGATGCATATCGCCAACCAAATGAATAATCAATCTTAAAGCCAACTTTTTCTGCTCCATTGTACTTTTGCTATTCTTAAGCACAGCAATCATTTCATTGGTTTTATTATAAATATTAGGCTCAGGTTGTTTATCTAAAAATGTAAAAACATCACTTTGTGATAAATTAGCCGGCAAGTTTACATAATGCCAATTGCCTAAATAATTGTAGCTGGTGTCCGATTTTATAAAATCTGCCCAATTAGCAGCCATCGCCAAGCTTTCATTACCCAAAATTTGCTTTATTGCTAATCTTGTTTTAGCAGAAATGTATTTATCGGCAACGTCGCCAACTACACGATGACCAATTACACCCCATGCCGATGCTGTAAAAGGCAAAACGGCAATAGCTACAAAGGCAATTGCCTTTTTCAAACTCGAAAATCTCTTCATTTTATAATTCTTTAGGCACACAAGTAATTTTTTCTTTTAGTGCCAATATACACTCTCTTTGATCGTTTAAACTTTCTAAAACCAATTGATTAGCTCCAGAAGATTTGATCATAAAACTTGTTAAATATCTTCCGTTTCGGTAACAGCCAGAAACTTTTTGTTTATAGTTAGCTTTGGTAAAAGTTCCGTTCAGCAGTAAAGTGTCGCCTCTAACCACATAGGTTCCCTTGGCGTATTCTTTCCAAATGCCGTTATTAAAGCAGCTATCTTCGTAATAATTTACTTTAGAATAAGTTGTTAAATCCACGTAAAACGAATCGCAAGTTATTTTAAATTGGTGTTTGGTGTAATTTAACAATTGATCTGCATTTGCAACACTATCTTGCCTCCAAACACCTTGCAACAAAGCCTCGCCCTTACCTTGTATATTTGGTAAGCGGGTGCATGAAAAGACTAAAGCGGAAAGACTAAAGACTAAAGCAAAGAGAATACTCCTATTAAAAAAAAAATTCATCATTAATTAGCTACAATTTTGTGTTTGCAAATCATCTTTCTGCTTTTGCCTTTCTGCTTTAGTCTCTAGCCTTATTTCAGGCTTCCCACCATATCTTCTGGTTTAACCCAAGCAGTAAATTGCTCGTCGGTTAATAAACCCAATTCTACAGCAGCCTCACGTAAAGTTTTATTTTCTTTGTGTGCTTTTTTAGCAATTTTTGCAGCATTTTCATAACCAACATGCGGATTAAGCGCCGTAACCAACATCAAAGAGTTTTCCATGTGTTGTTTAATCATCGGTTTATTTGGTTCAATACCTTCAGCACACTTGTCATTAAATGAAACACAAGCATCACCAATTAAACGTCCACTTTGTAAAACATTAGCTGCAATAACAGGTTTAAAAACATTAAGTTCAAAATGGCCATTGCTGCCACCAATACCTACAGTTACATCATTACCCATTACTTGTGCACAAACCATCGTCATCGCTTCTGGCTGTGTAGGGTTAACCTTTCCTGGCATAATAGATGAACCTGGCTCATTATCTGGAATAATGATTTCTCCAATTCCAGAACGTGGCCCAGAACTTAACATCCTGATATCGTTAGCCACCTTCATTAACGAAACAGCTACGCGTTTGTAAGCGCCAGACAATTCAACCATTGCATCATGCGCTGCTAAAGCTTCAAATTTATTCGGCGCAGTTACAAAACCTAAACCTGTTAGTTCTGCTATTTTTTTGGCCACCAAAACATCATATCCGGCAGGAGTATTTAAACCCGTACCAACTGCAGTACCACCCAAAGCCAATTCGCTAATCATTACCAAAGCATTTTTAATTGCTCTAATACCATTATCTATTTGCTGTACATAACCAGAAAACTCTTGCCCTAAGGTTAATGGCGTTGCATCCATAAAATGCGTACGACCAGTTTTTACAATATCATTCCAACCTGCAGCTTTTTTAGCCAAAGTATTTCTTAATTTTTCTAATCCTGGTATGGTAATTTCTACCGCTTGTTTATATGCTGCAATATGCATCGCAGTTGGGTAGGTATCATTACTCGATTGAGATTTGTTTACATCATCATTCGGGTGCAAAACTTTTTTGTCATCAGCTAAACTACCACCGTTTAGCACATGTGCTCTATTGGCAATAACCTCATTCGCATTCATGTTACTTTGCGTACCCGAACCTGTTTGCCAAATTACCAACGGAAACTCGCCATCTAATTTACCAGCAATAACTTCATCGCAAGCATTGGCAATTAATTGTGCTTTATCAGATGTTAAAACACCTAATTCGGCATTAGCCAAAGCTGCTGCTTTTTTCAAATAACCAAAAGCATGTATAATTTCTTTCGGCATACTTGCCTCAGGACCAATTTTAAAATTGTTACGCGAACGTTCGGTTTGTGCACCCCAATATTTATCTGCGGGCACCTGAACCTCGCCCATGGTATCGTGTTCTATTCTAAAACTCATGTTGTTATTATTTTTTCCCCAAATTTAACCTTTTTGCCCCTTAAAGGAAATTTATTTAGAAACGTTACATAAACATTAGAAAAACATTGGAAGTAGTTCTTGGCAAGCTTTAGCCCCACTTTCCGCTTTACTTCGGGCAACCAAAGGTTTAGCCCTACGTGTTCGCTACAATTGGGTTTATTTTACAAAGCCAGTAGCTCTTGGCAATTCCAAATACTGCACAAAACTAGGTAACTACTAATCCAAACAAACGCTATGCTGTTTTATGGTTTTAGTTTCGCTATTATTGCCTCAAGTTTGGTGAAAATTAAACTTAACAATATGAAAAAGATAACCTTTATCATTCTCAGCTTAATCCTATCAATTTCTTTAGCAAAAGCTCAAAAAGGAATTAATTATAATCGAATATATGGTGCGGGCGCACAAATGCAAATCTGTGTTGACAGTTTAGCCAAAAACGTACGCAGCACGGTATTTCCGAATTTACCTAATACAACCTTCAATTTCTTACCCGAAGTAAGCAATGTGAGTATTAGAATTAATTTTAGAAAAAACATAAATATTGAAAACTATAGGTTCACTATTTTGGTTGATGACGAACCAACTGCGCTAAACAAGTCAATCGACTTAACAACACTTAAAGATACTCATGCTGGGGGCGATGAAGAACTATTCAGTTCTACAACATTTGGTGTATTTCCAATAAAAGATAAGATTATTACCATAATATCATATGACATCAAAAAGCCTCAGGATGTTTACAAAACTATTTTTTACGGGAAACCTATTCCAAAAGCTAAAATCCAGGGTTTTGCAAAGCGTTTCAAAACTGATATAGGTGTGGATTACAGCTGGATTAAGGATCCAAAAGAAAAAATTAACCTTATCCTCACTGAAAAAGACAATGAATTAACTTTTGTAAAAAACCTATCTGATATTGATTATCTCTACAATATTTCTATAAAAGATAAAAAAACGAATAAAATAATCTTCAAATCAACTACATGGGAATATGGTAACGTCATAAGTGAAGATCATAAGGCTCTGCCTTATATAAAAGTCGATAGAAATATTTTCAAAAAGTCTGGTGAGTACGAAATTATTATTCAGCCATCAATTGACTGGAATAAATGCATTGAATGCGATTTTTCGCCAAAAGAAATAGAAAAATATACTACCAAACACACGCTATCTATCACATTAGATGAAGAAGACTACAGCAAAAAAGATTTAATCCTTATTGTGTTAATCGCATCTGCAGTTTTTGGAGCTATCGCTGGTGCATGTATAACCTATATCAAAAAGAAGGAAGCTAAAAAACTTGCTCAACAATTTAAAGAGAAGGAAATTGCAAAGCTCCAACTCAGCTCTATTAGATCGCAACTAAACCCACATTTCCTATTTAACGCCTTGTCCGGCATCCAAAATTTAATGAACAAAAACGAAACAGAAAATGCCAATAAATATCTTTCCAAATTTGCTCGATTAACACGTAATGTGCTCGATGATAAGGAACTGATTAGTTTATCGCAAGAAAAAACTTTGTTGGACGACTATTTACAAATGGAACAATTGCGTTTTGGATTTAAATATGAAATCAACCACTCAGAAAACTTAGATTTAAACAATATAGAGGTCCCAAGTATGCTGTTGCAGCCTTTTGCAGAAAATGCGGTAAAACACGGTATCGCTCAAAAACCCGACAATGGTAAAATCATCATCATATTTAACAAAAAAGAAAATGATCTGGTTATAACTGTTAGCGATAATGGTAATGGTTTTGACACAACAATAAAGCATAACGGACTTGGATTAGCTTTAAGCCAAAACCGAATTAATTTGTTAAATAGTGTTTATAAAGAAAATCACTTTAATTTAGCTATACAATCAAACTCAAACGGTACTACAATATGTTTAATATTAACCGATTGGCTGTAATATAAATGAGGGTAATTTTAATAGACGACGAAATTTCTAACCTAGAAAACTTGCAGACATTGCTTACAAAGCATTGTCCGCAAGTTGCTATCATTAGTACAGCGCAAAATGTAAATGATGGGGTTGAAACCATTGAAAAACATTTGCCAGATTTGGTTTTCCTAGATATTCAGATCGGTAAACAAACTGGTTTTGATGTGTTAAAAAGACTTTCTAAACAAAACTTCGAGGTAATTTTTGTAACCGCTTATGATCATTATGGCATACAGGCAGTAAAATTTGCAGCATTAGATTATTTACTTAAACCAATAGACATTGAAGAGTTAAAATATGCGGTAGCTAAGGCCGAACAGAAAATGCTTACTCAAAATCAATCATCTCGACTCGATTTTTTATTGCAACAAATTAAAAAACCAGATCCCGCCAATGTTAAAATTGCGTTACCCATGCAAAATGAAATAAGGTATATTGCTTTAAATGAAATTGTACGCTGCGAAGCTGATAATACTTACACTTTTTTCTTTTTAGTAAATGATGAAAAGGTGTTAATCTCTAAATCATTAAAAGAATACGCTGATTTATTAAAACCTAATGGGTTTTTAAGAACACATCAAAGCCATCTGGTAAATCCATTATTTGTTAAAAGTTGGCTAAAGGAAGATGGTGGTATTTTGCTATTAACTTCAGGAGAAAAAATACCCATTTCAAAACCTAATAAAGAAACAGTTAAACAGGCGCTACAAGGAATTTAGTTTAGAAATGTAATAGAATTGATAACTAAATCAACAATGTTTAAAACTCTTTTGCGTTTAAAAAAGCAATAATCCTTAATTTGCCAACTTTTTAAACCTGTATATCTATCTACATGAAGTTTCGTCTACTATTTACTGCATTTGCTTTAACCATTATATCACTCTCATCTTGTACATCAAAAGAAGAAAAAGTTAAACAGGCTGCTGCCGATAAAAAAGTCAGAGTAAAAGAAGATGATAAATCAGATAGTTTGCTCTTGGTTTACAATCCCAAAAAAGAAGATAAATGGATTGCCGACTTTGCAGAAAATTTGCACCGGAAATATGGTTTTAATGGCAACATTTTAGTAGCTAAAAAAGGTAAAATTCTATATCAGGGTGCCAAAGGTTGGGCTGACTATTTACATCGCGATAGCTTAAAAATTAATTCTGAATTTGAGTTGGCCTCCATCACTAAAACATTTACTGGTGTTGCCATTATGCAATTGGTAGAAGCTGGCAAATTAAGTTTAAACGATAATGTTAAAAAGTTCTTTCCAAACTTTCCATACGATGGCATTACGGTAAAACTCCTTTTATCCCACAGAAGTGGAATGATGAATTATGTTTACTTTATAGATGAAATTTGGCGCAAGGAAAAGAAGGATATGAAAAAGGGGATTTCAAATCAGGAAGTTATGCAAGTTATTGCAGATAAAAAACCTAATCCTTATGCCAAACCAGATAACAGATTTCATTACAACAACTCTAACTACATGGTTTTAGGCGGCATTATTGAAAAAGTTTCTGGCAAACGTTACTCGCAGTACATGATGGAAAATGTTTTCAAACCAGCAGGGATGAAAAACACACATGTTTATTCTAAAGCCGAATACGAAAAAATTCCTGTTGATGTGGTTGGTCATGACCGTAACAATTTTAAATACTCTGTAGCACAAAACTTTTTAGATGGCCCTGTTGGCGATAAAGGAATTTACAGCACTATACACGATTTGGTGTTGTTTGACAAATATCTTAAAAGTGAAAGATTGCTTACCAATAAAAGTTTAGATTCTGCCTACGTTGGCAGAAATAAACCTGTTAATGGTCACTTTAACTATGGCTACGGCTGGAGAATGTTTGATGGAAAAGGCATGGATAAAGTAGTGTACCATACAGGTTGGTGGCATGGTTTCCGCCATATTTACATCCGCGATTTAGATAAAGATATTGTAGTAATTTTCTTGGGCAACAAAACCAACGGAAGTTTAATGCAATTAGATGAGTTGTATAAATATCTGAAGATGCCAATCATCCGTAAAGGTGCTTATAGTGGCGCAGGCAGTTTGCCAGGAAGTGATGAGGATTAACCCCAAACCCATAAAGGGGCTCTAAGTTATCATCCTATTCTTTAAAAAAGAAACGATAATTATTTCTTCAGACAAAAGCCATTTTAGGGTTTGGGGTTTAAGAAATCTTATCAAAAGCGATTGCTCTTGCTTTTTTATTCAAGTAATTTTTAAGTAGAATATTTTCTGGCAATTCTAACATCGGGTCTTTTTCAAAAATTTCTATAACCGTATTTCTTGCTTCTTGCAGAATAATCTGATCTTTAGCCAAATTAGCCATTTTCAATTCTAAAACACCACTTTGTTGTGTACCGGTAATATCACCAGGACCACGCAATTGTAAGTCAATTTCAGAAATTTCGAAACCGTTATTTGTTTTAACCATCGTTTCCAAACGGAGCTTTGAATTTTGTCCGAGTTTGTTACCAGACATTAAAATACAATAGGATTGTTCTGCACCTCTACCAACTCTGCCGCGTAATTGATGCAATTGTGAAAGTCCAAATCGCTCTGCGTTTTCAATAATCATTACAGAAGCATTTGGAACGTTTACGCCTACTTCAATTACCGTTGTAGCCACCATAATTTGGCTTTTGCCGTCAATAAATTGCTGCATTTCAAATTGTTTATCAGCGTTTGGCATCTGACCATGAACAATGCTTATTTGAAATTTCGGGAAAGGAAACTCTAATCGCATTTGCTCTACCCCAGCTTCGAGGTGCAAAAGATCTAACTTTTCACTTTCACGTATCAAGGGATAAACAATATAAACTTGTCTACCTTTAGCAATCTCTTGTTTCATAAAACCAAACATTCGTAAACGCTGGCTCTCGTACAAGTGCAAAGTTTCAATCGGTTTTCTGCCCACAGGCAATTCATCTATAACAGATACATCTAAATCACCATATAACGTCATAGCTAACGTTCGTGGAATTGGTGTAGCCGTCATCACCAATATATGCGGTGGAATTACATTTTTACGCCAAAGTTTAGCTCTTTGCTCTACTCCAAAACGATGCTGCTCATCAATTACAACTAAGCCTAAATTTTTAAACTTCACTTTGTCCTCTATCAAAGCATGTGTACCAACTAAAATATCAATCTCTCCGCTCTCTAACTGTTGATGCAGAATTGTTCTTTGTTTTTTTGTTGTATTTCCCGTCAGGATCCCAACATTAACCAATTCTCCTTTAAGCAAATCTACTAGCGATTGGTAGTGCTGACGAGCAAGAATTTCGGTAGGAGCCATCATACAAGCTTGATAACCGTTGTCATTAGCTAACAGCATGCTCATTAATGCCACTACAGTTTTACCACTCCCTACATCGCCTTGTATTAAGCGATTCATTTGGCTTCCCCTTTGGGTGTCTAATCTAATCTCTTTAATTACCCGCTTTTGCGCATTTGTTAGGGCAAAAGGCAGCATTGTATTGTAAAAGGTATTAATTCTCTCACCTACAGTATTAAAAACTGCGCCCTTAAATTTTAAACTTCTTATTTGTTTATTATGCAGTAGCTGAAGTTGGATAAAAAACAACTCTTCGAATTTTAGTCTCCGTTCTGCATGCTGCAACATGGTAGTGTTTGCCGGAAAGTGAACGTGAATTAAAGCGTCTTTTCTGCTAACGAGTTTATACTTTTCTAGAATGTAACTTGTTAAAGTTTCTCTAACTTCGTTAATATGTAACTCAATAATATGATGAATTAACTTTTGGATACCTTTACTATCCAAAAATCCTTTCTTCATCTTCTCGCTAGTGTGGTAAATAGGCTGCAGGGTTAAGTTACCTGTTATGCCAGTTTGTCTGGGATAATTTTCTAAATCAGGATGTGAGATACTAAAACTACTGCCAAATAAGGCTGGTTTGCCAAAGGCGATGTAAGTACTTCCTCTCATCACATTTTCTTCAACCCACTTTAAACTTTGAAACCAAACTAGGTCCATGGTTCCTGTTTCGTCAGCAAATTTCGCAACAATTCGTTTCTTTTGCTTTTCGCCAACTACTTCTTTACTTAAAATTTTTCCTACCACCTGTACCAATGGCATCTCCGGGTTGAGCTCATTTATTTTATAGAAACGAGTTCTATCAATATATCTAAAAGGATAATGATTTAAAAGTTGCTCATAGGTAGAAATACCCAACTCTTTTTGCAAGAGCTCGGCTCGTTTAGGGCCAACGCCCTTTAGGTAAACAAGTGGTGTTTCTAAATTAGTGGCAAACAAAGCGAAATTATTTTCTTTTAAAATTAAAGATATCTTTTATCAAGTACCAATTAAATAAGAAAACAGCAAATAAGAGTAATAAGTATGCTAATAATTGATTAAAGCTTATTTGTTCGTTAAAGTAAAGTACAGCAATTGCAAAAGCTATAATTGGGTTCAGGTAAATGATAATTCCTAAGGTTGATGAAGGAATGCCAATTAACGAATACAAGCTTAAAAACAGTGGTATTAGTGTAAATGCAATAGCTATAATTATAATGTGGCTCCAAAACCATATCCCTTCTGGAAATGCCTCATGATGATATAAATAAAAAGGCATCATTAAAACTACGGCCAAAGCTATTTGTACAGCTAAAACATTCAACTTATCTAAATATTGCATTTTACGTTGTATAATTAAGTAAAATGCATAAAGTGCTGCAATGCCAACAGACCATATAACTTCTATAAAAGATCCAGTAGCTAGTAAAACAATGCTAAGTAAGGCAATACTTAAAGCAATTAACTTAATTCTAGACAAATCTTCCTTAAGAATTAGGAAGCCGCCAAAGGCTGTTATTAAAGGGCATACCATGTAAGCAAATGCAGCAGATTTTAAGCTCACATTGTTTACTGCATAAATAAAAGTATACCAGTTTAATGTAAGTAATACAGATGCTCCAACAATCTGCCAAACAATAATTCTCCTTTGTTTTAAATTAACGGATTTGAAGTATTGCAAATCCTGTCTTAAATATTTGCGTCTAAATAATAATATAGCTATCCATATTACAAGTAATGAAGTAAAAATGCGATAGTATAAAATTTCTTCTGAAGGGAATGCTTTTAAATTTCTAAGGGGAATTGAAAAAAATCCCCAAATGGCAACCGACAAAAATGCGGCTAATAAATACTTCGATTTGGATCTCAAAAGAATTTAAGCTTTAAATGCTGTAATAGAAATCTCTACATTAACACCTTTAGGTAAACCTTTAACCGCAACTGTTTCACGAGCAGGAAATTCTGTTTCGAAGTATGAGCCATAAATTTCATTTACTTCAGCAAATAAATTCATGTCAGATAAAAAAATAGTGGTTTTAACAATATGAGCAAATTCATAGTCAGCCTCTATTAGAACTGCTTTTATATTTCGCATTACCTGATGAGTTTCTTCAGCAATTGAGCCTATATTTAACTCTCCGTTTTCTGGATTGATTGCTATTTGACCAGAAGCGAATAAAAATCCGCCAGCTGACACAGCTTGACTATATGGCCCAATTGGAGCCGGAGCATTTGATGTGTTGATGATTGTTTTCATTATCTTTTTAATATAAACCAGTGAATTAATTTGTACACAACACCACCAATAAATAATAAAATAGCTAACGCATTAATGAAATGCATGGCTTTAAGATTAAAATTAGATGGTCGATTAGGATCTTTCTTTCTAAAAAAGTACATATGCAAATGTAGGTATAAAAAAAAAGTCCTAACCAAATGGTTAGGACTTTTTTTATCGAACTAAGAAAGATTAGTTTCTTGAAGTTTCAACACGACGATTTTGGATACGACCTTCTTCAGTATCGTTAGAAGCAATTGGATTTGCTTCACCATAACCTCTTGCAGTTACTTGACTAGCGTTAACGCCAGAGTTCACCAAGTAAGTTTTAACAGAATTAGCTCTGTCTTTAGATAACTTCATGTTGTATGCAGCAGTACCTTCGCTAGAAGCGTAACCTTTTGTAGTTACTTTACCACCGTTTTCACGCAATACTGAAGATAATTTATCTAAAGTTGGATATGATTCAGTTTTTAAAACTGAAGAGTTAAATTCAAATTGGATAGTTTCGAAACCAGTTACATTAGATGCAGTTTCAGTTGGAGCAGTTACAGGAGCTGGAACAGGAAGTGGACAACCAGAACCATCAACTTTAGTACCAGCAGGAGTACCAGCACATTTGTCGAATTGATCAGCAACACCGTCACCATCAGTATCTTTTTTCAAATCTTCAACAGATTTTTCTACGTTAGATACACGGTTTTTCAATGCTTCAACTTCTTGACGTAATGTAGGATCTTTTAATTCATCATACATCATAGCTACTGGGTTAACCCAATCCAAGTTTGGTTTAGCTTTCGAACCTAAAGAGAATTCTAAACCAGCAGAACCGTAAGAGAATTTATCTTTAGTAGTTGCGTTAGCATAAACACCATCTAAGTTATCACCATCAACAAAGTTCATTGTATAAGCTAAGTTAAAAGCAACACGGTCAGATACTTTGAATTTAATACCAGCACCTACAGGGATGTAAGCTTGTTTGATATAATCATTATCACCATTGTCACCAAATCTACCTTTGTTATCAATAGTAGTTCCAGCAGCAGTAACAACTTTAGGATTAAAGGCCATTAAACCATAACCAGCGCTAACGAAGAAGTTAACAGAGTTCTCACGACGTAAGAAATCGATAGTTCCAACATTAACAACACCTCTTAAATCAGCAGCATATTGAATGTCAGTTTCAAATTCTCTAACACCATTAGCAACACCACCAGGATAATCTTTGTTAGTTCCAGAAATTTTACCACGTGTAATGTTACCTTCCAAACCGAAATCAGGGCTTAATTGTTTACGTAATGAAATTCCGTAACCTAAATTAACATCATAGTTAGAGAAATCATTAGTACCACCGATAGCGATAACTGGAGATAAAACACCACCATTAACACCTAATGACCATGTTCTGTACTGAGCTCTTCCGCCGAATACTTTCGCAGAAGAAGTGGTTGCAGGAGCATCTTGAGCGCTAGCAAGAGAGGTAACTCCCATTACTGCTACAAGAGATGCAACAACACCCTTTTTTAAAGTAGAATAATTCATAATTTTCTTTTTTAAGGTTAAACAAATATTAATTGTATAATTTTTTGTAAGACAAAATTAAACAAATTTTTATAATCTCAAAACACATACACAAACTCCGTTCCAAACTTTAGTTTAAACGCACAAATTATTATATTTGATTAATTGACTTTAACTAAAGATAGCTAAAAATATGAAATACAAGCAAATAAACAATTTACTTTTTATACAGAACCGATTAAATTTTATTAAGGAGCTTAAAACTAATGCAATAGCTATATTTAATTCTAATGATGAGTTCCCTCGTAGTGGAGACCAAAACTTTCTTTTCAAGCAAAATGCAGATTTATTCTATCTATCTGGCATAGATCAAGAACAATCCGTTCTTTTACTTTATCCAGAGTGTCCTAATCCACTATACAGAGAAGTCCTATTTTTAAGACAGACAAATGAATTCATTAAAGTTTGGGAGGGGCATAAATATACAAAAGAGCAAGCAAGACACACATCAGGCATACAAACTGTATACTGGCTTGAAGATTTTGACAATATTTTTCATAGTATAATCAATTATGCTGATCATATATATCTTAACTTAAACGAAAATGACCGGTATGCTCATACAGTTAGTTATAGAGATTTAAGATTTGTCAATCAATTACAGGAAAAATACCCGCTACATCAGTATGAAAGGTCTGCTCCAATATTGCGGAATTTGAGGGCGATTAAATCAGAAATTGAGGTAGAACTTACCCAAAAGGCTTGTAATATTACAAAAGATGCATTTATTAGAGTCTTAAAATTCGTTAAACCTGGCATTTCAGAATATGAGATTGAAGCAGAAATTATTCATGAGTTTATAAAGCAAAGAGCAACTGGACATGGATACACCCCAATTATAGCTTCAGGAAACAACGCTAACATTTTGCATTACAATGATAATAATCAAATTTGCAATGATGGTGATCTAATTTTGATGGACTTTGGAGCAGAGTACGCAAACTATAATGCAGATTTAACTAGAACTATTCCTGCGAATGGTAAGTTTAGCAATCGACAAAAAGATGTTTACAATGCTGTATTAAATGTGCTAAACGAGGCTAAAAAATTAATGGTGGCAGGGGCGATTTGGAATACGTATCATGAACAAGTTGGAGAAATTATGACTGAAGAATTAATTAAGCTCAAGTTAATTACAAGCAATGATGTAAAAAATCAAAATCCCAACTTCCCTGCTTATAAAAAATATTTTATGCATGGCACATCTCATCACTTAGGTATAGATGTACATGATTTTGCAGGAAGATATACACCTTTTGCAGAAGGGAATATTTTAACTTGTGAGCCAGGTATTTACATTCCAGAAGAAGGTTTTGGTGTTAGATTAGAGAATGATATTTTAATTACTAAAAATGGAAGTATTGATTTAATGTCCGAAATTCCAATTATTGCAGATGAAATTGAAGAGCTTATGAATGCTTAAGCCAATTGTCTACAAATTTGTAAATATTAAATTTTGAACTCTTTATAGCTTCGTCAACAGCCTGACGAAGCTTTTTTTGATCTATACTTTTCATTTGATGAAACTGTATTAATCTTATAGCTTTCTCCGCCATTAAAAAATTCTTTCTTTGGTTTAAACTATCAGGCGCTTGAGCAATCCATTTGCATAACAAAGGTATTCCCTCATTTTTTTCAGCAACTGTTTTAAACACAGGTATAACTTCACTTTGCTGATGAACCATTTTTTTTAGATTATTTGCAAAAGTATCGGCACCATCTCTATCTGCTTTATTTACTACAAAAGCTTGTGCAATTTCCATCAAACCCGATTTGATATTCTGAATCTCATCACCCGATTCGGGAACTAAAACAACCAAAGTTTTGTCTGCCAAACCCGCTATCTCAACTTCAGATTGACCAACACCAACTGTTTCTACAATAATCAAATCGAAATTTGAGGCTTTTAAAACATCGATCATTTCTAATGTTTTTACTGAAACACCTCCTAACGCCCCACGGGTAGCCACAGATCTGATATAAACATTTGGATTATTAAATTGCTGAGACATCCTAATTCTATCTCCCAATAAAGAACCAAAGTTAAACGGAGAGGTTGGATCAACTGCCAAAATGGCTACCTTTTTATTATTTGCGGTATAATGATTGGTAATTTGATTAACCAACGTACTTTTACCAGCTCCGGGAGGACCAGTTATTCCCAAAACAGAAATATTTTTGATTTCCAAATCCTGTAACAAACTTAAAGCAGGTTCAATTTCATTTTCTACAAGAGTTAAAACCCTTGCTAAAATGCGAAAATCACCTTCTTTTATGCCATTAATAAGTTTCTGGTAGTCATTCATCACCACAAATAAACATAATTTTATCTTTAACTAACAATGTGATTTTGATTTAAATGGCGTTGTAATATTTGACTAATTTGATATATCGATAAACAAACAACAAAAAACGTAACTTTGCTATCTTTAATTTTTTAAATGAAAACCTACTTTAGATTATTATCCTTTGCTAAACCAATAGAAAAGTTTGCGATACCATATATTATAGCAACCCTTTTCGCCATTATATTTAATACTTTCCTTTTCACGCTTCTAGGGCCAATTATGAATACCATATTCCTAAAGCCTGGAGAAGACCAAATTTCTGTGGTAACCAAAGACACTTCTTGGAACCCGATGAATTTATTTAGCCAATATATTGATCAAGTTATATTAACTCATGATAAAACCTATGCACTACAATTAATTTGTGTTGTAGTTATTGTTACAGTATTGCTGGCAAATTTTTTCCGATATTTTTCTCAGAGATATATGGAGGACTTGAGAGTGCATACACTGTTAAAACTTAGAAAAGCTGTGTTTGATAACGTAATGAACTTACATGTCGGCTTTTTTAACAACGAAAGAAAAGGCGATATCATTTCTAAAGTTGCTTCTGATGTACAGGTTGTTCAATTTACTGTTACCAATACTTTGCAGGTTGTATTTAAAGAGCCTGTTCAGCTGATCTTTTATGTTGCAGTATTGGTATCTATATCACTTAAACTAACTTTATTTTCTTTGCTGGTAATTCCAGTTTCTGGTTTTATCATTAGTAAGATTGTTAAAAGATTAAAACAGCAGTCAACGCTTTCACATGAATCTTTTGCGAAAATGATAGGCTTTTTAGATGAATCGTTAAGCGGAATAAAAATTATAAAAGCTTTTAATGCCACTTTTAGGATAAAGGAAAAATTTCAAGCAGAAAACCAATTCTATTCTAATTTGAATAGAAAAATGGCCAGGAGGCAGCAGCTTGCTTCACCAGTATCGCAAACATTAGGTGTATTTGTGGTTGTTTTTATTCTTTTGTATGGTGGCGGAATGATTTTAAGCGGTAACAGTGATTTAAAAGCTGGTGAATTTGTAATTTACTTAGCAACATTTTCACAAGTTATGCAACCAATAAAAGCGATTACCGATTCTTTTAGCAGCATACATTCAGGTATTTCTGCCGGAGAAAGAGTTTTAGATTTAATTGATACAAAACCAGAACTTACGAATAAGCTTGATGCAGTTGAATTAGATCATTTCAATAATGCTTTAACTATTAAAGATGTTTGCTTTAATTATGGAGACAAACAGGTATTAAAAAACATTTCATTAACCATTCAAAAAGGTAAAACAGTTGCTTTGGTTGGTCCATCTGGTGGTGGCAAAAGCACATTGATGGATTTAATCCCTCGTTTTCACGATCCAAAATCTGGAACTATAGCCATAGATGGTTTTGATTATAAAGATTTAACGGTAGAAAGTATCCGTTCGCAAATGGGAATTGTTAATCAAGAATCATTTTTATTTAATGATACCATTTTCAATAACATCGCCTTTGGCAAACCTGATGCAACAATTGATGAAGTGATGGCTGCAGCAAAGATTGCCAATGCACATGAATTTATATTAAATACCGAAAATAGTTACCAAACATTTGTTGGCGATAGAGGGAATAAGCTTTCTGGAGGACAAAAACAACGTATCTGCATTGCGAGAGCTGTTTTAGCAAATCCACCAATTATGTTATTAGATGAAGCAACTTCTGCATTAGATACAGAATCTGAAAAATTGGTGCAAGATGCCTTAAATAATTTAATGCAAAACCGTACATCTATTGTAATTGCTCACCGTTTAAGCACTATACAACAAGCAGATTTAATCGTAGTAATTGATAAGGGTGAGATTGCTGAAAGTGGTAGTCATCAAGAATTGATGAGTAAAACTGGCTTGTATAAAAGATTAATTGATATGCAAACTTTTAATGATTAAGGATGTGGATAAGCCTTTGGTATCAATAGCATTATGTACCTATAATGGTGAAAGGTTTATAAGAGATCAGTTAACTTCTATTTTGAACCAAACCTATACAAATTTAGAAATTATTGTTGTTGACGACCGATCACTGGATGGAACATTAGAAATTCTACGATCTTTTGAAAGTGAATTTAACAAAATCACAGTATATCAAAATGAAACCAACCTCGGTTATGGAAAGAATTTCGAAAAGGCAATTTCTTTATGTAACGGAGATTATATTGCACTCTCTGATCAAGATGATATTTGGTTGGAAAATAAAATTTATAGACAGCTCGATTGCATAAAAGATAATTTACTTAACTACCATAATTCTGAATTTGTAGACGAGAACGGCAATACTTTAAATAAATCTGTTTTTGATATCTGCAAACCATATAATGGAAATGATCCTAGGCACTTTTTATTTGAAAACTGTGTTTCTGGACATACAATTCTTTTTAAAAAATCACTTAAAGATTATCTAGTGAATTTTCCAGCTAATATATTTTATGATCAATGGATCGCGTATGTTGCAACCAACTTTGGTAGCATAAACTTTATAGATGAGAAACTTGTGAAGTTTAGACGTCACGGAGATAATTCAACAGATATATTAAGGAAGAAGAAAAGCATCCGTAATCGGACTCATGAGATCGATAAAGTAGAGAGTTTTGCAAAATTTGCTTTTAATAAAAATGATTTTGCCAAAAAGCTATTGGTTCTTTTTAAAAAAGGAGCTAGATACCTAAATTTTGAGTTATTATTTTTTTTGATAAGAAATGAGGAAACGCTTCTTCATTTATCTAGGAAAAGTAAGTTAAGTAAATTCAATAAACTTTTGAAATATGCTCTTATCAAAAGTCGCACAAATAAGGCTTAATAAAATGAGTAACTTTCCATTAATTTCTATAGCGGTTTGTACATATAATGGAGCAGCTTATTTAAAAGAGCAGCTACAAAGCTTAATTAATCAGACTTATAAAAATATCGAAATTATTGTAAATGATGATAAATCTACTGATTTAACACCTTCAATACTTAAAGAATTTGAAATACAATATCCAAATTTTAGGTATCGAATAAATGAGCTAAATGTAGGGTATGCAAAAAATTTTGAGACTATTTTACAATACTGCAAAGGTGAGTTTATAGCCTTTTGTGATCAAGATGATTATTGGTTGCCAAATAAAATCGAAACTTTGCTATCTAATTTCTCTGGTGATGATGTGATGGTGTATCATGATTCTGAGTATATTGATGAAAGCGGTTTGACTTTAAATAAGAAACTCTCACAAACTTCTGGGTACATCAATACAAGACATCATCATGAAGTAGTTTATAATAATTGTGTTGCTGGACATGCTTTGATGTTTCGAAGTGTGTTAATTTCAGAAATTGTTCCGTTTCCTAAAAATATCCCACATGATCATTGGGTTACCTACGTTGCACTAATTATTGGAAAAGTTAGTTATTTACAAGAAGTTTTGGTTCAATATCGTCAGCATGCTTTATCAATAACAGACATTTTAGACAAGCGAAAATTTAGCTCTAAAAGTGAAGAATTTAACCGCAAGCTAGGCAATAGAACAAAAATAAACGAGGTTCGTATAGGTTATATTAAAAGCTTAAGTTCTTATGAGAAAAATACTTCATCAGATATCAAATTGTATGAACAGTTGATTAAGTTATTGACTAAGCGTGATGAAAAATATTTTTCAATTGCTTTATTTCGTTTACTTTTTATAAATAGAAAGACGTTATTTGGTTATCTACACAAAAACATAATCAGTATATTTTTCAAAATTGTGCAAGAAAGTACAGGGAATAAAGCGAAAGTACTATGGTTTAATATGTCTAATAAATTTTAAATCATTTATCGCTTTGATGAATAAAATTTTAAAGCATAATAATGAAGTTTGATGTAAACTAACAAGCTTATTTTCTTCCTTTTCTTGAAAGACCAAAGTGTTTTGAAAACAGTTGTCAAATCAAGATTATGCTTATAAAAATGCTTAATTAAGCTTTTAAAAGCCCTTTTCTCTATAATTTGTTGCTTGTATTTAGAAATATTTGAGGTAATCTTAGGAAGAATTGAACTCCATTTTTCATGAATCTTCAATGTGTCTCCAAGCCAATGCTTATCAAAACTTCCTTCAGAAAAATGATGCATTAACACATTAAATGTAACCATAACATCGTGATCTTGACCAACATTTAAACAAAAATCAATATCGTAACAGTGAAATC
Organism: Pedobacter sp. GW456-11-11-14-TSB4; assembly: GCF_059424425.1. Lineage (NCBI taxonomy): Bacteria > Pseudomonadati > Bacteroidota > Sphingobacteriia > Sphingobacteriales > Sphingobacteriaceae > Pedobacter > Pedobacter sp. GW456-11-11-14-TSB4. Next base: position 934,211 of record NZ_JBWKZK010000001.1, read on the forward strand.
CTTTAAGTAATTTCTCGTCGAATGGTTTATGCGTTACAATGTTTTTTGTTGTGCAAATCCACATTCCATCCACACAGGCTACGTTTGCTAAATCTTTTGTACCAGGATTATGATGAATCAATTCTGTTTCGGCCTTTTTTCTTTTATATGATTGAATATAATTGGAGAATGTAGTCTCACCTTCAAAACCCTCTGCTCCCCATCCAGATGGTATTGAAGCTTTATAAGAACTCCCAACAACACCTAATGCACCGAGATTTTTATTTTTATCAAAAATATCAACAACAATAACTCCCCAATCTTTTGTTTGATAGGCAATATCTTCATGCATAAAGCATAAAATTTCAAATTTTGCCTTTTTAGCACCGTTATTGTATACTTCGCAAATACCTTTTTTACCTAAAGAATTATCAAATGCTATAATTTCGTAGGGTATACCTATCGTTTTTTCGATGTTCAAACTAACATTAGCTAACATCTCTTCACTGATTGAACAAATTATTATTGAAATCATTTACTTATATATGATAGAAAAATCCAATTGCATAATCATAACTATTATATGAAATAGTGTAACAATGAATTTTAAATATTTACATCTTGTATATGTGATAAATTAAAATTTTTATGTGTACCAATGCTTTAAAATTCAACTTAAAACATAGTACTATTCTACGAACAATTATTTTTTATAGAGGTAAAAAACAGCAGTATCTCCGCGTTTAAGCTCATTTAACTCCTTAGCTTTCGCTTCAAAATTATCCATTTCTTGTTTTGAGAAATTCTCATAATAAGGATAAGGACCATAATCATTTTTTGAAGAAAATAAGGGAATATTTTTTTTATAAAGTTCACTGGCCCAAAACTGAAAACCTGAAGAGTCGAACAATATTTTCTTTATTTTAAAGTTTGTTTGATCAGCGAGTATTTCCATACTTTTTAATGTGTGAAGGAAAAAATGTCTTGGCGCATCTAACTGCACCCAATTTTCTTCATAAATCTTCCAAGCATCTCCTAGTATTGGAATACAAATTGCCAAGCATCCATCTTTTTTTAGTAAACGATAACAATCATTCAAAACTTGATGTTGGTGTTCCATGTGCTCGAAAACATGGTTCATCATTATAACATTATATTTATTAGGATCTAGTTCCTCAAGCTCTTTCTTTCTAATTTTAACACCATATCCATGGTCAATTTCTTCAGGTAAATACTTGTCAACTCCTTCAACATTTTGAAAACCAAGATTAAACAAATCGCACAATAGATATCCTCTCCCACAGCCAATCTCAAGAATACGATGTTTGAACCCAACATCTATATGCTTAATGTAATTGAGAGCTGGTAATTGTCTTTTCAGAACCCTTTTAATCCTAAAACTCCAAAAAATTCTTTTAAAGAACGATTTACGTTTCAATGGAGCAGTTTTGGTAGTAAAAGAATAATAATAATATGGATAATATTTATCCATATTTTCTGGAATTTCAGCTATTTGTAAACAACCACAATTTGAACATTCATTGTATTCGAATTCATCGCTAAAGCCAAACATCTTTTCTTTAAAGTTGTAAGTTTTACCGAACTCAGCTTTACAAATCCGACAAACTGGGGCTAAAAAATTTTCAGTGTTCAATTTGATTCCTATTTAACCAAAAAAAAGAATTTCATCCTTTAGAAGGTGTTTTAATGATTGAAAAATTCTATTAAAATATCTTTTAATTGAAAGATACAAAATTGACTGCATTTAATTCCGTTTTCAATTAAATCCAATCTATTTATCCTGATCAAGCATAAAACATTCGGATCAGTATAAAATTTAAAAGATAAATTACAGCTAAATTTTTAATTGCATAAAAAAAGTGACCTCTTGTTAAAGGTCACTTTTATATTTTTTAACTTATTTACAACTTCCTTTTCACTTCAACTTGTTCGTAAGCTTCTACAATATCGCCCACTTCAATGTTGTTAAAGTTTTGAATGTTTAAACCACACTCGTAACCTTTAGATACTTCTTTAACATCATCTTTGAAACGTTTTAATGAAGCCAATTCACCTGTGTAAATTACAACACCATCTCGTACAATACGGATTTTGCTATTTCTAGTTATCTTACCATCTAATACCATACAACCTGCAATTGTACCAACTTTGGTAATTTTAAAGGTTTCTCTAATTTCTACGTTAGCAACAATTTTCTCTTCAAACTCTGGCGCCAACATACCTTCCATCGCCGCTTTAATCTCATTAATCGCATCGTAAATAATAGAGTATAAACGAATATCAATTTGCTCTGCTTCTGCTAATTTACGAGCTCCTGGCGAAGGGCGTACTTGGAAACCTATAATAATTGCATCTGAAGCAGATGCCAACAATACATCAGATTCTGAAATTTGACCTACCGCTTTGCCAATAATATTGATCTGAATTTCTTCAGTAGATAACTTCAATAATGAATCTGCTAATGCTTCAATTGAACCATCCACATCACCTTTAACAATTAAGTTTAATTCTTTAAAGTTTCCAATTGCCAAACGACGACCAATTTCATCCAAGGTAATATGTTTCTGCGTACGTAAACCTTGCTCACGCATTAATTGTAAGCGTTTATTTGCAATCTCTCTAGCTTCAACTTCACTTTCCATTGCATTAAACTTATCACCTGCGGTTGGCGCACCTTGCATACCTAATACTTGAACTGGTACAGATGGACCGGCCTCAGATACTTTAGCACCGCGTTCGTTAAATAAAGCTTTTACTTTACCGCTGTAACTACCTGCTAAAATTGGATCACCAACTCTTAAAGTACCTGCTTGTACCAAAACTGTTGTTACAATACCTCGGCCTTTATCTAATGTTGCCTCGATAACTGTACCTGTTGCACGTTTATTAGGATTAGCCTGTAATTCTAACAATTCTGCTTCTAATAACACTTTATCTAATAGCAAATCTACATTTAAGCCGCTTTTGCTTGATATTTCTTGCGATTGGAATTTTCCACCCCAATCTTCTACCAAAATATTCATGGCAGATAATTGTTCTTTTACTCTATCTGAATTTGCACCTGGCTTATCAATTTTGGTGAATGCAAATACCAAAGGCACACCTGCTGCTTGAGCATGGTTAATTGCTTCTTTAGTTTGTGGCATCACCGCATCATCTGCAGCAATAACAATAATTGCAATATCTGCTACTTTAGCACCACGAGCACGCATCGCTGTAAACGCTTCGTGACCTGGAGTATCTAAGAATGTTACTTGTTTACCAGAGTTTGTAGTTACTTTATAAGCACCAATGTGCTGTGTAATACCACCAGCCTCGCCAGCAACCACGTTCGCTTTACGAATATAATCTAGCAATGATGTTTTACCATGATCTACGTGACCCATGATGGTTACAACCGGAACTCTAGTTTCTAAATCTTCTGCTGCATCCTCTTCCTCTATAACGCTATCTGCTTCTTCATCAGCTTTTACAAACTGTATTTCGTAACCAAATTCATCAGCAACAATAGTTAAAGTTTCTGCATCTAAACGCTGGTTAATAGAAACAAACATACCCAAACTCATACAAGTCCCAATAATTTTTGTTACCGGCACATCCATCATATTAGCTAACTCATTTGCCGTAACAAACTCTGTAACCTTTAATACTTTAGATTGTAATTGTTCTTCAGCTGCTGCTTCTTCTGCAGTTAATGCAACATCATCACGTTTCTGACGACGTAATTTTGCTCTTTGTGCAAATTTACCAGATTTACCTGCTCCACTTAAACGAGCAAGTGTTGCTTTAATCTGATCTTGTATTTCTTTTTCTGTTGGTTCCTCTTTTGGTCCGCCTGATGGAGCACCTGGACGAGCATTTCTAAAGTTAGGACGACCACCAGCTGTATTGTTAGTATTATTTCTAAAATCAGGACGGTTAGCCGGAACACCTGTTCCCGCTGGGCGAGGTGCTTGTTGACCTTGCTGACTTTGTCCAGCGCCTTGTGTACCTTGTTGAGGTGCATTTGTCCCACCTGGAGTTTTTTTGCGTTTGCGTTTACGCTTAGCAGCTTCGCTATCATTAGAAGAAGCTATTGGTTGGTTTCTACGATCTGGTGTAGTTGGCAAAACAATTTTACCAATAATATTTGGACCAGATAATTTTACAGAACGAGCCTTTATAACATCATCCTCTGCAGGAACCTGAGCAACAGGCGGAGCTGGAGTAACTGGCTTCGACTCTTCAACTTTAGGTTTTTCTTCAACCTTAGTTTCTTGAACAGGAGCTTTTACTTCTTCAACAGGAGCTGGTTTTTCTTCTTTAGGTTCCTCTGCTTTGGCTTCCACTTTTGGTGCTTCTGCAACAACAGCAGGAACCTCTTTTTTAGTTTCAACCACTGGTGCTGGCTCCTCCTTCTTATCAGGACGAGTTTTTGTATTTAAATTGTTTAAATCAATTTTACCTACAATTTTAACACCAGGCAATGAACCTTCTTCCTCTTTAGCCGCGGCTGGCTCAACAGTTTTAACTGGCTCAACCGGTTTAGCTTCAACAGGTTTCTCTTCCTTTGGCTTCTCAGCTGGAGGACTATAAGAATGAAGGTTTTTAATTAAAATGCCTTCATTTTCAAAATCTTGTTTTTTACTAGGCACCTCAGGAGCTTTCTCAGCTGCTTCGGGTTCATCACGACGAATTTTTCCTATAACTATCTGATTGGCTTCCTCTTTTACGATTTTATCCCCCTGAAACTCCTTCATTAATGTATCATACATCTCTTTAGAAAGTTTGGTAGTGGGCTTATTTTCCACAGCAAAGCCCTTCTTACCAAGAAAATCTACTGCTGTAGCAATTCCTATGTTAAGCTCTTTGGCTGCTTTAAATAAAATTACGGCTTTGTCGTCTGACATCTATTATCCTATTATTTTTACTAATTATATACAAAAGTAACGTTTATTCTTGTTTATTCAAGCATACAACGTTATTCAAATTCCGATTGAAGAATACCAATAACTTCTTTAATGGTTTCTTCCTCCAAATCGGTACGTTTTACTAATTCATCTACTGATAAAGCTAAAACACTTTTGGCAGTATCACAACCAATTGATTTTAACTCATCAATAATCCAGCTATCAATTTCATCCGAGAATTCTTCGATATCCACATCTTCATCTTCTTCGCCAGCTTCGCGATAAACATCAATTTCATAACCTGTCAATTTACCTGCCAATTTAATGTTGTGTCCGCCACGGCCAATTGCTAATGAAACCTGATCTGGTTTTAAATAAACAGATGCAGTTTTATTTTCATCATTTAATTTAATTGAAGTAATTTTTGCTGGGCTTAAAGCACGCTGAATATATAATGATACATTATTCGTAAAGTTAATTACGTCAATATTCTCATTTTTCAATTCTCTTACGATACCGTGGATACGAGAACCTTTCATACCAACACAAGCACCTACTGGATCAATTCTATCATCGTATGATTCTACAGCAACCTTAGCTCTCTCACCTGGTTCACGAACGATTTTTTTAATGGTAATTAAGCCATCAAAAATCTCTGGAACTTCAATTTCAAACAAACGCTGTAAAAACTCAGGTGCAATTCTAGAAATGATAATTTTTGGAGTTGCATTAACCATATCCACTTTAGAAATTACAGCACGTACCGAATCTCCTTTTTTGAAATAATCTGCTGGAATTTGCTCCGTTTTAGGCATCATTAATTCGTTACCTTCATCGTCTAAAACCAAAGTTTCTTTTTTCCAAACTTGGTAAACTTCTCCGGTTACAATTTCACCAACTCTATCTTTATATTTTTTGAAGATTTCGTCTTTTTCTAACTCCAACACTTTAGAAACTAAAGTTTGGCGTGCAGCTAATATGGCTCTGCGACCAAAACTTTCTAATGTGATTTGCTCAATGTAATCATCGCCAACTTCCATATCCGGATCTAGCTGTTTTACTTCGGCAAGCTCAATTTCTAAATCATCATCTTCAGAAAATCCATCTTCCATTACTTTTCTAGTTCTCCAGATCTCCAAATCCCCATTATCTGGATTTACAATTACGTCACAGTTTTCGTCTGTTCCATATTTTTTACGCAACATACTGCGAAATACCTCTTCCAGCACACTAATTACTGTAGGGCGGTCGATATTCTTAAAGTCTTTAAACTCCTGAAATGAATCGATTAAGTTAATATTGCTCATTTGTTTATTTAAATGAAATTAAAACCTTTGTTTCTACTATATTATTAAATTCAATTTGGGCATTTACCAATTGAACTTTTTTACCTTTTTCTTTTATCTTTTCTTCAATTTCAATTGCATCATCGGTAACCGAAATTAATTTACCTTCTTTTAGTGTGCCGTCGTTTAGTTTAACGCTTAAATCTCTACCAATGTTTTTATGATATTGACGATTTAATTGTAAAGGTTCGCCAACACCAGGAGATGAAACTTCTAAATTATAAGCCTTATCAATGGTGTTTTCTTCTTCTAGATGAAACCCAACGTGTCTACTAATTGCTGCACAATCCTGAATACTTATGCCTTCATCACCATCTACATGAATGATCAATTTGTTGTTTGGAAGCATCTTAATAGACACTAAAAACAATTCAGGTCTATCTGCAATCTTTTCCTCTACGAGTTCTTTAACTCTTTTTTCTACCTGCATATCCTAATTTGTTGCAAAAGAAAAGAGGGGACTCTGTCCCCTCTTCTTCCTCTATTACGGTGCAAATGTACGAATTATTTTATCAAAACAAAAAACCCTTTTGAAAATGAGGAGTATAACTAGCGTTTTAAAATTTGTTGTTGTGCTTTTAGCTGTCTTCCAACTTGAGATTTTATGATTTCTTCGCTCTTAGCAAACTGGGCATTGATCATGGTCTCAACCAAATAGAACTTACCTTTTTCGAATGGTTTTTTTGGAGTATAAACTAGGTCCTTCCCATCTATTGCTAAATCTCCCGGATACTCAATTTCCATACTCGTAGAGTCATCATCACCTGGAGTTTGTAAAACTGATACTATATTTTGGTAAGCAGAATCTGTTAGTAGATTGGTTTTTAGTTGATATAAACCTGCGTCATCTATATTATTAATAACTATTTTAGAGCTATCTGATGAGAACTGAATGGATAATGGCTCACTATTTGTATAGTTGCATGCAATAAAAAACCACAATAGGTTTACTGTTACAAAAAATTTAACTTTATTAAACATTCAACTAAATTAATGTTATGAAACTGATTCTCGAAATTTTATTAATGGGCTTTGCCATGATGGTTGGCGCCTACCTTGTTCCAGGTGTTAGTGTAGATGGTTATATGAGCGCACTTATTGCGGCCGTTTTAATAGCATTAGCTAATGCAACCATAGGCTTAATATTACGCATTTTTACACTTCCCTTAAACATTTTAACTCTTGGGCTAATCTCTTTTATTATTACAGTTTTAATGATTTTACTGGTTGATAGCTGGATGAAAGGCTTTAATACCTCAGGCTTTTTAGCTGCCGCGATACTTGCTATTGTAGTTTCGCTAATTAAAATGATACTCGATTCTATTTTTGGAGTGGAGAAAAAGTAAGTTTAAAAAACAACCGCAAAGAAACAAATGCACAAAGTTAAATTTAATATGCTTTGCGTAATCATTTCTTTGCGGTTAAAATATGTTTCTGAGGCTTATTTACTTAAAATACTTCTACTAATTACCATTTTCTGTATTTCAGATGTACCTTCATAAATCTGAGTAATTTTAGCATCACGCATTAAACGTTCTACATGGTATTCTTTAACAAAACCATAACCACCATGTATTTGCACTGCTTCTACGGTTACATCCATTGCCACTTTACTGGCAAAAAGTTTAGCCATAGAGCCAGCTAATGTATAAGACTGACCTTGGTCTTTTAACCAAGCCGCTTTATACACTAACATTCTAGCCGCTTCAATTTGTGTAGCCATATCGGCTAACTTAAAGGCAATTGCCTGATGATCTGAAATTGGCTTACCGAAAGATTTACGCTGTTTTGAATATTCCAACGCTAATTCATACGCTCCAGCCGCTATTCCTAAAGCTTGTGCAGCAATACCAATTCTACCGCCTTCTAAAGTTTTCATCGCAAATGAAAAGCCAAAACCATCATCGCCAATTCTGTTTTCTTTTGGCACTTTAACATCGTTAAACATTAAGGAGTGTGTATCAGAACCGCGAATACCTAATTTATTTTCTTTTGGCCCAATTGTAAAACCAGGTGTACCAGCTTCTACAATAAATGCATTAATACCTTTATGTCTTAATTCTTTGTGTGTCTGTGCTATCACTAAATAAGTACTCGCTGTACTGCCATTGGTAATCCAATTTTTTGTGCCATTTAGCAAATAGTAATCTCCCATGTCTTCTGCGGTAGTTTGCTGCGAAGTAGCATCAGAACCTGCTTCTGGTTCTGAAAGGCAAAAAGCACCAATTTTTTCTCCAGAAGCCAAAGGTTTTAAGTATTTTTCTTTTTGAGCCTCTGTACCATAGGCCTCTAAACCATAACATACGAGCGAATTGTTTACAGAAACAACTACTGATGCAGATGCGTCTATTTTAGACAGCTCTTCCATCACCAAAACATAGGAAACAGAATCCATGCCGCTACCGTCGTATTTTGGATCTACCATCATACCTAAAAAACCAAGTTCTCCTAGTTTTTTTATTTGTTCGCTCGGAAATTTCTGATGCTCATCTCGCTCAATAACACCCGGCTTTAATTCTGTTTGTGCAAAATCTCTGGCCGCCTGTTGTATCATCAATTGTTCTTCACTTAATTCAAAAAGCATAATTAAAATTTATATTTGGTTAGATTTTCCAAATTTAGTGTTTCTAAGTTAAATTGCTATGGTTGCATAGTAATTTTTTTATCATCATTTTATTTAAAGACTTAAAAATGAGATAGTAAAAGTTTTTTTTAGAAAGGCAAGGCTTGTAAAACAATCAAAACTAGCCCTGCTGTTCACTTTACTCTCCCGATGAAAAATCGGGATCGTGTTCGTTTCCATCAGGCTTATTTACAAACGCTTTTGCAACTATATACAGCAAACCCACCCATAGCACAGCAGGCTTAACTAAAATAAACCTGATAGTAATGGAGGCCGATTTTTCCCCGAAGAAGTCGGGAGTAAAAGAATCGGCAGAAATGAAAAGCAGGACTGAAGTAACCGAAAAGCACAGCAATTGCTTTTCTAAAATTAGAAGACTTAATTATTTGGGTAGCTAAAAAAACGAACTGTTAATTATTTTAACAACTTATTGTTATCGTCAGGAAAAACTAGAATTGGTTGGTATTTTTTGGCTTCTTCTATTGGCAATGATCCATAAGACATAATGATTAAAATATCACCAAGCTGAACTTTTCTTGCTGTTGCGCCATTTAAACAGATCATTCCTGTTCCACGTTCGCCTCTAATTGCATAAGTTTCGAAACGCTCGCCATTATTATTATTAACAATTTGAACTTTTTCGTTAGGTATAATGTTAGCCGCATCTAATAGATCTTCGTCTATAGTTATACTACCAACATAGTTTAATTCTGCCTGTGTTACTTTAACACGGTGTATTTTCGATTTTAGGATCTCGATAATCATTTGGCAAAGTTAGTAATTAAGGTTGAAGGAAAAAAAGTAAAAGGTTGAAGGCTACAATTAGCAGACAATGGTATCACATGATTAGCTCAAAAGCATGTTATCTATCAATCTTGTTTCGCCAACCTTAGCGGCTACCAAAGCCACGGGATTTTTAGTTTCATCATTTTCAATAGGCAACAAGGTGTCGTTTTGTACAATTGTAAAATAATCTAATTCTACACCGTTTGTACCAATAATCATTTGTTTAGCTTTGGCTAGCAAGTCTGCTAATTCTATTTTCTTAAAATTATCTGCCACGAAATTTAGCGCTTTGCTTAATATCAGTGCATTTTCTCTATCTGTTTGCGATAAGTGAATATTTCTAGAGCTCATGGCTAAGCCATCATCTTCTCTAATAATTGGGCACGAAACAATTTCAATGGGTAGGTTAAAATATTTAACCATGTTTTTAATCATCAGCACCTGCTGAAAATCTTTCTGACCAAAAAAAGCGATATCAGGGTTTACTGCATCAAAAAGTTTTTTTACAATTTGTGTTACCCCTTGATAATGGCCTTTTCTAAATTCACCTTCTAAAACAAACTCTGCCGGACCCAAATCTATATGCCAATTTTCTGGTATAGGGAAACTAGGGTACATCTCTGTAACAGTTGGCATAAACACAAAATCGCATCCTGCATCAGTAAGCATCTTTATGTCGTGCGCCAACGGACGAGGATATTTCTCTAAATCTTTAGGGTCTGTAAATTGCGTTGGATTAACGAAAATGCTGCAAACCACAACTTCTGCGTGTTGTTTTGCAATATCAATTAAAGATAAGTGCCCATTATGCAATGCACCCATTGTTGGCACAAGCGCCACCTTAGATTTTGCCTGTTGAAATGGCTTAAGTATGGCTTCTAATGCCGCAATAGTATGTATAATTTCCAAATTACCAATTGGTTTTTAAGGGTGCTAAGTTGGCAATAAATCTATCATTTACAAAGCCAAGTGTACAAATTATTGATAAATATTAATATTTTACGTACCTTTGCACCTTGATAATCTTGAAATTAACATAATTTAATATACAATATGGAGATGGCAAAAACGAAGCTACTGATTGTTACACACGAGATGTCGCCTTTCCTCGAACTCACAAAAATTTCAGAAATTACCCGTCAGTTACCGCAAGCAATGCAAGAAAAAGGATTTGAGATCCGTATCTTGATGCCTAGGTTTGGCAACATTAACGAAAGAAGAAATAGGTTACACGAAGTAATCCGTTTATCTGGAATGAACATTATTATTGATGATAACGACAACCCACTTATTATTAAGGTTGCTTCTATTCCGGCTGCTCGTATGCAGGTTTATTTCTTAGACAATGAAGATTATTTTCAGAGAAAGTACGTATTTAGAGACAAAGAAAATAAGTTTTATGCAGATAACGACGAGCGTACAATTTTCTTCTGCAAAGGTGCTTTAGAAACTGTTAAAAAATTAGGTTGGGCTCCGGATATTGTTCACTGCCACGGCTGGATGACATCATTAGTGCCTGCATACATTAAAACTACTTATAAAAACGACCCAACATTTAAAAATGCGAAAGTTGTTTATTCTGTTTACGAAAACTGTTTTACTGAAAAACTAAATGCAGACTTGCACAAAAAAGCGATTATGCAACACATGACAGCAGAAGATACAAAACCATTTATTGATGCTGATAATAATAGTTTACATATTGGAGCGATAACTCACTCTGATGCAGTGATATTAGCTGACGAAAAGTTAGATGAAGAGGTGTTAAAATTTGTTAAAGATTCTAATAAACCAACTTTAGCTTTTAATTTAACCGAAAATTATGAGAATTTCTTTGCTTTTTACGAAGAAATATCTAATGAAGAATTGGTTTCAGTAGCTTAAAAGCAGCTTTATTTCAATAACAAATATGAAATAGGCCATGTACCAACTCGAGTAAACGAATTAAATACATGGACTATTCCATATGACCGCTAAAAACAATATTTCTAATATATGAAATTTATAAAACTAGACTTATTAACGTTGTTGATAAGTCTTTTTCTTTTCGCATCATGCGAAAGCACATCAACAATAGGTTTAGAAGTTGATCCAACTGCTGCATTGCAGGGTAACTTGATTGACACATTAACTATTAGTTCAAGAACACAGTTAGAAGATGTGTCTAATACTAGAGCAGTAACTAGACATCCGTTAGGATATATTAAAGATCCTATTTTTGGAACAACGGAATCAAGTTTAGCAATGGTGGTAAACCTCCCTAATAGTAGCACATATGAATTTGGCACTACACCAGTTTTAGATTCTGCAATATTGGTTTTAAACTATAGTAGTGAGTTTTATGGCGATAGCACGGCTACCTATAGCATTGATGTTCACCAACTTAATGATGATATTACTCAGAATGAGTCGTTTTTGAATAATAAAAACTATAATTTCTCATCAACTGTAATTGGTAATAAAACAGGCAAAATTTATCCTACTACTAGATACAAAGTTACCGACCCAGTTACTGGCAAAGCAGATACACTACGAACAGTTACGCCTCAATTAAGAATTAGGTTAGATAGAACTTTTATACAGAATAACATTGTAAACTTAAGCGCCGATAACTTAAAACTAAATGAAACCTTTGTTAGCTTATTTAAGGGTTTAAAAGTTCAGCTTAATAAAACTAACTCTACAGGCAATGGTGGTATCATGTTTTTTGATTTTGCAGGCGATAATTCTTCATTGGCACTTTACTATAAAAAGCAAAATGCAACAACAACAACAGCTATTGATACCGTTCCAGTTGTAAATTTCCCAATAAAAAACTCTTTAAATCCAATTGCTGCTACAATAAAACATGATTATACAAACACAGCTGTAGCTACACAACTGGCAAACCCTAATATACAGTACGCTACAACCTTTCTTCAACCAATGGCTGGTTTAAAAAACAAAATAGCTTTCCCATACTTAGGCAAATTTGCAAGTGAGATCGGTAAGGTTGCAATTAATAAAGCAGAATTAGTGATTGATTTAAGTAGTGGTTCTGATGTTATACCTTATGGAGCTGCCCCAAGATTGGCGTTGTACAGATATGATATCGCCGAAAGAAGACAAAATTTACCTGATAATAATCCAGGTTCGCAAACTGTTGCAGGGGACCCAAGAGCTGTCTCGCCTCAAATATTCGGAGGTTATTACAACAGCATAACTAGGCAGTATATTTTCGTGGTAACTGCTTACGTACAAGATTTAATGGATGGAAAAACGAAAGATTATGGCACATTTTTAGCGCCAACTCCAATAAATGAGTTTAGTATCTTCCCATCAGTTTCTACTGCCGCAAGATCTGTTATCGGAAGCTTCAAAAAGAACCCAACTGTAGGCGATAACACCATGAAATTGAACATTTACTATACCAAAATAAACTAATCATATACTAAGTTATTTTATACTATAAAATCCCCCGAGAATTTTCTATTTTCGGGGGATTTATTTTTAACAAAACATTATGTGTGGAATTGTAGGCTATATAGGCTTTCGTGAAGCTTGGCCGATAGTAATTAAAGGCTTAAAGCGCTTAGAATATCGTGGATATGATAGTGCTGGAATAGCATTAATTGAAGATAGCAATCTAAATATTTATAAAAAGGCAGGCAAAGTACAGGAACTAGAAAATTTTGCCGTTGGCAAAAATATCTCTGGCACAATTGGAATGGGACATACCCGCTGGGCAACTCATGGTGCGCCATCAGACAGAAACTCGCACCCGCATACGTCTAATAACGGTAGACTAAGTATTATTCACAATGGTATTATAGAAAATTACGCTACGCTAAAAGAAGAACTAGAGAGAAGAGGTCATACTTTTAATAGCGATACTGATACTGAAGTTCTTATTCACTTAATTGAAGAAATTTACAAAAACGAACATAATGACCTTTTAGAAGCTGTACGTTTGGCACTTCAAGAGGTAAGTGGTGCTTACGCAATTGTTGTTATGGATCAAGATCATCCAAACCAATTAATTGCAGCCAGAAAAGGTAGCCCTATGGTTATTGGAGTTGGGCAAGGAGAATATTTTATTGCTTCTGATGCTACTCCAATTATAGAATATACCAAAAACGTAATTTACTTAAACGATAATGAAATTGCTTTTCTAAAAAGAGATGAGTTATTGATTAAGAGATTAGATAACGTAGTTCAAACTCCATATATCCAAGAGCTAGAGTTACAACTAGAAATGTTAGAGAAAGGTGGTTACGACCACTTTATGCTTAAAGAAATCTATGAGCAGCCTCGTTCTATTAGAGACTGTATGAGAGGTAGGATATATCCATCTGAAGGCAAAGTACAGTTGGGCGGCATAAAAGAGTTTGCCGATAAACTTAAAAACATTGATAGAATTATTATTGTTGCTTGCGGAACATCTTGGCATGCTGGTTTGGTTGGTGAATATTTGATTGAAGAATATGCTCGTATACCTGTTGAGGTTGAGTACGCATCAGAATTTAGATATAGAAATCCAATTATTACAGAAAAAGATGTAGTTATTGCCATTTCGCAATCTGGCGAAACTGCCGATACAATGGCTGCAATAGAGATGGCAAAAGAAAGAGGTGCAACCATTTTTGGTGTTTGTAATGTGGTTGGCTCTTCAATCCCAAGATTAACGCATGCTGGCGTTTACACACATGCAGGTCCAGAAATTGGTGTTGCATCTACAAAAGCATTTACTGCACAAGTAACTGTATTGACACTGATGGCGTTTTATATGGCTCAGCAAAAAGGTACTATTACCAATTCAAAATTGGTAGAGCTTTTAACAGAGCTTGATTCTATCCCCGATAAAATACAATTAGCGCTTCAATCTAACGATATTATTAAGGCGGTTGCTGAGAAATTTAAAGACTCAAGAAACTGTTTATTCTTAGGTAGAGGAAGTGGTTTTCCTGTAGCTTTAGAAGGCGCATTAAAACTAAAAGAAATTTCTTACATCCACGCAGAAGGTTATCCTGCTGCGGAAATGAAGCATGGTCCAATTGCTTTAATTGATGAAGAAATGCCTGTAGTTGTTATTGCTACTAAAAATTCATCTTACGAGAAAGTAATTAGCAACATACAAGAAGTTAAAGCTAGAAAAGGTGTTGTAATTGCAATTGTAACCGAAGGTGATACCGAAGTAAAGAAAATGGCTGATTATTGTATAGAAATACCTGATGCAGATGAAGCATTTTTACCACTTATTGCAACTATTCCTTTACAACTTTTATCTTATCATATTGCGGTAATGAGGGGTTGTAACGTAGACCAACCTCGAAATTTAGCAAAGTCTGTTACTGTAGAATAAAAAAATGCCTCCGACACATCGGGGGCATTTTTTATTGATCTCATCAAAACTTAAAAAGGCAAATCTCCGGTTTCGGCAACCGAATCGCTACTTGGTGTAACATAGTCATTTTCACTTTTAGGCGTTCCATTACTGCTTGGCGTGTTCTCAAAATCGCTTTTTCTACCTAACATGGTAAAATTTTCGGCAACAACTTCAGTAACATACTTTTTTACTTTTTCTTTATCCTCAAAAGAACGAGTGCGAAGTTTACCTTCTATATAAACTAATTTTCCTTTTTGAAGATATTTGGAAGCTACCTCTGCCAAACCTCGCCACAACACAATGTTGTGCCATTCGGTTTGTTCTACTCTTTTTCCATCCTTATTATATGTTTCGGATGTAGCTAAAGGGAAACTTGCGACAGTTACTCCTCCTTCTAAATGTCGAACTTCAGGATCTTTTCCTAAATGCCCAACTAAAATAACTTTATTAATACCAGACATAGTTTGATTTGGTTAGTTTTATAAATATGTATCTATAAAATCGCTTATAACTTTGGGATGAGGTAAAGCTTTAAACTCTGCAAGTGCAACCGATTTTATTTCTGCATGTTGATTAAAGTTAACAATATAATTGTCTAAAGCAAAAAATTGAACATATATAATTTGGTGAGTTAACAAATGTTTTTTAGTTGATAAAGGCTTGATAATTACATCATTACCAAACATATTTTTTACCAACTCAATAAACGATAAATCTGATATTGCTAAAGATTTATCGCTTTCAATTAAAGGAAGATCATACATTTGTTGCCAAACATCTCCTGCTACTCGCTGCTTAGTTAAGATATGATCATCATCCAATCCTAAAAAATAATTGAAATATCTTTCTCTAACTTTTACCTTTTTCAATTTTATTGGCAAAACATCAACCTTGTTATGTAGATAAGCAAAACAGTTCTTTTGCAAAGGACAAACAGCACATAGTGGAGATTTTGGTTTACACTGCAAAGCCCCAAACTCCATTATAGCCTGGTTGTATAATGATGGTTTTTGTCCTTCAATTAATTGATTAGCTAATGCCATAAACTCTTGCTTACCAAGAGTTGAGTTAATTGGTTGCTCTACTCCAAAATATCTTGCTAAAACCCTAAAAACATTGCCGTCTAAAACGGCCTTAGCTTCATTATTTGCAAATGAAGAAATTGCAGCAGCGGTATAATCACCAATGCCTTTTAGCTTAATTAACTCATCATAAAACAGAGGAAAAACACCTTTGTGAAGCTCTACAACTTGTTTAGCAGTAAAAAGCATATTTCTACCTCTAGAGTAATAGCCTAAACCCTGCCAGTGTTTTAAAATTTCAGTTTCACTAGCATTTGCAAAATCAACAACAGTTGGATAATTTTCTAAAAACCTATTGAAATAAGGTAAGCCCTGCTCTACACGTGTTTGTTGCAAAATAATTTCAGATAACCAAATCACATAAGCATCGGTAGTATTACGCCAAGGTAGGCTCCGCTTATTTGTATTGTACCACTTAACGATTTCTTTTTGGAAGTTCATTTGCCCAAAAATACAATCAATTTATATCATTTTGATAAAACTTGCAATAACCTGATGATTATCATTACAAATAAATCATCTTTTATTTTCCTATCTCATTAAAAAGCAATACTTTTGCAACCCCAAAACAGTTATAATATTTAACACACAATAATTTAATAAATAGAAAATATGACTAAGGCAGATATTATTTCAGAAATATCAACAAAGACAGGAATTGAAAAAGTAGACGTACAAGAGACAGTTGAGGCGTTTTTCAAAGTGATTAAAAATAGCATGATCGGCGGCGATAATGTTTACGTAAGAGGCTTTGGTAGTTTTGTTGTTAAAAAAAGAGCACAAAAAACTGCTAGAAATATTTCTAAAAACACTGCAATTATTATCCCTGAGCATTTTGTACCAAGCTTTAAACCAGCAAAAGTATTTGTTGACAAAGTAAAAAATGCATCTAAAAAAGTTAAAGCAGAAGCTTAATTAATCATGAAAAACAACATCCGTACAAAACAAGTTATCATTATTGCTGCAATATTATTGCTTGTTGGATTTTTGTTTTCGAGAGAGATTAAAGGTTTAGTAATACCTAAACAAGAAACTGCTCAAATGCCTGCTGCACAACAGCAAAATACAGCTAGCCTAAGTTTAGAAGAAGCATCAGCAACTGCTAAAAATTTGGTGAGCAATGCAACAGCTAAAGATATTACACTTTTAGAGCGCAAATATCAAACAGCTAAAGCTGAAGAAAAGATTGCTGAAGCAAAGTTATTGGCTCAAAAATGGGAAGACTTTGAACAATCTGTACCTAGCGCATTGTATTTAGAAGTTGTTGCGAATGGAGAGCCTAGCCATAATAATTGGCTAAATGCGGGAAATCGTTTTTTAAAGGCATTTGACAATACACAGGATAGTTTAGTACAACCTATAATGCTGCAAAAAGCAAATGCAGCTTTTACTAAAGCACTTACAATAGACACTACCAGTAATGATGCAAAAACTGGACTTGGTATCTCAATCGTTAATGGAATGGGAGCACCAATGCAAGGTATTGCAATGTTAATGAATGTTGTTAAAAAAGATCCTAAAAACTTAAAAGCAAATATGAATTTAGGCATGTTTGCAATTAAATCTGGCCAGTTTGATAAAGCGATTATTCGTTTTAATGATATCATCAGCAATGTTAAAGCTACACCAGATGCCTACTTTTATTTAGCAACAGCTTATGAAAGTTTAGGAAAAAAACAAGAAGCAATAGACGCTTATTTAAATAGCAAAAAATTAGCAGCTAACCCAACACTAACAAAATTTATTGATAGTAAGGTTGCTGAGTTAAAAAAATAAACGTTAATTAACAGATTAATAAAAACATTTAAAACTTAAAATTATGCCAAGCGGTAAAAAAAGAAAAAGACATAAAATGGCTACGCACAAACGTAAAAAACGTTTAAGAAAAAACAGACACAAGAAAAAATAGGATTTCCCTATTTTAATTGACCAAAAATAAATGCTCATAATCTTTGCATTTATTTTTGGATTCTATGTTTTTTTGTCCATGTGTAATAAGGCTTTAATGCCTTAAAATCTGTAGCTTTTGGTAAAGGAATTAATAATCGATTCATCTCCTACGGGAGTAACCATAGCTTTAATTGAAGATAAATACCTAGTAGAACTTCATAAAGAACACATCAACAACAATTACGCCGTTGGCGATATTTATTTGGGCCGCATAAAGAAAATTATGCCCGGCTTAAATGCTGCGTTTGTTGATGTGGGTTATGAGAAAGATGCTTTTTTGCATTATTTCGATTTAGGTCCGCAGGTACAGTCTTTAATAAAGCTTACAAAAATTAAGCGTAACGGTACAGTTAATGGCACTTTATTAGATAATTTTAAATTAGAAGGCGATATCAACAAAGCGGGTAAAATATCCGACATTGTGAGCAAGAATTTAATATTACCTGTTCAAATTGCTAAAGAACCTATTTCTACAAAAGGACCACGATTAAGCTCTGATCTTTCTATTGCAGGAAGATACATCGTTTTAGTGCCCTTTTCGAACGTAATATCGATATCCAAAAAGATTAAAAGCAATACCGAACGTAATCGTTTAAAAAAGATTATTGAAAGTATTAAGCCTAAAAACTTTGGGGTAATCATTAGAACCGTTTCTGAAGGAAAAGGTGTTGCCGAGTTACAAAAAGATTTATTAGACTCGGTTTCCAAATGGGAAAACTTTGCAAAAAAGTTGCCTGATGCTGAGCCTTCTAAACGCGTTTGGGGAGAGATGGATCGTACTTCTACCCTAATACGAGATATTTTAAATGCCGATTTTGCAAACGTTTATGTAAACGATGCAAACTTGTTTGAAGATATTAAATCTTATGTTCATGAAATTTCTCCAGAAATGGAAAAGATTGTGAAGTATTACAAACATAAGGAACCAATATTTGAACACTTTGGCGTAGAGAAACAAATTAAAAACGGCTTTGGCAAAACTGTAAATTTTGCCGGTGGTGCCTATTTAGTGGTTGAGCATACTGAAGCTTTACATGTAATTGATGTAAACAGTGGTAATAGAACAGCCAGTAAAGAAAACCAGGAAGAAAATGCGCTTCAAGTAAATAAAGAAGCTGCAAAAGAAATAGCTCGTCAGTTAAGATTGAGAGATATGGGCGGTATTGTGGTTATCGATTTTATTGATATGCACAAAGCAGCCAACCGTAAAATGCTGTTCGATTACTTGCGTGAGTTGATGTTGTTAGACCGTGCTAAACATACTATTTTACCTCCGAGTAAATTTGGTTTGGTACAAATTACCCGTCAGCGTGTAAGGCCCGAAATGAATATTGTTACCGTAGAGAAATGCCCTACTTGCGATGGTACTGGAGAAATTAAAGCAAGTATTGTTTTAATGGATGATATTGAAAGTAATTTAACCTACATTTTGCAAGAGCAGAATGAGAAAAATATTACGCTTTGCGTACATCCTTATATTGCTGCTTTTATTAAAAAAGGATTGGTTTCTTTACAATGGAAATGGTTCTTTAAATTTGGCCAACGCATTAAAGTTAGATCGATATCATCTTATAACTTAACAGAATTCCATTTTCTCTCATCTAAGGATGAAGAAATAAAATTGTAATAACGATTTACGATTTTAGAATTATGATTGCCTGATTTCAAAAATGAAATCAGGCTTTTTTGTTTAAAACTTAATCTACTTTTTAACCCGATTACCTTTAAATTTCTTGCTCTTCGTGATGTTCTGAAAGGCATCTCGAAGTAATTCATAAAGTGGATTTGAAATCCACGATATTTAAAAGTTCAAGATGCGCTTCGCTTAACATCTTGAACAGCTTGTTGTGAAATCAGCTTTTTTTGTTTAAAACTTAATCTACTTTTTAACCTGATTAGCTTTAAATTCGTAGAACATCTTAACTCATCATCCGATAGCTGTCGGATTAAATAATAAATCAAATTGGCTAAAACTAAATCAGCATATTTCTGTCAGAGTTGTGGTTTCGAAACCGCCAAATGGCTGGGCAAATGTCCATCATGTAACCAATGGAATACCTTTGTAGAAGAAGTAATAGAGAAGGGCAATTCACAGGTGCCCACATGGAAATCAGGTAATGGCACGCAACGTTTAAGTAAACCAAACAAAGTTGAGGATATACAAAGTGCTACAGAAGAAAGAACAAGTACAGGCGATTTAGAATTAGATAGAGTTTTAGGCGGGGGTTTAATTGCTGGTTCGGTTATTTTAATAGGTGGCGAGCCAGGGATTGGTAAATCTACCTTAATGCTACAATTGGCATTAAATGTATCTGGTAAAAAAGTGTTATACATTTCTGGCGAAGAAAGTGAGCAACAAATTAAAATGCGTGCCGAAAGAATTACCACTCAACCAAAGGCAGATTGTTTTATCCTTACGGAAACTTCAACCCAAAATATATTTAAACAAATTGAGCAATTAGAGCCAGAAATTGTAATTGTAGATTCAATACAAACCTTACATTCTGCTCATATCGAATCAACTCCGGGTAGTGTATCTCAAGTTAGAGAATGTACTGCAGAATTGCTTCGTTTTGCAAAAGAAACCAACACTCCCGTTTTTTTAATTGGGCATATTACCAAAGATGGTGCTATCGCTGGTCCGAAAATTTTAGAACACATGGTTGATACTGTTTTACAATTTGAGGGTGACAGACATCACATATACAGAATATTAAGATCGATTAAAAATCGTTTTGGTGCTGCTGCAGAATTGGGCATTTATGCCATGCAAAGCAGTGGATTAAGAGAAGTTTCTAATCCATCAGAAATATTGTTATCACAACGTGATGAAGAGTTGAGTGGCATCACCATTGGCGCAACTTTAGAAGGCGCTAGACCAATGTTAATAGAAACGCAGGCTTTGGTTAGCGTAGCCGCTTACGGAACGCCACAACGCTCTGCAACTGGTTTTGATACCAAAAGAATGAACATGCTATTAGCTGTTCTAGAAAAAAGATGCGGATTTAGGCTAAGTGCCAAAGATGTTTTTTTAAATATTGCAGGAGGAATAAAAGTTGAAGATCCGGCTATCGATCTTTCAATTATGGCAGCAATTATCTCCTCTCACGAAGATATATTTATATCCTCTAAAATCTGTTTTGCAGCCGAAGTTGGCTTATCTGGTGAAATTAGAGCCGTAAATAGAATAGAACAACGAATTAGCGAGGCAGAAAAACTGGGCTTTGAGAAAATATTTATTTCTAACTATAACCTAAAAGGATTAAACAAAGATAAATTCAAAATTCAAATCGTAACTGTTAGCAAAATTGAAGAAGTTTTTAGCCTTCTTTTTGGATAAATTTTGAGAAAAAATTCCACACAATAAGTAATTACGGGATTTATTTCTACAAAATCATTTGATTAAAGTTTTGGCATTACACTTTACTCACAACATAAACAACTGAATACCAAAATATTACTGATTACTTTAAATAAATCATCCATATTGGACAACTTATTGTCTTATAGTAATCGTTCTCATCTAGTAATGGAGGTTAACAAAACAATAGGGATGATTGACCTCACTACTGCAAAGTAGTGGGGTTTTTTTCTGTTCAATTTTTTATTGACAAGATTATTGCCCTTAGTTACAAGATTTTAAATACTTTTGTATAAGCACAAACAAAAAAAATCGACAAAATGAAAAAAGTTATTTTAAGTATAGCATTTACTTTAATTGCTGCATTTACATTTGCTCAAGATGCAAACAACGTTGCTGGTAAAGCGTTTGGTGATGGTGTTAAACAGGGCAATATCATTACCACTGCCGAAGTTGACGCTAAATTAGGCGATAGCACTAAAAAAGATATGAAAGTTACTGGCGAAGTAGTTTTAGTTTGCCAGAAAAAAGGTTGTTTTATGAACTTAGCTATGCCTAATGGCGAAACTATGTTTGTAAACTTTAAAGATTACGCTTTTTTTATGCCAAAAGATTTAGCTGGTAAAAAAGTTGTAATTGATGGCTTTGCAGAAAGGAAAGAAACATCTGTTGAAGACTTAAAACATTTTGCTGAAGACGCTAAAAAATCGGCTGAAGAAATAGCAAAAATTACAAAACCTAAAAAAGAAATTGTGTTTGAAGCAAAAGGAGTTGTAATTTTGGAAGATTAAGAAGGTTCTCCTTTTTAATATTGATTGGTTAAACCCTGCTCTCTCCGGAGCAGGGTTTTATTTTGATCAAAATTTCTGTAAAGTTTGCTTATTTGTAAGTCTATAATTTTATATTTATAGCTAATAAACTAAACAAAAATGATTATCGTCGCAATTATCGCCGCCCTAGTGCTAATTATTGGTATTGGCATGTACAATTCACTAATTAGCAAAAAAAACCAAGTAGCTAATGCTTTCTCTGCTATTGATGTAATGCTTAAAAAACGTTTCGATCTATTGCCAAACTTAGTAGAAACTGTTAAACAATACACACAATACGAAGGTGAAACCCTAACAAAAATCACCGAACTACGTGGCAAAGCGTTAAGTGCTAATGCAACCGAAGGAGATAAATTGGCATTAGACCAACAAATTGGAACGGCAGTTAAAAGTTTAATGGTTAGCGTAGAAAATTATCCTGATTTAAAAGCGAACTCCAATTTTTTAAATCTGCAAACCACTTGGACAGAAAGTGAAGAGCAAATTGCCGCAGCCAGAAGAAATTACAATGCTACAGTTACCACTTACAATAATGCTGTAATGATGTTTCCGAGCAATATGTTTGCTAGCATGTTAGGCTACCAAACAGTACCTGTATTAGAAGCCGCAGCCGAAGAACGTAAAAACATTAGCGCAAAAGAACTTTTTAATAGTTAATGGTCCAAAACTTTATCAGTAATCCACAAATTCAATCTGTTTTAGCAGAATTAGAAACACTCAGAAAGAGCGTAGTATCAAAACAAACACAAGGCTGGGTAGCCATTGTAATTGGTATTATTTTATTACTCATTTCCATAGTTTATGGTGCTGTAATTATTGGTGTAATACTTGGCGCAGCCGCTATAATTCCGGGTAGTATAATATTGTATAAAATTAGCGATGAAGCTAGCCTGTACAAAAGTCGCTTTAAACACGAAATTATTGGGGCGGCATTAAGCTCAATTGATCAAAATTTAACCATAACACCAAATGATGGCGTTAGAGAAGGTGAGTTTAACTTCTCACAACTATTTTCTCGAGAGCCAGACCGATACCATACTGAAGATCTTATTACCGGAAAAGTAGATAAAACAGCATTTTATTTTGCCGAAGTGCATGCCGAATATAAAACCGAAACACATGGTAAAAATGGTAGGCAAACTCATTGGCACGACATTTTAAAAGGTATCGTTTTTACGGCAGATTTTAATAAACATTTTAAGGGCATTACTATAATTAGACCTAAAGATTTTGGCTCATCACTTGGTGCTTGGTTTACCAAAAACGTGTATGCTTTTGGCAACAAAAATTTAGTCGAGCTAGAAAATGATGGCTTTAACAAAAATTTTGTAGTGTATAGTTCCGATCAAATTGAAGCCCGATATATTTTAACTCCAGCTTTAATGGAAAGAATTATCGATTTAAATAGTCGTTCTGCTTACACCATTTCTCTTTCATTTATCGATTCTAGAACTTACATTGCCTTTCCGCTAGACCATAATTATTTTGAAGCACCTGTTTTTAAATCGCTTTTAAGGCCTGAACTTTTAGAAAATGATATGGCTATTTTAGACTTTATGTATGACATTATACGCGAGTTAGATTTAAATACCAGAATTTGGACGAAGGAATAGTTATTCTAATCCCATTGTGATGACTCTCCAATTTATTTGAAAAGCCAAGTTAGCATTTCATATCAAAGTTAGTCCCGCTGTCCGTTTTATTTCAGGGTAACCGCAAAGGTTACCCCTACATGTTCACTTCCATCGGGTTTAATTAACATCTTTTATGCAACTATTTGAGGTTTCCTTGCACTTGCCCAAGTTAAATAGCCCAAATTGAAGCAGCATACTTTTTAATGATATAGGTAAACTTACGAAGTCTGATAGTTTTATAGAAAGAGAATTCGTAAGTTTTAGCAGAGGCCTAAAAAGATATAGCGGAAAGTTGGACTGCCCTTAATAGTTGCAGTTTTAGTGCGCTTCAAAACTAATTCAACTCATAAATCTTCTCCTCCGCAACACATCTAAATCACAAAAACGTTATAAAAAAATCCCTTAACTTTCGCTAAGGGATTTTTAGACAACTTTATTTTTTTCGACTTTCGGTCTTTCTAACTATTAATCTATTTCGATAAATACATTGATTTATCTTTAACTAACTTACGGAAATAAGGATCCTCTAAATCTTTAATGAAACGAATGGCCTCACCTGTAGATTTCATTTCTGGACCTAATTCTTTGGTTACTTCAGGAAATTTATCGAAAGAGAAAACTGGCTCTTTAATGGCATAACCTTTCAGTTTGCGAACGATGGTAAAATCTCGCAACTTATTAACGCCTAGCATAATTCTGGCGGCAATGTTAATGTAAGGCACATCGTAAGCTTTAGCAATAAAAGGCACCGTTCTTGAGGCACGCGGATTGGCTTCAATTACATAAACTTTATCGTCTTTAACTGCAAACTGAATGTTTAGTAAACCGATTACATTTAATGCTTTGGCAATTTTTTTAGAATAGGTTTCCATATCTGAAATTACCTTTTCTGATAAGCTAAATGGCGGCAAAACTGCACTTGAATCTCCAGAGTGAATACCTGCAGGCTCAATGTGCTCCATTAAACCAACAATGTGGCAGTCTGTTCCATCAGAAATAGAATCTGATTCGGTTTCTTCTGCTCTATCTAAAAAGTGATCTATTAAAACACGGTTACCAGGCAAATCGCCTAACAATTTTACCACTGCTTTTTCTAAATCTTCATCGTTAATTACAATGCTCATGCCTTGTCCGCCTAGTACGTAACTTGGGCGTACAAGCACAGGATAACCAACTTCATTGGCTACAACAATTGCTTCTTCGGCATTTTCTGCAACTCCATATTTTGGATATGGAATATTTAATTCTTTCAACAAATCTGAGAAACGGCCACGATCTTCGGCAATATCCATATCGTTGTAAGATGTACCAATAATTTTGATGTTATTTTCATGCAGTTTCTCGGCCATTTTTAATGCCGTTTGACCGCCTAATTGTACAATTACACCAACTGGATTTTCTAACTCAATAATTTCACGAACATGCTCCCAAAAAACTGGCTCGAAATATAATTTATCGGCCATATTAAAATCTGTAGATACTGTTTCTGGGTTACAGTTAATCATAATGGCTTCGAAACCACTTTCTTTAGCTGCTAATAAACCGTGTACACACGAATAATCAAATTCTATACCTTGCCCAATTCTGTTTGGACCAGAACCTAAAACGATTACTTTCTTTCTGTCAGAAACGATCGATTCATTGGTGCCCAACTCATCGCCATTTGATAATATTTCTTTACCTACTAAAGAAATTTGGATTGGCGCTTCTTCGAAAGTTGAATAGAAATATGGTGTTTGCGCTGCAAATTCTGCCGCACAAGTATCAACCATTTTATAAACTCTTCTAATGCCTAATTCTTTACGTCTGTTGTAAACTTCATCCTCAGTAACATTACCCAGAACGTAGGCAATTTGTATATCTGAAAAACCTTTTTGCTTAAGGTTGAAGAAAACATCTTTAGGGATATTGTTTAATGAGTAACGTTTCAATTCTACCTCAAGACCGACTAATTCTTGTATTTGGGTTAAGAACCATTTATCTATTTTAGTTACCTTACGGATAGATTCTAAAGGAACACCCATGCTCATGGCATCTTTAATTAAGAACAATCTGTTCCAACTTGGATGCTCTAAACCATACATGATCTCTTCGATATTCTTTTTCTGACGGCCATCTGAACCAATGCCTGCTCTGCCAATTTCTAAACTCTGACAAGCTTTTTGTAAGGCTTCGATAAAACTACGGCCAATAGCCATTACTTCGCCTACAGCTTTCATTTGCAAGCCTAGCTCCATGTTGGCTCCTTTAAACTTATCGAAATTCCAACGAGGAATTTTAACGATTACGTAATCTAAAGTAGGTTCGAAATAAGCCGAAGTGGTTTTAGTAATTTGATTTTCGATTTCATCTAAATTATATCCGATGGCTAATTTAGCTGCAATTTTTGCAATTGGATAACCTGTTGCTTTACTCGCTAAGGCGGATGAACGCGAAACACGTGGATTGATCTCGATGGCAATGATATCGTCGTTATCTGGATTTACTGAGAATTGTACATTACATCCGCCAGCAAAATTACCAATGGCACGCATCATTTTGATGGCCTGGTTACGCATATCTTGGTAGCAACGATCAGATAGTGTCATTGCTGGAGCTACAGTAATCGAATCTCCGGTATGTATCCCCATCGGATCGAAGTTCTCGATAGAACAGATAATGATTACGTTATCATTGCTATCTCTTAGCAATTCTAACTCGTATTCTTTCCAACCTAAAACTGCTTTTTCTACTAACACTTCGTGAGTTGGCGAAGCTTCTAAACCACGTTTTAAGGCAGCATCAAAATCTTCTTTTTTGTGCACAAAACCACCACCAGAACCACCAAGCGTGTAAGAAGGGCGAATAACCAAAGGATAGCCAATTTCTTGAGCTGCTTCTTTACCTTCTAAAAATGAGTTGGCAATTTTAGATGGTGCTACACCTACACCAATATCAACCATTAATTGGCGAAAAGCCTCTCTATTTTCTGTCTTTTCGATGGCTGCAACATCTACACCGATGATTTTTACATCATGGGCTTTCCATAATCCACGCTCTTCTGCATCTACACAAAGATTTAATGCTGTTTGCCCACCCATTGTTGGCAATACTGCATCAATTTTTGGTAAGTTAGGATTGTTAGTGTGTTCAATTAAAATGTGTTCAATTGATTCTAAAGTTAATGGCAGCAAATACACATGATCACCGATAACTTTATCAGTCATGATGGTTGCTGGGTTAGAATTGATAATTGAAACAGCAATACCTTCTTCTTTTAAGGAAAGAGCGGCTTGAGAACCAGAATAATCAAATTCGCAAGCTTGACCAATAATAATAGGTCCTGATCCGATAATAAGTATTGAACGTAGGGATTTGTCTTTAGGCATGAGGGTTTTTAAAAAGTCTAAAGTGAATAGTCAAAATGTTTTTGACTGATAGCTGGAAGAGATCCTTTGCTATGAAATGAAAAATCCCAACTGCTCTGTCGGGATGCAAAGATAGGTTTTTGAATAGAGATTTGATTGATTTATTTAAAAAATATTATAATAAAAAAGAGGGCAAATTGCCCTCTTTAATTTTATTTCGAGATCTGCAGTTATTGCATCAATTTTATTTCGCCAATATCGGTTGTTGCACTATCAGCTACGGCTACATTTTCTACAGAAATGTCTTTGTACGGTGCATTTGCTTTAATCCATACCGTGTATGTTCCTTTTTTAACATTACTAAATACAAATGCGCCATTGTTAATTTGGCTTCTTAAGGTATCTGTGCCCGCAACGGCTACCACCTCTTTAGCACCTTCTACTGGGGTAACCTTTCCTTGTATGCCACCTTCTTTAATTGATCCGAAAGCAAACAAACTTATGGATAAGGCCGAAACGGCTAATATATTTAAACCTGTTCTTTTCATAATGATAATTATTTAGTTAAAACAATAAAGTTAATTAGTATATAAATGAGGTCTATCTACTTATAAAACATCTTAAAGAACAGATTGTTTGTAGTATACAATGGCTGTATATAAAGTGGTACATTTTTATTTTGCAGAATTAAAAACCAATTTACATTTCTAAACGTTTATGTATTTGAATGTAATAATACTTCATCAAAACTGCATTGAAGTCATGTTAAAGTCAAGAAGTTGTGACATAAGAAATATTGGCAATAATGTTGTAATAAGATGAAACAACTCACGTTTAGTAAATAGTTACGAAAAACTGAGCAGCTGAAAAGCCATTTGAAATCGATCTAAAATTTCCTCAACAAGTTTGAGGATTCTTCATAAATAGTTTGTTTGGTTTATTTTCCGGTAGGGGTTGTTCCCTATCGGATTTTTTGTTTTAGGATAAATTTAGTTTTTGAAACATGTTAATTAACCACATTTAAAACTGATATGTATTTTATACATTTGAAAAATGTTGTTACTAGCGAACGGATTTACGGAAAGCATAAACCAATTTCTTTTTGGCACAGGTTTGCTAGAGTGGTGTGGCGTTTTTACAGGCATACTCTGCGTTTGGCTTGCTGCAAAAAATAATATTTGGAATTGGCCAATTGCATGCATTTCGGTAATCATTTACATTTTCATCTTTTTTGAGGGGAAACTTTATGCAGATGCCGGTTTGCAGGTTTATTTCCTAATTATGAATATGTATGGTTGGTATTTTTGGAGTAAAAACAGAAATAACCCAACACAAGAAAGGCCTGTTATTCAAATCACTAAGAAAGAAATTGTACTTTCAATTTTAGGTGTGATAATTTTTACATTGGCACTTGGTTTTACTTTATTTAAAAAAACTGATGCTTCATTTCCGTTTGTCGACAGCTTTTGTACGGCATGCAGTTTAATTGCTCAAGTATTTTTGGCTCGTAAAGTCTTGCAAAATTGGCTCATTTGGATTTTTGTAGATATAATTTACGTTGGCGTATATTTTTCTAAAGATTTATACGCAACAGGGTTGATGTATTTAATTTACATTGGCATTGCTACTATGGGCTATATAGATTGGAAAAAAACTTACCGTGAACAAAAAAATTAAAAAAATAGCCGTTGTTGGCCCAGAAAGCACTGGTAAATCTACCATGTCTATTGCTTTAGCTAAGCATTATAATGTGCCTTGGGTAGCAGAATATGCTCGTTATTATTGCGAAGCTTTAACTGATGATTGCACTTTGCAAGATGAAATTAATATGTTTCATGGCCAAGTTGCATTAGAGGAATCTGTTTTAGCAACCGCAGAGACTGACTTTATTATTTGCGATACCACTTTTGTAACCGTTAAAATTTGGAGTGATGAATTTTTCGGCGCCACGCCTCAAGTTGTTTTAGATGGTTTACAAAATCGTCCGTATGATTTTTACCTGTTGTTAGATATCGATTTGCCTTGGCAGGATGATCCTTTAAGGGATTTTCCGCACAAGCGAGAGTATTTTATGCAAATTTGGCATCAAGAACTTAAAGCACTAAATGCTAATTATGTAGTTGTTGGTGGCATAGCAAACAGACTGCAAAATGCAATTACAGCGATTGATGAGTTCTTGCTAGGCAAAAAGTAAAGCAATTTTTTTTACGATTTGCTAGCGTTAACGATGGAAGCGGCATCCCCCGATTTTTCATCGGGGATATAGCGGACAGCGTGTAAAAACGCCCAAAAAAATGGACAATTCACAATTTTTACAATCAATTTCGTAATCTCAATCATTTTGTTTTACATTTGCAGCATCAATAAGGGGTGCCTTGTTTTGTAAAAAACACAAATAAAGGCTGAGAACATACCCATTTTAAGGTTGAAGGTAAAAGGTTATAAGGATGAAGGTAGCGATAAGCAAACCCTAAACACTAACCACTAAACCCTAAACTTTAAATGCACCTGATCCAGGTAATGCTGGCGTAGGGATGGTTTATGGAGTTTAACTAAAGTCGGGAGTACCCCTACTCTTGGCAGGTTTAACTAAAACAAAATTACAAATTGAAAAAATTAAGAATTCTGGCATTACTTGCCATGCTATTGCCTTGTGTGGCCATGGCCCAAATTACTGTTAGCGGTACAGTAACTGACAACAATCAAAAGCCTTTATCTGGAGCTACAATTAAATTAAAAAACAAAGTTACTGCTATTAATAGCGGCAGTAATGGCGATTACACATTAAGTTTGCCATCTGGTAATTATACTTTTGCAGTTAGTTTTTTGGGCTACAGAACAGTAGAAAAAACGATCAATTTAAGTGAAAACACTACTTTAAATTTTAGTTTATCACAGCAGAGCTTTGTTGGTGATGAAGTTGTGGTAAGCGCCACAAGAGCGAGTAAAAACTCGGCCACTACATTTAAAAATTTAGATAAAGCTGCTATCGAAAAAAATAATCTTGGTCAGGATTTACCTTATTTACTAAACCAAACTCCATCAGTTGTGGTAAGTTCTGATGCAGGAACAGGAATTGGCTACACTGGAATTAGAATTAGAGGTAGTGATGCCACAAGAATTAATGTGACTGTTAATGGTATTCCATTGAATGATGCTGAAAGCCAGGGAAGTTTTTTTATTAATTTACCAGATTTAGCTTCATCAGTAGATAACATTCAAATTCAACGCGGCGTGGGTACATCTACAAATGGCGCTGGCGCATTTGGTGCAAGTTTAAATATCCAAACTACTACAAGAAGAGATTCGGCCTATGCTGAGCTTAACAATACGTATGGATCTTTCGAAACTTGGAAAAACACGGTAAATGTGGGTACAGGATTAATCAATAACAAATTTAGCTTCGATGGTCGTTTATCGAGAATAAAATCTGATGGTTACGTAGATCGAGCATCGGCTAATTTAAAATCGTTTTTTGTTTCTGGCGCTTATTATGGTGAAAAAGATATTCTTCGTGCCAACGTATTTAGTGGAACAGAAAAAACTTATCAAGCTTGGAACGGTATTTCTGAAGAACAGTTAAAAATAGATAGAAGGCATAACGACTTTACTTATGATAATCAGACCGATAACTATCAGCAAGATCATTATCAGCTATTTTATACCAGAAATATAGGAAGCCAATTAACAGCAAATGCCGCACTTCATTATACTTATGGCAGAGGCTACTACGAAGAATTTAAGGAAGATAGGTTACTAGCCGATTATAATATTCCATCTGTAAATATTGGTGGAGCTACCATTACAAACTCTGATTTAGTGAGAAGATTATGGTTAGATAACGACTTTTATGGTGTTACCTACTCCTTAAACTATACGCCAAAAAGTAATTTAAACTTTATTTTGGGTGGAGCTTACAATGAGTACGACGGAAAACATTTTGACGAAGTGATTTGGGCACAGTTTGCTAATTATGATGGGAGCGGATCTATTAGACACAGATACAATGACAATGATGCTTTTAAAACTGACTTTAACATTTTTGGAAGAGCTAATTACCAATTAGATAAATTTAATTTCTTTGCCGATTTGCAATATAGAAGTGTTTATTATTCTTACTTTGGGATAGATCCATCAGGAACTCCAGCACAACAAAATGCTAGTTTAAATTTCTTCAATCCAAAAGCTGGATTAACCTATAATATTAATTCAAGAACTAATGTTTATGCATCTGTTGCCATTGGTAACAAAGAACCAAATAGAAGAGATTTTACCGATTCAAATATCAACAGCAGACCACAACATGAAAATTTAACCAATTTTGAAGCAGGTTATAGAACCCAATTTAGTAATCTTTCTCTAGGTGTTAATGGATATGCAATGTTGTATAAAAATCAGTTAATTAACACTGGTGAGCTAAATGAAGTAGGCGGACAAACCAGACAAAATGTATCAGACAGTTATCGTTTAGGTTTAGAATTTGATGGTAGATGGCAAATTTTAAAAGATTTTTATTGGGCTGGAACAGCAACTTTGAGCCGCAATAAAATTAAAGAGTTTACAGAATTTATTTATGATGAAGATCCTACAGCAGCAACTCCAGTTTTAATTAACACCTACCAAAACACAAACATTTCCTTCTCTCCATCAGTGATTGCTTCAAGTGAGTTAGGATATAATGTTGTTAAAAACGGACAAATTGCTTTTGTAAGTAAATATGTTGGCAAACAGAATTTAGACAATACATCAGCCGATAGCCGCACCTTAGCTAGCTTTTTTGTAAATGATATTCGTTTGAGTTACAATATGGCTTTTGCTGGTGTAAAAAATATCGGATTAACATTTATGGTTAACAATGTATTTAACGAATTGTATGAAAACAACGGTGGTTCTTACAGCTATCTTTTTGGCGGTGCGTTAGAGCGTGGCAATTATTACTATCCACAAGCAACTCGTAACTTTTTGCTAAATTTAAGCCTTAAGTTTTAAGCCTTAATTTATTCTCGTCATATCGAACGCAGCGAAGCGAGGAGATATCTTAGCTTATACTTTCAGGATAATGATTGGTGTTATACTATTGTTGATTTCTCCTCACGAAAAGCTCGTTCGAAATGACGTAAACTATTATGAAAAAATACATCGAAAAATTACACTTCATTACACACGATCTTGCGCAAAGCTCTCACATAGAACAGGTGCAGGTTGCTTGTGAAGCTGGCGCAAAATGGATTCAATATCGCTGTTTAAGCAAAGCTGATGATGAACTTTTAGCCGATATCAATCTTATTGCAGAAATATGCGATGATTGGGGTGCAACTTTAATCGTTACTAACCATATCCATTTAAAAGGCAAAGCCGATATACAAGGTTTTCATATCGAAGATCTGGATGCAGATTTCATCGCCCTGCGTAAACAAATTGGAGAAGAATTTACCTTAGGTGGCTCTGCAAATACGATTGAGCAATTATTAAAATTAGCAAATAACGGTGCAGATTATGCTGGTTTTGGACCATTTAGTGCAACTTCTACTAAACCGAACAATTATCCTTTGGTTAAGATTGACGAATATGCTAATGCTGTAGAAAAGCTAAAGTCAGCTCACTTAGATTTACCTATTTTAGCTATAGGTGGAGTTACTTTGGCAGACGTGCCAGCATTAATGGCTACTGGTATTTTTGGTGTAGCTGCATCTTCAGCAATAAACCAAGCAGACAATATGTATGAGGCTTATGTAGATTTTTATAAGGCGGTGGTCTAATCAATCCTGTAAGGTTTTAAAAACCTTATAGGATTTTTTATATAGCTTTATGCTATGATTTATTTTATTAGTGGTTTAGGTGCCGATGAAAGAGTTTTTCAATTTCTAGATTTGTCTAAAATTGAACATCAGTTTATCAAATGGAATGAGCCGCAACGCAACGAAAGCCTTACTTCCTATTGTAAAAAACTTACCGAACAGATAGATCATCATCAAGAAATTATATTAATTGGAGTTTCATTTGGGGGAATAATTGCACAAGAAATTGCAAAGATAATCGCCGTTAAAAAAGTAATTATTATCTCCAGCGTAAAATTAACTTCTGAGTATAGCTGGCAACTTAAATTGGCCAGCAAACTACAAATTCATACAATAGCGCCACTCTGGTTTTTAACAGTAAGTAATAAACTAACTGCCGATTATTATTTTAGTACGCAAAATAAAGAAGAATCTATCCTGCTCCATCAGATTATTAAAGACACTAATCCAAAATTTTTAGTTTGGGCAATCCATCAGATTATGAATTGGAAGAATAAAAGCTATCCAGAAAATCTGATCCATATTCATGGCAATAATGATCGAATATTCCCAGTTAAGTATATTAATGATGTGATTAAATTACCAAAATCAGGTCATTTTATGATTGTAAGCAGAGCGAGCGAAATAGAACAACTTATATTCGCATTGCTTTGACAACTTTCTACCATGGTTGCACACAAAGTTGTCAAAGCTTAAATAGATAAAAATGGGGTTACAGCACACAGACATTTTAAATATTGATGATGTTAAGTTATTGGTTGATGATTTTTATGGAAAAATTAGAGATAATGAGTTATTATCTCCCATTTTTAATGACGTTATCAAAGCAAACTGGCCAGCTCATTTAGAGAAAATGTATGGTTTTTGGCAAACTTTGTTGTTAGATGTGCAAGCTTATAGCGGCAGTCCGTTTTTAAAACACGCAAAATTGCCTATAGCAAAAGAGCATTTTGACACTTGGATTGGCTTATTTAATGAAACCGTAGATGAACATTTCACAGGCAAAAAAGCATCAGAAGCCAAATGGCGAGCAGCAAGAATGAGCGAAATGTTTCAGTATAAATTAGATTATTACATAAACAACCCCGCTCAGCCCTTAATTTAGATAGTTAAATTTTGGTGAAATTAAATTTTAACCACTTCCAATTTGTTTTCTGTTAAATATTTAGCCGCCTAAACCTTAATTTAGCAGAAATTAATTTCCGTTGGAAGAACAATCCGTTTTAGAAGAAAAAAAAGACCCATTCGCAGCCCTCAGATTTAGAGAATTTCGCTCCTTTATCGGGATGCGTTTCTTTTTCACTTTTGCTTATCAAATGCAAGCCATTGTTTTAGGCTTGTACATTTACGATTTAACAAGAGATCCACTTGCTTTGGCTTTCATTGGTTTGTGCGAGGCCATTCCATCTATTTCAATATCTCTTTACGGAGGTTATGTTGCCGACAAAACAGAAAAAAGAGGATTATTGCTTAAAATATTTAGCGCTGTATTCATCTGTTCTTTGGTAATGCTAACTACTACCAACAAACAAATGGGTTTACAAAAAGATACAATTTTACCCATTTTGTACAGCATGATTTTTTGTATTGGCCTGGCTAGAGGGTTTTTCGGTCCAACAACATTCTCATTAATGGGCCAAATTTTACCAAAAAAACTCTATCCTAATGGTGCAACATGGAGTAGTTCTGGCTGGCAGTTGGCGTCTATTTTAGGCCCTGCAACTGGCGGATTGGTTTATGCGCATTTCGGTATTACCAATGCTTACATTCTCATTAGTAGTTTTATTTTTATCTCGCTAATCTGCATTCTATTTCTAAAAGTACATCAACCCACATTTATACCGCAAGGCAGCATTTTAAAAAGCCTAACCGAAGGTGTTCAATTTGTTTTTAAAAGTAAAATGATGCTAGGCGCCATCAGTCTAGATTTGTTTTCGGTGTTTTTTGGCGGCGCAGTTGCGCTATTACCCATCATTGCGATAGAAGTTTTACATGTAGGCTCAGAAGGCGCTGGCTACATGCGTGCAGCAGTTTCTCTTGGCTCGGTTTTAACCATGTTGGTCATGACTAAATATCCTCCAATGAACAAGCCTTGGCGCAACTTGTTAATCGCAGTTACAGGTTTTGGTGTAAGTATCATCTGTTATGGTTTATCAACCAGTTTTTACCTCACATTATTCTTTTTGTTTTGCGAAGGTGCTTTTGATAGCGTTAGCGTAATCATTCGCTCCACCATTATGCAATTGCTTACACCAGATCAAATGAGAGGAAGAGTTTCTGCAGTAAATAGCATGTTTATAGGTTCATCAAATGAAATTGGCGCATTCGAATCTGGGTTAACCGCCAAGTTAATGCGAACTGTACCAGCCGTTGTTTTTGGTGGAAGTATGACACTCATTATCGTTTTTATCACCTTCTTAAAAACCAAAAATTTGTTGCCGCTAACTCTAAATGATATTAAGCCGGCAGACAAATTGGAGGATCAGATTTAAATCATTGGGGTATTGATTTTTTGTTTTAAGTAATTTTTTCTGATTACTAAGTAAATAATGCTCCCAACAAAAGGTGCAAATAGCACCAAAGCCAAGAAAACCAATTTCATTAGTCCAACTTTAAACTCAGATCTTAAAATATCTACAATGCAATAAACAATTAGCAAAACCGGTACGGCTATTATTGCTAAAATTATTCCGATTTCGGTACCACCTAAGTTTAAAAATTCTAAAAGCATACGTATTAAATAGTTTTACGGTACAAATAGTTTTAAAATTTTGAAAAGCAATATTTCTGCAGCTATCAATATTAGTCCGGCTTTCTATTATATCTGTTCGCTTCGCTTCACAGGATGCCATTTCAATCCGGTTTAAAAGGCACTTTTTTTGCTACTATGAGGGGTTGCAATTTGCCAAGCCCCACCAACTTTGTTAATTAAACCCGACATTAGCGCTAATATTTTTGTCATGCTGAGCCTGTCGAAGCACAAAAATATGATAGCGTTGGCGGGGCTACAATTGCCGATAAAAAACTGACATTGTTTTTCAAATATTAAATGCATTACGATACCCAGTCGAGCTGGGTATGACGAAACAAAAAAACCTCTAGTGTAATCACATTTAACTATCTAATCGCTCGCCAACCTGCTGTCTCCACATAGCGTAATACAAACCCTTTTCAGACAATAAATCTGCGTGTTTACCTTGCTCAATAATGTTTCCTTTTTCTAATACAAAAATTCGATCTGCATGACGAATGGTTGATAAACGGTGGGCAATTAAAATGGTAATATGAGTTGTTAAAACAGAAACATCGCGAATGGTTGCGGTAATTTCCTCTTCTGTTAATGAGTCTAATGCAGAAGTAGCTTCATCAAAAACCAGAATATCAGGGTTACGCAAAAGCGCTCTAGCGATTGATAAACGTTGTTTTTCGCCTCCAGAAACTTTAACACCACCTTCGCCAATTACCGTATCTAAACCTTTATCAGCTCTTGCCAATAAATTATGGCAAGCCGCTTGATGCAAAACTTTCATAATTTGCTCGTCGGTAGCATTTGGTTTTACGAATTGTAAATTCTCTCTAATGGTGCCCGAAAACAACTGCGTATCTTGCGTTACGAAGCCGATTTTCTCACGTAGCTGATCTAAATCTATTTCTTTGCCAGAAATCTGATTGTAAAAAACTTCACCTTCTACCGGTTGGTATAAACCTACCAAAAGTTTAACCAAAGTTGTTTTACCAGAACCAGATGGACCGACAAAAGCGATTGTTTCGCCGTTATTTACTGAAAAACTTACACCATTTAAGGCATTGTGTTTACCCGATAAATGTCTAAAACTAACCTTTTCGAAAGCTAAAGTTGCTACCTTTTCTATCCTTGCAGGATTTGCTGGTTTTATATCAATTGGTGTGTTTAAAATCTTTTTAAAATTACCCAGCGAAACTTCGGCTTCTCTCCATGCTAAAATTACATTGCCCAATTCTTGCAGTGGCCCGAATAAGAAAAATGAGTAAAACAAAAACGAAAAATATTGCCCTGGTGTAATTGCTTTATCAAAAATTAACATCAATAAAACTACCACCATTGTACTACGAACTAGGTTAACTGTTGTGCCTTGTACAAAGCTCATACTGCGCACATATTTAACTTTACGTAGCTCTAAACCTAAAATTTTGTAGGTAGTTTTATTTAAACGATCTATCTCTTGCGTAGCTAAACCTAAACTTTTAACCAATTCGATGTTGCGAAGAGATTCTGTTGTTGAACCCGCTAAAGCAGTTGTTTCTGAAATAATAGAACGTTGTATGGTTTTGATTTTTCTGCTCAAAAACCAGCTTAAAAAACTAATAATCGGGATGGATGCTGCATAAATTAACGAAACTTTATAACTCACGCTTAGTGAATAAACGATCACGAAAATCAGTCCGATTAAACTCACAAAAAGAATACTGATAAATGAGGTGATGAACTTTTCGCTATCTGTTCTTACTTTTTGTAAAATACCTAAGGTTTCCCCGCTTCGCTGATCTTCGAAAACTTGATAAGGCAACTCTAATGAATGTTTTAAACCATCGGCATACATTTTAGCACCAACTTTTTGTACTATAATGCTGGTAAAATAATCTTGTAAGTTTTTTGCAATTCTTGATACCATGGCAGCACCTACGGCTAAACCAACCAAGCCTAAAACACCCCAAATGTATTCATCTCTGCTTAGTTCATTATGTCTATTGATGTATTTATCTAATATTTGTCCGGTAAAATATGGATCCATTAGCGAAAAGCCAATGTTAAATGCTGCAAGAACGAGTGCAAGCACAACAATCCATTTATAGTCTTTTAAATAGTTGAGCAGTAATTTCATAAATTTATTGTTTGGGGTGCAAAAATAAACAAAGGGAATGAAGCTTAGCTACATTCCCTTTTATATTACAATTAGACTATACTTAATTTAACAAACTTTTTTTATGATGAACATAACTTGTTAAATTTTCTTTTAAAAACTTTGAAAAATTACTTTCTCGAACGCTATAAATTTGTCAAAGAAAGTTAGATCGTCATGATGTCTTTTTCTTTAATTTCTGCGTGTTTATCAACTTTTACGATGTAAGCATCGGTAATTTTTTGCACTTCGCCTTCACCAGTTTTAATTTCATCATCAGAAACACCTTCACCTTTTAGTCTTTGAATTTTAGTGTTGGCATCTTTACGAATATTACGAACGGTAATACGGCCTCTTTCTGCTTCTTCTTTTACCTTTTTCACTAAATCTTTACGGCGCTCTTCAGTTAAAGGTGGTACAACCAAACGAATAATTACACCATCATTTTGTGGATTAATACCAATGTTAGCTTCCATAATTGCTCTTTCGATAGGAACTAGTAGTGATTTTTCCCAAGGTTGGATAATTAAGGTACGAGCATCAGGTGTAGTGATACCGCCAACTTGAGCCAAAGGAGCTGGACTACCGTAATAATCAACCATAATTCCATCTAACATCCCTGCTGATGCTTTACCAGCTCTTATTTTAGTTAACTCAGCTTCACAATGTGCAATAGCTTTATCCATTGTTGCCTGAGCATCTACCAATTGTTTCTTTATGAGGTCATTCATGATTTGTAGTGTTTGTACAAAAATATAAAAAAAGCTTAAAACTAGCCCTGTACCAAAGTACCTATTTCTTCGCCATTGGCAATTTTCATAAAGTTGCCGTTTTTGTTCATGTCAAACACAATAATCGGAACTTTGTTTTCTTCGCAAAGGGTAAATGCGGTCATATCCATTACATTTAAACCTTTTGCATATACTTCTCTAAAAGTAATTTCAGAATATTTTGTAGCGGTTGGGTCTTTTTCTGGATCTGCTGTGTAAATTCCATCAACACGAGTACCTTTTAAAACCGCATCTGCGTTAATTTCAATAGCTCTTAAAGCAGCGGCAGAGTCTGTAGTAAAATAGGGGTTTCCTGTACCTGCACCAAAAATTACAACTCTACCTTTTTCCAAGTGACGAACAGCTCTTCTACGTACAAAAGGTTCGCAAATTTGCTCCATTTTAATGGCTGATAACAAACGGGTCTTTAACCCAACTTTCTCAAGTGCATCTTGTAAAGCCATACTGTTAATTACGGTAGCTAACATACCCATATAATCGGCCTGTGCTCTATCCATACCAGATTTTTCGGCACTTAAACCTCTAAAAATGTTTCCACCACCAATTACAATTGCTATTTCCAGTCCTTTATCGTGAACTGCTTTAATATCTTCAGCGTACTGCCTAACACGCTCATTGTCAATGCCATATTGCTTATCGCCCATTAACGATTCGCCGCTTAGTTTCAGTAAAATCCGTTTGTACTTCATGACTTCAAAAATAGGTAAATGTTTTAAAGATGGAAAGTATTAATGCCGAAAGGTTGAATTAACTTTCTCTCCCTGAAAAATAATTTCTTTAGTCTTAAGTGATGGCGTTAAAATTAGAAAGTTAGCGGCATAACCGATTTGAATTTTACCTAGGTCAGTTTGTTTTTGAATTACCTTGGCTGGAATTGAAGTAGCCATAGCTAAAGCATCGGGCAAAGTAATATCGCAATATGCTACTGCATTTCTAACTGCATCTACCAAGGTAATGTTAGAACCAGAAAGTGTTCCGTCCGTTGTTATAAATTTGTCGCCAACCAATTGATGCTGATAAGGACCAATATTACATGTCGTTACGGCATCGGTAATTAAAAATAAACGATCTTTTGCAAGCTTATGGCTCATTTTAATTACCTCAAAGTTTACATGATTACCATCCGCAATAATACTTGCCATTGCTGTTGGATGATTTAAAAATGCCGTTGGTAAATTCGGATCACGATGATGGATTGAAGGCATTGCATTAAACAAGTGCGTTGTTGTAGTTATACCTTTATTGTAAGCATTGGTTGCCTGCTCAAAGCTTGCATCGCTATGCCCAATAGAAAGCACTACATTATGAGCTAATAAAAGCTGTATAACCTCATCACTTTGTAGTTCTGGCGCAATCGTCATCATTTTTACAACACCATCGGCGTGTTCTAATAAAGCTCTAACTTCTTCTAAAGTTGCTTTTTTAATATACTCCTCAATATGCGCACCTCTACGTTTTGCATTTAAATATGGTCCTTCTAAATGCAAACCCATAAAACTTTTTGCCATTGGGCGATATGCTTTTGCAGCTACAATAGCTTGATGAACAATTGCTGAAGAATTTGTAGCCACACAAGCTAAAAAACTAGTAGTTCCTTTGCTAATGAGATCATCATCCATCTGTGCTAGAGTTTCTACAGTTGGATAAGCAGAAAATAGATTTCCTCCACTACCATAAATCTGCAGCTCAATAAATCCTGGTACCAAATAATCCTGTTCCGCATCCAAAACTTCAAAACCATCAGGTATTGTACCATCGGTAAATGCTGCAATTTTATCACCATCAATTAAAACAGTTTCATTGGCGATTAATTCGTTATTTCTAAAAAAGCGGCAGTTTGTTATTGCTAGCATAGGAAGATGTTATGTTGCAAATATAACGTTGTTATATTAGAAAAATATGCCGCAGATGAGCAGATATTTTATCACATAGAAATATAAGTGCACATAGCTGTGCTTTTAAACTTTGCAACTGTTAATAAATGCATTAGCTTGAGTTTTACAAACCCGATTGCAGCGTAAATACTTTTTTGTTGTCATCCTGAGCTTGTTGAAGGAAACAAAAAAGATTGGAGCAAAAAGCGGGACGAAAGATAAGTTGGAACAGGAATTTGCTTTACCAAAAAAATTCTTCAAAAAGAGCTTGGCAAGTAAGATTGCCACGTCGTTGCCTCCTGGCAATAACGGGTAGGCTATAAAACAAAAAAAGTCCCGATTGCTCGGGACTTTTTAAATATGATTTAAATGCTAATTAAGCACCTAATTGTACGCGTTTGAAAGCAGTTACAGTTAAACCTTTAACTGTATTGTCTAAAAATTTACGAACATCCATAGAACCGTCTTTTACAAACTCTTGGTTTAATAAAGTACTGTCTTTGTAGAATTTGTTCAATTTACCAGCAGCAATTTTTTCTACCATTTCTTCTGGTTTACCTTCTTGACGAATTACATCTTTAGCAATTTCGATTTCACGCTCAATAGTAGCTGGATCAACACCATCTTTATCAACTGCAACCGGGTTCATAGCAGCAATTTGCATTGCAACATCTTTACCAGCATCAGTAATATCTGTACCATTAGCACCTTCGAATACTACTAAAACGCCCATTTTACCATTTGAGTGGATATAAGAAACGATTTTTTCGCCAGATACGTTTGCGTATTCTTGAATTACGATTTTCTCGCCAATTTTACCAGTCAATTCAGTAATAGTTTCTGCAACTGTACGTCCATCTTCTAATGTAATTGCTGATAATTCTTCTGCAGAAGCAGGATTGTTAGCAACTGCTGCAGCTAAAACAGCTTGAGCAAGATTACGGAAATCTTCAACTTTAGAAACTGGTTCAGTTTCGCAAGCTAAAGCTACTAATTTACCATTTGTACCATCTGCAGAAACTTGGATTGATACTAAACCTTCAGAGGTAGCATTACCAGAACGAGCAGCAGATACTTTTTGACCTTTTTTGCGCAATAAATCAACCGCAGCCTCGAAATCGCCATTAGCTTCTACTAAAGCTTTTTTGCAATCCATCATACCAGCGCCAGTTTGTTGGCGAAGTTTATTTACATCTGCGGCAGTAATTTGTACTGTTGACATTTTATGAATTTTAGCCCCCCTCGTTCCCCCCAGATGGGGGGAGGAGCGAGATGTTTATCTAATATTTATTAAAAAGTCCTCCCTT
This sequence comes from Pedobacter sp. GW456-11-11-14-TSB4, assembly GCF_059424425.1. NCBI lineage: Bacteria > Pseudomonadati > Bacteroidota > Sphingobacteriia > Sphingobacteriales > Sphingobacteriaceae > Pedobacter > Pedobacter sp. GW456-11-11-14-TSB4. The sequence goes on from NZ_JBWKZK010000001.1 coordinate 976,074, forward strand.
CTGGGGAGGATTTAGGAGGGGCTTATCCCTCTGTAGAATCTTCTGCTCCAGCTTGAGCTTCAGCAGTTTCTTTTTTAGTTGGTCTTTTCTCACCAGCAGCTCTAGGCTCTTTAGTTTCAGGAGCATCAGCAGCAGCTTTAACAGCTACAGCTTCTTTTTCAGCTTCATCATCTTTTTCGCGTTTGCGCTCATCTAAACCTTCTTCAATTGCTTTGATAATTACATCAGTAATCAATAAAATTGATTTAGTTGCATCATCATTCGCTGGAATTGGGAAATCGATGTTAGATGGATCAGAGTTAGTATCAACCATTGCAAAAGTTGGGATGTTTAATTTCATCGCTTCTGCTACAGCAATATGCTCTTTTTTAACGTCGATTAAGAAAATTGCAGCCGGTAAACGGTTTAAATCTGCAATACCGCCTAATAAACTTTCTAATTTGATACGCTCACGTTGAATCATCAAACGCTCTTTTTTAGAAAGAATTGAGTAAGTACCATCTTTAGTCATTTTATCGATGGTAACCATCTTTTTAATTGACTTGCGAACAGTTGCAAAGTTGGTTAACATACCACCTAACCAACGCTCGGTTACGAAAGGCATGTTTACTTTTCTTGCTTGCTCAGCAACAATTTCTTTAGCTTGTTTCTTAGTAGCTACGAATAAGATCTTACGACCTGATTTTACGATTTGTTTAATCGCGGCAGCAGCCTCTTCAGTTTTAGTTAAAGTTTTGTTTAAATCTATAATGTGAATCCCATTGCGTTCCATAAAAATATATGGTGCCATTTTCGGATTCCATTTGCGGGTAAGGTGACCAAAGTGTACACCTGCATCCAATAAGTCTTGATATGTAGTTCTTGCCATTGTGTTTGTCTCCTTTAAGATTAACGTTTACTGAATTGGAATTTCTTACGTGCTTTTTTACGTCCTGGTTTTTTACGCTCAACCATACGCATATCACGGGTAACTAACCCTTTAGCACGTAATGCTGGTTTTTTCTCAGCATCTAATTCAACAATAGCCTTAGCAATTGCTAAGCGAACAGCTCCTGCTTGTCCATTCACTCCACCACCTTTTACATTTACGGTAACATCATATTTACCAAGCAATTCAGAAACTTCTAAAGCTTGATTAACAACGTATTGTAATGGTAATGTTGGGAAATATTCTTTGTGGTCTTTACCGTTAACGGTAATAACGCCGCTGCCTTCTTTTAAATAGATACGGGCAACTGCAGTTTTTCTTCTACCTGAAGTATTTGTAACTGACATTTCTTTTCTCTTTTAATTAAAGTTTAATGGTTTTTGGTGCTTGTGCCGAGTGCGGGTGTGCATCTCCTGCGTAAACAAAAAGATTGGTGTACAATTTTTTGCCTAATTTAGTTTTTGGTAACATACCACGAACAGCCTTCTCAACTACGCGAGTAGGGTGTTTTGCCATTAATTCTTTAGGAGAAATAAATTTCTGACCACCTGGATAACCAGTATAAGAAACATATTGTTTATCACTAAACTTGTTTCCTGTCAGTTTTACCTTGTCTGCATTAATAACGATAACGTTATCACCGCAGTCTACGTTTGGGGTAAACTCTGGCTTGTGTTTTCCTCTAATAATCATCGCGATTTTAGAAGACAAGCGCCCCAAAATCTCTCCTTGTGCATCAACTACAACCCACTGTTTATTAACAGTTTTGGCATTGGCAGAGACAGTTTTGTAACTTAACGTATTCACTTGCTTTTATTTAATTTGTTAAAAAATATATTTATTCCCTGTTTTTTAGGGACTGCAAAGATAGGGAGAATACTTTAATTGTCAAACAGTTGAGAGAAAAAAGTTTGACGATTTGGGTTTGGCGGCCAGCGATGATGTGGTTTAGTTATAAAAAAGCTCAAAATCAATCTATTAATTGAGCTTTGAAAAGCAGGAACTGCAGCTTTTTTTAGAACAGGTCTGGCTTTGCGCTTAATCTTTTTGGCGTTCGTTTATCGTCCTATCAAACCATAGATAGAAATTTCAAAGTCGGAAGAAGATATCAAACAGATTTCTCAGTCGTACCTCCTTCGAAATGACGCAACCAAAAAGGATATCGCTGCAATCCAGTTTAGATGGCAAGGGTTGTGTAAAGAAATGGAGGTTGTAAATTGTGCTACAAATCATCAGGCTTAAAACAAATTCGTTTTCTGGGTTAGTTTTCTTTGTCAATTAGTTTATCTAAATAACTAAAACCCAATTCTATATTTTTATCATTGTGTTGTAGATGTTTTTAATGTCGGCAATTTCAAGTTTCAATTCTGTATGTTCATTTAGTAAATTTCTCAGCCTTGTAAAAATTCTTACAATTTGAATATTCACTTGTATAGCTTGTTGGTTATTTAAAACACTAGACAACATTAACACCCCATGTTCGGTAAAAACATATGGTAATTTTCTTCTTACACCACGCCCTTTCTTTGATATCTCAATTTGCGATATCAAAGATTTAAATTCCTCATCAGAAAGCTGAAACATAAAATCTTCAGGAAATCTGTCTATATTTCTACTGACTTGCTCATTGAGTCTTTTCGTTTCTACGCCAAGTTCTGCTAAATCGCTATCAAGCATCACTTTTTGATTTCTTATTACATAAATTTTATTCACAACAATATCATCTGATAGTATTGCAAGAGTTTGTTTTTTGGTTATAGGTATACCAGATATGAAAATATTTTGGCTTTTGAGGTCGCAATTTGCGACTTCAAAAAGCCTCTAAACTAAAAAAGCCCAAACATTAATTACTTGGGCTCTCATTAATTATATGGTTAGCCTATCTTTTCCTCAACATAATAGCCATGGTTTTAACTTCTGGTTCACCATCTTTTGTATCAAACATTTCCATATATTGAGTTTTATCATCAATAATTTTTACGGTTTCTCTCATCATGATATCTTTACCGGTAGTTACATCGGTAGCTTTTCCTTTTAAATTCATGGTCATGGTCTTATCGTCAAATGTACCTTCTAAGTACATTAAGCCAGTTCCCATATTATCAATCCAAGTGCTAATATAAACTTTCCGTGAGTTATCAAAAGCCAATGTATTCATTCCTTTAAAGGGCATGCCATCAACATCGCCTTCATATTCCGATTGTTGATACCTTCCACCTAAAATCATTTCAGTTTCACAAACAGCTTTATTTACACTGCTATCTGCGCCCATGTAAAATGTTAATTCAGCATCCCATTTTCCGTCGGCTTTCGCCAACATTTGGTGTGGCTCGCTAGGCGTCATATAGGCAGCCCAAGCCTTGTTCATGGCGGCAGTATCAACATTTTTAGAAGCTTCAACTTTAGGACTATCACTTGTAGAAGCTTTTTTCTCACTGTTGCAAGCACTTGCTAATAAGGCCAAACAGCTTAAAGACATGATTAATTTTTTCATTATTATAATTTTTGTTAATGGTTAATCTAATTTAAACAATTGAACTAACTATTTGTTCTTTAGCGCTTTTACTCCATATAAAATAAAATGTACAGCAATTGAAATGATAAAAAAACTTCCAAATATTAAATAGGTATTTACATCATTACTTACAAATCCATATGCTAAAGATGCGCTTATGATATTATAAATTCCGTACGCCGTAAAGCTAACATAATACAAACTCCAAAACCCAACTATAAAATGCCAAATGCTCCACTTCAAATTTTCTTGCTGGCATGCCCTTAAGGCTAACCAGCTAAAAATAATAACAAAAAATATACCTACTGAATTGATGCTTATTGTTTTAAAGTAAAACAATACATAAACTATAACAAGCATTAAATTTAAGTACGAGATTTTTTGAAGCATATAACTAACCGCTATTTTTTACAATATTAATGAACAATATCAATTCTATTTTGTTAGAAAAACATTAAAACTTATGATTATGACAAAGCAAACAAAAATATTAGCAGGCGTTTTAGCTGGAGCTGCATTAGGTGCAGTAGTAGCATTGGTAATTGCATCAGATAAAGATGATGAATTAAAAGGAAAAGTAAGCGATTGGTTTTGCGATCTTTTAGATAGTTCTAAAGATAAATTTTCTACTATTAAAGATAACGTAAAAGATAAATTAGCTAACGTTAAAATACCTAGTTAATTTGGAGGCAACTAGTGACTTTTTAGGCCTAACAATTTCGGCTTTCTTAAAAACCATAATTTTAGGAATTGGCGCAGTTTTACTTGGCCTTACAATAAAATTTATACTAGTTAAATCTTTTAAATTTTTTGCTCGTTTTTGGGCAAAAATTCAAATCCAATCGATACTTAAACATTTAAGTAGCCCGATTGGATTTTTTATTCCGCTTCTATTTTTGAGCATATCCAGCAATTATATGCTTATATCTACAGGCTCAAGATTACAATTTTTAAAGCTACTAGAAGTTTTATTAACTATAAATTTTGCTTTAATTTTAATCGGGGCTATTGGTGTTTTAAAAGATATAGTTGCGCATAAGTATGATTTAAACAAAGAAAACAATTTAAGAGAACGCAAAATAAGAACACAGTTACAATTTTTAAGAAAATTTGTAATTGTACTGATTGTGTTGGTAACCACGGCTATAGTGTTGCTCAGTTTTGAAAGCATGCGAAAAATTGGCGCTGGTTTACTTACAGGTGTTGGCATAGGCGGAATTATCATCGGCTTTGCTGCACAAAAATCTTTAACCAACTTACTGGCGGGCTTTCAAATTGCTTTTACTCAGCCCATAAGAATTGACGACGTTTTGGTAGTTGAAGGTGAATGGGGCAGAGTTGAAGAAATTTCCTTAACCTATGTGGTGGTAAGCATCTGGGATCAACGTAGATTAATTTTACCAATTACCTATTTTATTGAAAAACCATTTCAGAATTGGACCAGAGTTTCTGCAGAATTATTGGGAACTGTGTTTTTGTATGTAGATTACAACTTACCTATTCCGCCTTTACGGGATGAATTAACTAGGCTTTTAAATGCTCATCCCCTTTGGGATAAAAGAGTAAATGTGGTGCAGGTTACAGATAATAAAGAGTTAAATGTTGAAGTGCGTTTTCTAATGAGCGCAAGAAATTCTGGACAAGCATTTGATTTACGCTGCGATATTCGCGAAAACATGATTGCTTTTATTAGAGAAAATTACCCTGATAGTTTACCAAAAACGCGTTTGGAAATTAATCCGTCTCAAAAAAATCTTTTTGGCTCATCTGCCCAATAAACAATTTTTTACCTTTACCAAATGGATGCATTTGGAAACGCCATTAGCGATTTTTATAAAACTGGCAAAGCCGATGTTTTGTGGCTACACAACTCATACGGAGAAGTAGAAGAAATGCCTATCGACTTGTTCTTTAGGGGCGAAGATGAAATGCCTTTTTTAGAACATAAAGCTATTAGTTTATGCTTCGGCAAAATTTTAGATGTTGGTGCAGGTGTTGGTAGCCATGCTTTGTTTTTGCAAGAAATTGGTTTTGATGTAACCGCCATTGATATCTCCGCCGATGCGGTAAAAATAATGAAACAACGTGGCGTTGAAAAAGCCTTCAAGCAAGACATTTATTTACTAAAAGAAAAATACGACACGTTATTATTCTTAATGAATGGAATTGGCCTAACTGGAACTTTACAAGGTTTTACTGATTTTTTGACAAAAGCCAAAGAAATGATTAATCCAGGAGGGCAGCTAATTTTTGACACATCAGATATTTCTTATTTATACGAAGATTTAGAAAAACCAACAAACCAGTATTTTGGCGAAGTAAGTTATTGTTACGAGTACAAAAACCAAAAAGGTAGCTGGTTCAATTGGTTATATTTAGATCAAGCTACCTTAGCTCTAATTGCCGATCAAAACGGCTGGAAATTAGAAATTATTTTTGAAGACGGTGAAGATCAATATTTAGCGAAATTGACTTTGAATATAGATTAAAAGAAAGTTAGCCTAGTCTGAGACATAACCAAATACTTAGACTATGCTACCGATAACTGTATGTACACCTCAGAATAGCGAAATGCACAAATAAAAAACTAAGCTTTTTCTTCCCAAATACAAGCTATATTAATTATCGTTTGTACAGCTTTTTCCATATCCTGCACCGAAACCCATTCTTGTTTACTATGAAAAGCATGCTCGCTAGCAAAAACATTAGGACAAGGCAGTCCCATAAAAGATAATCGAGAACCATCTGTACCACCCCTTATGCTTCTTTTAATTGGCTGCACACCTGCTCTTTCTATTGCTTCAAAGCCATATGCCACAACTTGAGGATACTGATCAAGCATTTTTTTCATGTTACGGTATTGTTCATGCACACTCAACAGATAAGTAGAATTTGGATACGAATGCATCACTTCTTTCACCACATTTTCTAAGGTTGATGTATGTGCCTTTAACAATTCATCATCAAAATCTCTAATGATAAAATGTGCTTCGGCCTGTTCGGCATTACCTTTAATATCAACCGGATGAATAAATCCTTCTTTGACACTAGTTGCTTCTGGCGTTAATTTATCTTTAGGCAAAGCAGATAAAATATCAGCCAATGCTTTAATTGCACTTTCCATTTTACCCTTTGCAAAACCTGGATGCGCACTTACCCCATTGATAATCAGTTGCACACCATCTGCAGAAAAAGTTTCATCTTCAATTGAACCTAAAGTTTCACCATCAATAGTGTAGGCAAAATCAGCATTAAGCTTTTTTAAGTCTACTTTATCCACACCTCGTCCAATTTCTTCATCAGGAGTAAATAAGACTTTGATTTCACCATGTTTTACAGATTGATTTTGCATTAAAAATGCTGCAGCCTCCATAATTTCGGCTACTCCAGCTTTATTGTCTGCACCTAAAAGCGTTTTTCCACTTGCAGTAATAATGTCGTTTCCTATTTGGTGAATTAGATCTTTATGATCTTTTAATTTAATGACTACAGCATTGTCATCTGGCAAAACTAAATCCTCTCCTTGGTAATTTTTATGAATAATCGGTTTTACATTTTCCCCACTACAATCTGGCGAGGTATCCATATGAGAACAAAAGCAAATTACTGGTACAGCTTTATTTGTTTTGGCAGGAATTGTTGCGTATACATATCCATTTACATCCATATGTGCATCTGCAATACCTATTTCCAAAAGTTCTGCTACCAACTCTTTGCCCAAATTCTTTTGTTTTTGGGTTGATGGGCAACTTGAAGAACTTGCATCAGACTGGGTATCTATTTGAGCATATTTAATAAAACGTTCTTGTAATTTTGAGTTGTTATTGGTGTAAGTATTCATGGTTTTCAAAATTAATACTTAAAAAATGGAATAAAGATTATATTTTTGTACATAAACGTATAAATTACAAGCACTTGAAAAAAATACTAGCTATTCTTTCTTTTATATCTCTAACAACAATTGCTTTTGGCCAAGTAAATTTTTATAAAATTGGAGTTGGTGCTGGTTTGGGCACAACAATTTCTTATGCTGATGTAAGAGAAAAAAGCCAAAGTTATGCAGGATATATTTCAGCAGATTATAACCTTACCGCATTTGTTACTGCAGGTTTAGAGTTTCAGGCCGGACAAATTAAAGGTGGCGATATTATAACAAACCCTCATAACAGACAATTTAAAAATAATTTTAAAGCGCTAACCTTAAATGGTAAGGTGGCTATTGGGCAATTTTTTGATTACGAGAGAAATAACTTTTTGAACGTGATTAAAGGGCTATATTTTGGTGTGGGTTTAGGTGCAATACAAAACAACATGAAATATATTGTTCGTTATAAACCTAATACCGAAGCACAATATCCTCCACTTGGATATGAATTTCCTGGAGATGACAAAAGCACAAACTTATTAATGCCTGTTAATTTAGGGATGAACTTTTATTTTAAAGATGGCAACGATCAATTGAGATATATTTTTAATGTTAATTATCAAGGTAATTTAACTTTTGGTGAGGGCTTAGATGGCTATGATGATCCAATGGCCGTTTTCAAAAATAAGGCTCCAGATATTTATTCATTTTTATCTGTTGGCGTTAAATACAACTTTGGCCCAACAGGTTATTCAAAAAGAATTTTCACTTATTAATATCGTAAATTGAAAAAAATTACGCTTATTTTATTTACACTCGTAGGTATAACTGCAAATGCTCAAACAAACTTTTATAAGTTTACTATAGGCGCTGGAGCAGGAACTGCTGTTGCTTTTGCAGATTTAAAGGATAATACTTTTGCATTTGCAGGATATGGTACCATAGATTATTTAATTACTCCTTATGTTTCTATCGGTTTAGAAGGACAAAAGGGAGAATTAGCAGGAGGCAGTATTACTTTTGATCCAAATAATAGACAATTTATAAACTCATACATTGCCGGCTCAGCAAATGTAAAAGTTGCCCTGGGAGAATTTTTAACCTCGTATCATTTAAGAAACGATTTTTTATATCATATCCGCGGATTATATACTGGCGTAGGCTTTGGATACATTAAAAACAAGATCTCTAATGTGAGATATTATGGTGATAATTTTTACCCAGGGGCAGATTCAAGCACCGAAAGCCTAGTTCCTTTTAATTTCGGAATAAATTTCTATTTCCCTAACCAATGGGGGCACAATCGCTTAGCATTAAATTTAAATTTACAACACACCATTGTAATTGGCGAAGGTTTAGATGGTTATGCTTCTTCAGCTTCTCAGCATAATGACATGTATACATTTGCTTCTGCCGGATTAAAATACCACTTTGGTCCGTTTGGATTGGATAGAAGAAGATAACTGCTATCGTTTTTAAATAAAAAAAGTAATTTAGGGCGTTATTCAATAAGTCATTCTATGAAGCGATTATCCCTAATCATATTAGTTTTTTTTACCTTAAATGTTTGGGCTCAACAAACGCCTTATGAGGTAAGCAATCAAAAAGAAACTACCACATATAGCGAAGCAATTAAATTTTATGAAAGTTTAGCAAAAAGTTATCCGAAACAGGCCAAACTATTTACCTATGGAAACACCGACTTTGGCAAACCTTTACATTTAATAGTACTTTCTAAAACCGGGGTTTTTGATCCAACATCTATAAAAAAAGCCGACCAAAGAGTTTTATTAATTAATAATGGTATTCATCCGGGAGAACCCGAAGGAATAGATGCAAGTATGATGTTTGCCAGAGATTTGTTAAAGGCCAATGAGCTGCCCAACAATGTGGTAATTTGCATTATACCAGTTTATAATATTGATGGCAGTCATAACCGCACAGGCACATCTCGTGCCAACCAAAACGGGCCAATTGCTTACGGTTTTAGAGGTAATAGCAAAAATTACGATTTAAATAGAGACTTTATTAAAACTGATTCGAAAAATTCTGAAGCTTTTCAGCAAATATTTAATACTTGGCAACCAGAAATTTTTGTAGATACACACACAAGTAATGGCGCTGACTATCAGTACACCATGACTTTAATACCAACCCAGAAAGATAAACTGAACCCAATTTTGGCGAAGTATTTAACAGAAACAATGGTGCCAGATTTGTATAGCCAAATGAAAACCAAAGGTTTTGAATTGATACCCTATGTAAACTCAATTGGCGAAACACCAGAAACAGGAATTACTGGTTTTATTGAATATCCACGCTATTCAACTGGTTATGCTGCATTGCACAATACCATCGGGTTTATGCCAGAAACACATATGCTCAAAAGTTTCGATCAACGTGTAGCATCAACCTATAAATTACTAGTTACCTATAAGGATATTGTAACAAGAGATGCCAAAATTATTGGAGAAAATAAACGCAAAGCGGATGAGTATACTGCTAAAAAAAACGAGTTTGCCATAGATTGGAAATTAGACAGGTCTGTTTATGATAGCATTGAATTTAAAGGTTATGCTGCAAAATATAAACCAAGTGAAATTAGTGGCTTAAACCGATTATATTACGATAGAAGTGAGCCTTTTACTAAAACCATTAAATATTACAATAATTTTGAGCCTAGCTTAGTTGTTAGCAAACCCATCGCCTATGTTATACCAAAAGCTTGGGATAAAGTTATCGCTCTGCTAAAATTAAACAATGTAAAAATGTATCAATTAGCGTCTGATGTTAAGTTAGACTTGGATATGTATTACATTGGAGATCTGAAAACGAGCACTCGCCCTTACGAAGGTCATTACCAGCACTCGGCAGTTAATTTAACTACAACTTCACAAAATATTCAATTTTACCAAGGTGATTATGTGGTGTATGTTAACCAGCCAGCGAACAGATACATTGTAGAAACACTAGAACCACAAGCAGTTGATTCTTTCTTTAATTGGAACTTTTTCGATTCTATTTTGGGGCAGAAAGAAGGCTATTCTAATTACGTTTTTGAAGATACTGGAGCAGATTTATTGAAAAAAGATCTATCGTTAAAAGCAAAGCTTGATGCAGAAAAGCAAAAAAATCCAGACCTTGCCAAAAGCGCCAGAATGCAATTAGATTTTGTGTATAAAAACTCTGATTATTTCGAAAAAACAACCATGCGTTATCCGATAGGGAGATTAACGCAAAACACCAAACTAAACCTAAAATAATATGATGCAATACTTAAATGAAACTCCTGTAGCTTCAATTATATTTTTATTTACCATTATTACGAGTGTCTATGCTTTTAATGATGCTTCGCTTTATGGCAAATTTATGCTACATCCCTATTCTGTAGCCAATGGCAAAAAATACTACACATTTATTACTAGCGGGCTAATTCATGCAGATTGGATGCACCTATTTTTTAACATGTTTACTTTTGTAGCTTTTGCCTTTAAACTAGAAACCTTGTTAGGTCATTGGCAATTTGGCTTACTATATTTTGCAAGTATGGTTTTAGCAGATATCCCATCGGTATTAAAACACAAAGAAGACTTTAGATATAATAGTTTGGGAGCTTCTGGAGCAATTAGTGCTGTTGTGTTTAGCTACATTTTGTTTTTCCCATTAAGCAAACTGATTATATTTCCGATCCCGTTTGGAATATGGGCAATTGCTTATGGAGTTTTATACCTGATCTATTGTTACTACATGTCTAAACAGTCGAGAGACAACATTAACCACGATGCCCACCTTTTTGGGGCATTATCTGGCATTGTAATTACGCTAATTTTAACACCCGGAATAATCCCACATTTTTTGGGTGAGTTAGGCTTGGGCGGGTAAAAAAGGACTTTCAAAATAACTCATTGGTGCTCTTGGATCCTTAATGATTTCAAAAAGCGTATGTCCCCATGGTTTCCAGAAATTTTCTAAAACCTGTCCATAAGTTTTATGAGCCCAAGCATCAAAAAGAGGTTTGTTTTGCATGCCTTGCAGAGGCATGGCATCAATGTAAATCACGCCATCAACTGGCATTACTGTATATTCTGGTAAGCGATTAAATAAATAAGCCGAGTAAAAAAAGCGAGCGGCAATTTCTTCGAACTGCTGTTCAGAAAGTTTTTGGCCATTAATAGCGTTCAAAATTTCTTGATGGTATCTTTTGTTTGTTCCGTTGTCTTGCAAGCAAGCCACAATCCCGAAATCTTTAAATTTTAGAGAGAAAGTTAAGGTGTTAATTTCATCTCTAAAACTAAATGCCGTTTCTTCATTTTCTAATGGCAAAACAACGATAGACCAAGCCGTAAAATCTTCTAAAACTACTTTGCGGTAAATACTTTGCAACATGGTGTGTAAGTTGCCAAATTTGTGCATCAAACCTTGCGACATGTTCATTCCATCGCCACTTAATTGCTGTAAACGAATAGCTCCCTGCATTTCGATATATAAAAAGCTATACATCAGTTTACCAATCCAATTAAATAAATCAACTTCTGGCAAAGCCGAAACACCAGCATAACCTTTACCAAAAGCTAAAGCAATTTTATCTTCTAATGGCGAAACAAATTCATCATAAACTTTGGCGCTACAAGGCACAACTAAACTTCTATAGGTTCTTATTGTCTCGTCCAATAATTGGATTTTTTCATCGCCAGTTAAATTAGCCATACTCAATAACCAATCGGGCAAAACATTAACCGTTGCCAAAGGCGATGAAAAAGTATCACCACTTAAAAAGCATTTGTCGTTCTTAAAATCGAAATTTTTGAAAGGATTGTATACAGCTGTACTCATTTGCTGCAATATTAGTGAATAAATTTTTGTTAAGAGTTTACGGTAGAAATTTTAACTTTTGGATTATAATCGTTAGCTATTTAATTAAAATTTTTAATTTTAATTATTAAAAGCGTTAATCCAATAGACTGTTTTTACATTCAAAAAGTAACCTAATTGCCCTTATGAAATTTATCATCCTACTAATTTGCACATTATCATTTCATCTTTCATTAAGGGCGCAAACCATAAAATCTTTGCTGTATTTGCATGAGAATATGATTTATTTTAAAGGTAAGCCCAAGCAAATAAAAGAAACAAACACTTCTTATTATCAATCAGGCGAGACATCAGTTCAAAAAACAATAACAAGTTTTGATCAATATGCTTTGCCATTGTCAAAAACCTTTTTAAGAGATGACGGTTCGATTTCATCAACAGTAAATTACAGATTTGATACAGTTAAAAGAGTTTTACTTGAAAGTAATATCGTAGAGAAAAATCCAAAAAATCCAACCAACAAATTAAAGACTGTTTATTTTTATGATGATAAAGGTCTTTATAAGCTTCAACAATTGAACAAATATGGAGCTGTTCTTTCAGAATTATTAATTAAGAACAATGAACAAGGTTTACCTATTGAGCTAAAACTTTATGAACCGAAAGAATATTTCTTTGGCAGTGAGAAAGCAGAATATCTCTTAGACAAAAATAAAGTTATCGTTAGCGTATTTAACAACGATGGGTCACTAGTTAATAAAGATACAGCAAATATAAATTTTAGAAATGCTTATAAATATCCTGAGCCTAATTTTAAATATGATGGAAATATTATTTCAGCAAAAACAAAATTAAGTAGTGGCATAATCAATTATAAAGAATTTGAATATCAATATGATGATAATGGGAATTGGATTAAGCAAAAAGTGTTTAATGTAACTTATGATCCAAAAGGCAAAAAAATGATGGATCTTAAAACTCAGATTGAGAAAAAAATTACTTATTGGAAATAAAACTTCTTTCGACCAATATTACATAGATTTTGAGAAAATCAACAGGAAGTAAAAAGGTTTTTGGTTATTGATAAAAAAATTTGTCATTCCGAGGAACGAGGAATCTCAATGAGCACTTAACAAGGAGATTCTTCGCAAGCTCAGAATGACAATCTACCCAGAATGATAAGAACCCTAATACCTATTGTAAAAATTACTGATCTCATTTACCAACTGTGAATATATAGGCTTGGTAAATTCTACAAATAAAGTTGCTGGTGGTGGCGGTGCAATTTCTCTTCTTCTAGTCATTTGCAACTGTTGGTTGGTTAACGCTCTTTCATCACCACGGTAATTGGCCCAGCTATCTTGCCAAATATAAGTGCCTGGTATATTTTGTTGGCGGATGATTCTCTGAGTTTGGTTATCAAAAATAGTCATTGCTAATAAACCAGACGATGAAACCTGTTTATCGAAAATACTTAACGTAGCAGTAACAGTTCCGTAAATTTTAGCTTTGGATCTGGTTTCGCCAATTACCACACTGTCGCGTTTAATTTTCTCTACACGTTCTTTAACATAGGTTTGTCCCACAATAAAATCTTCAAAGTTTAATCTTAAAATTTGATCTGGATTTACTTTTTGTGCATTTGCTTGTTGTTCTGAGTAGAAAATCACAAAACGATTTTGCTGGTAATTTTTCATAAACTGAGCAACCTGATCCTGAAAATATTGGTTACTCAATTGGTAATAACTGCTATTTACCCTAACTGGCTGTACCACAACTTTCACAACAGCCGCCCAATAAGCTTCATCTAATTTTTGGTTAACATCTTTATAGGCAGGATAAAAATATTGTGCTTTTTCGAAATTGTAATAAGCATTTTTAGCGCTAACTCGATTATTTTCATTAAGCTGATTAACCCCTAATGCATAACGAACCTCAGCTGCTTTAAATTTGGTATCTTCAACTTCGTTGATGTATTTTGGTGGATTTTTAATCAATCCCAATGCCACAGGCGAGCTGTTCACCTCATCACTTAATTGATTAATCTTTTGGTAATGCCCCAAAACAGTCTCCCATCTTAAAACGTCTGATGATAATTTAGCTTCATCAATTTTACGCAAATGCTCCTTTAAAGCTAAATCGTATGCAATTGGCAAAACGTATAATGCTTCCTCATTTTTCGGAGCATTTTTTAAACGATCGATGGCTTTAAATACAGATAAATCGTAGTTGCCTTTTTGCAAAGCATTTTTTCCAGTGGTACATCCAACAATTAGTATGGATAAATAAAGAAAATACCGTAATCTTGAGATAGTTTTCATGGCTATTGGCGTTTAGATGAACAAATATAACCTAAGGTTGTGAAACCCTTTAATGATTAGACGATAAACAATGAAAATAAGTTGCAAGCAGTTTGAATTAGAATTAAAACACCCATTTTCGATAGCGAAATTTACCAGAACAAGTACTCCATTATTGCTGATAAAACTGGATTACGAAGGTTTTACAGGTTATGGCGAAGCGAGCATGGTTCCTTACATGGGCGAGAGCCAAGCAACCGCAGCAGCCTTTTTAGCCAAAGTAGATTTTAACAGGTTTCAACATCCGTTTGATTTTGCTGAAATTCATGCGTATTTAGATGAGATTGAAAAAGGAAATCCGGCAGTAAAAGCAGCTATTGATATAGCTTTAAACGATTTAAATGGCAAAATCTTAAATCAAACTTGTGCTTTAATTTATGGCGCCGATAAAAACAAAATGCCCATTACTTCTTACACTTTAGGGATTGATACGCCTGAAGTTTTAAAAGAAAAAGTTGCCGATGCAAAAGGTTTTAAAGTGTTAAAAATTAAATTGGGTAGAGATAATGATAAAGAGTTGATCCAAACCATTCGCAGCGTAAGCGATTTACCTTTATATGTTGATGCCAACCAAGGCTGGAGCGATAGAAAACAGGCCATTGAAATGTGTTATTGGCTGCACGATCAAGGTGTGTTACTGATTGAACAACCAATGGATAAAAACAATTTGGATGGCAATGCTTGGCTAACCGAACGCAGTCCGATACCCATTATTGCCGACGAAGCCGTACAAAGAATTGGCGATATGGAAACGCTAAAAGGCGCTTACCATGGTATTAACATTAAGCTGATGAAAAGTGCAGGCATGTACGAAGCACACCAAATGATTTTGAAAGCACGTAGCTTTGGTATGAAGGTTTTAATTGGCTGCATGAGCGAAACTTCTATTGCTACTTTAGCCGGTGCAGCGTTAGCGCCACTTTGCGATTGGGCAGATTTAGATGGCCCATTTTTAACGGTTAATAATCCTTTTGAGCAGCCAATATTTGAAGATGGGAAGCATGTTTTAAACGATTTGCCGGGTTTGGGCTTGGTTGGGGGTGAGGGCTTGTTTGGGTAGAATTATTAATTAAACCACAGCATCAGCAACTAACTGACTGAAAAAGTTATCTGTTTCTAATAATTTTGAAGGTGTGCCATTTGCTGTAATCTTTCCATCTTCAATTACGTAAATTCTATCAGCAATTTTAGCAGTTTGCATTTTGTGCGTAATTAACACAATTGCCATTTCATTTTTCAATTGGTTTAGCAATTGCAAGATAAACCGTTCTGTATTTCTATCCATTGAAGCGGTAGCTTCATCTAATAACAAAACTTGAGGCTTGCGGTATAATGCCCTGGCTAAAGCCACCAATTGTTTTTGTCCACCAGAAAGGTTTATTCCTTCTTCGCCAACTAAAGTAAAATAACCTTGTGGCAAAGCTTCAAAGTATTTGTTAAAACCATTCGCATTGCAAAAATCTACAATAGCTAAAATTTCTTCTTGTGTATTTCCTATGGCAATATTATCTAGCAAAGTGCCATTAAACAGTTTTATTTCTTGTGATACAGTAGCTAAAATGTTCCGCCAAGTTGGGGTATAAATATTTTCAATTGATATACCATTTACCAAAATTTCTCCATGTTCTGCTTGGTAAAATTTTTCTAATATTGCCATCGTAGTACTTTTACCACATCCACTTTCTCCTAAAATAGCAATCATTTCGCCTTTGGCTAACTCAAAATTAATGTCTTGTAAAACCGGTTTTCTTCCCGCAAAGCGGAAGGAAATATTTTTAACATTCAATTTTTTAAAATCTAATGGTGTAATTTCTTTCGCTTCAAATTCTGGTTTAATAGATGTAAAATCGTACATCCTATCAAAGGCAACTTTGGCTTCTTGCAATTGTAAATTAATTTGACTTAATCTCGCTACTGCAGGAATCAATGAGCCAGCCAAAGAAATAATGGCCATCATCTCGCCAACCTTTAATTGTTTATTTAGCACCATAAAAGAGGCTGCCGTAATTAGCACTAAACTTAAAACTAAACTAATTACATCTGTGGTTATAGCAAAACGATTACCTAATTTACCTAATGCAAAACTTTGATTTTGCAAAGTGCCATAAACCGTATTTATTTTGTTGGTAAACAAATCTTCTTGGCTATGTGCCTTAATTACCATAATGCCGTTAATGGTATCTATGTAATTACTCTCGTTTACAGCACTTGCCGCCATAACTGCCGCTTGGTGTTTTTTGATGGGTTTGGTATAACTTAAAATAATCAATACAACTACAGGAATAAAAGCAAATGTAATGAGTGCAATGGTTAGTGAATAGTTTATCAAGAAAAACGAAGTAGTTAATAAAATGATAATATCTATAAATACCGAACCCGAAATATAGGCGATGTTTTTTTGAATACGAGCCGTATCATTCATTCTGGTAATCATATCCCCTGTTTTGCGGGTATCGAAAAAAGATTTAGGCAAATGTACCAAGGCTTTAAAAAAACTACCCACTATTCTATTGTTAAAATCTTTGCTTTGCAGTAAAAGAAAATGTTGCCTTATAAAACTTAAACCAGCTCTAATTAACAATACAAAAAACAATAAAACTAAGCTGGTTATTAGTTTTTGTTGGTTACCAGATGGCAATATTTTATCTATGAGCTTTTGTGAGAATATGGCCGTAGCTAAATTTAACACCGTAGCCAATATGCCCAATACCATGGTAATGGTTAAAATATTGATATCATCTTTGATTAAGCCCTTAAACCATAACCATTTGCTGTTAGTTTGCTGTTTTTTATGCTCAAAACTTTCATTTGGTATGAGTTGAAGTAATGTTTTGCTTTGCCAAATTTTGTCTAGTTCGGTTTCTTTGAGTTGGGTTAATCCTTTTGCAGGATCACCAATAATAAATACCCCAAGATAAGCATCGTATCCGTAACAAACCACATAATGTTGAAGGCTTTCTTCAACTAAAACATGTAAAACACACGGTTCATTTAATGCTTTAAGGTTAGGCATATCTGCTTCAAAGGCCTCTGCTGTAAAACCAATTTTATTAGCGCATTGATATAAGCCCAAAAGAGTTGTGCCTGTAATGTTTGTTCCGCTTAATTCACGTAGTTTTTCTAGTGTATTTATGCCGCCATAATACTGTGTTAACGAAAGCAAACAAGCTACGCCACAATCAGACTGGTCTTGCTGTAACGTGAAGGTTTTTTTTAATTTAGATAGATTGAGCATAATTAATTTTGTTTTTAAACCGCAAAAAGCACATAAGACAAAAAAGAGTTTTCTTGTTCTTGCTTTTAAATAGTTTGTAGTTATTGAAGAATTATTTACAATCTTATGCGACTCGTCCTGCTGAATTTATTTCAGCATCTTCAAGCAAGAAAGACCCTGAAATAAATTCAGGGTAACGACCATTTAGAAAAACCATCTTATCAACTCTTGAGGAGATGAAGGATTTGTCACTGATTTATTGGAGAGAGAGGCTATTTAGTATTGCTTCTATTTTAGTTTCGCCATGGTACTCTTTTACCAATTTGTGCTGTGCATTGTAAATAAAAACGGCTGGCACACTTGTTTTACCAAACCAATTTTTAAACTCGTATTTAGGGTCTTGTAAAAAAGTAATATTTGGATAGTTGAGGTTGTATTCTTTTTGAAATTTCTTGATCTCTTTAATGGTATTAAAACTAACCATTACGATAGGCGTGTTCTTAAATAATTTAATATTCTTGTTTATTTCTACTGCTTCGTATTGGCAATACTCACAGTCTGCATTAAAATAAAAAATACAAACTGGGTTATCTTTTGCGATGAAACTATTAGTTGTAGCAATGCTATCTAAATTGTAAAAGGTAAAATTGGGTAAGGTTTGTTTGGTAACAGCAACAGCGTTATTTTGCTTTTTCGTTTTAACAATTTTGTATACCACATATCCTGTAAAAATGGTTATTATAAAAACCAGCAATTTCAGAAAGATAATTCGTTTCTTCATACTAAGCAGCTGGGTTTAAATTAAGTGTAACAAACATTACCAAGATTATCCAAATTACTAGGCCAGGTATATAACTTGCAAATACCATATTTAAGCCTTTTTCGAAACTTTTTGCGCCAAATTGGTATGCCCAATAACCTAATGAGAAGATATAAAGCAACTCGAAAACATTAATAGTTTGTAGCGGATAAAACCACAATAGCCCCAAAGTTTTAATATCAAAAATATTGAGCATAGAAAGCGGGCTAAATAGTTGTATATCTTGCAGTACATAATCTTTTTGTATCACTAAAAACCAAAAAACTTTAATGAGCATAGGTACAAAAAAAACCGCATCAGCTAATAAAGCTATTTTAAAAGTCTCGCTAAATTTAAGTTTAATATCAAAAAACATGGAGCCTACCATTAGGCAACAGGCAACCAAAAAGAATTTTATGGCAGAAATTAATGGAATAATTGAATAACCCACCCAGGCATATTTACTTTGACCTTCAATCATTTTTTCAATTCTATCGTAACTTAATTGCTCAGCATAACTATTGTAATATACACTATCACTCAATATTAATGATTGCATTAAGTATGAAACGCATATAGAAAAAAGACTATAGGTAATAAATAGCCATAACAATGAATAAGCCTTAAACTGATTTAGCATAATATTTATGGTGAGTAATTATAAAGACTGATTTAACAGTCTTTATAATTACTTGTTCTTTTTGTTAAATACATAAGTATCAAAACATATATAGGCTAAAATTAGCATGTATATGGCCATTACATACTTCGGTGTTTTAAAATAATCTGTTAAATCAATAATAATTAATAAAATGCATATCACTAATAACCCAGTATTAATATATTTTTTCATTTAAAAAAACTCATCAATTGTTGCAACAGCACACGCAATATCAATTAAACCCACTACTGTAGCCATCCCGACACCTACAGCGGGTGCTGCAATTAAACCAATTTTTACCGCAGCCCATATACTGGCCTGACCAACTCCAAAGCCCGCACAAAAGGCCGTAAATTTACTACCACCTTGGAGCTCTTCCATTTGTTGTATTGTTATATTTCTCATAAAATTCCGCTTTAAGTTTAACTATTTTCTTTTAAAGCACACGCGTATAAAGATGAGGCCATTATCCATGCCCCAACACCACCAGTTGCAATGGTTAAAGCAGCTCCAAAACCAATTAAGAAGAATACTTGCTCATGTGAACATGGCTTCCCTCCCTCAATCACTTCCATTTGTTTTAAATCTAAAGTTTTCATAGTTTTTAAATATTTAAAAATTTCACCTACTCTTTTAAAGATTTTCGGCAACCTCTTGCTGTTAGGCCAAACATTAAACCAAAAATAATGGCGGTTTTTTAAAAAAAATAAAAAACTGCCCTACATTTTTTTTAGGGTAAAAAATTAGAAAAAGCGTATTTATTTACAGCAATAAATTATTTGCTTAATAGTTTACCCCCCCCCCCTCGTTAATAGAAAATATTTTAAATTTTGGTTTATTTTTTTCTATGTAGTTAAATACAACGCCAATATTATTTGCAAGAAAAATTTATAAAATATGGAAAGAGTTTTAAAACTGAGCCAATATCACCGTAAATTGAGGTTAAAAAGTATGTTTTTTATCCTCAATCACGCCGTTTTTAATAGCGCCAAAATTGTAAATCGCAATATTTAGCTATTTTAGCTAAACAACCTATTTTATGAAAACAGCTACCGGAAAAGTTATTAAAGCCATAAGGCAGCATTTGGGCTATACTCAAAATTTTGTGGCAGACAAATTAAACATTACCACAGCAACATTGGCTAATATAGAAAATGGCAGGGTAAGTGTAGATTTAGAAAAATTATATCAATTGTGTCTGTTATTTGAATTACCTATGAGGGTAATGATACAATTGATATATGAGATACATGAGAAAGGTAGTGATGAGGGATTAGTAAATGCAGTTAAACAGCTTATTAATACCCAAACTGATGAGGATGGTGAAGAGTAGATAAATTACTATTTACTTTTTTGTATTCTGTGGCACACAGACCACGGAAAAAGATTTGTTTGAACAACCTACTTCTTAAAATCCTTGTTCAAACTTTTTATCAGCTGTATTTTTACATAAGCAAAGGCAACTAAAGCTGCGGCAAAAAAGGCAACAACTAAAGGACTATTGTTGTTGTAAGCCCAACCAATACCAATTATACAAAGGATAATACCCAAATTAAAAAGTACGTTCAAAAATATCTTTTTCTTCATATAAAAATGATAGAAGGATTGAATTTTGAATGAGTGAATTTATGCGTTTTGCCTATTCCATCATTCAAAATTCTCTCATTCAAAATTAATAAACTGGCATATTTGGGTCATAAGCTTCTTGCCAAGCCAAAATACCACCTTTTAAATTGTATAAGTTATCAAAACCGTGTAATTGCTCTAACTGCATAATGGCAGCAGCACTACGTTTGCCGCTACGGCATTGTACAATTACAGGTTTGTCTGTAGCAATTTTATCAGTTTCAATTAAAATACCACCCAAAGGGATGTTTAATCCATCTAAGTTAGAGGTTTCGTACTCGAAAGTTTCTCTAACATCAATCAATTGAAAATCTTCTTTGTTATCTATTTTCTGTTTTAGTTCTTGTACCGAAATCTCTTTCATATTGGTTTGTTTTACTTGCTATATGGAAATATGGAGCCTTTGATAAATTAAATAATCATTTTAGAAATTTATTGATTACTTAAATTATGTCGGTTCATGATTTAATATTTTTTCAAATGTACAAAAATGAATAACAAGGTATAGTCTTACGAAAGTCTAAAATTCAAAATCCCATTGGCTTTTACCTTTGGGATTAGTAGTATGTTTGATATTTAGACTACAGTACGTTCATTTTAAACCCGATCGAAACGGAAATACTTTTTTGTTACCCAAGAGAATCATCCGGTAAATTTTAACAGTGTCGTCTAAAATTACCTAATGACTAGCATAAACCATAAAAAAGATTGAAGAGAAGAGCGGGACCAAGGCTGCCACCTTCTACCATACGGTCATTTTTTAAAAAATAAGCTCTTGAATTATTCACATTAACCTAATAGCTCAATAAAACGGAGTAAATTAGCATTGTAACAATTTTAGCAATAGACTATCTAATTACAACATTAATCCCTGCAAATGAATAATATCTCCCGCTTTTTTTGGTTTTGCTCTGGAGTACACCTTGAAACTTTAGAGAAACACCCAACTGAACACAATAAATACTTTGGTATTGGCGCTACCATATTTTTTACTGGTTTATTTGCTGCTTTATCTGGCGGTTATGCCATGTATTTTGTGTTTAAGGGTGGAGATTTTGCTTGGTTATTTGCTTTATTCTTCGGCATTATTTGGGGCTTGGCCATTTTTAATATGGATAGATATATTGTATCCAGTATCAATAAAAACGCCTCTACAAACAAGCAATTTTGGCAAGCTACACCACGAATCTTACTGGCTATCATGATTGGAATGGTTATATCCCGACCATTAGAGTTGAAAATTTTTGATAAGGAAATTAAAGAGCGTTTAAATGTGAGCTACTTGAACGGGCAACGTTCTAAAATTGATACTTTAAACAAGGCTTTCGGCAAAAAATACACCATAGAAATTACTAAACTTAATACTGCCAAAGCCGAAAGAGATTCATTAGCTGCTGCCATTAAAGCTGATAGACAGAAACTTAATTTCGAAATTTTTGGAAATAAAACAAATGAAACTTCGGGAGTGATGGGTTATGGCCCTTATGCTAAAAGAAAGGAAGCGGAACTTAAACAACGCGAACAAAATTTAGATACTTTGACTAAAGATGTACGAAGAATGGAAGCATTTGTTGACGGGAGAAAACAGTTTGATGGCTTAATGACAGAAAAACTGTATACCAGCAAACAATTGGATAGTTTAAGCAGTATTGCGGGTTTTGCTGACAGAAATTGGGCTTTGGGTCAACTCAGTTACAACGTTGACGGAAGTAGAGATAACAATACGGCTATAGCAGTTACCTTTATAGGTTTACTATTTATCTTTTTTGAGTGTTTGCCTGTTTTTGTAAAACTAATGAGCAGTAGAGGTCCGTATGATTATGCGGTTGAAAATGTAGAAACCACACAAGTTCACCTCTCTGGCAAGGATAAAGATTTTGAAATTGAAGTTGCGGATGGCATTCACGAAACTAGAGTTGGTACTGAAATAGAAAAGCGAAAAGAGCAGATCAGAAACAAGGCTCGTAGAGAATTAAATGAAGAATAACTCTTTGATATTTAGCCGATATTAATCGATTTTGAATGCGTAATTTCGTGGTCTTTCTGCCTTTGTGGTTAATGAATTAAGTGAAAATAATTACGATGCGAAATCGTGTAAACAGTAATAATTCTTACACAATTCTATTTTTTAGCTCAATAGCCTTAACTTAAAGGCAAATTTAGTTTGATGAAAAAATTTATACTCTGTTTAGGCTTTTTAATCTCATCAGTTGCCATTTCAGCACAACAAAACGCCGTTTACTACGAAGTAAGTTTCCCTAATGCCGTACATCACGAAGCAGAAATAACCATGCTTTTAAGAGATGTGCCAAGTGGCCCATTAAAGATAAGAATGAGCCGTTCATCACCAGGTAGATATGCCACGCATGAGTTTGGTAAAAACGTTTACAATCTTAAAGCCTTTGATGGCAGTGGTAAAGAACTAAAATTTACTCAGCCAGCTGGCGATGAATACACAATCGCTAATCATGGGGTAAGCGTTAGCATCACCTACACACTTTTTGGTAATTGGATTGATGGCACTTATGCTGGTTTTGATGAAACACATGCCCACATGAATATGCCGGCAACTTTTATCTATCCAATTGGTTGGGATAACCGAGCTAGAAAGGTGAAATTTATTTTTGATGAGAAGCAGAATTGGAAAGTGGCTACACAGTTAAAACCAGAAGCTAATGGAGTTTATGCTGCACCAAATTTGCAATACTTTATGGATAGCCCTACTGAAATTTCGGCTTACAAAACTGCCAGCTGGGAGGTAAAATCAGCTGATGGAAAAATACAAACCATCCATTTGGTTTCTCACTCTAATGACGACCAAAACACCATAGATAATTATGCAACAATGCTTAAAAAAGTTGTTGCCGAGCAGGAAGCTGTTTGGGGTGAACTACCAAAATTTGACAATGGCAATTATTATTTTTTACATGATGTTTTACCTCAATATGCTGGCGACGGTATGGAGCATAGAAACTCTACTGTAATTGTACAGCGTACACCAAAAATTGCAGGTTATGAATCGGGTTTGTTAGGCACTTTTTCTCATGAGTTTTTCCATGCTTGGAATGTAGAAAGATTAAGGCCAAAAACTTTGGAACCTTTTAATTTTGAACATTCGAACATTAGTGATGGTTTGTGGCTAGCCGAAGGTTTTACCCAATATTATGGTAATCTCTTATTAACTAGGGCAGGTTTTAGAACTCATGATAATGCCGCACAAACTTTCAACGGAATCATCAATACGGTATTAACGTCGCCAGGGGCGAAGAATTTTTCGCCAATTCAGGCTAGTCAGTATGCTGTTTTTGCCGATGCTGGAGTGGCAATAGACCAAACTAACAAAGCCAACATTTTTACTTCTTACTATACTTATGGCGCATCGGTAGCGTTGGCATTAGATTTACGCCTACGAGCAGAATTTAAGCTAACACTTGATGATTACATGAAAGCTTTATGGAAGGCTCATGGCAGACCTGAAATTGCCTACACCATGCAAGATTTGGAGAAGGTTTTAGCTCAAGTAACAAATAATGAAGCATTCGCTGCAGATTTCTTTAAAAACTATGTCCACGGAACGGCTAAAAATGATTACGCGAAATTATTGCTAAACGCTGGTTATGTTTTAAGAAAAGCTAATCCTGGTAAGGCATTTACTGGATTTGGAAGAGTGAGTTTTGAAGATGGAAAAGCAACTTTAGGTACCACCTTAAAAGGAACACCTGCTTATAACGCAGGTTTAGACATTGATCATATTTTGCTAACTGTAGATGGAATTGAAATTAAAGACCAAGCAGCTTTAACTAAAATTACAGATGCACACAACCCTGGCGATGTGATAGATATTACCTATACTTATTACGGTTCACAAAAAAATACTAAACTTACTTTAGCAGAAAACCCTGCATTAGAAATTGTATCTATTGAAAAAACTGGTGGCAAATTAACTCCCGAAATGCAGAGTTTTAGAGATAATTGGCTAAACTCACAGCTTAAATAACCAAACAAAACCCGCAAAAGGGCTTAAACACAGAATAAGATGAAAAAAACAATTTACACACTTCTTGTGCTTTTTGTAGCAAGCGTTGCAAATGCGCAAGACATTAATAAAATTATCACCAAAGATTACGTAGATCATTTGATTAAAACTTTAGCTGGCGATGAAATGCAAGGCCGTAGAACGTTTACGCCAGGTATTGATAAAGCTGCAACATTTATAGAAAACGAATTTAAACAGATTGGCTTAAAACCATTAACGGGTTCAGCTGGATATCGCCAAACTTTTTATAAATATCAATTGAAACCAACTACAGTTTCTGTTACTATTGATGGGCAAGCTATAGCTAAAGAAAACATAGCAGTTATAGGAAACAATACCAAAGAACTTTCTTTTGATCAAACTAATAGTGATGGCTGGATTAAGTTAGATCCTGAAAAAGATTTTATGAGCCAATATAGAACCATTAGCAGAAGTGGCAAGAAGCAACTGATTTTGGTTGATGTGAAATTTGTAGATATTTTTAAACGTTTACAAGGCCAAACTAGCAGACCAGTTGATGAAAAGGATTTAAATGCTGCTAAGCAAAGTGCGTTAGTTTTTGTACTCGATAAAGATAACGTTGCTAAAGATTTTAAGGTAGATTTAAAAAACGAAGTTGTTCAAATGCCTTTGTTTAACGTGGCAGGCATTATTCCAGGTAAATCTAAAGCCAAAGAACTGGTGGTGTTTTCTGGTCATTATGATCATATGGGCATAGTTCAGGCTAAAAATGGAGACAGCATTATGAATGGCGCTGATGATGATGCCTCAGGAACATCTGCTATGATTGCTTTAGCTAAATATTACAAGAAAGCCAACAACAATGAACGTACTTTAATTTTTGTAGCTTTTACAGCTGAAGAAGTTGGCGGATATGGTTCACAATATTTCTCACAACAGTTAAATCCTGATGATGTGGTAGCCATGTTTAATATCGAAATGATTGGTAAAGACAGTAAATTCGGCAAAAACACAGCTTTCATAACTGGTTATGACAAATCTGATTTCGGTAAAATTTTACAGAAAAATTTAGAAGGAACTGAATTTACCTTCCATCCAGATCCTTATATTAAAGAGCAGTTATTTTACAGAAGTGATAATGCAACTCTAGCTGCTTTGGGTGTTCCGGCACATACCATTAGTACAGATCAAATTGACGTAGATCCGCATTACCACCAAGTAACAGACGAATATAAAACTTTAGATGTAGAGAATATTTTATCAACCATTACGGCAATTGCTAAAAGTGCGGTTAGTATTGTTAAAGGAATTGATACTCCATCTCGCATCCCAAAATTAGCACCAAGACAATAAAACATTCTGTTATAGACAAAAGCTATATATTAAAAATAAAGTATAGATTTTGGCATGGAACAACTAGTTAGCTAATTTCTAGTTCCATTACATAATCATTCATAAAGAAACCGTTGCCGATATTCACCTCAACGGTTTCTTTGATATAAAAACCTATTTTTTTGTAAAATTCGGCTGCCTTATTATTTCTATTTACGTTAAGCTGTAAAAATTTTCCGCCATTGCGAACGCATAAATTTTTAACTTCGTTAATCAATATTTTACCAACACCTTTACCATGCATTTGAGGTAAAACGTATAATTTATGTAATTTATAAGTTGAAGTTTCGGGCACTACTAACGATGAACAAGCAAAGCCGACATCTTTTTTACCGTCATCAGCAATTATAAAATTATAACCTTTTTGCAATTGCGATAACAGTTCTGCCTTGTTGTACATTAAGTCTAACATGTAGCGCAACTGTGCTTCGCTAATATAATCGCTGTAGGTTTGTGGCCAAATGCGTTCTGCTAAATCGGTTATGATTTGCATATCGGCTTCTTTGGCTTTTCTTAATACTATCATAATTTAGTGCAATGGTTCAGATAAAAACAGGTAATCTACCATAAAATCGAAACTCACAAAACCATCTTTAATCACAACAAAATCGCCATTATCGATTTGCTTTAAATTATCGGTTTCAAAGTAAGAAACAATATCGATTTTAAAGATAGATCCTTCTGGTTTCCATACACTAAAATCTTTTTTTACCGCATAACTTTTCTCAGTCTCTGTAAATAAAACAATATTAATCTGATTTAAAAAGCCTGCTAAATCATCAAATTTATTTTCTGCACTAATGATATTTACTGCCGGATATTTTTCTGAAATAAGATATTTTACAACAGTGGGTAAACTTTCCATAGGTGCGAACATCCACTTTGTGTTTTCTTGAATAATGAGATTTTCATCGTTACCAAAAACAATATCAACCTTTAAACCCATAGAAATTACTTTTTCGTACTGACTTGCCGCTACAATTAAAGTTGGGCTCCACTCTAAAAGTTGGCCTAAATATTCTTCATCAAAATTACCTAATTGATGAATGTATAACGCTGGCTCTTGTTTTTCTCTAACTATATGATGTGAAGACATGGAGCGAAGATAATTTAAGTTTTGAATAGTAGCCAATTTTAAAGCTATGCATAAATATATAATTAAATAAATTATGTAATTTAGTATTGATGAGCAAAAGTAAATTCGAAATTAGTAAAGAAAGTGGGCAACACTTACGATTGATAAATTTAGTTGGTAACTGGGAAGGTAAAACTTCGACCTGGTTTGAAAAAGATGTATTGGCTGATGAAGCACCAATGCAGGCAAAAATAACCGAACTATTGGAAGGAAGATTTATTAATTACGAATACCAAAGTACCCTAAATGGTAAACCATACCAAGGTGTAATGACTTGGGCTTATGATTTGGGTAACGAAAAATGCCAATGCAGTTGGGTAGATAGCTTTCATATGGGCACAGCAATTATGCATAGTGAGGGCCAAGAAACTAAAAATGGATTTACGGTAACCGGAGCTTATGGTTGGATAGGAATAGGCGAGCCTTGGGGTTGGAGAACCGAATTAGAGATTATCAATCCAGACCAGTTTATCATTACCGCATTTAATATTTCGCCAGAAGGTGAAGAAGCAAAAGCAACAGAAACAATTTTTCACAGGGTGAAGCTATAATTGCTCATCGCTTAATCAGCTTTTAGAGCTTTAACCAAGCCTCAACAAGTACTTTTCTAAGTAATTTAATAAGAGAAAAACCTAATTTTTAAATTTCATTTTCCTAAAATCCTATTCTTCTTTAAATCCGTAAGTTGTAAAGAATATTCATGAAAGCGGTTAAAAAAGAAAATTTACCTTCAAAGATTTGTATAGTTTGCGGCAGGCCATTTACTTGGCGCAAAAAATGGGAAAAACATTGGGATGAAGTGAAGTATTGCAGTGACCGTTGTAGAAACCAAAAAAATAAACAAAACTAAATGAGCTCAAAAACTTATCTTTTCGCAGGTGCATCTAGCGCCATTGCTATCGCCTCAGCTAAACAATTACAAGCTGAAGGACATCAAATTATTGGTTTATCAACAAAAAACGAGAAATCTGTATACAACGATTTTTATACCATAGAAAAATATGAAAGTGACTATTTCCCAAAATTAGAAACTCAAATTGACGGCGTTGTATATTTTCCGGGCACCATAAATTTAAAGCCATTTAACAGAATTACAGCGGCAGATTTTTTAAGCGATTATCAGATAAATAGTTTAGGCGCCGTAGCTTTTGCGCAGGCGTATTTGCCAAATTTAAAAATGAGTATGGCAGCAAGCATTGTATTTATAAGCACTGTAGCAGTAGGTACCGGCATGCCATTTCACTCATCAATTGCGATGGCTAAAGGCGCTATAGAAGGTTTAACAAAGGCCTTGGCGGCAGAGTTAGCTCCAGCAATTAGAGTAAACTGCATAGCGCCATCACTAGCCCAAACGCCATTAAGCGAAAAATTTACCAATACCCCAGAGAAATTAGAAGCTGCAGAGAAAAGAAATCCGCTTAAAAAAGTAGGCAGTGCCGATGAGGTTGCCAACGCTATTACTTTTCTTTTGAGCGAAAAGGCAAGCTGGATAACCGGACAAATTGTAGCGGTAGACGGTGGAATGGGTAATTTGAAGCTAATGTAAAATGAAGTTATCAAGCTTGATAAATCCTTCGTGATACTTGGATGTTAACCTAACTCAAACTCGCCAACTGCCATTTCTTTTCCATTTACCAATACACTTAATTTATGGCTGCCTGCATAAAATGTTTTGGTGGTAATTAGCCTAAAACTTTGCTTGCGTTTTATTTTTACTTCCGCACCTGCGGGATAAGATTTCTCGCTAATTTTAAAAACTTTACCCGCTAAGCTTCCATTATTTTTGAGGTAGTAAACCGTATATTCAAGTCTGATGTAGCGTTCTATTTGATCATTGTTTTTAATGGTAAATGAAAACTCAACATTATCGCCGATGCTAATTTTTGGCGTTGCTATGGTAAAATCAGTTATTGCCAACTGATTTGCATCTAAGCCATAAAAAGTTAAAATTTCTGGATGACCGCTTTTCAGTAAACTTCTGCAGGCATGTTTAATAATTGCATCGGTATATTTGCTGTGTCCGGCCCATTTTTTGGCAATGCCAATTACCACATCCGGATTATCTTTTGTAATATCATTGAGGTTGTTAGCCACGCTTCGGCGTACATATTCTGAAGAATCATTTTTTAGATTTTCTAATATTGGAAGAATTGTGGATGGATCTTTTTTAAGAGCAGGTATTGCAGCACCCCAAGGTAAACGCGGTCGGCAACCTTCACTTGCAAAACGCCTAACATGGTAATTTTCATGGGTAGACATTTTCAGCATATCTCCCATCAATTGATTTCCGTATTTTAATAGAAAAGGTCTAATGGCAAATTCTGCACTAATAAACTGGGTTAAAAAAATTAGCGAATTGATTGAATTTTTGTAATCATCCAAGCCATAAGTGGCAATGTAATCTGGCAAAAACATAAACACCAACTGTTGTTCACCAAAACCATCAACCCTTAGTTGCTTTACTATTTTTTCTACCAATTTAGAACTTGTAGCAAAATCTTCAGGCATAAAATGATGAAGCACTTTTGTTGTATGCTTTACCCTTTCTTTCCACTCCATCTGGTAAAAAGCGTCCGCTAAAACTAAGTCCATAAACTTTGCCTGATCAAAATTTGGCAAAGTTTTAGTTAACGATAAAGCAAAGGCTTGGTAAAATTGCTCGTTGTAAATATCTTTTATTAATCCCATATCCAGTATTGTCATGTAAATTATAAAAAGATCTAAGCTCTTTTATAAATAGATTTCAACAAAGTTTGATAGAGATTTATTCAGCAAGCATATTAAATTTATATATTTGCGCTATTAATTGGCCCCGTAGTTCAACGGATAGAATAGAAGTTTCCTAAACTTTAGATAGCAGTTCGATTCTGCTCGGGGCTACAAAAATTAAATCGTTTCTCCATCAATTGGTAAAGTAAACCAAAAAGTACTTCCTTTTCCCAATTCACTTTCTACTCCAATTTCACCTGCATGGCGTTTTACAATATCTGCACTAATATAGAGCCCTAAGCCTAAGCCAGAAACTTGTAAACCAGTTTGATCTGCCCTATAAAAGCGATCAAACAAATGTGGTATTTTATCATCGCTAATCCCAGGGCCACTATCTTTTACCTGTACCTTTATAATGTTGCCCTTTTTTTCTATCCCGATTATAATCTCTTTAGAATCTGGCGCATATTTAACGGCATTGTTAACCAAATTTACAATAACTTGGTCAATTCTATGCTCATCTGCAAAAACCATCAGTTCTTTATCACCATCAAATAAAAGCTCGTGGTTGCCAACCTCCCTAACATGATTACAGCATTTATTAATCATTTCTGAAAAATTAAACCAATCTTTTTTCAGCCTAATCTGACCCTCGTTCATTTTGGCTACATTCAGCAAATCATCAACCAAATCGGTAATTTTATCCATGCTTCTGGTAGACTGGTCTATTAAACGTGGTAACATCGCCGGATTAGGGTTTTCCTTCATCCTGCTAAGTAATTGTAATGATGCTTTTAAACTTGTAATTGGGGTTTTTAATTCATGACTAGCAATGGAAATAAAATCATCTTTCTGCTGTTGTAAAGCCTTATATTCAGTAATATCTATCACAGTACCTAAAGTTCTTTCTGCTTCTCCGTTAGCATCAAAATAAATATTTGACTGAAAACGAACCCAACGCATTCCATCACTACGCATAACCCTCGCCTCGTAAAAAATTTTACCTGTGGTTTTGCCAATCGCATGAGCTTCAGCACTCAAGTTTTGATCTTCAGGATGGTATTTAGCAATAATTTCACTTCTAGTTGTTCCAGGATTAATACCGAAAATTTGATTAAATCTGTCGGACACAACCAACTCATCTTTGCTATAATGATAATCAAAGGTTCCAATTTCTGCTGCTTGTACCGCAAGGCGGATGCGTTCTTCAATCTCTTCAATTGATTTTCTGGCCAATACTTTCTCTGAAACATCGATACCAACCACCATGATGGCCGATACAGAACCCATTAAATCTAAAACTGGCTCATACACAAAATCTATGAAAAGGTGTTCAGAAACTCCATTTCTAACCAAGGTGAGTTCAGCTTCTTTAGCCATGTAAGCGGTTCTAGAATCTACAACTTCTTGCATTACCGGGGCATACGCTTCTGCTGCTTCTGGTACTGCTTCCCAAATTGTTACACCATCTATCTTTGACCTTTCTCTACCAACTAGTTCTAGATATAAATCATTTACATCAGTAACCATTAAATCAGATGCTCTAATAACACAAATAGCAAAAGGCGCTTGTAAAATTAAATTTCTAAATCTTCGCTCGCTCAATTCTAACATGCGATGCGATTCGGTTAACTCTTCATTTGTTGCAGCAAGCTCTTCATTGAGCGCCGCTAATTCTTCATTAGATGATGTAAGTTCTTCGTTTATTGCCGCTAACTCTTCATTAATCTGATGAGTTTGCTCGCTCATACTTTCTACCTGCTTATTAGTTTCAACTAATCTAGTAACATCTGTTGCATAGCAACTTACGCCAATTACATGTTTATTTTGATCGAATACGGGTTCATAAGAAAACGTATAATAAGAAGTACGCATTTCTCCATCAATCATTAAATCTGCTCTATCGTTTATTGCATGGTAAGGCTCGCCTGTTGCAATTACTTTTAATAGCAAATGTTCAAATGGCTGACCAGCCAATTCTGGTAAAGCATCTCTAAACCGCATACCGATTACAGATTCGTCTTTTCCCCAAGCTTTAAGTGTAGCTGAATTAGCTACGGCAACAATTAAATCTTCTCCTAGAATTAGATAGATGGGATAAGGAGATCGTTCTATTAAGCTGTTGAGTATGTCTTTGTCTGGTTTCATTTACGCAAATCTCTGTTAAAATTGCCTGTAAAATGTAAACAAGCTTTTAGCCATATAGTTTGGCCAGATTAAGAAGTAAATGTAATAAAAGTATTTTTCACAAATTTAATTTATGCGAAAAGTTATTAATTATAGACTTAATGTTACAAAAAAATTTGAGGCTAAAATTTGGTACTATTTTTTGTTAGGCGAGTTGATTTATCTTACTATAAAATTATTCCTATAACGTATTTGCTTTTCTCCAGTTCCAAGGCGCTACAGGATTTTTATCTTGCCAAAGCCCAACTTTATTTTTCCTAGCCTGCATCTCAAGTTGATGATAAGTTTGATCGGTTGAGTATCTTTTAAAATGCCAAGCCATGCCCTGCTTTACCAATTCTTGATTAACATTTTGCTTCGCTGCATTTATAACAACCGCTAATAAGCGTTTATATCTATCATATCTTTCACCATAAATCGCTACATTTTGGCCGAAGCATAAATCAGACAGCGCTATTTTGGCATTATTACCAAAAGGTTGTTTACCTTTTTTCTCAGGGCAATCAATATGTGCTAAACGTATTTTAATTGGCATTTCTTCATATAGTACTTCCATGGTATCGCCATCTATAATTCGGATAACTTTAGCAGTAAATACTTGGTTCTCGAAGCTGGTGAGTAAGGGTTGTGTGGTATTTTGGCTGCACGATAACTGAAGAAATATGAATAAAAGGATTGGGAATTTGAGCTGGGGTTTCATTATTTCTATTAGAGGTAATTTAAACTTGAGTTATCAAAACTAGTTTTTATTTAAAATCTAACCGCTAGAAAATGCTAACAGCTCATGCTTAATTATTTTTAGCTCCTTTTAAAATGAGGAGATTGCTCCAACGCTATTATGGATACAACCCCCTACATTTTTGTTGAGCGTACTAAACTTTATCTTGTATGACAGCCTTTTGCGCAGAAATAGCAGCCATTTATTTTCGAGATTTGATATTTCTCTTTTGCACCAAAAATTGCATCACTGCAGAAATTAAAGTCCCCTAAAAAAATCCTGTTTTCTAGTCGAGGTAAAAATGTACAATCTTCTTTGTGCACTTCGTGATCGCCGTTGGCTTGAGCTTGACTATTGAGATAGAAATTGGGCATAAACTAAATTTGTTAACAGAGATGATATCAAAAGTAATTACGCAAAAAGAGCATTCCTTACGGGAAACCGTAAAACGGAGATTTATTTTTAAGCCTTAATATTTGCACCGCAGTTTGTGATATAAACGGGATGGAAGCGGTATCCTTTTTTGTTTACCTACCTTAAAATACAATACTACCTTT
This sequence comes from Pedobacter sp. GW456-11-11-14-TSB4, assembly GCF_059424425.1. Lineage (NCBI taxonomy): Bacteria > Pseudomonadati > Bacteroidota > Sphingobacteriia > Sphingobacteriales > Sphingobacteriaceae > Pedobacter > Pedobacter sp. GW456-11-11-14-TSB4. Next base: position 1,009,549 of record NZ_JBWKZK010000001.1, read on the forward strand.
AACAAAAAAGATTTAGTGTACAGCCCGACTAACACTGATAAAAACCACTGTTTTTGCTTTACGAACAAGAAATTTAAAAAATTAAATAATGCCCATATCTTTACAAAAGACAATGAGTTGCTCGTTTTTGGTGAAGCCTAATACATCTTTCATTAAACCCAAACGCTTTTCTATACTGCTTAAGCCAGATGGTTTGATGTTTTTTTCTTGCAAGTAAGTGGGGATGTTTTTTTGATGAATGCCTTGAGAAAGCAGCGCAATGATATTTACATCGAGAGTTGTAAACTCGTGAGAATTTTTTTGCTTTAACGCCTGCCTTAAACTAACTGAAACGTATTTTTTGCCTTCGCTAATCTCCAAAATTGCAGCTTTAAGTTCTTGTGCATCGTACCTAGCTTTGCGTACGTAACCATCAATTTCTAATTCCTTAAAAAGCATTTCGATAAATGCCTGCTTATTTTCTGCAGAAAAAACTAAGATTTTTAAATTTGGCTGTATTTGTTTGGCAGCTTTGATGAGTGCCACGCCGCCAGTAATTTGTTGTACGTTGTGGTCTTCTTCAAAAGATAAATCTGTGATCAGTAAATCGTATGTGTTTTTGTTTTGTGCTGCCTTTTTAACTCGTACCAAAGCATCATCACAATAGTAAACGTAATCGGTATTTTTTATACCCAAATCTGCCAATGTTTTACGAACCGAAATGTTTGTACTCTCGTGATCTTCTGCTATTAATACCTTTTTAAACATATTATCCTTATTAATCTAAAGGAATTATAATTTGTATTGAAGTTCCCTTGTCAACTTTGTCATCAAAGATAATTGTGCCACCAATACTATTAATACGGTTTCCCGTATTACGCAGCCCGTTGTTAAACTTAAGTGCTTTTGGTAGTCCGATACCGTTGTCTTTATAAAAAATATAGAGCTTTTGATTTTGAATTTCGAATTTAACAAGTGCATTATTAGCCTTGCTGTGCCTTTTCATATTAACCATTAACTCTTGTAAAACGTTCTTAAGTTCGTATTTGATGTTCACATTCACGGGTTTCCAAAGTTCAAAATCGTTACCAGCAATAAGCACTTTTACATGATCTGTTGCGAAAGATTTAATGAGTTCTGCAATTTTTTCATTGAAGTCTGTCTCTTCCACATTGAGATCATCATAAGATATGTCGCGAGATTTTTCGTACAGTTCTTCAATCTTATCTAGCAAACCATCTTTTTCTACTGCTGTTTGGTTTTCTACTTCGGCCATTATTCGATACAAGCCGTTGGCCACCACATCATGCACTTTTTTTGAAGTTTTAAGTTTACTTTCTTGAATGGCTTGTTGTGCCTCTAGCTCTATTTTTTGTTTTCTTTTACGATACCAGATCAATGCTACCAAAGCACCAGAGATAAATATCAAAAGCGTACTGAAAAGTATAATTTCTCTTTTAACAATTTGGTATTTCTTATCTGCATTTTCTTTTTGAAGCGATAAGTTTTCTGCTTTGTTTCTTTCGGCCTCATAACGGATGACTGCAAATTGATTTTTGGACTTATTGTTGGCAATTTGAACACTATCGACCAAATTTTGATACCTTAAAAAATATTGTTTTGCCTGAATAGCCGGGCTTGACCTAACTAACTTTTGTAGCGCTTGAATTTGATCAAAAGGACTATTATTCGCATTTGCTATTAGATACATCTTTTTAGCATAATAAGCTGAAGAATCAAGGTTTTTGTTAGCATAGTAATCAGAAAGATGTGCGTAGCTTGCATTTAAGCCATCATTGTCATTTTTTAATGCTCTTATTTTTAAGGCTTTTAACAGTGTAGATGTGGGGATATAATTGGGGTTTTGTAACCATTTTGTATATGCTAAGTTTGATAAAACTCTTGCATATTGGATGCTATCTACATCTTGTCGTAAAATTTCGTTATAGATAGAAATTGATTTATTGTAATTAGCCAAATTACGATACGCTGTTGCTATATTATTGTTAATTATATTTTTTGATGCAATATTAGAAGAATAATATATCGCCTTTTGATAAAACAAGATTGCCCCTTGGTAGTCAGCCAAGTTTCCTGTCGCAAGACCCAATGTATTATAATTAGATTCTAGATTTTTATACTGCTCTTTGTTGTTATGATCGAAATATGAAATAGCATTAAGAGCAGATTCTTGTGCTCCAAAATAATCTTTCTGGTTACAAAGAATATAGGCCATATTGGAAAAAGACTTCCCGACACCTAAGCTATCTTTTTGCTGTAGGTAAAAATCTTTTGCGTTATTGAAGTAAAAAAAGGCACTGTCGTATTGATTTTTATTGCGAAATTCTATCGCTTTTTCATAGATCGAACGATCAACTTTTATGCTTTTTGGTTTTTCACTGCGACAAGAAAATAACGATAATATTGATGAGAGCAGTAGGAGATTTAGATTTTTCACAATAAGGGATTTAACCCAAAAATAGAAAAATTAAAGAAACGATTGGGTTATTTAACCCATCCGAGTTACAAGTACAATTATCAGAATAACAAAATAGGTGTTTAAACACCTATTTTGTCTATTTGGGACTATGGATTTGGTGGAGGGATTGATCCGGTTTCGCCACCAGTACCTCCACCACCGACACCGCCGCCAGTACTTCCTGTACCACCTGTACCACCGCCAGTAGAACCACCTCCAGTTCCGCCAGTACCATCGTCATCACCGTCGCCAAAATCTCCTTCTGGTTCTCCATCATTTGAAGTGCTAACGGTTTCCGTGTTAGAATGATAATTTGAAGTTTCGCTTGGAGACACCAAGCCTAAAAAAAGTGCGATAAAATAAGGTAAAAACATTGTTCAAAAATTTAGAAATGATAAACTATGCAGCTCCCCGCCCTACGCGGGGTTCACTGCGGTGTAAATCAGAAGGCCTTCTGAAATTTTTGGGAAGTTTTTCGAGCTTGTATCGCGGTAAGCAAATCACTGCTTCCCATTCGGCGATTTGTTACCGCGATGTTTACTCTTGGCAAAAGTTTTAATGCATTTTAAATCGGTAGCGAACCGAATGCATTTGCTGTTTGCTGATACAAAATTGAGGGGTAAAAGCTGCTTCAGCTAAGTAATTCCGATGATTCCGTTAATTCCGGTAGAATTCCGAAAATGATTTTACTTATCAGAAATTTATTTTAGTTTTACTTAAATAACGCACTCAAAATGTTTAATGATTATAAAAAGGAAGTACTTGCTTGCTACCTAAAAATGAAGAATGAGGGAACTTTATCCCTTAATTTATCAATACCTTCTCCAGCCAGAATAAGAGAAGAGTGTTTGAATATCTACTTAGAAAGAAACCTTAAAACTGATATTGATTCCCTTAAATTGTTTTTTGGTTCTGGCGTTTTTAATGACGACTATGCTGAGGTTATAAGAAGTATAGATATTGATCGATTTAGACCTTTAATAAATTTGATTAACGATCCAAAAAAAAAGTCTGATGTTAAAAATGTAGAGTTATTAGCCTGGTTAATAAATTTTAACGCTAGACCTTTTGGAAACTGGAAACCAAATCAGCCATCTAATTGTACAGAAAGTAAAAAAACCAACCCCATAGGATTTAATAGCAAATTTAAATCTGCGTTGATAGCATTTGCAATAGTGGTTTCTGCTGTAGGAACAATTTATGTTGGAAAAGGCATAAATCCTGAGCAATGCATGTATTGGAACGGAACAAGCTACATCCCAATTTCTTGTAATGATGAAGTAATCAATGCTGATAAAATTGCACTTAATAGATTTTTAGTTTCCCATCAAAAAAGAATTATGCGCCCAGATACGCTAACCGAAAGTGACATCAACAAAAGATATTACATTAAAATTGGTTATGATAGCATTGAATATTATACAATTGGAGGAGACTATCCATCTAACAGACAAAAAGTACTTAAGAAATTATCAAAATACATGTATACTAAATACATCCTATCCAAAAAGATAAATAAAAATTAACAAGATTGATTAACTTAGTTTTATGAAGAAAGTATTTGGCATCATCTTAATTTTTATTGGTTCATTATTAAGCTTGGCAACTTTAATGGGTAGCTTTCAACAGATTTTAACGGCTTTTGCCAATTTAAATTCAACTGCAAATGGAATTGGTTATTTTTTAGGAACCATTGTTGGCTTCCTGCTATTTTTAGTTATTTCGATTTTTCTAATTATTATAGGCGCCCGATTTGCTAAAAGTTCAAGACAAAAAAGAAGCGAACCCACGGAAGATTATTAAACAAAAAACGCCCCTCAATATTCATTAAGGAGCATTTTATTTATTTTAGGTATGATTACCTTACCACGCTACCATTCTCAAATTTAGTAGCGGGCTGTACAAAAGTTAATTTGCCTTCAGAATCTTCTGCCATTAAAATCATGCCTTGCGATACAATACCTTTAATTTCTCTAGGCGCTAAATTAACCAACAAACTCACTTGCTGACCAACGATATCTTCGGGTTTGTAAAATTCTGCAATGCCTGAAACTACAGTTCTTTCATCTAAACCAGTATTTACAGTTAGTTTCAACAATTTTTTAGTTTTTTCAACTTTCTCGGCAGCAGTAATAGTGGCTATACGGATATCCATTGCACCGAAATCATCAAATTGAATGTTTTCTTTTGCCGGCACTGCTTTAGCATTAGCTTGAATATTTTGTGCTTTACTATTGTTCAATTTATCAATTTGAGCTTGCACTTGTTCGTCTTCAATTTTAGCAAATAAAAGCGTTGGTTCATTAAGTTGATGTCCTCGTGCTAACAAGTTCAATGTGCCAGCATCTTCCCATTTATGACCACCATAATTTAGCATTTTCATTAATTTATCTGCTGTAAACGGTAAAAATGGTTCAATTAAGATTTCTAAATTGGCAGCAATTTGTAAAGCAATATGTAGGATTGTTCTAACCCTATCCTCATCGGTTTTAATTACTTTCCAGGGCTCTGTATCAGCCAAATATTTGTTGCCTAAACGAGCCACATTCATTACTTCGCCTAATGCTTCTCTAAACCTATAATTTTCTATTGAGGCACTAATCTTTGCCGGATAGCTTGCTAACTCATCAATCACTGTTTGATCTTGCTCAGTAATTTCCATTAGCATTGGCACTTTACCATCAAAATATTTGTGGGTAAGTACAGTTACACGATTAATAAAGTTACCAAAAACAGCTACCAGTTCGTTGTTATTTCTAGCCTGAAAATCTTTCCAAGTAAAGTCATTATCCTTAGTTTCTGGAGCTGTTGCCGTTAATACATAACGCAACACATCCTGCTGATCAGGAAACTCTAACAAATATTCGTTTAACCAAACAGCCCAGTTTTTAGAAGTAGATATTTTCTGACCTTCTAGGTTCAAAAACTCATTGGCTGGCACGTTATCAGCTAAAATATAATCGCCATGTGCCATCAGCATTGCTGGAAAAATAATACAGTGGAAAACGATATTGTCTTTACCAATAAAATGAACAAGCTTAGTGCTATCATCCTTCCAATATTCTTCAAAGCTACATTTGTCGTCTTCTGCCGGATCTATATAATATTCCTCAGCCTTTGGGTTCCAAACATCTAAAGTTGCATAGTTGCAAAGCTCTTTAGTAGCAGAAATATAGCCGATTGGCGCATCAAACCATACGTATAAAACTTTTCCATCAGCACCTTTTATTGGCACTTTCACTCCCCAATCTAAATCTCTTGTCATTGCCCTTGGCTGCAAACCCGCATTTAACCAACTTTGGCATTGGCCATAAACATTTGGTCGCCATTCTTTATGACTTTCGATGTAAGCACGCAACTTATCTTCGTATTGATCTAATGGTAAAAACCAGTTTTTAGTTTCCTTTCTAATTGGCGGCTCTCCAGAAAGGATAGATTTCGGATTGATCAAATCTGTGGCATTTAAAGTACTTCCGCAGCTTTCGCACTGATCACCGTAGGCATTTTCATTTCCACATTTAGGGCAGGTACCAGTTATATATCTATCTGCTAAAAAGGTTTGTGACTTTTCATCGTAATATTGCTCAGTAACTTCTTCAGTGAAAACACCATTATCATACAATTTTTTAAAAAAAGCAGAAGCTGTTTGGTGATGTGTTAATGATGAAGTGCGGTGATAGATATCGAAAGAAACACCAAATTCTTTAAATGAATCTCCAATAATTTTATGGTATTTATCTACTACTTCTTGGGGTGTTATGCCTTCTTTTTTCGCCTTTAAGGTAATTGGCACCCCATTTTCATCAGATCCGCAAATAAATTTTACGTCTCTTTTGTTTGAGCGTAGGTAACGAACGTAGGTATCTGCTGGCAAATATACACCTGCCAAATGACCAATATGCACCGGACCATTAGTGTAAGGCAAAGCTGCCGTTACGGTATATCTTTTTATTTTACTGTTATCCAAAACTATTTATTTATTTTGGCAAAGATAAGTGTTTTAAAAATGATTAAACAGCCAGCGTATTTAAAAAAAGGAGACAAAATTGCAATTGTTTGTCCGGCAAAAAAATTACCAAAAAGTATTGATGTTGGAATTAGCATTTTAAAGGATTGGGGATTAGAGGTTGTTATAGGCAAAACAGTGTCTGGCTCTTTTCATCAATTTGCTGGTACAGACCAAGAGCGAGCTGCAGATTTGCAACAATTTTTAGACGATAAAAGCATAAAAGCAATTATTGCAGGCAGAGGTGGTTATGGCACCATAAGGATTATTGATGCATTAGATTTTACCATATTTAATAAAAACCCGAAATGGTTAATTGGCTTTAGTGATATTACTATTCTATTATCGCATACCTTTGCTGCGCTACAAACGCAAAGTATTCATGGTCAAATGCCATATACCTTTGATGAAAGCACACCAGAAGCGTTAGAAAGCTTACGAAAAAGTCTATTTGGCGAACCTTCTGAATATAGTTACACGAGTGAAATCAAAAACAGAATAGGCAAAGCAGAAGGAATATTAATTGGTGGAAACTTAAGCTTATTGGTAGCTGTAGAAGGCTCTAAATCTGAAATGGATTATGCCGATAAAATTTTATTTTTAGAAGATGTTGGCGAGCATGAATATTCAATAGACAGAATGATGCGCTTGTTAGAAAGAGCAGGAAAATTGGCTAAATTAAAAGGTTTAATAATTGGTGCTTTTAATGAAATTAGTGAAGAAAAAATCCCCTTCGGCCAAACTCCAGAAGAAATTATTTGGGATTTGGTAAAAGAATATGAATACCCTGTTTGCTTTAACTTCCCGACAGGACATATTGATGATAACCGTGCTATGGTTTTGGGAAAAACCGTAAATTTAACAGTTGATACGAACAAAGTAGATTTTAAATATTTATAACAATGGCAATTTTCGACAGCTTAGGCAAATACCGAAATACTGGATTATTAATTTTAAGAGTGGGTTTAGGTGTAATGATGATGACTCACGGATTACCGAAAATAATGGGAGGGCCATCTGGCTGGGCAGATTTAGGCGGAAGTATGAAAGTAGTTGGCATAGACTTTTTACCAACTGTTTGGGGATTTCTTGCAGCAATTAGCGAGGGCTTAGGCGGCTTTTTACTAATTCTGGGTTTATTTTTTAGGCCAGTTAACATGATGCTAGTCTTTACCATGCTTATTGCAGTGCTAGTTCATTTTGCCAAAGGCGATGGCCTAAGTGGAGCAAGCCATGCCATTGAATTGGGTATTGTGTTTTTAGGTTTAATTTTTATTGGGCCAGGTAAATATAGTATTGATAAGAAGTAAGGATTTATATTAAAATGCCAACAACTCGCCTAAATCAAATTGATGCTGCTAATTTTCTGGATTCATAGTAACTTTAGAGGTATCATTATAGGTTATTCTCAACAACCTTAATATTTTAGCCAGAATATTTTAAATTTTTTTCGATATAACCTATTACTAAATTTTAATTTAATGCAAAAAAAAAGCGGCAGAAAATGTTTTCTCTGCCGCTTTTAATTAGAAGTTTTGCATTATCTCCAACCTGCATTAGAAACATTAATTCCATCTGCTTTAGCTACAGTACCATATGTATAAAATGGTAATGTTACACCAAATGTTTCGAGAAGTTTTGCCGGAAGTGGCAAATGTAACGGCGTACCTTTTTGTAATAAGTCTAATTTCCTCATTTCAAAAAACTGTAATCCACAACCAGTTGTATACATTTCAACGTGGCGTTCGTGACTTATTGCCTTAACTAAGTTTGTAGCAACTGCTGTAACAATTGGCATTTGGCCTCTTGTAACATAAGTACTAGAGTTGATAATGGCCGCAGCTCCAGATAAATCAGGAGAAGATGAATATACCCTTGCTTCTGCTTTTAGCATGTCGTTTTCTGCCTTCATCACTTCTGGCTTAGGACCGATACCTGCAACATACATCGCATCATATCTTTTATTACGAACGCTAGAGAAATGGTAATATCCCCTTGCTGCTTGAAACCAGTTTGAAGGCAAGTATTCAAAATCAGTATTCATTCTTTTATCTAATGGATTTACTGAAGGTGTTGGATAAGGAAATGATGCTCTATCATCCCAGTGAGCTGGTTTAGTTGGATCCATTTTATTTACTACATACATATCAGTTACCCCCCATCCACTATAAACTAAATAATCACCTGCTTCATCATACCAATTTGTGTAACCATCTTGTATTACTGTAAAATCCGATGTTATGCCTGCATCAGCATAAGTTTTAACTTTAGACCAATTTACAGCCGCCAATTCAGTCTTATTACGTGGCGTATAAGCTAATGATCTAGCAGCATAAGTATTACAAATTTTAGCAAAATCTGCACTTGAAATATCGGATGCCGTACCTAACCATGATTTTGGAATTGTAAAAGTACTTGCTGTAGATAAAGCTATAGCTTCATCAAGATATTTTAAAGCTGCCGCTGCAATCACACCATAAGCTTTTGCATCATTCAACGTAGCATTGTCTATTGTCGTTACTTCATCAACAATAAAAGCCTTATCAAAAACCATCGCTAAATTTGAATAGCCCAAGCCTTGTGCAAATCTGCAAAATGCTTTTGTTCTATTATTATTTACCCCCGCTGCTCCAATTTGAACACCACCATTCATCGCTTTAATGATGTTTGACGCGGTATTAATAGAAGCATAGTTTTTATCAAAATAATATTTTGTATTGGCATTATATGAATAACTTGGCGCATTATTCCAAGCATTATTTCTAGGTTCAAAAGACATATCTCTCATACCGAAATTACCCCAAGAGCAACTCACATTGTCTGATGCCGTTGCTAACATTGGCTCTACACCTCCAGCAGAGTGCATACCTGTATAAAGAGTATTAAATAATGCAGATGCAAGATTCTCCAAATCTTCTCCACTACTATATACTTTAGCAAAATCAGGATTATTTTCATTTTGTACTTCTAATAAATCGTCTTTGCAACTCTGTGTGAATACTAGTCCAACTATTAGTAATAATAATAATTTACATTTTTTCATAATAATATTTTTTATTAATCAATTAAAGATCAAGAGATAAAGAGAAAGCATAGTTTCTGAAATTTGGATATTTGGCAGTACCATCATAAGGCTGTCTTAACGAGCCAACTTCTGGATCATAACCTGAATATCCAGTTATGGTAAATAAATTTCTACCTACAACTTTAGCGGATATTCCTTTAATAGCGCCTTTAGCAAAAGCTAAGGCTTTTTTAGGAAAAGTATAACCAATGGCTAGTTCACGAAGTTTAATATAACTAGCATCTTCTACCCAATAACTATTTACATTATTTACATCATAAAAGTTTAAGAAATAATCATAGGTTTTCTTCTCACCAGCCGGCACATTACTCATATCCATTTCAGCATTTCTGAAATCTCTGGTAATCCATTGAGCTTTTGAATTATATACATCTCCACCTTTTTTAACATCTAGCAAAAAGTATAATGAAATGCCTTTATAATTGAAAGTATTTGCAATTCCCATATTAAAATCAGCATTTCCGTCGCCTATTTTTCCATACCAAATTGCTCCACTAGCATCTAAACGTTTGATAGCTTTTTCATTAAGTGTACCTTGTGTGCCTTTTGCAATTACAAAACCAGCACTATTTATCTCATAATCTGAGATTGTTTTACCAGCTGGTAACTGTTGGCTCATTTGATCTAAGCTTTTAACCCAATCATTACCATACATAGCGCCATATGTTTCGCCCTCTTTAACATAAAACATTTGAGCACCACCTCCATCAGTTGTACCAAACAAATAAGGAGGAATTGGAAGTTCGGTGATTTTTTGTCTAACTCTTGAAAATACAATGTTTGATGACCAAGTGAAGCTAGGTGTTTTTAGCCATTTTGCGCCTAAAGTTAATTCAATTGTGTTTGCTTTAACTGTACCTGCGTTTTGGTATTGATTAGTATAACCATCATTTAAAAATGCTATTAATGGCACATTAATAAATTGATCTGTAGTTTTTGAACTCGCATAAACTGCTTCAAAGCTAAATTTCTTTAAGAAATCAACATTTAAACCGAACTCTGTTTCAGCAGTTTTTGATGGTTTTAAGTTTATATTACCTTTTTGACTAGGAGATGTATTTCCTGAAGAAAGATTATACGTTTCATATTGCCATGCAAAACCTGGGCGAATACCTGCAGTACCATAAGCTGCTCTAACCTTTAACTCGTCAACTCCAGGAATTGTTACATCCTTGCTGATACGGTATGCACCAGAAATTCTGTAATATGGGTTCCATCTAGCTTCTGAACCAAATAATGATGAACCATCATAACGGAACATCCCGTCCAACAAATACCTATCCTTAAAATCCAATCCTAAAATCGCGAAATAGTTTTGAGCTCTTTCGGTTTCTTGACTTGAACCAGCGTTATTGATTGTAGAGAAATTATCAAATGTTGGAATATCTTTAATTTTAAATTGAGATGAGCTCACATCAAAATCTTCATATTTTCTATTCTCATATAAATATGATAATTTTCCTCTTACTGTTAAGTCTGAGAACTTATGTTCTAAACTTAAAGTAGCCTGTGTATTTTGGCTATTACTTTCAGAAGAGAACTTTCTTAATGAACCATTGGTATAAGACATACCGTATGTTGCTGGTGTGCCTCCAGTAGATGTCCATGTATCTTTAGGGCTATATTGTGTAAATCTATAGTTTTCAATCTCAATTGAATGAGAAATATCAAAAGTAGCCCATTTTGCAATTTTAGCATTGAAAGCATAGTTTCCAATCCACCTTCTTGTTTTATCATCTCTATCTTGTTTGTACAAATTGTATAATGGGTTATTATATGTACCAACAAAATGCAATGCTCTTGGATAATATGGTTGATTATCAATAGGATTACTTTGTAATAAATTAGCATCAGGTTCTGCTAACACGATATCAAAAAATACACCACCACCGCTTCCAGGATATTTGGTTGCAGTATTGATAAATAAATTACTAGAAGAAAACTTTAACCAAGGGGTTAATCTTTGATCAATATTAAATCTAAAATTTTGTCTTTTGTACCCATCAGTAAATTTAATAATCCCTTTTTGAGCATTGTTCTCAAACGAGGCATAAATTGAACTTTTTTCAGAATTTGTAGCTATAGAAACAAAATTTGAATAGTTTACTCCAGAACGGAAAAATAAATCTTGTTGATCATTAGTTACACCATAGGCATTATCTGCATAGTGATCTGCATCAATTACTCTATTACCAGTAATGTTTGGATTAAAACCAGCGCCAGAATATCCAGAAGGATATGTTACACCTTGATATTTAGTATATTGTCCTAAAAAACTACCTGCGTCTGCTGCCAGCGCATAGGGATGATGAGTTGCCAAATCTATTGTTCTTGCAATTTGCTGTACACCTACCTCATTTCTTACATTTACATTTACAGAATTTAAAGCAAGACCTTTACCTCTTTTGGTTGTAATTGCGATAACACCATTACCAGCTCTAGAGCCATATAATGCTGAAGCTGCAGCTCCTTTTACAACTTCCATAGACTCAACATCATCAGCATTAATGTCAGATATGCCACCTGTTAAGATAACACCATCAATTAGTACCAATGGGCCAGAACCAACATTGTTTAAGTTGTTATCCGACCTTAGCTGAATATCAATTGAAGACCCGGGAGCGCCACTTGTAGAACTAGATTTAACACCCGAAACTTTACCACTTAACGCCGATGACATTGATAATGCTGGAGTAGCATTAATTTGCTCTGCACTAATTTTAGTTACAGAAACAGTCATTTTTGCCTTTTCTGTTGCACCAGCAACACCGGTAATAATTACTTCGCCTAAAACTTTTTGATCTGGAGAAAGTGAAACATTCTGTACATTGCCAGAAATTGCAATTTGTTTTGTAGTAAAACCAATGTAAGATATTGTTAAATTTCTTGCTGATGCAGAAACCTTTAATGAATATTTTCCATCAGCTCCTGTTGTAGTTCCTACGCCAGAAAGTTCTTTAGCTCTTACTGATGCGCCTGGGATTGGCAGCCCATCATCACTTGACGTTACCATACCAGTTATAGTACGATCTTGAGCAAAACTACTAATAGCAGTTGTTACAAAGAAAAATAAAAATAGTATAAATTTTTTCATAAAATAATTTAAATGTTTAAAAAAAATTGATCACAAATCATAAAAAATTAGTTGCCACTATTTGAGTTAGTAGTTAAGTAAAAGCCGTTTGATTTGTTGTTAGATTTTAAATTTTAAAATCTAGAAAAGGATGAGTAAAAACGTTTGTTTTTACTCTAAGTAGGTGCATAAATTTTTTATCATTTGGACAGTTTTAGTTTAGTTATTAGCACCAAACATAATAACTAATGACATGTAACACAAACTTTATAAAGCATTGAAATACAGATTGATTACGAAAAATTAAAAAAACTGGTGTAAATTTTCTTATGAATTAAAAACTTAAATTTTAAAGAAATTTTATTGTCACAAAAAAGTCATAAACAATTACTGATTTTTGTAAAAATAAATCCTTAAGAAATTTTCATTGCTGTTTGATTAAAAAAATAACTCAAGAAATATTTTAATAACCTATAGTTAAAAATTAGGATTTTTAGTATAATTTTTTTAAAACTGAAAACCTTTGGTGATATGAAATATTTTAAAAATGGAGCAATTTGCAGATTAAGATTGCAAATAAACTTTCTAATCTTTAACGATTAATAGTTGGCGTATTTACCTGAGTTTAAATAGAAAGAATCGCCTATGAACAAACGCCAGAAGATATAAATTTTTTGCTCTTTAAAGAATATGATTTTCCATTCTGTTTCTATTCCCAAAATGGGCATTGCTTATACCTAAGCCGTGGATTTTGGAAAAAGTTATCTTCACAAAAAAATAAATAGATTTTAATTATTTATAATAATGGCAATTTTAGAAACTTTAGGCAGATACTGAAACATCTTATTGTTAATTTTAATGGTTGGCCGATTAACAATGATAATTCACATATTATACCAAATATGAAAGGCAAAAGATCTTTGTTGGATTATGCAACAACATGAAAATAATAGGCATAAGCTTTTGCGAACATTCTGAGATTGTAGACGCCCTTTAGAGGGTAGTGATTTAAAGATTGCCTGTAAAATATTTTCCCTACAGTTTCAATGTTCATTTAATACATTTTGTCATATGCGATGCCTGGAGCAATCCATGTTATTGAATTGGAAATTGTTTTAGGTTTGATTTTTATTGACCTTGGTAAATGTAGTGAAGATTGGAAATAGTAAATTATAATATTGAATTATAGAAATTTATAAGCTTAATTAAATGATTTTCATTCTTAAAATCAACATTGTTTTCCTTTAAATAATTGTTAACTTTTACATTTTTTGCGAAGTTAGCATCTATAAATTTTTTGTCCCTTTTTAACTCAGTTATAGTACTATTATCAAAAATAAAATATTTAACATTGTCTACATATTTTCCTTTAGTAATGGCAGAATTATATTCTCGATTTTCAATTATTCTTTTTGTAACCTTTTTTAACATGGAAATCTTTCCTTCTGCTAAAATTTGGTAGAATGAACTACCATCTAAATTGGCAATTTTAGGGAAGCCACTTTTAAAAACTTGAGGTATTGGTTCAGAAAATATAGAAAATTCTTTAATAGGGAGGACGAATTTCATTGTCATATTGTCTTCACCTAAAAAATATAATTGATTTTCAGCTATGCTAAACTTCACTTTGATATTTTTATATACTTCACCTTTTTGGGTTTTAACAATTGCGTCAGCCCAAGAGTTATTTAAAAATGGAGTGCCTGTAAAATCATCTTTACCTACAATATCACTCGGAACACTAACTCCACTGGTTAAATATAATTGATTTAATGTTCTGTCTTGTGATAAACCAAATAATGGGAGACTTAAAGAAATCAATATTAAAAATATGTTTTTCATAATTGTGTGTTTAAGTAGGTTGAATTTAGATCTCACATTATATGTAAAAAAGTCCGTTGAAATTCAACGGACTTTTTTTAAACTAAACTTAATTATCTTCTTAAAGTAACAAAAAACTTGCTAAAGTTAGGATTTGGCTTAACCTCACCATCACTTAATAAATCAATTTGTACTGTTCTTTGATCGCCAACAGTTGTTAAGCTGTTAGGAACCATATTAATTTTAATAAACGCTTGTGATGTATTTGGAGCGAAAGTAACTTTTCTAACTCCAGCCGGATTAAAATTATAATGAGTGCCTTCTACTGCTGTACTTGTTGCTCTAACTCTAAAGTTTACATCTATAGCGCCAGCGCTTTGAGGCCCAACCAACTGAACTAAAACACTATCCGTGCCTCTAGTATTTAATAAAACTGTTCTAGTAGAATCGGTCTGTGTTCCGGCAGTTGTTGAAACTCCTTTAGCAGAAAGGACGGAAGCCAATTGACCCAATGTAAAGTTTTTCACTTCTACTACAACTGGGCCATCGTAAATAAGTGCAGTTTCCGATTTTTCTGGGAAACACCCAACAAAAGTTGTTCCTAGAACTAATAATGCGATTGGGTATATGATATATTTCTTTAACATAATATTAATAGTTTGGATTTTGTGGTAATGCTGGATTTAGAGAAATTTCACCAGTAGGAATTGGGGCTAATATTCTGTAATCAGTAGAAAGAACTGCCGCAGCAGAAGGGGCTTGAGCTGGTTTAGTAATAGTCCTGCCTAAACGTTTAAGATCAAACCATCTATGGCCTTCAAAAAACAATTCTCTTCTTCTTTCATTCTGAATATAATCTATAATCGCAATTGTTGCTGGCACACCAATCACACTAGCATTACGAGCAGCACGTAATTGCACTACTAATGCGGCAGCCTCTGGATACAAAGCTTGGTTTGCTAACGCTTCTGCTTTCATTAACAAAACATCTGCATATCTCATCACTTTTACATTATCTGTATAAGCACCGTTTGCACTAGGATATTTATTTGCCCAGTTATAAACAGTTGATGTAGTTCCAGTATTTGAACTAAAAATTAATGGTCTTCTGTCATCAGTAGTTTCGAATAATGCAATTAACTCATTTGGAACTGTCTGACCACCAAAAGTTGCTAAATTACTTGCATTTCTTGTGGTTGGTTGCGTGTAAGTAAATAACCCATCATTACTTCCAGTTACACCAACAACTTCAACAGATTGTACATAGTTTAATTCGAATAAAGATTCAGGGTGCGGAACTTTCTTAAAGTCAGCTGCAGCGTTGCCTGCAGGAGAAAGAACAGCAGAAGCAATAGTTGTATTTAGAGCTCTATCAAATTCTTGAACTGCAAGCCCATCTTTACCTCCCCAATACAAATAAACTTTGCCTAATAATGCATGGGCAAAACTTTCTGTTACCCTATAGGGATTTGTGGATTTTACAGCGAAAGCGGGATCTACCGTAGGCCCGCTTTTAAATGCAGCAATTGCGTCAGTTAAATCCTTTTCAATTACAGCATAAGTTTCTAGAATTGTAGCTCTAGGCTTTGATGTAGCTTCTGATGCTAGTTTTGTTGGCACCAGTCTTATAACAGCACTTTTATTAAAATTTGCATTTGTTCCAGTAGTAGGCACTCTGTTTGGCTCATAGCCGTATACTCTAGCAATATCAAAATATATCAAAGCTCTTAAAGCCAATGCCTCAGCTTTAACCCTAGCACGTAAACCTGCTTTACTTGCTGGCATGTTCGGGATATTGTCAATTCCTGCTATAATATTATTTAATTCATTAATTGCACTGTATGCATTGCCCCATATTCCATAATGCGAATTTCTAGTATTCAAATTTTGGTTTGCATACCTGTTTCCAGCTTGTGCGGCAATTGTCCAAATATTATCGGATAAAGCATCGCCCATTAATGCCATATCTCTACCATAATAACCATAGGCTTGTAATCTGTCATAAACAGATATCAATACAGATTGGTATCCATCTACATCACCTAAAGCAACTTCTGGGGTAACTGAGTTTTGTGGGTCAATCTCCACAATTTTTTCGCAGCTAGTTGCAGTAACCACTAATGCTGCAACTAAACATATATATAACTTGTTTTTCATTTCTAATATTTTAAAATTGAATGCTTAAACCGCCAGAGATTATTCTTGGATTAGGATAAAAATTTAAGTTATTACCAGTGTTTTCAGGATCATCTCCTCTATAATTGGTAAATGTTAAAAGATTTTGTCCTTGTATTGATACCGTAACGTTTGGTATTTTAACTCTTTGAGAAATGCTTTCTGGTATTCTGTAGCTTAAATTAGCTTGTTTTAAGCGTATGTAAGATGCTTTTTCAATAAATCTACTTGAGAGTGTTTGTTGTGAAAGACTTCCAGGCTCAATAAGCGTATTATATGCTCTTGGCACAGCTGTTAATTGACCAGGAGTTGTCCATCTGTCTAATTGTGAAGTTACTTGGTTGTTAGCAATACTTCCTGAGAGCTCAATATATTGTGCGCTTTGTAGGTAAGCAGATTTTCCATACTCATATTGAAATAAGAAATCTAAGCTTAGCCCTTTGTAAGTAATTGTATTTGTTAATCCACCAAAGAAATCAGGATTTTGATCACCAATATAATATCGATCAGTATTTGTTGGACTGTAAGTAATGTTCATATTTTTATCATAATACATTACTCTACCATCTGAAGGATTAACACCAGCATATTTATAGGTGAAAATCTGTGAAAGTGGCATACCAACAGTATAGAAGAAATCACTAATATTGGTTAGGCCGTTATTTAACTGGATTAATTCGTTTCTGTTAAAGGCGATATTAAAATTTGTAGTCCATTTTAAATCTCTACTATTAACGTTAACTGTATTCAAATCAATGTCAACACCTTCAGTTTTAGCTTTACCAGCGTTTTCATTAATTGAGCCAAATCCAGAATCACCAGGAAGTGTTCTTCCTAATATCAAATCAGAATTTGTTTTACGGTAGATATCAAAAGCTAAAGTAACTCTGTTTTGTAAAAACCCTAAATCTAAACCTATGTTAACTTGTTTTGATACTTCCCAAGTTAAGCTTGGATTAGGTAATTGCGACGGTCTTAATCCACCAGATAAACCTGGGTTACCATACTGTCCGCCATTGCCATAAAGTGCTAAAACACCAAAATTATCAGTTGGTTGCACACCAGTTTCCCCATAACTAGCCCTAAGTTTTAAATCACTAACAAATTTAAGGCTTTTCATGAAATCTTCATCAATAACTCTCCAGCCTGCCGATACGCCATAAAATAAACCAAATTTATTATCTGCACCAAATCTAGATGAACCATCATATCTTAAATTGGTGGAGAATAAGTATTTACCTTTATAATCGTATTTTACATTAGCCAATAAACCTGCAGTTCTGTAGCCAGTGAATGAAGATGCTGAACCAGTAGGTGTTGATGCATTACTTACCAATGAAAGTAAAGGACTTGCAAAACCTTGAGCTGATGCAGATAATACTGTTCCAGTAACCTCTCTAAACTCAAAACCTCCTAATACGCTAAAATTATGGTCTTCAATTGTTTTTCCATAGCTAAGCGTACCGGTTGTTGTATAGTTTATATTACGTCTGAAAGCCTCGTTACCCGTTCCAACCGCCCCTGCTGCAGCTGATAATGTTGCTGGTCTGTAGTTCAAGTCACTTACATCTGAGAAATCAATACCACCAAATACTTTAGCTGTTAAGCCTGGTATAATTTTATAGGTTAGTGATAAGTTACTTACTGTTTGGAAAGTACCAGCCTTTCTTATTTCTTGCGTTAAGTTTTGTACTGAATTTTGATTGTTGGCACCAACAAAAACTCTATTAAAAGTGCCATCTTCGTTATAAACTTTATTGATTGGAGCAGTTAACAATACTCCTGTAAAAGGGGTATTTGTAAAGAAACCAGCACTTGTTGATGGGCCAGTTGCTTTATTACCTGCTAAACTTAATGAAGCAGCTATCGAGAATTTTTCAGATATCGCATGATCTATATTAGCTCTTAATGTACCTCTTTTAAAGTTAGATGATAAAATAGTTCCATCATTGTTGTTGTATGAACCAGAAACAAAAAATTTAGTTTTAGCATCACCACCAGAAACAGATAAATCATATTGGCTATTTTTACCTGTTTGAGAAACAGCATCAATCCAATTGTAATTATCAATTACTGCTGGTACGCCTGATGGGAAAGTTGCCGCAGCAGCAGCAGCAGCTCCAGCTGCGGCAGAACTACCTTGTCTTCGCGCAGTATTCTGATAAGCCTCTACACGTAAAGCATACCAAGTGGCTGCATCCATCAATTCATATGGATTGTACTGTTTAGCAACGCCAAATTGTGCAGATGCTCTGATTACCGACTTGCCAGCTTTACCTTTTTTTGTTGTAATTAAAACTACACCATTACCAGCTAATGAACCATAAATTGCAGCTGACGCAGCATCTTTAAGTATCTCAATAGACTCAATGTCATTAGGATTAATTGATGCTAATGAGTTTACAGATGTTTGTCCAGATACGCCTCCTGAATTCATTTGAACACCATCTACAATATATAATGGTTGTGTAGAGCCATTAATTGTTGCCACACCTCTAATATTTACAGAAATTCCTCCTCCTGGTTGTCCACTTGTTGAATTTACTTGAACCCCTGCTGCTCTACCTTGCAAAGCCTTGTCAAATGATTGAATAGGTTGATCTTGGAATGCAGAACCTTTAATTTGTGCAATTGCACCAGTTACTTCTTTTTTCTTTTGAACACCGTAACCAGTAACAATAACTTCAGCTAAAGATTTTGGATCTGCCACCAAACTTACATTTATTACTAACCCATTAATATTTATTGTTTTTTGGATAAATCCCAATGAGCTGAACTCTATTTGGGAAGCGTTTTCAGGAACAACTAAGGAATACTGGCCATTACTTGACGTAGAAACACCCAATGTAGACCCTTTCACTTTTACACTCACACCTGGCAATGGAAGTCCGTCATCTTTTGAGGTAACCGTACCAGTAATTGTTCTATTTTGCGCCATAGCCGAGGAGGCTACGAAGATCAAAACGAACAAACTTTGTAGAAGTTTTTTCATAAATTTTTAAGTTTTAAGTTAGTTATTGTTTAATTAAAGATTTCAAACTTAATAACTAATGAAATGGCTCACAAATTTCATAACACACTGAAATACAAATGCATTTGAAAATTTTCTTGAAACTTTATAGAATTTAATTTGTTGTTAAAGAATTAAATTATGAAGCAAAATTTAATGTCATTAAAACGTCATAAACACACTGAAATCTACCTTAATTTAAATTATAACGAAATTTTTATAATCAATGATTAAAGAAATAATCATTAATGAATTTTGATAACTTAAAATTAAATTTTTGTTCTTTTCTTCCTAATAATTTTAATCTTTTAAAAATTTTTAAGGTAGAGTATGACTGGTAGAGCGATAAGAGATTTATCCTTGCTCAAAATTTTGGTAATCTATACGTTATTTGTCTGCTTATTAGATCAAATGAAAAAGCACATCTTCTCTATCTGGTAAGCCTAAGCATTTGAGGAAATGATTGAGGATAGTAGAGCAATTAGTTCTTAAAACCCCTAAATTTAACTTTATCTAACACAGAGTGTCTTGTTTATTTACATCAATTGCCATATTCTATGGCGCAGAAGAATACCAAGAGCTCATCAAAAGCTCCTATTTAATTAGGTTATTAAACAAAATAATCGCTTCGGATATTACGCTGTAAAAAACTTTATTTTCTATGAAGATAGCTAACTAATAATTTTTAAATTCCCTATTATCTAACCAAAAACAGCGCATTGGCAAACATTTGTTTACCGTTTTCCCAAAACGAACGAAACAAAACATCGGTACCAAGATAAATAATTGTTCCTCTTCCTGCTTGTTGTACTCCGTATAGCAAACCTGAGTTCAGCTTTTTCTTCACATTATCACCAGCAACACCAGACATGTAACTGTTGGCAGTTAAAGAACCAACATTCCATCCGTTCTCTAATGGCTCGTATAATTTTTCATCTGTTTTTAAAGTATAATAAAATTTACCTAAACCCGCAGCTAAAGGATGAGTTTGATCTAATGATACTTTGTAAATAGCTCCGGGAATAGAGTTTTGTAAATCGTCTTTATCTTTCTCAGAATATTTACGTTCATTCAATTCTTTCTCTTCCACCTTAGGAAATACTTTTCTCTTAATATCAAATGGTTTTTTACCTATCATGGCACCAATTGCATCTTCAATTAAAATCAATTTTCCTCCTAAATTAACCCAACTAGTAAGTTGCTCAGCTACTTTATCTGTATATGATCCATCGGGTAAAATCAAGGTATTTATCTTATTGATATCTAAGTAAGCTAAACTTTGAGTAGTTAGCATATTTACTGGATAATTAAGCTCCTGCTCAAAAAAATACCATATTTCGCCTACACTTTGGGATGAAGTTTCTTGCCCTGTAACCATCCCAATTTTAGGCATAGTCAACATCATGTAAACAGAAGAACCAAAATCTTTTCCCTTATCTACAAAGCCACTAGCAATTGGATAAAAGGTTGTACTAAAATCTGCTGCTACCTTAGTTAACAATTGATTAATATTTTTAACTACACGCTCGTTTTCGGCTCTATAAACGAGTAAAGATCCAGCAGGAAAAGCTTTTGATCCAACTGTAAAACCTTCTTCAGCAATGCGAACTTTAACTTTTTCATTTTGTAATGCAATTAATGTTTTAGCATCTGTAACAGAACTCCATGGTAAAACCCAAGCATAAGGTTTATCAATTAAGAGAACATTAGTTTTCAAATCTTCAATATTATTAAAGCTACCTGTAATTGATTCTTTAAGGGCATAGGCATTTAAACCATAGGCATATGGTAAAGCCCAAGCTGTTATGTCATAAGTATTAGAATCAGTAACTACAGTTTGCGGTTCAAATAATACACTTGCCAAAACTGCTTTTGGCTGCTGTAAGTTTAGCACTAAATCATTTCGCTCCAATTTAAAACTTTCTGTTTTTTGGGTTTCAAAGTTATAGCCAATTAATGTTTTATCTGCTCCAAAACTAAAAGCAATATTATTTTTCTTTAAAAGCTCTGCTAGTTTGCGCAAACGAGAAATATTTTGAGCTTTTACTACATATGTTTTATAATTGCCTGGAGGATTAGCCACACTTTGCTCGAAGTATTTTTTAAACTCGCTCACCAATTTATCTGAGTGAGTTGCAACCGTTTCCAAAGTAGCCATTGAAGTGGTAAAATGATGCTCAATTCTATCTTTTAAAGTTAGCGTATCGCCATCATTTGTAATTACAGCCAAGCCTGCACGGATACCACCTTGTTCATAAGTCATCCCAATTGCCCCATTGTAAAGCGGATAGGTATCACCATAAGATGGATACAATAAATCGAAGCGCTCTTTAGTAAAATATTGCCATCCATTCTGATCAAAATATTTTGCATTATTTTTACCTACTGTTACTTGAAATTCTCTTTGCCAAGTCGTAATATCTTGATGAACAGGTTCTGCTGCAGGCGCAAAATAATAAGGCTCATTGTAACTTTGCTCATGAAAATCTACATGCACCTGTGGCATCCATTTATGGTAGGCAATAATTCTTTGCTGAGTCTCTATTTGAGTTTGCCATGCCCAATCTCTATTTAAATCGTAATAATAGTGATTTGGTCTACCGCCTGGCCAAGGTTCAGTATGTTCTCTAGCACTAGGATCTGGATTTGGAATTTTTCCGCTTACCTGATTGTAATTCACAACATACCTATCTCTTCCATCGGGGTTTAAACAGGGGTCTACAATTACAATTGTATTTTTTAACCATGCTTTTGTATTGCTATCTTCGGCTTTTGCCAAAGTATATAAAACCTTCATTGAGGTTTCTGTAGAGTTTGCTTCGTTTCCGTGTACATTATAACTTAACCATAGAATAGCAGGTTGATTAGCCAATTTCGAAGCATTTTTATCGGCATTTGCCAAAGCAAGATTATTATTTCTTATTTGCTCTAATCTATTCATGTTAGCTTCATCAGAAATTACCGCTAACAAAAGCTCTCTTCCCTCGTAGGTTTTTCCATAAGTTTGTAACTGGATGTTTTTTGCACTAGCAGTAACCTTCTTAAAATATTCTACAACTTTATAATGTGGAGTAAACTTACTGCCTAAAGGATATCCTAAAAATTCATCAGGCGATGGAATTTGTGCTAAAACAGTTGTTGCTAAAAAACCTGCAAAGATTAAGGAAAGTATGTATTTCTTCATTTTACTAGAATATTTTTCAATGATACTAAAAAGGATTTTGTATTTATCTTTGCATTTGTAATTTTACGATTCAATTTATCCGCTTTGCGCAAATGGCAAATACCGAACAACTTTACGAAATCTACAAGAAACATCCTATAATTTGTACCGATACAAGGTCAATTACTACTGATTGTTTGTTTTTCGCCCTAAAAGGAGAAAATTTTGATGCCAACACTTTTGCAGAGCAAGCATTGATAGATGGAGCGGCTTTTGCCATTATAGATAATCCAAAGTTTGCAAAAAGCGATCGCTATCTATTGGTTGATGATGTTTTAATCGCATTGCAAAATTTAGCAAAACATCACAGAAAGCAAATAAATATCCCAGTAATTGGCCTAACGGGAAGTAATGGAAAAACCACTACTAAAGAATTGATTAGAGCTGTGCTTGCAGAGCAATTTAATACTTTTGCTACCAAAGGAAATTTAAATAACCATATTGGTGTGCCATTGTCTATTCTTTCTATGCAGGGCGATGTAGAAATTGCGGTTATAGAAATGGGGGCTAATCACCAAAAAGAAATTGAGCTTTTGTGCGAAATTGCACAGCCTACGCATGGTTTAATTACCAATGTGGGTATGGCGCATTTAGATGGATTTGGTGGTTTCGAAGGCGTAAAAAAAGGTAAGGCAGAATTGTATGCTTATCTTAAAGCGCATAGTGGCTGTGCTTTTATCAACAGAAACAACCCTTATTTGTTAGAAATGAGCAGCAAAGCTGATTTAAACAAAGTAATTTATTATGGTTCGGAAAAAGAAAATGCAATAAGTGGCCAGCTTAAACACAGCGATCCGTTTATAGAATTTGAGTGGGCAAATCATGCTGCTACTTACGATGCTAAAGCCAATTTAACTGGAACATATAATTTCGAAAATATTTTAGCAGCGATTTGTATTGGCGATTTCTTTGAAATTAGTGCAGAAAAGATAAATGCAGGATTAGCCAATTATTACCCAACCAACAACAGGTCTCAGCTAACCAAAACCGAAAGCAATACTGTAATTTGCGATTTTTACAATGCTAATCCTAGTAGCATGACGGCTGCTTTAAATAACCTAAAGGCTTTAAATGGAGCACATAAAACTGCCATTATTGGCGATATGTTTGAGCTAGGGCCGGAAGCTGCTGAGCAACATTTGTTAGTAGCTAAATTAGCTTCAGAAAATCAGATTGATACTGTAATTTTCATCGGAAAAAACTTTTACCAATTAAAGGGGCAAATAGGAGCTGAGTTTTTCGAAAATCCAAGTGAGGCAAAAGAATATTTACTTACACATCCTATTAAAAATAGTTTAGTATTGTTAAAAGGGAGTAGAGGCATGGCCTTAGAACAGTTGTTACCAATTCTGTAAATAGAAATTGTTAGCTTGCTATTATTGCACTCTTTCTAAAGCCATTTTTAAATCAGATTTAACGTTTTCAGGAACGTTTTTATCTGCGATCATTTCGTTTGCCTTTAGCTTAAACTTAGCAAAGTCTTTAGTTTTAATATATAAAATTGCTTTAACCAAATCTTTCATAAAGGCTTTGGACAAATCGTCTCCAGATAGTTTTATGGCATCTAGCTTTGCAAATAAGGGCTCTATTTTACCCAATTCGGCAAACCTTGGGCCCATATTCATAAACGCATTACACAATTGATCAAAATTAACTTTGGTAGGTGTATGGTCTATCATTACATTAAATTCAACCAGTGCTTCGTCTGTTTTAGCATTGTCTAAAGCAAATTGTGTTTTAAAATATTGAGTAATAAAAAATGCTTTCTCTGGTATAAATTCCTTCAAAACCACATTCATTTTATCATAATCAACTTGGTCTGCTTCTGGATCTTGTACTTCTTCTGATAAAGCATAGGCCATAGTTAAACTCACCAATCGCTCGTCAAATTCTGCCTCGCTAAACTTACCAGATTTAAGGATTAGCTCTTTATTTGCTTTAAAATACCTAAGCTCCTTTATATTTTGCAAGCCAGATACATGCAACATTACCAATTCGATCAAATCATTATTGGCTAAGATATTTGGCTGCTTAGCTAGGTAGTCGCTAATGATTTGATCCGCCTCTTCATCTTCAAAATCTCCAGCCATTGCCGCAAATTTTAAAAACTGTTCGCTATTTAAACTTAAAGCATCTTTTTTTAAGGTATAATACTGAGATGTAGCTTCTTTAGCTGTTTGCCCTAATTTAACAAAATCTGCTGCGGGTTTGTAACCGATACCTTTATGTAGCATTGCGCCATCGGCATTAATAAAAAGTAAATAAGGATATGCAGTTACAGCATATTTTGTTGCTAACATCGGCCCTTCGCCTTTTTCCATATCGTATTTAACGTTTATGAAATTTGCGTTGTAATAATCTGCGGCAGCTTTATCTGTATAAACTTCGCTATCCATTTGCTTGCAAGGCCCGCACCACGTGGCATAAGCATCTAAAAAAATGATTTTATTTTCCTTTTTTGCTTTCTCCAAAACAGTACTCCAAGCCGGATTATCTAAAAAGTTAATTTCGGCATTTGCTGTAACTGCGAATAATAAAATACAAATTATAAAAGCAAATTTTTTCATGTTTTAAGGGGTTTGCGCTTCGGCAGTTTCTACATTTATTCCAACATCACTAACACCAACTAGCGGGTTATCACGCATATTTTGCTCAATTTCAATTTCATATTTACCAGGTTTCGCAAAGCGATAGTTAGTTAATAATGTAAAATTATTGCTGTAGATATCCCCAGATCCTTTCCCGAACCATTCTCCATTGGGTTTTGCTATTTTAAATTGGTATCGAGTGCTTTTTTTTAAACCATTGCCTTTAACATGAGCTAATACAAATAAGTTCGCATAGCGATAATCTGCCGTGTGGCGAAGCTTAAAATAGATGTTGTAAGATTGATTGATATCTTTAATCTCTACAACAGCCTTCGCAGTTTTAGCATAAGTCCAATTGTTATCGGCAACAGCTTCATTGGTATCAATAAGGCTGTTATTATTACAACTGGCTAATGTTAACATCATCGCTAAAACTGTTAAAAAGCACTTTAATTTATTCATTTGGCTTTGGAGCTGACGAGTCAGTATTTTTATTTTTATTCCGATTTTTATTCCGGTTCCTATTGTTTCTGTTGCCTTGCTTTGGTGCCGAACCCTGTGGTTTTTCGCCACCTTCTAAAGCCGGTTTTTGAGCATTAGGGTTAGGTTTTGGCTGCTGATTTGGATTAACATTCGGCTTCGCTTGTACTACATTTGGCTGATTAGGTTTTTGACCTTGTTGCTTTGCTACAGCTGGTTTAGCCTGGCTGTTTGGTTTGGCTTGTTGCGGCTGCTGATTTGGGTTTGTAGGCTTTGGACCACGGTTTTGATTGCGATCGTTCCTCTGGTTCGGATTAGCAGTTTTGTTGTTCGGATTATTACCTTTATTTCGGTTATTGTTGTTGTTACGGCTTCTTGATCTTTCATCTAATCTTGTTAAACTATCCTGACCAACAACATTTTCGTAATCATGTACTTTTTCTACTATAGCAGTGGTTTTTAGCTCAACTGCTTCATCTTTAAGATTTACAGGTTTTTCGCCTTTTTTGTTCATCGCCATAATTTCTTTTACGCGATCAACCTTTAGCGGGATCCAATCTTCTTGATTGGCATAACTAAACCACATTAATTTTTTGAAAATATCGGTTTTTTGATGACGAGCAACCCCAACTTCTGTTTGCAAAGATTCGATACGATCTGGAATATCTTTCAACGCGTCTAAATAGGTATCTAACTCATAATTTAAACAACATTTTAACTTACCACATTGTCCGGCGAGTTTTAATGTATTTAAGGAAAGGTTTTGGTAACGAGCCGCAGCTGTAGAAACTGTTTTAAAATTAGTTAACCATGTAGAGCAGCACAACTCTCTACCACATGAACCAATACCACCTAAACGACCAGCTTCTTGACGCATCCCGATTTGGCGCATCTCAATTCTGATACGGAAAGTTTCAGCCATTTTTTTAATCAGCTCCCTAAAATCAACCCTACCTTCTGCTGTATAAAAAAATGTCGCTTTTGTTTTATCGCCTTGGTAATCTACATCACTAATTTTCATCGATAAACGTAAATCTAATGCTAAAGTACGGGCTTTATGCATGGTTTCCCATTCCATATCTTTAGCCAATTTCCATTTATCAACATCAGCTTCTGTAGCCTTACGGTAAATTTTACGCGTAACTTGATCTAGTGGTGTTTTGCGGCGCTTCATTTGCATACGCACCAACTCGCCTGTTAAAGATATGTGGCCAATATCATAACCACCAGTTGCACCTTCAACGGCCACCAATTCACCTATTTCGAGGTAAATGTTATCGTTATTTAAAAAAAATTCTTTTCTAGCGCCTTTAAATTTTACTTCAACTACTTGAAAAGGTATATAATTAGATGGCATATCCAAATTCGATAGCCAATCATGAACTTCCATTTTTTGGCATCCGCCAGTAAGACATGAGCCATTACTTTTGCAGCCAGAGGGGGCACAACCGCCTCCTGTTGAACAACTTCCACATCCCATATTAATTGTATATATATTGAGTCCCCTTGGGGAGCGTTTTAAACTTAATTATTTTAACTAATTGTAAAGATACATCTAAAAACAGAATTTTCGGATTCGCATTCCTTTCAATGTGATAATGCGCTTGCTCCAGTTCGTTAATTAATGCTTCAACCATGGCTAAATTTAACACATGGGTTGATAATTTTTTAGCCACCTCTAAAGTTTGATGTGGCAATTTTACCAAATCATCAGCTCCGCTTAAAAGCAAACTGCATTCGCGTAAAAAGTTGATGCCGTATTTTAAGAAGTTTTTCTGATTTTCTCTTCCCCATTTGGCAACATCGTCTGTAAAATCAATCATTGCCGGCACTTTATTGCCAAAACCCATACGCAACCATTCTGCAAAATGACTAGCATTATTGTTTGGTGTATCTTGTAAAAGTGCTTTGGCAGTAATCAAATTTCCATCGGCCAAAAAGCTATATTCTGTTGCCTGATTTTCTGATAGCTGCGATCGATCAATCAAATAACTTTCAATATCACTATCTGCTAATTTTGGTATTTTAACAATTTGCGTACGCGATAAGATGGTATTTAAAATTTGATCTTGATTTTGAGCCACTAAAATAAACAATGTATTTGCAGGTGGTTCTTCAATAATTTTTAGCAAAGCGTTTCCTTCCTTATCCAAAAACTCTGGCAGCCACATAATCAGCACCTTGGTTGCTGCCTCAAAGGCTTTGTAGCTTAATTTTTTAATAATATCATGGCATTCAGCAATGGGGATGTTAGCTTGCTTATTTTCTGCATTTAGTTTAGAGCGCCAAATATCTAGATCAAAATATGGATCTTCCAATAGCAAACTTCGCCACTCCTCTAAAACATCAACCGCAATTTTAGCATCTTTTGATGCAAAAAATGGATAAGAAAAATGTAAATCTGGGTGTATGTATCTTTCATACTTGCGGCATGAAGAACATTCGCCACAACTATCTGTTGTGGTTTTATTTTGGCAATTAATGTATTGGGCATAGGCAATAGCCAGCGGTAATGCGCCACTTCCTTCTGCAGACAAAAATAATTGTGCATGACTAACCCTGTTTTCTACAACGGTTTGTATCAAGTGTTTTTTTAAATTCTCCTGTCCGATAATCTCTTTAAACTGCATTGGTGCAAAATAAGAAATAGATGCGAGATGTTAGATAGGAGATTTAAGAAAATAGGTTATGTAGATATGAGCGTTGTGTAAAGAAGTATTTTTTGAAAAGCAGGGTTCGGTTTTTCATCGGTTGCGAAAGTCCTGCTTTGCGTTTTACTTCGTCCCAACCTAAAGGTCGGGACTACGTGCTCACTCCAATCAGGTTTGGGTTACTTGGGTAAACCTAAATAAACTAGACCCGACAAAAGCGAGAAAGCCCGCAACCCAATTTTAATTGGGTAAGGAGTTGAAGCGATGGCGGGACTGCTGTAAACCAAAAGCACTGATTTTGCTCTTCAAATAATAATTGCATTTTTAACTTTACTCAGTATCGGCTAACTATCAAAACTCACTATTTTAAAAATCTTATCTTTGCCAAATGGCTCGTATCCTTGCTTTTGATTATGGTACTAAACGTATCGGCATTGCCGTAACCGATCCTTTGCAAATTATAGCAACCGGATTAGATACAATTCACCCAAAAGATGCTTTAGATTTTTTGAAAAAATACTTGGCTACAGAGCAGGTAGAGGCATTTGTAATTGGCGACCCCATACAAATGGACGGCACGCCATCAGAATCTAAACAGCATGCAAAAGGCTTTGCAACAACTTTAAAAAAGAATTTCCCTGGCATTCCTATCCATTGGATTGATGAAAGATATACCTCTAAATTGGCTGAGCGAACCATTATGCAAAGCGGTTTAAAAAAGAATGATAGGAAAGACAAAGGAAGGGTTGACACTATTGCAGCCACTATAATTTTGCAATATTTTATGGAACAACACCGTTTATAAGCACAATGATTAGCGACGAACTACAAGATTTATTGTTACAATATTGCGAACCAGAAACTGATTTGCTAAAACATATTGATAGAGAAACCAACCTTAAAGTATTGTTGCCGCGTATGTTAAGTGGCCACTACCAAGGTAGAGTGTTGAGTATGCTCAGTAAAATGAATAATCCTAAAAGGATATTAGAAATTGGCACTTTTACGGGTTATGCAACCTTGTGTTTGGCAGAAGGTTTAACGAATGATGGTATTATTTATACGTTAGATAGTAATGCAGAGCTAGAAGATATGGTTCGCACCAATTTTGCAAAATCTGAATTAAACGATAAAATAAAATACATTATTGGCGATGCACAGGAGGGTATTAAATCTTTAAAAGATGAAGTTTTTGATCTGGTGTTTATTGATGCAGATAAAAAAAACAATGGCACCTATTACGATTTGATTTTCGAACAGGTAAAACCTGGTGGAATAATTATTGTAGACAACGTGCTTTGGAGCGGCAAAGTATTAAGTAAAGCGCAAGACAAAGACACCAAAAACATTAGCTCTTTTAATGATCAAATTGCAGCAGATAACAGAGTTGAAAAATTGATTTTGCCGGTAAGAGATGGGCTTTTTGTGATCAGGAAAAAATAATTCAGTTAGCAATTGTCAGTTGACAGTTTTATTCAGCTTATAACCAACAATTGGACAATAAAACAATTTAACAATGAAAAAAATATTTACTTTTTGCTTACTTCTTTTAATGCTTTCGAAAGTTAAAGCGCAAAGCACAGAAGACTATATTGCTGATCACTCAGATCATGCTCAAAAATTGATGCGTGAACATGATATTCCGGCAAGTATTATTCTGGCTGTAGCTATCCATGAATCTGCAGCTGGCAAAAGCAAAATTGCACAACATTTAAACAACCATTTTGGCATTAAAGGTCCAAATAGCAATACCGAAATTCGCTCTGCTTATCGTGATTATCCAGATGCAGATTCATCCTACAATCACTTCATTTCTTTTTTACAGAGTAGAACTTATTTTGATGTTTTGTTTGACAAATATGACCAATACGATTATAAAAATTGGGCAAGAGGAATACAGCGGGGTGGTTATGCAGCAAGTAGAAGTTGGGCATCGCAAGTAATTGCTTTAATTAATAAATATGAGCTTTATGAATATGACGAAAGGCCAGATGATTATTTAGAAGAGGTAATTCCCGCCGTAGAAGTTGAAACCAAAAGAAGCACTGCGCTTAAGAAAAAATCATCTGCCAGCAAAAAGATTTATATTGTAAAAAAGGGAGATAACCTGAATAAAATTGCTGAAAGAAACCGGACAACATCAGCTTTGCTTATGAAAAAGAATAATTTAAGATCAGCTTTGCTACAACCCGGACAAAAACTGAAATTGTGAAATCATCAATACAAATGATAAACAATATAACCTGATTGACAATTAAGATTATAATGAAGAAAACGATACTTTTTACTGCCGTAGCTTTGCTTTTTTTAAGCGCTTGTAAATCGAGACAGTATAGTCGCAACAACAAGCAAATTGAGAAAGCGGCGACTAAAGAAAATCCTAATTTTAATACTTACACTACCATCACTTATATTGATGCTTTTAAGGCTGTAGCAATAGAAGAAATGAATAAATATGGGATTCCGGCAAGTATTACTTTGGCGCAAGGTATTTTGGAATCTGATAAAGGAAATAGCAGCTTAGCTAAATACGCCAATAATCACTTTGGGATTAAATGTACCTCAGATTGGAAAGGCAGAGCATATTATAAAGACGACGACAAGAACAACGATTGTTTTAGAGTGTATAAAGATGCCAGAGAATCATATAAAGATCATTCTGAATTTTTAAAACGCAAGCGTTACAGTTTTTTATTTGAGCTTGATAAAAACGACTATAAAAACTGGGCAATCGGCTTAAAAACTGCTGGTTATGCAACCAACCCGAAATATCCAGATCTGCTGATTGGTATTATTGAAAGGTATCAACTTAACCAATATGATTCTCCAGAATCTGAAAATGAAAAAATAGCAAGAGAAGATAGGGTTTTTACAGAAATCAATGCTAATATTCCTATAGAAAAAAAGAAATTTACTCCTGTTGCAGTTGCACCGAAAGATCCGCCAAGTAATGGTAATGCTGTTTTATCTACAGATAAATATTACACTGTTAAACAAGGTGATACTTTATTTAAAATCTCGCAATTGTATAAAATTACCGTTGATGAGCTCAAAGAACTCAATAAAATGACCGATAATAATATCAAAATTGGACAAAAACTATTGGTAGTTAAATAATGTTAAGATAGCTTACGTTTAATTTGTTAAATTGTAGTTTTGCTTTGCAAATGAAATTTTTGTTGATCTTTCTTTTTTCCACCTTGTGTATTGCACCGCTGTTTGCGCAAAATAAAGCTGTGCAAGGCTTTGTTATTGACAAGGAAAGTAAGTTAAGATTAGCTAAAGTTTATATCTATAATCCGGCAACTGATGAAGGATTATACAACAATACCAAAGGTGAGTTTACTACAAATGCAAAAGTTGGTGACACTTTATTTGCTGCACTAAGTGGTTACGGCATGGATACCGTGATTTACAAAGGACAAAGTGCCATTATTTTTCAGTTAAGAGCATTGGTTATTAAACTTAAAGAAGTTAAAATTTTTGGTAAACAACCCACACCTGCTGAACAATATTCTAAAAAACTGCAAGAATATAAATATGCATTAGATAAAGGCAGTTCAAAAGATTTACTAAACATTGGGCCACGTGGCGCTGGTTTAGGCATAGATGCTATTTACAATTTGTTAAGTAGATCGGGTAAAAATGCAAGGCATTTAAAAGCGATTTTAGAGAAAGACTATCGCGAGTCGATTATTGATTATCGCTTTAGACCAGATTATGTTAAAGGAATAATTGGCGTTGGCGAGCCAGAACTTAGTGATTTTATGTTTCAGTATAGGCCAACTTATCAATTGGTATTAACCGCTTCAGATTATGCTTTTGTACAATTTGTAAGAAATAGTTATGCTTCTTACAAAAGAAACCCTGCAATGTTTAGGTTGCCAAAATTACCAACGGTTAATGTGCCTAACTTAAGTTTAGAAAATTAATGCAGTTTTGGGTTATCATCATACCAAAATTATCTGCCAATGCAATGGCAATTTTTCCGTTTATTTTATTGAGAGATAAATCCCAACAAAACGACAAAGTATTAATTAATCACGAAAGAATACATCTTAGACAGCAGTTAGAATTGCTTATAATTCCTTTTTATTTTTTATATGTAATTAACTACTTGTTTAACCGTTTAAAATACAAAAACCATTACCAAGCGTATCTAAATATTAGCTTTGAAAAAGAAGCATATCGCTTTGAAAATGACCAATATTATTTGTCGAAACGAAAATGGTATAACTGGATAAATTTTTATTCCGCGTAATTTTTGTTTTTATTTGTAATACAAATGAAAAACCTATTATTCCCTTTTTTAATATCAATTATCTTTTCTGCGAATATCTTTGCTCAAGAAGTTGATACCATTCCGATACCCACTAAAGATTTAGATATTAAGTTAAAACGCAGTCCCTTACCCTCACGAATGGGTGTTTTACAATTTAAACCAGTGCCTTTAAAACCAGCTTTAGTTGATGCCAAAATTAACTACTGGAAAACAAAAACTTCTGTAGGCATAAATGTTAACCAAGCCTCGTTTAGTGATAACTGGAATGGCGGTGGTGTAAACTCTTTGGCTATTGGTGGTTTGGTAAATTACAAAGCCGAGTACAGTAAAGAAAGCTATAGTTATGCCAGTGAGGTGATATTGCAATATGGCAAGGTAAAAAACAAAGGACAGCTGCAGAAAAAAACTACCGACCGTATTTATTGGGATAATAAAGCTGCGGTACAACTTTCTAAAAACTGGTATTTTTTCGCATCTATTAACTTCGAATCGCAGTTTGATGATGGTTTTTCTTACAGTAGAGATGCTCAAGGCAATGAAAGAGAAAATTTGTTGTCTAAATTTATGTCGCCAGGTTATTTAACTGAATCATTCGGTTTTGAATACAAACCTTCTAAGTTTTTCTCTACCCGAATTGGTACAGGTACTGCCCGCCAAACTTTTGTTTTAGATACCGCATTGTACAGAACAAATCCGAAAAATTTCGGTGTAGACATTGGTAAAAAAGTTAGAAATGAATTGGCTTTTCAGGTTGTTACCAACTTTGAAAAAGAGATTTTTACAAACGTTACGCTAAAAACCAAATATAATATGTTTATCCCTTATGATAATTTTGGACATATTGACCACAGACTAGACGTTGGCGTTATTGCGAAAATTAACCGCTACATGAACGTTTCTGTTACCGGTGTTGGTTTATATGATAGAGATACAGATTCGAAAATACAGGGCGCACAAACCTTAGCGCTTGGTTTGGTTTTTGCGTTTCCGAGGTAAATCTTTTATGCCTTCTTTTTAATCAAATTTAAGTAATCTATAAAATACAATACCTTAACAGATAAGCTATTGTTCTGTGGACCAGAAACAATGTTGCTAAAATTTCTATTGTAACGTTTGGTTAAAAATTGCTCGTTATTTTCTGCTGCATTTTTGTAAGTTATGCTTAACTCACTACCCGGAGAAAACACCCATGAATAAACCAAATCAATATTAAAAACATTGTAGTTTCTATCGGCATTTTGCAAAGCAGGACCAGTGTAGGCATCTAACCCGCCAGAATTGTTTAATCCGAAAAACTCTTTGTTTCTTCTATCAGACCAGTAGTGTCTTACACCAAGCTGAATTCCCATTCTATTGCTAAAACTGTATTTTGCATCCATGGTGTTTTCTACTGTGTTTCTATCATACCTCGAGAAAACAGATTGTGATCCATTAAATCCAACCCAGTTAACGTAGTTATAACTCGGACTATAATTTAAATCTAATCCAAAAGCTAACCTATCACTTAACCTCAAATTCTGAAAAAAGTAAAAGTTGTAATTTTCCCCATTAAACAATGCTCGCTTAGTTCTAGTTATATTTCCTCCAAAATTGTAGGCCTTTGCTCTGTTGGGATTAACAAAAACACCAATTCTATAGCTTTCTGGCGCTTTAAAAACCTGCCCATTTCTAGCTTCATAAAAATCATTTGCTGGGGCTAAATAATTTGCATTTAACTCTGCAGACCATAGATTTTTAAACTGAACCCACACCCCTGGAAAAACCCCTAAGCTTTGGTAATCACCTGGGTTAAATCTTCTTGAATATTCAACTTCTGTCCATGTTTCAATAGAGTTGTACCATTTACCAGGTTTAAAAACAGTATAACCAAAGTTTAAAGACTGATCAAAAAAGTTGTTATTGGTGTAAAAACCCATGTCAGATGGGTCAAACTTTGTATCGGCAAATTCTTGACCATATCTAAAAGTAAACGAACCACTTTTCTTTCCTAAGCTCAAATCATAACTATAACCATTTCTGTTTTCCTTAACAGGATCAGCTGTTAAATAGCTCATTTTGCCTGCTCCATCAATAAAATAAGTGTTTTTCTTATCGTTAAAATTAAATAGTGTCGCACTTACATTGGCATCGTAAGCACTGCCTTGCCTAAGTACATTGGTATTAATTATACTTACAGAGCTGTTATTTTTTAAGGTTTGGTCTAATACAAAAATATTGTAATTAGTTAATGGCTGACTAACAAATTTACTTCTATTGCCATTCTGATCTTCAACTTCAGTATACATGGTATTGGTAATGGCATTAAAAATACCAATTCCTAAACCTTTGGCTGTTCGTCCAGATATCTTAGTGGCATTTAGCACTTTTCCTTCTTGCGGATCTTTAATTACTTTATCAGTTGCTTTTAACCCACTCTTATCAAAGTAGGATGGAATTGATCCAATCCTTTTAGAATAAAATAAATCACCTTTGTTAAAAAGCTCGGTTCCCTCTGTAAAAAACTGTCTATTCTCGTTAAATTTAACCTCAAAAGGAGTTAAGTTCAACACTCTATAATCACTTTGTACTTGGCCAAAATCTGGTATTAAAGTCATATCAAGCGTAAAACTCTGATTGATGCCATACTTTACATCCATACCGCCATTTATAGTAGCTTGAGCATTTTTTACACCAACAGTATTGTGCGGATAGTGCGTAATTAAACTCGATAGATATGGCGAAAAAGATAAACGTAATGGTGCTTTTATACTCTTTAAACCCTCTAAAACACCACTCTGATTAATAAATCCATTTATTTTTGGATCTACAAAGTTCCAAAATGTTTGTCGGTTAGTGCCTGTGCGTTTTCGCGTTATATTCATGCCCCAATTCTGAATATCTTTACTTGAAAATCGCAATGCTGAATACGGAATTTTAAATTCTGCTGTCCACCCTTTATCGTCAACTATTACTTCGCTATCCCAAACGGCATTCCAGCTAGAATCTTCGCCAGCAATTAAAGAGTATTTCGCGTCGAATTGTACACCTGCAGCCGTAACATAAAATCCATATCCGTTAACACCATCTAAAAAAGTATCAAACACAATTCCAACAAAATCTGCATTACCTATATTGTCTCGGGCTACCAATTCTTTCACAACACTATCTGGCTTATCGTACATTCTTGCCGAAATGTAGATCGCATAATCATCGTATAAAAATTTAATCTCCGTTCTGCCATCCCTAGGCTCTACACGCCCTGGTACTGGTCGCAACTCAATAAAATCTGTTGCAATAGGTGCTGCATTCCAAACTGCATCATTTAAATTGCCATCAATTTTGGGGCTTGTAGTTGTTCTTTGCGCTTGTATTTTTTTCTTGATGGGTGCTTGCGCAAAACTAGTTATCGAAAAAAAAGCACAAAGTATGAGAGGTAAAAAAAGTTTCATTTGTTATGGTTGTAACCATAAGAGTAAGTTTACATTCAAAATGTTGCATCATTAAGAAAAAATATTTTTGTTCAGTTATTTACTTTTTTAATTTTTAGAAAATTAATGTTCAGTTTTGGTGGCGGCCAGCAGTCCCGTTGTTCGCTATATCCCCGATGAAAAATCGGGGGATGCCGCTGCCACCGGGTTTATGAACATGTTCGGTAGCCCGATAGCAACCTGCCCAATGAACAATGCCTTAATTTTTAGCCCCGGTTGCAGCGGTTACCCTGCAGCTAGGAGGCACGACGAAGCGAAGCGTAAGAGCGCAAAACGGGAAGAAATTGTGTTTATTGAACTGCAATTGCGCTTCAAATTTTATCTTATCTTTCTATAAATTATTCATTTACAAAATGATTATCTGCTTTCGCTCAAATTTGATAACTTTGTAGCCTACAAAAAATTACGTAAAAAGCAGTAAAAAGATGTTTGAAAATTTACAGGATAAGCTAGACAGGGCATTTAAAGTTTTAAAAGGACAAGGAAGTATTTCTGAAATTAACGTGGCTGAGACCATGAAAGAGATTAGAAAAGCTTTGTTAGATGCCGACGTAAATTACAAAACAGCTAAAACCTTTACCGACGAAGTAAAAGAAAAAGCATTAGGACAAAATGTACTTACGGCTGTTTCTCCGGGGCAATTGCTAACCAAAATCATGAATGATGAGTTGGCAGCTTTGATGGGCGGAGAGGTTACGGAGCTTGATTTAAAGAACAACCCAACCATTATATTAATTGCAGGTTTAAACGGTGCTGGTAAAACTACTTTTACGGGTAAATTGGCTTTACATTTAAAAAGTAAAGGTAAAAAACCTATTATGGTTGCTGGTGATGTTTACCGCCCAGCGGCAGTAGATCAATTGCAGATTTTAGGTGAGCAAATTGGTGTACCCGTTTACGCCAATACAGTTTCTAAAGATCCAGTTGCTATTGCTTTAGAAGGTATTGCCGAAGGTAAAAAGAACAACAACAACGTAATTATTATTGATACTGCTGGTCGTTTATCTATAGACGAAAGTTTGATGAATGAAATTTCTGAAGTGAAGGCACAAACCAAACCTCACGAAATTTTATTCGTAGTAGATTCGATGACTGGTCAGGATGCGGTAAATACCGCTAAAGTATTTAACGATAGATTAGATTTTACTGGTGTTGTTTTAACCAAATTAGATGGTGATACACGTGGTGGTGCAGCTTTATCAATTAAATCGGTTGTAAGCAAACCGATTAAATTTATTGGTACTGGCGAGAAAATGGAAGCTTTGGATGTTTTCTATCCAGACAGAATGGCTTCGCGTATTTTGGGTATGGGTGATGTTGTTTCGTTAGTAGAAAGAGCGCAACAACAGTTTGATGAGAAGGAAGCAGCCGAATTACAGAAGAAAATCCGCAAGAATAAATTTGATTTTAACGATTTCTACAATCAGATACAGCAAATCAAAAAAATGGGTAACATGAAAGATTTGATGGGCATGATACCTGGAGTTGGTAAGATGATGAAAAACGTTGATATTGATGATGATGCTTTTAAAAATGTGGAAGCGATTATTCAATCGATGACTCCTTTTGAAAAAGAAAACCCTGATAGCATACAGCAAAGTCGCCGTTTAAGAATTGCAAAAGGCTCTGGCAACAAAGTTGAAGAAGTAACTAAGTTGATTAAACAATTTGAGGATATGCGCAAGGTGATGAAACAATTCTCAAATCCTGCGGCAGCAGCTAAAATTATGAAAAATATGCCAAAAATGCCACAAGGCAGAATGTAAGTTTTTATTTAAATCTTATAGATTAAAGGCTTTTAAGAATAATAAATCCCGTTGCAAAATGCTTCGGGATTTTTTTAAACAACAATTTTTAACCACCTAAAGCACCTAAGAAAACCTAAGGTATATTGCTCGTATTTCTACCACTTAAGTGAACTTAGGTTTCTTAGGTGGTAGCGTTTTTTAACCAACTAAGGAACTTGAAAAAACTTTCAGCATGTAACAACTCATCGTTAAAGTCTAAAGTGACCTTAGGTTTCTTAGGTGGTGAATTTTTTAACCACCTAAGGCACCTAAGAAAACCTAAGGTATATTGCTCGTATTTCTACCACTTAAGTGACCTTAGGTTTGTTAGGTGGTAGCGTTTTTTAACCAACTAAGGAACCTGAGATGACCTAGGAATGTAGTTTATTTTTTTAAGAATAAGATGACCTTAGATTTATTGGAGGGTGTAAACACAAAATATGTTTCCAAAATGGAAATAAAATTCCCTAAAAATTAAAGAATTTATCTGCTGGTTTGTATTTTAAAATCAATGCTTTAAATGCATTTTGCTTTGCATACATTTAAGATTATGCTAGTAAAAACCTATGGAAGTGCAGTATATGGTGTTGATGCTTTAACCATCACCATTGAAGTAAGTATTGTTAGTGGCACCAAATATTATGTAGTGGGCTTGCCTGATAATGCGGTTAAAGAAAGTATGTTTCGGGTAGAAAGTGCCATTACCACATCTGGTTATCGTATGCCAAGGCAGCGTATAGTGGTTAACCTTGCCCCAGCTGATATTAGAAAAGAGGGTTCGGCTTACGACTTGCCTATTGCCATTGGTATTTTGGCCGCTTCTGGGCAAATTGAAGTAGATGAATTAGATCAATACTTTCTCATGGGAGAACTTTCTATGGATGGGGGTTTGCAGAGTATTAAAGGTGCTTTACCAACCTCTATACAGGCCAGAAATGATCATTTTAAAGGTTTTATTTTACCAAAAGTAAATTCTCGTGAAGCGGGCATTGTAAACAATGTTTTGGTTTATGGCATGGAAAATTTAAAAGAAGTGATCGACTTTTTTAATGGCAAAAATAAGCCTGAGCCAGTTGTTGTTGATACAAGAGCCGAATTTTCTAACCAAATAAACAGTTATGAACAAGACTTCTCGGATGTTAAAGGTCAGGAGAATATTAAAAGGGCTTTAGAGATTGCTGCAGCTGGTGGTCACAATGTGATAATGATTGGTCCGCCGGGAGCTGGCAAAACCATGCTGGCCAAACGATTACCAACTATTTTACCCCCTTTAAACTTACACGAAGCTTTAGAAAGCACCAAAATATATTCTGTTGCAGGAAAATTGCCAACGGCAAATGCATTGATGACAGAGCGACCTTTTCGATCTCCTCACCATACCATTTCTGATGTTGCTTTGGTAGGTGGGGGCATAAATCCGCAGCCCGGAGAAATCTCTTTAGCACACAATGGTGTGTTATTTTTGGATGAACTGCCGGAATTTAAACGTACCGTTTTAGAGGTAATGCGACAGCCCTTGGAAGATAGAAAAGTAAGCATTTCGAGAGCTCGTTTTTCGGTAGAATATCCATCGAGTTTTATGTTAATTGCTTCGATGAACCCATGCCCTTGTGGCTTTTTTAATCACCCAGAAAAAGAATGCCTTTGCGGACCAGGGATTGTACAAAAATATTTGAGCAAAATTTCGGGACCATTGCTAGATCGAATTGACTTACACGTAGAAGTTACGCCAGTAAATTTTACAGAATTGGCCTCATCCCGCGAAGCGGAAAAAAGCAGCTTGATTAGAGAACGTGTTATGAAAGCAAGAGTTGTGCAAGATAAACGATTTGAAAACAATGATATTTTGCACTTTAATGCGCAAATGAGCCCTAATATGGTTCGCCAAATTTGTGTAATAGACGAAACTGGACAAACTTTAATTAAGCGAGCAATGGAGAAATTGGGCTTATCTGCCAGAGCTTATGATCGCATTTTAAAAGTTGCAAGAACAATTGCAGATTTAGCTGAAAGCGAGAATATTAAACCAGAACATTTAGCTGAGGCGATACATTACAGAAGTTTAGATAGAGAAAGCTGGGGAGGGTAAGTGGGCTTTTGATGGTGTATGGTAGTGAGAGCTATTTGCTTTATGCTGGTGCGAGCTTGTAGCTCGTAATTAAATATTTTTTATTATGAGCAGAAAATACAAGTTTTACTACAGAGAAGGTTTATACTTTATAATCTTTTTTTGCTGTTCGAGATGTTAAGCGCAGCGCATCTCGAACATCACGATAAACAGGGATTTGTAATCCCAAAACACAAAAACAATGGGATTAACATATACCATAAAAAACCAAGAAGGACAATATTTTATTACCTGCACAGTGCATCAATGGATTGATGTTTTTACTAAAGAAGTATATAAAGAAATTTTATTGGACAGCATCAGGCATTGCCAAGTAAACAAAGGGCTTCAAGTGTATGGCTGGGTACTAATGACTAACCACATCCACATGATAATTAGCAGCAATAAGAATAAATTGACCGATATCATTAGAGATTTTAAAAAATACACGGCTACAAAAATCGTAGATGCAATAGCTAATAACGCTACCGAAAGTCGAAAAAATTGGCGATAATGAGATTAATTTCTGGCAAGAAGGTTATCATGGAGAAGAAATATTTACTTTAGAATTTTTTGAAACAAAATTAAATTACATGCATCAAAATCCGGTTAAAGCAGGCATAGTTGAAAAAGAAGAAGAATATTTATATAGCAGTTGTGGATATTACTATGGCATTAGAAAAGGAAAACTGGATTTGATTATGGAATACGGGATTTGATTTATTGTTTCTTTTACTTGTGATTTTTTGAAGGGAAAAATAGTAGAAAGAAGATTTATTTTTGGGATTGCAAATCCCTATTATCTGTCATTCGAGATGCGCTTCGCTTAACATCTCGAATAGCAACGTTAGTTAAAATTTGCTGGTGCGAGTTTCTAACTCGTACCTAAACTTTCAATAATGTTGACACAAGCTTGTGAGTTATATAGCGATTGAAAATAGTATAAAAGGTACGAGCTGCAGGCTAGCACCAGCCAAGAGTTTCTAACTCGTACCAAAAACAGACACTAATCTTATGCTGTTGAGAGCCTGTGACATTATCAAACTACTGAAGATTTTCATTTTTTATTTGCTGTATCATATCACGAACTTCGATAGACGTATATTTGTTCTTCTGGAAAAATTCATTCCTTATCAAAATCTTTCTCAAATCTTCCTTACACATAAAATGTATAGCCTCAAGTTCATAGTCAAAGATAAATATCCAGTCAAATCGAGTCGAAAAAAAAGCGGTACT
This sequence comes from Pedobacter sp. GW456-11-11-14-TSB4, assembly GCF_059424425.1. Classification (NCBI taxonomy): domain Bacteria; kingdom Pseudomonadati; phylum Bacteroidota; class Sphingobacteriia; order Sphingobacteriales; family Sphingobacteriaceae; genus Pedobacter; species Pedobacter sp. GW456-11-11-14-TSB4. Next base: position 1,050,998 of record NZ_JBWKZK010000001.1, read on the forward strand.
TATGAGTATTAAGTCTAAATCGTCATTTTCAGAAGTGAGAAAATCACCTAAAACCTCGACATTTTCAAACAGGTATGGAAAGTCCGCGTCTGGGACATCTGTTATATTATTCAACAAATCTTTTGATGATTGGATAAGTTCGATGGCGACATCAACATTTAAATCTGAGAGAATTTCATTCACTTGTTCATCTTTGTCAAGTATTCGTATTTCTGTAGAATATCTTGGTAAGGTAAAAGCGAATATTTTATCTTTATCTTGAGTGATCTCCTTTAACATTGAGATTAAATCACTCATAGTTTCTTCGTTGGGATAAACTAGATAATCCAAAAAATAATTCTTGTCTAACAAATAATTAAAATCTGAATTATTTAATCTAATGTCAATTTTATTTGAAAGGGCCAAGAGCATTACCTCTGCATATGATATATCATAATCTGAGATTTTTTTAGCGCACATACTTATTCCTTCTCCAAATAACGATCTATCAACCTACCCACATCTTCAACTTCTTTATTTTCTTCTAAAATTGGTTCATCAGTTTTGTAATCAATGCGCATCCATTTTTTGTTGCGGTTGCGTAAAATTTGCATGTATTCTGCATCAAATTTAAAGATGGTAAAAGTGCCTTCCTCTTCGGGTATAATCTCGTAAACAATACCATTTACTTTTATAAAAAACGATTCATCCATAATTAAACTTTGTGTTGTAAGTTAGCTAAATCTGTTTCTTCTAATACAATTCTTTCAGAAGATTTATCTTCGCGATAGCCCCATTTAATCAATCTTATTTTACCAGCGCTAATCTCTATTCCAGTAATATCACCATCGTTAAAACAACAACAGCCCGTATTAAAATAATTTGGCTTAGTGGCAGTAAAAACTGGTATTTCAGCGCCCATTATTTTTTCCTTTTTTAATTGCGCTAACAACTTTTCTTCTTCAACTGTATCATTTGCTTTTTGGGCAGCATCAAGTTTGATGTAAATTCTCTCTAAATGGGTTAACGAATTAAAGACAGGTTGATGTGTATGCCCTGTGATTAAAACCGATTGCTGTGTTGCAGCCCACTCATACATCAATTGGTTGTGTACAGACTTAAGTTGGTGGCTAAATGCTGGTGTGTTGGGATTGATGCGTAAATAAGCTTGCAATGGCGCCCATACACGAGATACAAACCATTTGCTAAACCAATTTCCATCGCTGGCAAAATCCCCTTGGTGACCATGAGTTAGAAAAATAGACAAAGGCTGACTGGCAATTGTGGTATTTAATATTAATCCCTCAAAAACTTTTAGCTTCTCCCCATAAATTTTTTCTAAATGATAAGCTGCTAACGGATCATTATCCCAATACAAATCATGGTTACCAAAAATTTTAACAAATGCTTTTCGTTTCAAAAATTCGGTTTCAAGAAGAAAGGAACCTGCATTATGCTTTTTTACTTCGTCTAAAGTATTTTCCCACAGCTCTTCACTATCACCTAAGCTAATAAAAATGAATTGCTCTTGGTTATAATAGCTTAATGCAGCTTGGTAATTATTTGCCGCATAACCAAAATCATCTGCAAAATTTCTTGCTCCTTTGTGTTGGTCAGAAAAGATGATGAAACGATCTGCAACGTTAAAATCAATCATCAATCCCCGCTTACCTGGATTTTTTTGAATTTGATTAAATAGTTTTGATAAAGCATCATGTACCCTTTTCTTTTTGGGGTGAGATGAGTACTTATTCGCCATTCTAATTACAAAACCACTTAATAATTTCTGTAAAAGTTTACGCATTAAATTGAGAATAAGTGGTTTTAACAAAAACTATTCTTCATCATCCTCATCTATTGGAGGATTTTCATGGTATTCGGTAATTAATTTTCCAATTTGGTTAATTTCTTCATCAAAATCAAACTTCAGAATACCAGTTACGCTATCTAATTTTAACCATTGTTCGGCGTTGTCTTTTTGTATGTGAGCATATTCTTTTCCTTCTTTAAAAACAACATAAGTATCATTTCCTTCCGGAAAAATAGCATAATTTATAGCTCCAATTTCTATATCAAATGGTAGTTGCATAGTTCTATTTATTACTCTTTTAAATTTTTGAGTTTTTGTATAAATGTTAAAAATTCTTTGCTTGCATAATTTGCTGCACCCACACCGTTCATTGCAATTCTGCCTTTTTTATCGAAAACAACTGTTGTAGGCAATGAACCAGAAAATATATCTTTTGGAACATCGCTCGCAAAAGTATATACCTTAAACTTATAATTTTTTCGATTTAAATAGTTTTGAGCTTTTTGAAAATCACTATCAGCATCAATCATTAAAAAAACAACTTCTGCATCGTTTTTATATTGCTCATAAAACTTATTTATAGATGGCATTTCTGCTAGGCACGGCGGACACCAGGTTGCCCAAAAATTTAGGAAAATAATTTTACCTTTTAAATCTGCAAGGCTTAGCACATTACCTTTAGCATCTTTAAATTTAATGGCTGATAAATCTGAGTTAACTGGCTTATTTTTTTCGCTTACATTAGGCTTAAATAGACCAATCTCCATTAAACCTTCAATCAGCTTTGCTTTTGCTGCCGGCACAAATAAAATAACCAACAAAAAAGCCGCAAATACGAAAGTTCCAATATGTTTTTTCCAATCTCTTTTCATCCAAATTAATCTCCTTTTACAAAGATAACCAATCGAACATCAGAAATTTAGTTTAAAAGTCAAACTTTAACTTTACGCCAGTACCTATAAGTCTTAAATTTTCAGTTTTCACTTCCCGCATTGGTAGTTTTAAAAATGGCTCAACGGCAAAAGAGTTCTTTTTAGAGATTTTCTTTCTATAACCGAAAGAAAGGTTATAAAATCCTAGATAGGAATAATTTTGAGCTTCGGTTACCTCTTGATTTTCTGTTACTCGTTGTGTTACCAATACGCTACTAAACGAATTGGCACTAGATAATCCTGCAGATTGTGGTTGCACAATTTTTGCTTCTAAAAAAGTATTGTCGCGTTTTTGATTAATTACAGCAAACGCTGATACACCAAAGTTCGCATATAAACTTTTGCTCAAGTTGTACTTAATTTCCAATGGGATATCAATTCCCGTTACTCTTTCCTCTACAGATTCTAAACTTTTTGTACTGCTACTTTTAGCGATAGCCGAAACGCTTGCCACATTAGATTGTGTAATATTTACTACACCTTTTGATGCAGCCATTTGATTGTAAGCAAAGCCAGAATTTAAGGCAAATTTATCAGATAGTTTATAATCAAAACTTACGCCATAACCCATATTTAAGCGTTTAACATTGCCAAAAGATGGAGCTACAACTAAACCAACGGTAAAACGATCCTTATTTTTATTCTCTTTTTCATCCGCTTTTTTCGTGTTACCATTTTTAGTTTCGTTAGCTAAAAAATCAATTATGTTTGGTTTGGGATCTTCAACTTTAGCAACAACTATCGTCTCTTCGCTTGGTTTAGAGATTACATTTTCCGCCTTTTTTTCAACAGGATTTTGTACCTCAACAATCTCAGTTTTGTTTGTTATGGTAGTTGGATTTTGTAAGGGCAAATTAGTAGCCACAGCCGTTTCATTAACACTTAAAATAGTTTGGTTTTGTGTATTTGTTATTGATGTGCTTTTGGATGAAACATTCAAATCTTCACCATCTAAAGATTCATCTGCAATTACCTCGCCTTCGTATTCATTAGCTTTATTGCCAACAAATGGTTTCTGCTCAATCTTTATTATATTTTCTTGAGGATTTTGCTCGGCCTTTGGTTGCTCAGTTTTTATGTTTGTTTTTGCTGTATCTAATGCCTTAGGTTTTTTGTTAACGGTAAAAAATGTGATTAGCCCAATAATTAAAATTGCGGCAGCACCTTGTAAAAAAGGCAGCAAAAATGGTCTGCGCTTTTTTACTGGCGCATTAAATCTCTCCCAAGCTCCTAATTGATATGATTCCTCATGCTCAACAAGGCTTTCTCTAATATGAGCGATGAGCTCTTTTTCGAGTGGCGTTTTATGTTCAGTTGGTTTCATAATTACTAATTAGTGTTTTAGCATACAATTCTCTTAGTTTTTGTTTGGCTCTTACCAAATAAACCCTACTTGAGCTTTCTGGTATTTGTATGAGTTTGCTAATTTCTTGATGAGAAAAACCTTCAATTTCATAAAGGTTAAAGATGAGCCGGTGTAGTTCGGGCAAACCATCTAATAATTTTAAAATGTCTTTAACATTTAAATCGGTAATTACGTTGATGTGTGTAATGGGTTTATTTTGTTCATCAACATCATCAATTGATAAAAAACTACGTCGGGTTCTTAAAAAATCTATTGCAGTTCGAGATGCTATTTTAGCGCTCCAAGCTTTAAACGATCTCTCAATCGTAGTGATTTCTTTTGGCGGAATAAATTGATGAATGGATTTAAAGATTTTAATAAACGTATCATTAACGAGTTCTTCGGCCTCAGTTTTGTTTTTAGTGTATCGTAAAATAACGGCAATAAGGTATCCGTAAAATGATTTGTACACCATTTCCTTACTCTTATTGTCATTTTTAGCGCATCCACTAATTACATCCTCAAACTTGAGCATTTGATCTCCTACCGTTAAGGACTATAAACATTTATCATTTATAAAATTTAGATTTTTAAAAAATAGCCATCAACCTTATGCCGATGGCTACGGCTTTACTATTTGTGTGTAAAAATAGCTGCGCCAAATTTCAATTCATCAGCATTTGCCTTTAATCCTTTAGCATAAATTGTATAGATTTTTCCATTTTCAATTTTAACACCAGAAATTGTTGCTTCTACAGCTCCTGTTGCTTTGTTTTTGATGTTAAATGTTACGCCTTCTGCAGCATCAACAGGTAAAAAAACGCTAAATTCTTTAAATGCTTTATTGTCTACCAAATCAGTAGCAACGCCATTAACAGCTAGGTTTAATGCCCCACCATCCGGACTTAAATTTACAAAACGAATTTTTGCTTTCCCTGCTGCTGGTGTTGCCAAATCATCTCTAAGTGTTAAAAGATCAATTGCATCAAACTTATCAACCACAAAAACTGTATAGCCAGAATCTGGCACTAATTTCACAACATCAGAAGTTAATCTGGTAGTTAAACCTTTTTTAGTTACTGTAATTGTTCTATCACCAGAATATGCTCTTAAGTAATCCATCTTGTTGCCAAAAACAAAATCATCTATACTTGCTCTGGTATTGTCTATATAAACATCAAGTTTCTCAGTTGTTGGTGATGCTTGTACCAAACTTAAACCAGAAATTGATATTGGAGTATTTACAACATCATCTTTCATACAAGACGATAAACCTAAGGTAATTGCGAGAGCGGTTAATAGAGTTTTAGTTTTTAAAGAAATTTTCATGATTAAATTTTAAATTAAAAAATGTTAACGGCCATTAACTTGTTTAATAGAGAACGATAAAGCATTAGCAAACGCTACAAAAATTTAACTTTATTTTTAAATGCTTGATTTAAAATTCATTAATCAGCATCTACATAAAAGTTTTTACCGCCAAATTTTGATAAATTATAGCTTAACCCAAAAGTAAAAACCCGTGTAACTTGGTTCATTCTACTATCTATGATTGAGTTACCGGATACATAACGCGATAAATTATTACCTTGATTAAGCAGATCATTTGCATTTACCGTAATACTTAAAGCTTGATTTTTGAAGAAACCTTTACTCAGGTTAGCATTAATTATAAATGGATCGGTGTTTTGTAAAGCATAGCCATTATTTATCCTTTTAGATGTGTTTACACCAATTCGGTAACTTTTTTTGACGGTAGCACGAGCAGAAAGTGATAGATTTACACTTTCTACATCACCAAAATTATTATTGCCTAAATCGCCATTATTTGCTGTATAATTGTAATTGATATTACTAGAAACATTAAGGTTTTTTAACCTAATCGAAGCATTAACATCAGCACGGTAATTATGGGTACTAAAGAAATTAACTCCAGTAATTTGTCCTAAGCCGAGCATTTGAGCATCACTAATTAAATTTTGGTTAAAGGCATTGCTATTTGAGCTATAAGTGTAAGCGGTTGTGCTATTGATGGTGATTTTTTTAAACACAATTGTTGTGTTAATCTGCTGAGTAAAATTTATTCCTTCATTAAAATCTTTAACATTGTTGATGAATACAGCTCGGTTAGAAAAGCCAAAAGATCCCGAATAAGAAATAGAATATTTATTCTTCTTAATAGGGATATTTAAGGTGTAATTACTTCTTAAATTATAATTACCATTCGTATTCTCAAATCTGGTTTCCTGCTTTAAACTATTTAAAGTATCCGGTATCAAAATTACGTTATTGATAATTTCATTTTGGGTAGCACTAAAACTTAAGCCAGATTGAACAGAAATACCAGTTTTGGTATTCACATAATTATAGCTTGATGATATATTATGAGCAAATGCAGGTTTTAAATTTGGGTTACCTACAATAATATTTTGCAAATTTTGTGCATTTCTAATTGGCTGAAGTTGGTACAACGACGGATTAATATTACTGCCGCTATAATTAACAGCAATCGTTTTTCCTTTACTTATTGTTCTGCTAAAATTAATATTTGGCGAGTAGTTAAAAGTATTGTTGTCTATAACTTGATTTAAATTGATGTAATTATTGCGCAGCAAGGTTGGCCTTAAATTTAACCCCAAATTGTATCTCATTTTTTTGTTGCTAAAATTATAATTTACACCGGCCGATTGATTTATTGTTGTACTCAAGTAATGTGTACTTAAAGAATCAACAAAACTAGGGGTGTTGTTTAAATTATCAAAAACGGTGGTTGCTACTCTACTTTCACTTTGCCCAACCGATATATTGTAGTTTACGTTAAAACTTTGGTGAGCTAAAGTATCTTTAAGTTTTTTAAGCCCCAAACTGTAATTAAAGCCAGCATTAACATTATAATTACTGTTTTCGGTTTGTAAGTTTCTGTTAAGCAGCGAATCTTTCTCTACTACTTGTGTGGCTTTGTTGTAATAAAGTGTATTGGTAATAATGTTTTGGTTGGCGTTATTTGCAGATGAAGAAAAGCCAAAATTTGCAGAAAAACTATTTCTTTTGTTTTTTAGAACCTTGGATAGGTTAAAGTTGGCGTTTACTCTTGGTGCCGTACTTTTGGTATCGTTTATATTTCTTAAATCTTGCCTAATAATACCCGTTTGATTGCTAAAAGAGGAGTTAATATTTCCTCTATCACTATAACCGGCACTAATATTTCCGCTTAAAAAAACCTTTTTGTTGTTAAAATTGATGTTGCTACTTAAGCTATGGTTATTACTTTTACTATTACCATTGCTCAACATGTTATTATAAAAAGTACCTAAAGGGTTTAAAGTTTCAATAGCTTGCTCACTACTAAAAGCATTATTATTAACCATATATCCATAATTTCCGCCAATTCTTAAATCCTTACCTATTTTTTGAGAATGACTTACCATTACCGCCGCATTTTGTGCTTTACCTGCGCCATTATTTGATGTGCCATAGTTTACATTTCCGCTGCTTTGTTTGCTGTCATTCCAAAAATTGATATTGGCGTTGCTCCCAACTTGATCATTTGTACCACCGCTTAAACCAGCGTTGCCAAACTTTCCTTTGTTCATGCCCGGTTTGGTTACAATGTTTAGCATTTTAGCAGGCTCACCAACTTTTATTCCCGTAAAATTTGCTTCATCGCCAAAATCATCAATAATTTGTATTTTAGATACAATACCTGCTGGCAACCTGCCAATAAAATCTTTTACATTATTGGTAAAAAAATCTTGTCCGTTTATACGCAACTTCACCATTTCCTTGCCCATGGTTTTAACATTATACTCATCGTCAATTTCCAAACCTGGAAACTGTTTCATTAAATCGGCCACATTATCGCCTTCTAAAACTTGGTAAGCAGCTGCATTATACTCAACCGTATCTTGCATGATCCGTATGGGGTTGGGTTTGGTTTTTATCACCACTTCTTTAAGCATATTAGCGGCAAACCTTAGCCTAATATCATTTATGTTTAGCTGCTTTTCTTTATCAAATGTGTATGTTTTGCTAAATTCTATGTATCCTGTTATACTTACTTTTAACAAGAACTGTTCTACTTTGATTTTCGTAAAGCTGAATTCGCCATCAGCATTTGTACTAGCCTGTAAGGTATCTTTGCCAGCAATAAGTTTAATATTTACATCGCTAATTGCAACATTACTGGTATCGGTTACTTTGCCGACTACCCTTTTATTGCCTTGGGCGAGCACAGTAAATGAGTTGCACAAAAACAAAAAGACAAGCAAATATGAGTAGCGATTTTTCAAGATATAGGGATTATCTTTTACAAACTTAATTTTTAGTTTTCAGCTATTTATGTTTTTTACAAAATTTAACTAAAACTTTAAGTATGATTGGATATTGAAGGATTTTCCATATAGATTATGAATTTTCTTGAAAAGCAAATATCAAAAGGATGATTATTGTTCGTCGGGCTATACGTTACTTAACTAACGCAGGCAGGCAATCTTTTTTACTTCGACAAGCTCAGCATTGACAAAAGTATTTTCATTTCTATCCCGCCTGCCTGCCGGACAGGTTTAATAAATGCAGTTTTATGCTGCTATGAGGGGTTGTAAACTGCCCAAAGAACCAGCAACTTTGTAATATAAACCTGATTGAAGTGGATGCCGATTTTTCATCGGCAGGAGCGAAAAGCAGGGCTTAATTAGCCAAGAATTGCTAACATTGTTTTACTGAAAAATCTCTTCAACCTACAACAGCATTACGATTGCCAGTCAAGCTGGCAATGAGGCAAAAGTAGTTCAAAGCCCAAAAAACTATCCTCTCCTCAACTCTATAACTGTAATTTCTGGCCAAATCCCTATCCTGCCAGAAAAGCCAATAAAACCGAAACCTCGATTTACGTTTAATACTTTTTCATTGATCCGTTTAATTCCTGCCCAATGTTTATAACGTAGTTTAACAGGGCTCCATTTAATACCAAAAAGCTCTATACCGAACTGCATACCATGAGTGTGGCCGGCCAATGTTAAATGAATATGCGAAGAATTATTTTTTACCTGAGCCTCCCAATGTGAAGGGTCATGAGATAGCAGGATTTTGAAATCGTTAATTTGGGTGCCGAGTAATGCCTTTTGCAAATCGCCTCTTTCACCAAAGCCTACACCCCAGTTTTCTACTCCAGCCAAAATAATTTTTTCGCCATTTTTGTGGAGTTCAACATGTTCATCGAGCAATAACTTAAAGCCTAACTCTGCATGATATTTTTTAAGCTGTTGTAGGTTTCCCCTTTTCACCAAATCATTTTCCCACTTTACATAATCGCCATAATCATGATTTCCTAAAATAGAAAACTGACCATATTTCGCTTTGATTTGAGAGAAATGACCGATATAAGGTTTAATTTCTTCTGCTTTGTTATTCACCAAATCGCCAGTAAAAACGAACAAATCAGACTCTTGTTTATTGATTAAATCTATACCTTTTTGCACTGCTTTTGGGTTGGTAAAACTACCTGCATGTACATCAGAAATTTGGGTAATGGTGAAACCATCAAACGCTTTTGGCAAATCTTTAAACGCTAAAGTATGTTTAATTACCCTGTAAGCATACTTTCCTTTTAAAATGCCATAAATAAATAAAAATATAGAAACGAAAAACAAGACTACACCAAGTTCTATTAAAAAAGCATGTCGGCCAGAAACCGCGAAACTGCCTTTAAAGATGAGATTGACAAACCCAGCTATTAGCCTAAAAACATCTGCCAGCAATAAGTTGATGGCAAAAATTAATTCACTAACAAACAAGGTTAAAAACGCATGGGTAGCTATTTTAAAAAAATTGCCCATGCCTCTGCTCTGTATGCCTTGCAAAGCATATAAAACTGAAAATGCACCAGTGACATTGATAAACCAAAATATTGCTGCAACATAATTTTGCGGTGCAATTACTTGTAAGCCACTCAAAATATACCAATTCATTAAAAAAAAGAATAGGCAAAAAATGGCGATAGGTAATAGTGGTAATCTTCTCATTTCGTCTTAAAAATAATTAACCACATAGGCACATAGAAATATAGCCCTTGTTGTAAAAACTATATCTCCTATGTATCTATGTGGTTAGAAATATCCTCCTCAAGCCCTTTTTGGAGCCTACTCCGATTTTATATCGGAGGATTTAGGGGATCTATATCAATTCTACACTTCTGCTTACAAAAGCAGTTAACTCTGCTCCTGTTAACATGCCTTGAGATAGTAAAGCTAAATCAACTGCTTGCTTTGCAAATTTGCTTTGATCTTCGTCGCTTTCTGAAGCTAAAATTTTGCTCACCAATTTGTGATTGCCATTGATAGCCACTTTGTAACTATCTGGCATGCTGCCATAAAAACTCATACCACCACCCATTTTAGCCATGTCTTTCATGCGTCGCATAAATTCATCCATGGTAATAGTTACTGGAGCATCATCCGGACTTAAGCCTACAACTTCTACAGTGTAACCTGGTTTAGTAATTGCTTTTTCGAAAATCTCTTTCACTTTTGTAGATTGATCTTCGCTTAAAACAGATTCTAAAACCTCATCTTTTTCAATCAATTGGTTAGTTACACTAGCATCAACACGTTTTAATTGTGTTTTCTCTAATTTTTGCTCTAAGCTGCTCACAAAGTGATTGTCAATTGGTGTATTCATTACCAATACATCATATCCTTTTTTCTCTGCAGATTGGATAAAACCATCCTGCTTATCAGGATCTGTGGTATATAAATAAACTACGTTCCCGTTTTTATCGGTTTGTGCTGGAGTTACTTTTTCTTTATATTCTTCGAAAGTGAAGTTCTCACCTTTGGTATTGGTTAGTAATGCGAAATCTTTTCCTTTATCGTAGAATTTCTCTTCGCTAATCATTCCATATTTAACGAATAAGCCAATGTTGCTCCATTTTTCTTCGTAAGCTTTACGGTCTTTGTTAAATAACTCTGCTAATTTATCTGCTACTTTTTTAGTGATATAGCTATTGATTTTTTTAACATTGCTATCAGCCTGCAAGAAACTTCTAGATACGTTTAATGGAATATCTGGTGAATCAATTACACCATGTAACAACATCAAAAATTCTGGAACGATGTCTTTTACTTCATCAGTAATAAATACTTGGCGACTAAACAATTTGATTTTGTTGCGTTGCATATCAAAATCATCTTTCACTTTAGGGAAGTATAAAACTCCTGTTAAGTTAAAAGGATAATCAACGTTTAGGTGAATCCAAAACAAAGGATCTTCTGAGAAAGGATACAGTTGTTTGTAGAAATCTAAATAATCAGCATCTGACAAATCTGCAGGCGCTTTGGTCCAAATCGGATTAGTTGTGTTAACGATATTATCAACCTCAACTGATTTATATTTTGGTTTTTCTTCCTCATCTACACCATCTTCTTCTTGGGTAGTTTTAGTACCAAATTTAATTGGAACAGGTAAAAACTTAGCGTATTTATCTAAAATTTCTTGCAGTTTACCTTCACTTAAAAACTCTTCAGATTCTGCGTTAACATGTAAAATAATACTTGTACCACGAGTAGTTCTGCTACCTTCGCTAATTTCGAAAGACGTAGAACCATCACAAGTCCATTTTGCTGGCTCAGCGCCATCCTGATAAGATAAAGTTTGAATTTCTACTAAATCTGCAACCATAAAAGCCGAGTAGAAACCTAAACCAAATTTACCGATGATTTCGTTGGCATCTTTAGCATCTTTAAACTTCTCTACAAACTCGCTAGCGCCAGAGAAAGCAACCTGATTGATGTATTTTTTAATTTCTTCGGCAGTCATACCTAATCCATTATCGCTAATGGTAATGGTTTTCGCTGCTGTGTCTAAACTTACCTCAACCAATGGTTCTCCAAGCTCACCATTGTACTGACCAAGTGCTGCTAAACGTTTTATTTTTTGAACCGCATCAACTGCGTTAGAAACTAATTCCCTTAAAAAGATTTCATTATCCGAATACAGGAATTTCTTGATGATTGGGAAAATGTTTTCAGTGTGTATGGAAATACTTCCTTTTTCTGTTGTCATAATTAATGTATAATTTTTTGATTATACTTTAGGTTATCAATGCTTGTTCCAAAAGATTTTATAAGTCAAAATGACAGGGTCGATGGGATTATTTGTAGTTACCTCATTCCCTTGAAAACGGGATCTTAATACGATAAAAATTAATCTTTACAAATCTACTAAAGCAACGATGCCCATTCGACTAGTCCCGACTTCTTCAGGAAGCTGAGTATGCCGAAAGTTTAAACAAATCCTTACCTTTGCCAACTAATGGAATATAACGTTCATACCCTAAGCAATGGCATTAGACTTTTACATGTGCCTTTTTCATCGCCTATTTCACATGCTTGCATTATTATTAATAGCGGTAGCCGCGATGAAGGAGAGCAGCAAATGGGTTTGGCTCATTTTATTGAACACTTGATTTTTAAACGCACAGAAAAGCGAAATACCAATCAGATTTTAAATAGGCTAGAAAGTGTTGGAGCCGATTTAAATGCTTATACAACCAAAGAATACACTTGCATTCACGCTTCTTTTTTAAACCCTTATTTAGATAGAACATTAGAACTTTTTAATGATATAGTTTTCCATTCGGTTTTCCCGGAAGATGAAATGGAGAAAGAGAAAAGTGTGATTTTGGATGAAATTACCTCTTATTTAGATCAACCCGAAGAAGCGATAAACGATGATTTTGAAGATCAACTGTTTGCAGGACATCCCTTTGGGAGAAATATTTTAGGCACGCCAAAAACGGTAAATGCTTTAACCAGAACTGATATTTTAGATTTTATTGCCGCTAATTACAAAACCGATGAAATTGTTGTTGCCGTAATTGGAAACTACAGTTTAAACAAATTTGTAAATATTGGCGCCAAACATTTTGAGCCCGTAACTGCTAATTTATCGCCCAAACTACGGATTGCGCCAAAGCCCAATATTGCCCAAAACGTGGTTGTTGATAAGCAAATTTCGCAAGCGCATGTAATGATGGGCACACAAGCTTATTCGCTACACCATCCGTACAAAGCCGGTTTATTATTACTTAATAATATGTTAGGTGGCACAGGAATGAGTTCCATCTTAAATCTACAAATTAGAGAAAAATACGGTATTGCTTATACCATTGAATCAAATTATAGCCCGCTGAGTGATACGGGTATTTTTGCTTTGTATTTTGGCACTGATCAAGAAAAATTGGATAAGGCATTTAGTTTAATCAGTAAAGAGTTTAAAAAGATAAAGGCAAATCCATTAACAGAAATTCAGCTTCAAAAAGCTAAAAATAAGTTTATTGGGCAAATTGCTTTGGGCGAAGAAAATAGAATGGGCCTAATTATTTCGATGGCCAAAAGCTTAATAGATTACAATAAAATTGATGATTTAGAAACTGTTTTTAATAAAATTAGAGCAGTTACGGTAAGTGATATGGCGAATATTGCCAATGAGATTTTAGATGAAGACAAATTGAGTTCATTAACTTTTTATCCTACTGGAGATTAAAAAGCCCACCATCCACAATTACAGGTAAATTTTATATGCGCTCACGCCTAAGCACCACTGGCTTTGTAATATAAACCTTATTGAAGCGGATCCCGATTTTTCTTCGGGAGAAACGAAAAGAAGGGCTGTTTTAGCCAATAATTACCTACACTGTTTTTCACCAAAATAAGCAAAACTAATCACAAAAGCTGTCGTTTGCATGTTGTTAACCCAATTCTAGTTTCCTTTTAAGCCAATAATTCGTACTTTTGCTAATTGAAAAGAAATAAATTCTGATGAAATTACCAATAGTAGCTTACGGAGATCCAGTTTTAAAGAAGGTTTGTGTTGATATTGATGAAAGCTATCCTGATTTACAAGAGCTGATCAAAAACATGTTTGATACCATGTACCATGCCAGTGGTGTGGGTTTAGCTGCTCCGCAAGTTGGTTTGCCTATTCGTTTATTTATTGTTGATACTAAGGGCGATGAGGACGAAGAAGCTTACGTTAAGGTTTTTATTAACGCTCAAATTTTAGAAGAAACAGGCGAGCCTTGGGCCTTTAACGAAGGTTGCTTGAGTATACCGGAGGTGCGTGAAGATGTAATGCGTAAACCAAACATTCTAATTAGCTATTACGATGAAAATTGGGTAAAACATGAAGAAAAAGTTGATGGTTTTCCTGCACGTGTAATTCAGCACGAATACGATCACATAGAGGGCAAACTATTTACTGACAAGTTAAGTTTATTACGCAGACAGTTGTTGAAAAGCAAATTAGAGAACATTTCTAAAGGGAATGTTAGAACGGATTATAAAATGCGTTTTCCTAGACAAAGCAAGAAAAGATAAAATAATTTAAGGTTTTAGACATACGATTTACGATTGATCGTAATGTGCCTATCTTTCCTCAGCACGGCTTTTATCGCCGTTAGAAATCATTTGTATTAATTTACCCCAAGCAAAAGGGTTTAAGAATGGATTAGTTTGACGCATGTTTACATTCATCATTCTATCAAAATTATAGCGGTAATTGCTATTGCTAATTTCTTGCCCATCTCTTGGTACAGTTAGCATTGCCCCTCTAAGTGCTTTTGGTGATAAGTTTTTCTTGGCAATTGCCATGTCATCATCGGCCACTTTCATTGTTAAAAAATCTTTAGTAAATTCTTCAACAGTTGCCCAAGGGTACACACGCACTGTTTGTAAATACACAATTTCTGATTTTAGCCTAACCATTGCGGTATATTTATGCTCAGCTATTTCTGTAGGTAAAACCAACGTTTTACTGGTAAAGCCAACAGCAGAGTAAACAATGGTATCACCAGGGTTAGCTATAAACGAATAATACCCCTGATAGTTTGCTGCGTATTTTTGGTTCTTATTACTCAAATTAGTGATGGTTACATAAGGCACAACAATATTACTATCCGCATCGGTAATTATACCCGAAAGCTGCACCAATTTGTTGCTTTTGCCTTCGCTTTGCGCAAAAACACCTGTAACAAAAAAGATTAATAATATGGTTAAACAATATTTCATCACACAAAAATACTTTTAATAGATATTGTGGCTAGTTAAAATGTGTTAAAAGACTTAAACTTGCTCCGCTAAATCTACTGCAACTACGCCTTTAACTTCGGGCACAGCTTTCATTATGGCTTGTTCAATGCCTGCTTTCATTGTCATAAAACTCATTTTACAACTGCTGCAGTTACCCAATAACCTTAATTTTACAACATAATCTGGTGTTATTTCTTCTATCGCAACATTTCCACCGTCAGCAATTAAATAAGGCCTAATTGTTTCTAATGCCTGCTCCACTTGTTCCGTTAAACTCATCTTATATTTTTTAAAGTATAAAAATAGTAATTTTTTAGCAATTAGCTGTCTGTACGTTATTTATGGAAATTTGTTGTGCCATTTTACCTGCTATATCCTTAAACGCTTCAACCAGCACACTTGTTTTATCTAATGAGATTGGCTCTCCACTATCTCCTGCAGTTGTAATGCTTTGTACCAAAGGTATTTCTCCCAAAAACGGTACATTATATTTGGCTGCCAACTCCTTCCCGCCATCCTTTCCAAAAATATAATATTTATTTTCAGGCAGCTCTGCCGGGGTAAAGTAGCTCATGTTTTCTACTACACCTAACACCGGAATATTGATGCTTGACATTTGAAACATCGCCAAACCTTTTCTTGTATCAGCCAAAGCAACTTGTTGTGGCGTAGTAACAATTACTGCCCCTGCAATTGGAAAACTTTGTGTAATGGTAATATGAATATCGCCAGTTCCAGGAGGAAGATCTACAAAAAGATAATCTAGCTCGCCCCAATCCGCATCATTAAATAACTGTTTGATGGCATTTGAAGCCATTGGCCCACGCCAAGGCACAGGTTGATCTGGATCTGCAAAAAAGCCTAATGACAATAACTTAATGCCATACTTTTCAATAGGCAAAATTAAAGTTTTTCCTTCCTCAGTTTCTCTTGCACTAGGTTTTGCACCAACTAAGCCAAACATAATTGGCACCGATGGTCCGTAAATATCAGCGTCTATTAAGCCAACTTTTGCCCCTTGTGCAGCAAGTGTTACTGCTAAATTACTAGCCACTGTAGATTTACCTACGCCACCTTTACCCGAAGAAACCAATATGATATTTTTAATGGCTTTTAATTGCGTTGTATCAAGTGGCTTTGTTACTCTCGAAGTGATATTGATGTTTACCTCAGCATCTGCAGCAACAAAATGTTTAACCGCATTTGTACAAGCATTCTTAAGCATTTCCTTCATTGGGCATGCTGGTGTTGTTAATTCTAAAGTAAAGGCAACATTATTATCTTCAATTTTAACATCTTTTATCATGTTAAGTGTTACCAAATCTTTTTTCAAATCGGGGTCTTCAACATTACGCAAAGCGGATAAAACTTGTTCTGTAGTAATCATATGTTTCAAAATTAACAAAACATAGCCACAAAAAATTTGCTATCCCTATTTTTGTTGTAATTTTAACGCGAACGAGACAAACTGTGACAGATGAAAAACAATTACTACTTTCACACGAACTGAGATGAGGCCTATCATTATTTTTATTCCTCATCGAACTCCGTGTGACAGATGAAAAACAATTACTACTTTCACACGAAATAAACATTTACGCTAAGCGTTTGTTAAACAATAATTTCTAACTTGATTTATGCAGCTACCGAAAATAAAAATCCCTAAAAAATATGTAAAGATTGGCGCTTGGGTTTTAGGTGTTTTTTTAGTGCTTTTGCTGTCTGTTGGCACTTACGCTTACAGTAAACGAGATGCTTTATTGAAAAAAATGGTAGCTAAAGCCATCTCAAAGGCAGATAAAGATTACGGATTAAAAGTAAAAATAGGTTCATTCGGCTTTAATGGTTTAAGCTCCGTAAACATGCAAAATGTTTCTGTTGTTCCTAAAGATAGAGACACGCTATCTACAATTGATGATATTACTGTAGGTGTTAAGCTTTTCCCATTACTTTTTGGCAATGTAAAACTATCAGAAATTAATCTCGATAAAGGCTCATTCAATGTGGTTTTAAAAGACACTCTTACCAATTTAGATTTCATCCTTAAAAGAAAAAAGAAAGATAGCGCAACTACAAAAGGTAAGGTAAACTTAGCCGATTTAGCACATGATTTGTTAAATGAAATGCTTTACAAAGTACCTGATGACATGCAGATTAAGGATTTTGTAATAAAATTAAACGATAATGATACTGCCTCGCTAAAGTTTTATACCCAAACCGCTACAATAGATGGCGGCGATCTAAAATCAACCATAATAGTTAATGATACCGCTGCAACTTGGCATATTAATGGCGAGGTAAATCCGGGAGGTAAAAACTTTGATGTAATGTTGTATGCCGATAATAACAAAAAAGTAGAATTGCCGTATTTAGAACGCAAATTGAGCACAAAAGTTAGTTTTGATACGGTTAGAACTAAAATGGAAGATGCTGATTATAGCGGTGATGATTTTAAAATTTCTGGCTCTTGGTCTATCAAAAATTTGGTGGTAAACCAAAAGAGAATTTCTAATGCCGATGTTATTGTACCTGATGCAAAAGTAGATGCTGTTATGTTAATTGGCGAGAATTTTATTGCGTTAGATAGTGCTTCAACAGTGTTTTTAAATAAAGCTACTGTGCATCCATATTTAAAATATACTTTATCTCCTAACAAAATTTACGAAATGAAAATTAATGCTGAGGAGCAGGATGCACAAGCAATTTTCGATTCCTTTCCGGTTGGGCTTTTCGAATCTTTAGAGGGCATAAAAGTGCAGGGGAAACTGAAATATAATTTAAATTTTCATTTAGATACCTCCGTACCTGATAGCGTTAAATTTGAATCTACTCTTACACCAACTGATTTTAAAATTGTAAAATGGGGCAAAACAGATTTGCAAAAAATAAATTCGGATTTTGTTTACACGCCTTATGAGTACGGCAAGCCGATGAGAAATATCACCATTGGTCCTTCCAACCCAAACTTCACGCGACTAGAAAATATTTCTCCAAATTTCAAAAATGCACTTCTAACATCCGAAGATCCTTCTTTTTTTAGACACAATGGTTTTGTTGAAGAATCTATCAGAAAATCTATTGCCGTTAATTTTAAAGAGAAAAAGTTTAAACGCGGAGGAAGTACCATTTCTATGCAATTGGTAAAAAACGTGTTCTTAAGTCGCCAGAAAACATTAGCACGAAAAGCGGAAGAAATTTTAATTGTTTGGCTTATCGAAAATAACAAGTTAATTAGCAAACAGCGTATGCTGGAGGTTTATTTTAACATTATAGAGATGGGCCCAAATGTTTATGGCATTGGAGAGGCTGCCCGTCATTATTTTGGCAAAATGCCAGCAGATTTAACACTTGGCGAAGGTTTATTCTTAGCCAACATTGTTCCTAAACCAAAAGTTGCCATGTTCAAATTTATGAGTGATGGTAGTTTAAAGCCTTATCTTTTGCCATGGTTTAGGTACATTGGCAATACCATGGCACGTAGAGGTTTAACACCATCAGATTCTAGTGGTTATGGCTATTACAATGTTAGATTAAGAGAAGGTTTACGCCAATATTTATTACCAGATTCTGTTGTTATCGATACCAACAGTTTAGATATGGATGATGACGAAACCATGCCTCCTGGCGGAATGCAAGATCAATCTAAAGGCTTGTTTGATCGTTTATTTGGTGGAGCAAAAAAAGACACCGTAATAAAAACTCCCGTAAAACCCGATAGCGCCAAAACAAAAAAAGAATTAAGACAAGAAAGAAGAGAAGAGCGAAGAAGAGAGCGAGAAGGTGGTGGCGATTAAAACTCCTTAAATGAACAATATAGAAATACACAATAAAGGTTTCGAGATATTTTTAGAGAACGAAACCATTAGCAAAAGAACCCGATTAATTGGCATTCAGCTTAATGTTGATTACGAAGAAAAGTGCCCTATTTTTATTGGCGTGCTTAACGGCAGCTTTTTGTTTATGGCAGATTTGCTAAAAGAAATTGATATTGCCTGCGAAGTTGGTTTTATTAAAGTAGCCTCTTACCATGGCACCGAGAGCAGCGGACAAATCAAAGAAGCCTTCGGTTTGCCAGAAGATTTAGAAGGAAGAGATGTAATTATTGTAGAAGATATAGTTGATACTGGTCTAACTCTTAAATATATTTTAGAAAAAGTAAACGTACAAAAACCCGCTTCAGTTAGGGTTTGTAGCCTGCTTTTTAAACCTGCTGCGCTTTTACAGCCAATAGAAGAATTAACTTATGTTGGTTTTGAAATACCCAACGAATTTGTTGTTGGTTACGGCTTAGATTACTATGGCTTAGGGAGAAATCTAAAAGATATTTACCGAGCTGTATAATAATATAGTCATCAAATGATTATTAGCTTAATCCATATAATCATCCGATGACTAATCGAATTCTAATTTATTTTTACGATTTTTGCGGCAGTAAAACTAAAAACAATGACAATACATAAAGAAGGATATACCACAATCGCACTTACCATACTATTTATACTGGTACTAAACGCATTTATAGATTATAAATTTGCCGATTTAGCTTGGTTACGTTGGAGTGTTTATGTGCTATCATTAGCTTTATTCCTTATTGTTTTACAGTTTTTTAGAAACCCTAAAAGAACATTTACAAATGGCGATAACTTGGTAATTTGCCCAGCAGATGGTAAAGTTGTTGTAATTGAAGAAACCGAAGAAGGCGAATATTTTAAAGACAGACGCCTACAGGTTTCTATATTTATGTCGCCAGTAAATGTGCACATAAATCGTAACCCAATTTCTGGTGTGGTTAAGTTTTTTAAATATCACCCAGGCAAATATTTAGCTGCTTGGAACCCAAAATCTAGCACAGAAAACGAGCGTACAACTACTGTTGTAGAGCACGCAAGTGGCACTCCTGTTTTATTCAGACAAATTGCTGGAGCTTTAGCTCGCAGAATTGTTTGGTATGTTAAAGAAGGTGATCAAGTTGTACAAGCAGAGCAATTCGGCTTTATTAAATTTGGTTCGAGAGTTGATATTTTCTTGCCTGTTGGCACAAAAGTAAACCTACAACTAGATCAAGTTGTAAAAGGCGGCATTACTGTTTTAGCAGAGTTAAGTTAGTTTAGCAAAAACATCAAGTAAGCACAAATCGGCAACATATAAGAAGATTTATCATTCAGAGCGCAGCGAAGAATCTCGAATATGCTATTGAGTTATTCCTCCTAAGTCGGATTTATAACGCTTTATAAATTAGGATTGTATATCAACACCTAAATTTCATATTGTTATTTTGCGAAAAACAACGCAAGCATTCCTTCGCAATTTAAGTCCCGCTTTTTGTTACTGCCGATGAAGAATCGGCATACACTACAATCGGGTTTATATTACAAAGTTGGTGGCTCTTGGCAGTTTGCAACCCCTCATAGCAGCATAAAAATACGTGGACTAAACGGGATTGTTGCGGCATCCCCCGATTTTTCATCGGGGATAAAGCAAAAAAGCCCGACTAACATTTAATCGGGCTTAGGTATTTGATTTGCTAAAATCTTAAATTCTATTATTTTTCTTCTTTATGAGTTACACTTTCTCCAACAGTTCTTTGCGTAGGGTAAGCAAATTCAGAGCCATATTGCTGAACAATTTCTATTGCTTTAAAGTTGATCTCTTCCTTAATTTTTAACAAATCATTTTGCATTGGTACCATATAAATAATCTGAATGTTTAAGGCAAAATCACCAAACGAATCTAAAGCTACGGTACTATCTGTTGTACCCGTGTGCTTTTTAAGGTAAGTGTCCAATTCTGTGATAATCTGTTTAACCACATCCGAGCTTGTTTCATATGTTATTCCAATATCAAACTTAATCCTACGAGCATTTCTTAGTGTTAAATTCTCAAGCACACCATCTATCATGGCTCTATTTGGTATTACGTAGGTAGTTCTATCCGGACTTCTTAAAACGGTACTTCTAAAGCCTACACGCTCTATGGTGCCTTCAACACCATCAACCTTTACAACATCACCTACGGTAAATGGCTTATCTAAAAATATTAAAAATGAACCTAATAAGTTTTCTAAACTCTCTTTAGCTGCCATCGCAATGGCAATACCACCTATACCTAAACCGGTAATTAAACTCACTGCATTTACCTCAAAAACATAACCTAACAACACAAAAAAGCCAATAAAAGAAATCAAAAACTTTAATAACTCTTTTATAAAAGGCACTAACTGATCATCGGCTCTGTTTTTTGTTCTAGCTGCACGCACCAGCAAAACATGCGCTATAAAATCAATTATTCTTAATACAATCCAAAAAATAGAGAGTAAAATAAGGAATAGAAAAACTTTATCTACCAGTTCACCTATGGTAAAGATTTCGTTTACCTTGGCTGTACCAACTGTTTTTTTATAAGTAAAAAATGATACGTTTAAAGGGTGTCTTAATTGCTTTATAGCTATGTAAAGCGTAAATACGCTGAGAAAAAATTCAACGGGTTTTATCAATAACGAAATAAAAGTTTCAGGATTAACTTGGTCTGCAAATTTTTTAAAAACTCTAAAAAATAGCTTGCTTAAACCTCGAGATATAATTCTTTTAAAAAGTAGTCCGATAAGAAGAATGCTAGCAATTATAATATATTGCCTTATCGAATTACCCCAAATTACCTGTTCAAAAAATTCGTTATTCATTGCTTATACTAATTGTTTTAATGCAATTTCAAAAGCTGTGCTTGATAAATTTGTCTTTTTGTTTGATGTTTGATACACGGACTGCAGGGCAACTTTAATTACAGATGAAGCATCACTAAAAATGGCGTCATCGCTCATTTCAACATTACGCTGCATCAGATAAGCAAAAACTCTTGCCATTCCGCAGTTTGCAATAAAATCTGGAATTACTGCAACATGGTTATCTGCATGCTCCATAATGCTGCCAAAAAATATTTCCTTATCTGCAAAAGGAACGTTTGCGCCGCAAGCGATAACCTCTAAGCCTCCGTTTATCATTTGATCTACCTCTGTTTGTTGTACCAGCCTTGATGACGCTGCAGGCACAAAAATTTCAGCACCAACATTCCAAATTTTTTCGCTAGCCTCAGCAAAAGGGATTAAGTTATCTGCTACCAGCGTATTATTTATTCTATTATTAAAAAGTGTTTTAATTTCTTTTTCGGTAAATCCATCAGGATTAATCAAACCACCAACACGATCAATTATACCAACAATTTTTACACCATGTTGTGCTAAATAATATCCGGCTGCTGCTGCAACATTGCCCCAACCTTGTATAATTGCCTTTTTACCAGCAAGTTCGCCACCCCAAATATTATAAAAATGCCTTATAGATTCTGATACTCCATAACCGGTAATCATATCGGCAACTTTGTATTTTCTTTTAATATCCGGCGTATAGTCCAAATCTTCTAACACTTTAGAAACACCATAACGCAATTGTCCAATTTGATGGATACGCTCGTTTTCTCTTGCTTGATAGTGTCCGCTAATTACACCTTCTTGCGGGTGCCATAAGCCATAGCTTTCTGTAATTGGGATAACTTCATGTATTTCGTCAATATTTAAATCCCCACCGGTACCGTAATAACTCTTTAACAAAGGCATTACTGCTTTATACCAACGTTCTAACACTTCCTTTTTACGTGGATCTGCCGGATCGAAGTTTATGCCAGATTTTGCGCCACCAATTGGTGGGCCCGAAACTGTGAATTTAACCTCCATCGTTTTAGCAAGTGATTCTACTTCACGCTTGTCTAATCCTTTACGCATACGTGTACCGCCACCAGCTGCACCGCCACGTAATGAGTTAATTACAACCCAACCTTCAGCTTCAGATTCTTTGTCTTTCCATTCAAAAACAATCTCTGGTTGCTTCTCTTCGTACTTTTTTAATAAATCTTTCATTATGTTCAGTTTTATAAAGCAAGAAAGACCCTAACAATGCATATTTGGGTAATCTCTTAACAAGTAATATTTGGTGGGGCAAAGATAGAAACAAAAAAACCCCCACGAAACTAATCGTGAAGGTTATATATCTTTATTAAGAATACTATTTTCTTAAAGATTTGATACGAGCAGCTTTACCAGTTAATTCACGTAAATAGAACAATTTAGCTCTACGCACTTTACCGTGACTGTTAACTTCTACTTTATCGATATTTGGAGAATTGATTGGGAAGATACGCTCTACACCAACACCATTACTCATCTTACGAACAGTAAACGTTTCGTTTGCACCTGCGCTATTACGTTGAATAACTACACCTTGGTAAATTTGAATACGTTCTTTATTACCTTCGCGAATTTTATAGTGTACACTAATTGTATCTCCTGATTTGAAAGAAGGAAACTCATTTTTCGCGATTACCTGCTCTTCTACAAATTTTACTAAATCCATGATTTTAAGCTATTAAGCCGATTTTTTTATGTTTAAAATCGGACTGCAATATTAGGGATTTTATTTTACAAAAAAAAGTAGATTTTAAAATTATTTTATTTTTTAACAAATCGCGTTTTTTCCACAACGAAGAAGGGGTTGAGTTGGTAAGTTGTTGAGTATTTGATGTGGTGAGTTGGTAAGATGTTAAAGCTGGGAAGTTGTTCGGCACACCTTCCCAAATCCCCAACTTACCAAATCACCATTTATTCAAGCAAATCTGGTCTGCGCTCTTGCGTACGTTTCAATGCCTCATCATGGCGCCACTCATTAATTTTGGCTTGGTGGCCACTCAATAAAATATCTGGCACTTTGTGCCCACGCCAATCTGCTGGCCGAGTATAGTTCGGCGCATCTAACAGTTCTCCTTGAAAACTATCAGACAAAGCAGAAGTCTCATCATTTAATACGCCCGGTATCAATCGAACCACAGCATCAACCACAACCGCAGCGGGCAACTCTCCACCGCTTAACACATAATCGCCAATAGAAATCTCACGTGTTACAAAAATATCGCGTATGCGTTGGTCTATGCCTTTGTAATGCCCACATAAAATGATAACATTTTTTAAAGTAGACAATTGATTTGCGATGGTTTGATTTAACGTTTCGCCATCTGGGCTCATAAAAATTACCTCATCATAATCACGTTCGCTTTTTAATTTTTCTATACAAAGGGCAAATGGCTCTATAGACATGATCATTCCGCTACCGCCACCATAAGGATAGTCATCAACACTTTTTTGCTTATTTGTTGCATAATCTCTTAAATTATGAACTACAATTTCTGCAACTCCTTTTTTTTGCGCTCGCTGTAAAATAGAGTGAGCAAAAGGACTGGTTAATAAATCTGGTAAAACGGATATGATATCGAAACGCATGGTGCAAAGGTAAGAATAGTTTAGCGTTTGGCGCAGGGCGATAAGTTTCTGTTCGCTGAATTTAAACCGCGATTCACTAATCGTCTCCTTCTAATTCAAAAATTACTTCAACAGCAATGTTAAATACTTTGGCCATTTTTTCGCCTCGGTTCGTGAAGACACGAACCGAGGCGGTTAATTTTTAGAAATTAAAAACTTTACGCATAATTTCGCCCATACCAAATTATAGGAACTTTG
Organism: Pedobacter sp. GW456-11-11-14-TSB4; assembly: GCF_059424425.1. Lineage (NCBI taxonomy): Bacteria > Pseudomonadati > Bacteroidota > Sphingobacteriia > Sphingobacteriales > Sphingobacteriaceae > Pedobacter > Pedobacter sp. GW456-11-11-14-TSB4. The sequence goes on from NZ_JBWKZK010000001.1 coordinate 1,075,707, forward strand.
TCACTAAGTATTCCCGAAACGCAAAAAAATCATAAAAATTAATACAATGATTTATCCTAGAGATTGCTTCACGAAAATCGGGACAAGCTGTCCCTCGGAATGACAAAGATGCTTAAACCGTCCACTGATCGTGGATTACGGCTACCAAAAAATATTGCCCATCAACTTTTTCAAACACTAAACGCAGGCTTGTCCAATCCATTCCATCCATCTTTTGGTCGAAACCACTAAAATGATATTCGATAAAATGATGATTTGGATAAATCTTTTTCAGATTATTCAGCGAATTGCCTTGTTTAATAATTTGATCATAACCAACCGCTTCGGCCGCTATATAATCAGCATTGTAGGCAAACTTTTTAAGATAAGCTGGTACAGTAAGTTTAATAGGATCTCCAGTACCATCATAGTTACCCCAAGTTAAAGTCCATTTTTTATTAACAGACTCTAAAAAATCTTCTGGAGTAAGTCTTTTTGAATTTGCGGTATCTATAAATCCGTAAGGAACGAACCTAACACCGTCGGCAGAAAAATATTTAATCAGTTCTGCGTAGTTATTCTGTTTTAAAAAAGTTAATACTTGTCTTGCAGTGGCTTTTATAGAATCTTGTTGAGATAAACCATCCCCATCATCTTTTGGCAACTCTGTTTTAACGGTATCTGTTGTGGTTACAGTTGTGTCTACAGTCTTATCGGCCTTTTTATCGCTGGTACAGCTGGCAATAAAAACAATCAAAAATGAAAATAAAATTAAGCGCTTCATTTATACTCAACGAAATAACAAAACGATTGTTTCATTTTTACGAATTTAGGTAAAGGTCAAGCAATCCCTCTGGTAAATCTACCAATAAAGTTTTTTCATCCTCATCAATCTCCACAATCATATCTTCATTTAGAGGAAATAAAATTTCTTTATTCTTATATAAAACAGTGGCCACAAAATGCTGTGGATATTCATTCACCTCAATAATTTCACCTAACTCGCCTTGGGTTTCATCAGTTACGGTAAAGCCTTTTAAATCATCGTAAGTAAAATCATCTTCATCGCGTTCGGGCATTTTATCTAAAGGCATGTAAACCTTCTTTTTAACCAAAGCTTGGGCTTTATCAATATGATCTAAATCATCAAAATAAAACAAACCAGTATTGTTAGGATAAAGCTTAAAACTCGACACGAAAAATGGAACCATTTTGCCATTTAAATCAGCAAAAACAATATCCAATTCTAAATCTTCGTAAGCATCAAACTCAAAATACAATTGTATTTCGCCTTTTAAACCTTTAGTTTTTGTAAAATAGCCAATATAAAACGCTTCTTCCTTAATCATAACAAAAGCCCCTTTAGGGGTTTGGGGTGGGGTTAAAAAAATAGCGTCCCGAAAATCGGAACGCTATTACAAGTTAAAACAAATCTATGATTATGCTTCTTCTTTTTTCTCTTCTTCAGTTGCTTCAGCAGCTGGAGTTTCAGCAGCTACTTCTTCAGTTGCAGGAGCCTCTTCAGCTACTACTTCTTCTTCAACAACTTCTTCAGCTACCGGTGCATTTTTTGCAGCAATTGCAGCAGCACGGTCACTGTTTTTCTTAGCTTCTGCAGCTAAAGCAGCTTTTCTAGCTGTTTCTTTTGTAGAGTTTAAGCTTTCTTTTTTACCTTCAATTTGGCCACCTTTAGCTTCTAACCACTGTGCAAATTTAGCATCTGCTTGTTCTTCAGTTAAAGCGCCCTTTTTAACACCACCTTGTAAGTGTTTTTTGTACAATACACCTTTGTAAGAAAGAATAGCACGAGCCGTATCAGTTGGTTGTGCGCCTTTGTTTACCCAGTCTAAAGTTTTTTCGAAGTTAATTTCGATAGTTGCAGGATTGGTGTTTGGGTTATAAGAACCTAAACGCTCAATAAATTTACCATCTCTTGGTGAGCGAGAATCTGCTACTACCACGTGGAAAAAAGGTTTCCCTTTTTTACCGAATCTTTGCAATCTGATTTTAGTTGCCATTTTCTTTTAAGTTTATGTATTCAACATAGTTCCCGGAGCTTCGTGCTTGCGGGGATGCAAAAGTAAGTAAAATACTAATAACTAACAAACTACATTATTTTATATTCAAACAACACAACTTTAATCTTAATTAAGGATATTTACAATTATGAAGATAGCAATAGATATGGACGAAGTCCTAGCCGATCCTATAAAAAAATTTATACAACTTTATAACCGCGATTACGATGTGCCTCTGGATTTGCAAATTGATCCGGGGAACGAAATTTACCAACACATTCCCGAACACATTAACAATAAATGGTTCGATTACATTAACGAGAAAGGCTTTTTTAGAGATTTAGAATTAATTGAAGGAAGCGTTGAAGCGGTTAAAAAACTGCAAGAAAAATATGAAGTGTATATTGTTTCTGCCGCCATGGAGTTCCCTAATTCTTTAGAAGATAAGTACCATTGGTTGGCTGAGCATTTTCCATTTATCAGTTGGAAAAATATCATGTTTTGCGGAGAAAAAATTGTTAATACCGATATCATGATAGATGATAGAGCTAAAAACTTTATCGATTTTAAAGGCAGAACCTTACTTTTTACCTCGCCACATAATTTATTGCTTACCGATTACGAACGCGTAAACAATTGGCAAGAAGTTTTGGATAAATTGATGTAGGTAGTTTCGTCATGCTCAGCTTGACTGGGCATCGTAATGCTTTGATAGGTTTTGGTTTTGCTTTTAGAAAGGCAAAAACAGTTTTTCAATTAATGTTAGTCGGGCTTTTTGCTCCAATCTTTTGTTTTCAGCTTTGACAACTTTCTTTCCGCTGTGTTATTAAAGTTGTCAAAGCTTAAAAGAAAACAAAAGTATTTGCGCTTCAATCCCGCTTAGCTAACAATATTCTATGCCACTATTTATTTAGCGCCCAGCAAATTTCATAAAAAAGACTTACCAATGTTGGACAGGCTTACTGCCTCAATCTTTTGTTTTCAGCTTTGACAACTTTCTTTCCGCTGTGTTATTAAAGTTGTCAAAGCTTAAAAGAAAACAAAAG